>JAEXAW010000065.1 GCA_023458055.1 Pseudomonadota bacterium
CCCAGCCCCCGATTCCCCAGCCAACCGCTTCGACGAGTAGGCCGGCGCGAGGCCACCAGCGCCGGACAGAGGCGCGCGAGCGCGGGCGTAGAGAGGTGGACGCAAGGGCGTGGGCGTCTCGACGTTCTCTGCGCCTCGTAGCGGGATGATCTGGCCGGCCATGTTATTCTCCGATGCTGGGCCGTATGTGTCGGCGGTAGCCTCGGCGATGATCAACCGGCCCTACTCGTCGGGCCGTCTGGCTCGTGCCGCAGTCCGTAGTCGAAGTCTGCGACCAAATCATGGCCGTTGAGTTCGTGGTCGCGCATGTTCTCGACGCCAACTGGATATTCGAAGATCGTCCATACGATTTCGCCCAGTTCTTCGTGATCGAGCGTGCCGCGATGTTCGATCTCGTCGCCCATCTGACCCTCTTCGCCGGTGCCTTGCAAATCCCACTCTAGGGAGCCGCCCTCGATGGTGTGGACGATGCCCGTGTCTTTATCGCGGATGCGGGCGGTTCCTTCGGCATAGGGCCGTTGCATACTCAACTCCTGCTGTTCGGCTGGACGCGCATAGCACGGGCAATCAGCAGGGACAACCCAACTAAGGTTGCTGTCGCGGCTGGCGAACCGCTTGGCAACAATTTCGGTGACACCAAAATTTCGGCAAAAATTTCGGCAAAAATTTCGGTGACACAAAATTTCGGTGACACAATACTTAATTAGTTCACGCAGAGGCGCAGAGAACGCGGAGGGACGGGAGCAGAGTTCGATCTTGATCTCAACCCGCTGCGGCTCTGCGCCTCTGCTTCCTCTGCGGTCTCTGCGCGAAACATCTTTGCTGTCGGGCGATTTTCAGCGCCCGATGATGGATCCCCGCTTTCGCGGGGATGACGATTATGTTGGCGTCGTGCTTTGGTTCGATCCCGTCGCGGTCACACAAATTTAGGGGGCACTCTATTTCATCGGTTCACGCGGAGGCGCGGAGGCGCGGAGGAGTGGTGGTTCAACCCTCATCATGCTCCTGCGTAGGCAGGAGCCCAGGGTTATGGTGCGCCGTGCGGCCCTAGGCTCCTGCCGCCCGCAGGAGCATTATTGTTTTTGTTACGACGCGGATTTTCGGACAGCCGCCGGGGTGGGGACTTTCAGATACGGGCCCCTCGGGGTGCTGGCGCACCGTCCTCCCCATCATAGATGGGGAGGTGTGTGGCGCGCGCGCCGCCGGTCGTATCATTTGTGCGTGGTGATCATTTTGCTTTCCTACAGTTATGCAATCCTGCCAGCTTGTGGTTCGAGTCGGTGTGGTGGGCGATATTGGTGCGCCGCGGGGCATTGGTGGAGGTGGGGCGTTCGCCGGAGGATTTTACGCTGGAGAGGGAATCTAGGGAATCTGGCTCGATGCAAAAAAGCGGTTTGAGTGGGAACTTTGGGAATCTAGGGAATCAAAAAACGCGTTTTAGTGGGAACTTTGGGAATCTAGCCACGCTATCCTCCGTTCGCCTCGAGCCCTTCGACACGCTCAGGATATGAGAAGCTGAAGCACGGGGCTAACATGTCTCGACATAGTTTATCCTGAGCGCCTGCAAGGGAGCCGAAGGGCTTGAGACGAACGGAAGTGGCGAACGGCTGCGAGGCCAAGGCTCTTGCCCTAACCTCACGCTTAGCCTCGGCTGATTTCTCCCGGAAAACTAGGGTCAGGACCCTAAGTTCGCAGGGAAGGAGATTTGGAACGAAAAACGCGACAGTCTGTTGCTTTTGTCGCTTTTAACTTGAGGGGCTTATCTTGCCCCCATCAAAACGACGTTGGTGTGATTTTAGTGTGAACTTCGGGAGATCAACCTCACCCTTTGGCCATAATCCTTGCGAGCAAGCGGAATTCTTCTTCGCGCGGGCTGTTCTTGCGCCACACGAGCGCGATCATGCGGCTGTCATGTTCGGAGGTGAGCGGGCGGGCGGTAATGCCCGTGCCTTCCAGGATGCCGCCCTTGACCGCCATTTCGGGGAGCATGGTCACGCCGAGCCCGCCCGCCACCATCTGCACCAGCGTGTGGAGCGAGGTGCCCATCATGGTTGCGCCCGCGCGCAAATCCGGCCGGTTACAGGCGGCCAGCGCATGGTCCTTGAGGCAGTGCCCGTCTTCGAGCAACAGCATTTCGGAGGCCTCAAGCGTGTCAGCGGAGACCGCATCGGGGATCGGCCCCGGATAGCCGGGCGGATAGGCGACAAGCAACCGGTCCTCGAACAGGTCGGCATGATCGACATCGCCGCAAACATAAGGGAGCGCGAGCAGGACACAATCGACCCGGCCATGATGGAGCGAATCGCAGGCCGCAGCGCTCACCTCCTCGCGCAGATAAAGCTTCAGTTCGGGGCGTTCCTTGCGCAGGCGGGGGAGCAGTTGCGGCAGGAGAAAGGGCGCGATGGTGGGGATTACGCTCATGCGCAATTCGCCCGCCAGCGGTTTCGCCGCCGCAATCGCCATGTCGGCAAGCTGTTCGGCCTCGCGCAGCACCTTATGCGCCTGTTCGACCATACGGTCGCCGAGCGGCGTAAAGCGCACCACCCGGCGGGTGCGCTCGACCAGCATGATGCCGAGCAGCGATTCCAGCTCGCGGATCCCCGCCGAGAGGGTCGATTGGGTGACGAAGCACGCCTCGGCCGCGCGTCCGAAATGACCATGCTCCTTGAGTGCGGTCAGATATTGAAGCTGTTTCAAGGTCGGAAGATAGGGGTGCATGGTGCAAGTTTAATCGCTTTTATCGATTTATGCCAGTGGCGGAGCCAGGCCCAAACGCTATTTTCTACCGCGCCTATGGTAGCAATTTATTGTTACAATGCTTATACTGGTCCGCTCGAAGGCTGCGATTTAACGGGCCAAGGGTAAGAAGCGGGACGCAGATATGCTGAATGACCTCATCGATTATCTCGATTCGATCAAGGCGCGCGATCCCGCGCCGCGTTCGCGCTGGGAAATCCTGCTCTATCCCGGTGTGTGGGCGCTGGGGCTGCACCGCGTCGCGCACTGGCTGTTCGAAGCGGACCTGTTTTTTCTGGCGCGGCTCATCAACCATTTTTCGCGGCTTATTACGGCGATCGACATTCACCCGGGCGCGAAAATCGGCAAGCATCTGTTTATCGATCATGGCTTTACCGTGATCGGAGAGACGGCGGATATTGGCAATAATGTAACGATCTATCAATGCGTTACGCTGGGCGGCACCAATCCTGCCAATGGCATTGCGGGTAAGCGCCATCCGAGCCTGATGGATGATGTGATCGTGGGTTCGGGCGCGCAGATTTTGGGGCCGATTACGGTCGGCCCGCGCGCGCGGGTAGGGGCCAATGCGGTGGTGACGCGCGATGTGCCCGAAGGGGCGGTGATGGTTGGTATTCCCGCAAAGCCCACGCTGGTTGACGCGAGCGAATATCAAAAGGAGTTCGTGCCTTATGGTACGCCTTGCAGCGAGATGTTCGATCCGCAGACGCAGAAGCTTGAAATGCTGCAATGCCAGCTTGAGACCGCGCAAAAGCAGCTTGCGCAACTGATGGCCGAACGTGCGGGCAAAGCCGATGCAACGCGCGTCGATGCGCCAAAATCGTCTTCGGCGCAGAGCCAGTCAAAACGCTCCGCCTGATGGCGGCTTGATAAGGGATAAACCGCCGTATCCATGCATAATGTCACACCCTTTCCGCTCCCGGCGACCGGTCCAAGACAGGTCGGCTTCGAGCGTGAGGAACTGATGCGCATCCTTGACCTTTACGGTCGCATGGTGGCGGCCGGACACTGGCGCGATTATGCGATGGATATGGACAAGGATGCCGCGATATTCTCCTGCTTCCGCCGCACCGCCGAGCGCCCCGAATATCGCATCGAAAAACGCCCCGCGCTGCGCCAGCGCCAGGGCATGTGGGCGCTGATCGGCGAAGGCGGTGCCGTCCTGAAACGCGGCCACGAACTCCCCGGCATCCTCGCGCCGGTCGAGCGCAAATTGATGAAGATTGTGGGGGAGTAGGAGGCTGGTGCGTCAATAGAAAATCTGGAAGCGGAACAGCATGGAATCGACCTTATAGTCCCGGTCGCCATTGGTCGCCGCGATGACCGCGTCCTTATAATTCAACCGCGCATAATTGGCCGAAAAGCGCACCTGTTCAATCGGCGTCCATATGATGGAGCCGAGCCAGGCATTCTGCTTGCCACCTTTGAATCCGCCGCTGTTGAGGTCGAGATAATCATAGCGCGCATTGACCTGGAGCGCGCCAATGCCGCCCGATCCCAGCGGCTTTTCGGGTTTGATCGTGCCCCAGGCACCGCCCTTATAGGGCCGGCTGTCCTTGGTGAGGAACAGCCCAACTTCGGCATAGCCGCCCCACAGGGTGGGATTGGCGCCGCTGACAAGATCAGGCCGTACCCAATAAGCTTCGCCGGTTGCGTGAAAGCGGCCACGCACCGCGCCGGCTTCGAGACCGTAGCCCAGCTCCTTTTCAACGCGGAGCGACGGCGTCGAGACGAAGCGCGTGTCGGTGGTGCGGACAAAGGGACGGGCGCGGTAGCGAAGGCCGCTATTGGCGAGATCATTGCGGTCGCGCCAATGCGCCGAGGCTGCGAGATGGATCTGGGTTTCGCCCATTTTGGGTGCCCAGACGATGCGGCCATCGATTCCCAAGCTATTGGTCTTGACGTCGTTGAGGCCAATTAGCGGCTCGGTTCCGATCCCGCCTTGCAGCGCCAGATCGCCGCGCTTCAGCGTCGAGGTGACACCGAGCCGACGGTTAAAAGCAAAGGCCTGCACAAAGGCCGCACGCTCGGCAAAACTTGTCGACAAATCGCTGGTCATGTCATCGAGCGATTGGAAGACTTTCTGCTGACCGACGGTGATGTTGAGATGCTTGGTATCGTACGCAATATAGGCATCCACAATTTCGGGGTCGGGCGCCGCCATGTCGGCGTCGAACCGCGCGCTCCAGCCGCCGCCGAATTTGGCATCAACACCGACCTGTGCTCTGCGCAACATATCGTTCCAGCCCATGCCGGACGCGCGGACATTGTCGGGCGCAGAGACCTTGCCGACGTCATATTGCACGCGCCAACGCGGGCGCAGTTCGATCCCGCTCTTGCTTTCGGGTTTGGCCGGTGACGGTTCTGCCGCATTAGCTTTCGCTTCAACCTCGCCTGCATCATCAGGCACGGAAGCAGACGCAACGATCGCGGCATCGGCTTCGCCCGGCTTGGTGTTTTCGGCAAAAGCGTTCGCCGGAAACAGTGCAAGGGGTAGCGCGGTCGTAAGGATGAGTCGTTTGCGGTTCACGTTTTGGGCCTTCCCATCAGCCGATAAGGTTGATGCCGCCCCTAGGCCTGAATCCTATAATATTGCTACAGTTAAATGACAAAATTCGCCCGTCGTGGTCACCGGAGTGGACACGCGGGCGAAAGTTTGGGAGTTTGGGAAAGGCTCCTGCCGGAGCCTTGGCCCTTCACTACAGGGTCGTTCGATTAGAACTTGATGGCAGCCTCCAGACCAAAGGTGCGCGGGGCATTGAAGTTAGCATAATCGCCTACCACGGTCAGATAGTTACCGTCGATCGGATCCCGGTTGGCGTTCGAGCGGCGATAGATATGCTGTTCGTTAAACAGATTACGCGACCACACCGACAAGGTCAGCGCCGGACCGCCATTATTCATCGGGATATTGGCCAGCGACAGGCGCGCATTCACGATGAAGCTCGGATCAGCCAGAACATCTTCATTGTCAAATGTATGCTGACGGCTTGCGTAGTTTGCATCGGCATGGAATTTGAGCGCCATATCGTTCGACGTGCCGAGCGGCAGCTCGTAATCGATTGCACCCGAAGCGGCGTGGCGCGGGGTATAGACGATATAGAGCGGCTGGTAGGTAGTGCCGCCCGGGATCAGCGGGTTGATCGTCGGCGGCACTTTCCAGTGTGTGTAAGCATAGGAGCCGTTGAGCGTAAGCGTGTTGGTCGGCCGGATGGTGAGGTCGGCTTCGATCCCCTTGATCCGCGTTTTGCCTGCCGCATTCACCGTTTCAAGAGTATGCCGCACCGTGCCGTTGGTTTGATAGACATATTGGTCGAAGTCAAACTGGCTGTCCTTGCGGTCCATGATATAGCCCGCAAGATTGAGGCGAACCTTGCGATCAAGAAATTCGGTTTTCGCACCGATTTCGTAGGACTGCACCGATTCCGGCCCAAAGGAGCGGAAGGTCAGCGAGCGCGAGCTTGCACCACCCGCGCGATATCCGGTGGCATATTTGGCATAGAGGTTGACGCGATCTGTCGGTTCCCATGCGACCACGACGAGCGGGTCAAACCGGTTGCCTTTGAACGCGAACGGCAGGTTTGCCGCCGCATTGTTCAGCCGGTAGAGCACGCCCTCTTTCTTGTCGTGCGTATAACGGCCACCAGCAGTGATGTGTAGCGTATCCATCGCGTGCCAGGTCACCTGTCCGAAACCGGCATAGCTTTTTGAAGAAGCACGGGTGGCGCGGGACACCGAAAGCTGCGGCGTGGAAACCGGGTTGGCAATATCCGGAATATCCCACTGGATCGGCGTATTAATGGTATAGCCCGTACCCGTTGAATTCCAGCGGTTGGTATTGGGCGTCGCGGCCCATTCGCCTGCCTTTTCGTTATAATAATATGCGCCCAAGACATAATCGACATTGCCGATACCGCCGACCGCCTGGAATTCCTGACTGAACTGGTCTTGGGTCAGGAAAGAGAGGCTGTAGCGCGAGAAGTTGGCGTTGGGGAGGAACGCCGGGCTGCGGTGCGCGCCGCCCGAATTGTCCCATTGCTCCGCATCGACCGAGCGCCATGCGGTGATCGAGCGCAGTTCGATTTCCGGTGCGACCTTCCACTTGAGCGAGGCCATATAGCCCTTGGCTTTATCGACGCTGGCCTGTTGCGGCACAGCGATATCACCGCGGCTCATACGATCACCGGTGACGACAATCATGCCCGGTAGCGGTGCAATCATGCCGGTCGGAAGGCGATTACCGTTCGCCTGTATCTGGGCAAGCGTTGCAACCGGATAATTGTTCGGGTTGAAGTTGATGAGCTGGCTGTAGAAAGGCGTGTTTTCGTCCTTGCTCATGTCGAAGGAGAAATCAGCGGTGAAGCCGTCGAACAGCTTCCAGCGCGCCGATACGCGACCGCCTTTACGGTGGTGGAAGTTCCAGCCAAGCTGCCCCGCCATCGGGTTCTTGGTGGTCGCATCCTGATGATCGATCAGTCCGTCGAACTTGATTGCAAGACCCGCAAAGGCTGGCAGGTTGATGTGCGCCGAGGTCGAATAGCTACCATAATTGCCAACGCCGGCGCTAACGACACCGCCAAGTTCGCCGGTTGGTGCACGGGTCACGATATTGAGCGCGCCACCTTCAGTATTGCGACCGAACAAGGTGCCCTGCGGCCCTTTCAACACTTCAACGCGGTCAATGTCGAACAGCGCGGCGTTAAGGCCGTGCTGACGCCCCAAATAAACGCCGTCGATATAGACGCCGACGCCCTGTTCACGCGCGGGCTGGTTGGCATCGCCCGGTACAATTCCGCGGATACCGATAGTGAGCGCGGACTGGCGCGATTCATAGGTTGCAACGCGCAGGCTCGGGATACCGCCGTCGGCGAGATCAAGCAGGCTCTGCACATGGCGCTTCTTGATATCTTCGGCACCCATCACGTTGATCGCGATCGGGGTTTCCTGAAGATTGGTTTCGCGCTTGGTCGCGGTCACGACGATTTCGGTAAGGCCATCTGTATTTTGCGGGTCCGCAGCAGCTGGCTCATCGGCGGGCGCGGCAGCTGGCGCGGCGGCCGGAGCCGCATCAGGTGCCGCAGCATGAGCGACGGCGGGCGTAAAGCCCATCAACATGGTGCCTGCGAAAAGCATGGTCTTGGTACGCATTATTCGATTCCCCCTTGAGGTGATTCTCGTTCTGATGCGCCGCCACTAGGCCTCCAACATGACTGTTTGACTTCGTTTTGATGACAGTTGAGCGATGTTTTTATGACAGATCAGCGACAGGCTGACCGCTTTGGCTTCAGCCGCTGGTTTGCCGTAGCGGCAGTTTACGTAAACGTAATTTTATCTTGCGCGCCGCCGCACATTAGCCCATCACGCGCGCCAAGATTTATACAGTTTACGGGAGTTTTGCTCATGTCGATCAGCTTCAAGGATAAAGTTGCCATCGTGACGGGCGCGGGTGGTGGTTTGGGCCGCACCTATGCACTCGATCTCGCCAAGCGCGGCGCCAAGGTCGTCGTCAACGATCTGGGTGGCTCGCGCGACGGGACGGGTCATTCCGACGCCGCGCTCAAGGTTGTGGAAGAAATCAAGGCGGCAGGCGGCGAGGCGATGTCGAATGGCGGCGACGTTTCCAACTATGACCAGATGGTCGAAATGGTCGCCAAGACCAAGGAAGCCTGGGGCGGGGTGCATGTTCTCATCAACAATGCGGGCATCCTGCGCGACAAGAGTTTTGCCAAGATGGATGTGCCCGACTTTGACCTCGTGGTGAAAGTCCACCTTTTGGGCTCGGCCAACTGCACCAAGGCGGTGTGGGAAACCATGCGGGAGCAAAATTACGGCCGCATCCTGATGACGGCTTCGTCGACCGGCCTGTTCGGGAATTTCGGGCAAGCCAATTATGGCGCGGCCAAGCTTGGCTTAGCGGGGCTTACCAAGACGCTCGCGATTGAAGGCGCGAAAAACAACATCAAGGTCAATACACTGGCACCGGTGGCTGGCACCCGTATGACCGAAGACCTTGGCATGCCCGAAGCCTTCTTCCAGGCGCTGGCGCCGGAAAATGTCGCCCCGGCAGCGGTCTATCTGGTGAGCGAGGATGCGCCGACCAACATGATCGTGGGTGCAGGCGCGGGCGTTTATCAGGCCGCCTACATCACCTTGACGCCGGGCGTTGCCCTCAAGCCCGAAGACCGTACCGCCGAAGGAATCGCGGCCAATTGGGACAAGATCATCGACCGCGCAGGTGAAACCGTGCCGCAATCGGGCGCTGAACAATCGATGGCGATCATGGCGCAGCTGCAAAAGCTGGGCTGAGGTTAAGCTCAACCGAATTGAAAGGCCGCTGGAGCAATCCGGCGGCCTTTTTTGTGTTCTTCGCGAGCTCTCATCTACCCTCCCTTTTCAGGGAGGGTCGAAGGCGCGAAGCGGCTTCGGGGTGGGTCAAGCCGCGCGGCACCAAACCCACCCCAAAAGGCGTAATCGCCTGTTGACCCTCCCGGAAAAGGGAGGGTGGGGAACAAGTCAGCGCATGTAATCCCATCTCCACACCCTCTAGCCACCCCCTGATCTTCGTGGCAAAGGGCTCGGCATATTTCTGCGTGGAAGCTTCCTCATGCGGACCCACGCCGGTTCAAAATCAAAGGCCCTATATGACGACCAACACCTCGCCCCTTTCTACCCCGCTCGCCGCCATCATCCTTGCCGCGGGGCAGGGGACGCGGATGAAATCAAGCTTGCACAAGGTGCTCCACCCGATTGCGGGTAAGCCAATGCTTCTGCACCTGCTCGACACGGTCGACACGCTGGGCATCACCCAATCCGTGGTGGTGGTCGGTAAGGGCCGCGAGCAGGTCGAAGCGGCTGTGGCGGGTCGCCCCGTCGCCATCGCCGTGCAAGACCCGCAGCACGGCACCGGCCATGCGGTGCAACAGGCCGAAGGCGCACTTGGCAACTTTATCGCGCAGCACCCGGATGGCGATGTGCTGATCCTTTACGGCGATGTGCCACTGGTTCCCGCCGCGACGATGACCGCAATGGTCGCGCGGCTCCAGGCCGATGACAAGCCCGCCATTGTCGTGCTCGGCTTTGAACCCGAAGACACGCTCAAATATGGCCGCGTTATCGCGGATGCCGATGGCGTTATCCAAAAGATGGTCGAACATAAGGATGCGACCGAGGCCGAGCGCGCGGTGCGCCTGTGCAATTCGGGGTTGATGGCGGTGAAGGCAAGCGATCTGTTTGCGCTGCTAGCGCGCGTCACCGATGATAATGCGGCGGGTGAATATTATCTCGTCGATATCGTCAATATCGCGCGCGAAGATGGCCGCAAGTCGGCGGTGGTCAAGACTAACCCGTTCGACGTCACGGGCATCAACAGCCGTGCGGAGCTCGCCACCGCCGAGGCGCAATGGCAGCAGTTCAAGCGCGAAGAAGCGATGGACGGCGGCGTGACCCTGCGCGCACCCGAGACGGTCTTTTTCAGCTGGGATACCGAGATTGCCAATGATGTAACCATCGAACCGCACGTCGTATTCGGGCCCGGCGTCAAAGTGGCGCGCGGCTCCACCATCCGCGCCTTTTCACATCTCGAAGGTGCAACCGTCGGCGAAAATTGCGAGGTCGGCCCCTATGCCCGCCTCCGCCCCGGCGCGGTGATGGAAGAAAAGTCCAAGGTCGGCAATTTCGTCGAAATGAAGAAAGCGGTGCTGGGCAAGGGCGCCAAGGCGAACCATCTGACCTATCTCGGCGATGTAACGGTCGGCGCGGGCGCGAATATTGGCGCGGGCACGATCACCTGCAATTATGACGGCTATTTCAAATATCCGACCGTGATCGGGGAGGGCGCGTTTATTGGTTCCAACTCTTCCTTGGTCGCGCCAGTGAATATTGGCGCGGGCGCGATTGTCGGGGCGGGGAGTGTGGTGACGCAGGATGTAGATGCCGATGCCCTCGGCCTCACCCGCGCCAAGCAGGAAGGTAAAGAGGGCTGGGCGAAGCGGTTTCGTGACGTGAGTGCTGCGAAGAAGGCGGGGAAGTAGATGGGTTACCTGGTATCGTTCGCTGCAATCAGAGGGTTGGAACACACCGACCGTCTTCATGAGATTGACAAATCAATACCGTGGCGAGCCTACCTCCTTCCTAAAACAGATATAACCCTTGTCGAGTGGTTACGGCACCCCAATCCCAATAATCCATCGCAAAATGAAACTAGATTTTCTTCTGAACCATGCTTTTGTCACAGACCTTCCGGGGTAGCGTTTGCGGATCGATTTGGTGGGAAGGCCGCTCCCCTCGATCAATTTTACACCGAATTGATAAGGTTGAAACGGGCATCAACGTTTCCCAAGGTGGCTGTTCACGTGGGGCTGCTTCTGAACAAACTGACTAAATGCGACGTTCTTGTCATAATGAGTGATGACGACGGATGGGATTTTGGTTGTGAAGTTTCCGACGGTAATATTACGAAACTTTGTTTCGACGCTGGCGACGATGAAATAATCGAGCTAGGCGATACCGGACAACCTCTTGTGACACGGGTAATGCGCGATCCTAAACTACTTCATGAAATTGGCCGTCGGATATCGGGTTCTTGGGCTAAACGCCTAGAAACAATGTTTGGTTTTGACGCTAACTTGAAACAATTGGGTCTGATAATGATGGATTCTTCTCAATCACCCCCCTCTCAATCAATTTTTCCAGCACCCACGAAGCCATTCTGGAAACTCTGGTAGTTTGTTGACATGATATCATGATATGATATCAGTATATCATTATGACGCGCATCCTTGCCGATCTGCCTGATGAAGATATTGACCGCCTCGACCGGATTGCGCGGGAGGAAGGCAAGAGCCGTGCCGCGATGCTGCGCGAAGCGATCAAATTATACCTTACCCAGAATGACAATAGCCAGGACTGGATCAAGCGTGGTGCCGGTTATTGGAAGGATCGTGCCGACATTGGCGATGGGGTCGATTATCAACGGGCGCTACGCGAAGACCGCCGCCCTTATGACGATATATAATCTTCCGTGTCCGATCCCTTTTTCGATACCAATATCCTGATTGATTGGCTGCGCGATAAATCTCCGGCGGTGGCCGAAATTTCGCGCTATCGTCGCCATCGCATCAGCCGTATCGTATGGACCGAGATCATGGCCGGCGAACCGCTGGAAAAACGGGACATCATCAAGCAATTGATCGCGCCCTTTGATGTCGTGGAAATCGACACGCGGATTGCCACGGCTGCGGTCGATATTCATTACCGTTCAAAAATGAAGCTGATGGACGCCTATATTCTTGCTACCGCGCAAGTGAATGATGCGATTCTGATTACTCGCAACACGAAAGATTTTCCAGCAGAGATGCCGGGGATTCGTGTTCCTTACATTCTTTAATAAAAAGGCCCGGAAATTTATGTGCGGCATTATTGGCATTATTGGCACGAACAACGTTGCGGACAATCTGGTCGATGGTCTGCGCCGCCTCGAATATCGCGGTTATGACAGCGCGGGCGTTGCGACCGTCCATGATGGCGTGCTTGATCGTCGCCGGGCTGAAGGCAAGCTCAACAATCTCGCCAAGGTGCTGGTCGAGCAACCGCTCCCCGGCCATGTCGGGATCGCGCATACGCGCTGGGCAACACATGGTGCGCCGACGACCCATAATGCCCACCCGCACGCAACCGATCATGTCGCTTTGGTGCACAATGGCATCATCGAAAATTTCAAGGAATTGCGTGAGGAATTGCAGGCGAAGGGCCGCGTCTTTACCTCTGAAACCGACACCGAGGTGGTTGCGCATCTGGTGAGCGAACAGATCGAGGCGGGCAAGTCGCCGCAGGACGCGGTCAAGGCCGTGCTTCCCCGACTGCGCGGCGCGTTCGCGCTCGCCATCCTGTTCAAGCAGCATGACGATATGCTGATCGGCGCGCGCTTGGGCTCGCCGCTGGTCGTCGGTTATGGGGAGGGCGAAAATTACCTGGGGTCCGACGCGCTGGCACTCGCACCGCTGACGCAGAAGATCGCCTATCTTGATGAAGGCGATTGGGTGGTCGTGACACGCGATGGCACCCAGATTTTCGACAAGGACAATAACCCCGTCACGCGCGAAATCACCACGTCTGGCGTATCGGCGGCCGCAGTCGAAAAGGGCAACTACCGCCACTATATGCTGAAGGAAATTTACGAACAGCCGACGGTGGTCGCGCAAACCCTGCGCAGCTATATCCGCCCGGTTGAACAGCAGATCGCGCTGCCGCAAATGGACTTTGACTTAAGCACGATCAAGCGCGTCACCATCGTTGCGTGCGGCACCAGCTTCTATGCCGGGATGGTCGCCAAATATTGGTTCGAACAATTTGCCCGCATGCCGGTCGATATCGATGTCGCATCCGAATTTCGTTATCGCGAACCAGTGATGGAAGAAGGTGGGCTGGCGCTTTTCATCTCGCAATCGGGTGAGACGGCAGACACACTCGCCGCGCTTCGCCATGCGCGCGCCGAAGGGCAGAAGATCGCCGTTGTGGTCAATGTGCCAACCAGCAGCATGGCGCGTGAGGCCGACCTGTTGCTCCCCACCCACGCGGGGCCGGAAATCGGCGTGGCCTCAACCAAGGCTTTCTCCTGCCAGCTTGCGGTGCTGGCTGCGCTCGCCGCGCATCTGGCGGTGGTGAAGGGCCGCATCAACCGCGAAGAAGAACAGGCGATTGTCGCGCATTTGACGGAAACCCCGGCAGCCCTGAATGCGGCACTTTCGCATGACAGCGAGATCGAAAAAATGGCGCCATTGATCGCACCCGCGCGCGATGTGCTCTATCTTGGGCGCGGCCCCGATTATCCGCTGGCGCTCGAAGGCGCGCTGAAGCTCAAGGAAATCAGCTATATCCACGCCGAAGGCTATGCCGCAGGCGAAATGAAGCATGGCCCCATTGCGCTGATCGACGAAAATGTCCCCGTGATTGTACTCGCGCCCTCCGGCCCGCTGTTCGAAAAGACCGTGAGCAACATGCAGGAAGTCCGCGCGCGCGGCGGTAAGATCGTGCTGATTTCCGACGCCGAAGGGTTGAAAGAAGCTGGCGAAGGCTGCCTCGCCACCATCGAAATGCCCCATGTCCACCCCCTGATTGCGCCGCTGGTCTATGCGGTGCCGGTGCAATTGCTCGCCTATCATGTCGCGGTTGCGAAAGGCACCGATGTCGATCAGCCTAGAAACCTCGCGAAATCGGTGACGGTGGAGTGAGATAACAAAATTTGCGCATAAATTGACATCATGCTAGATTTATGACCTCACACAGGAGCAAATGGCATGAATGTTTCGGTCGGCGAACGTTGGGAGCGCTACATTGAAGAGCTGGTGAAAGCTGGTCGCTATGGTTCTGCGAGCGAAGTGGTGCGCGAAGGGTTGCGGCTAGTCGAGGAGCGCGAGGAAAAGCTCGCGTCGCTTAAGGCGACTATCGATGATGCGATCAACCGGGGCGGGGCGCATGATTCCGATGATGTGCTGGGCCATGTGCGGGCTCATCTTGATAAACGTCGGGCCGGTAAGGCCGCGGCATGACCCGTCGCTTGCGCTACAGCAGCGCGGCACGGGACAATTTGCGGGATATAGCCGATTATCTCACAGATGACAGCGGAAGCGAGGATGTTGCCGAAGCCTTCATTCTCGAACTCGATGCGCGGTGTCGTCGTATCGCCAGCCTTTCAGGACAATTGGAACCGCACGTCCCGAACTTGGACAGGACCTCCGATCATCACCACATAAAAATTACGTGATCTTCTTCCGATATTCGGAAGATGCTGTCGAAATTATTTCGGTGTTACAGGGCAGCCGCGACATATTTCATTATTTCGGACCGTAGTGATGACACACTCTCGCCAACCGCGAGAATTTAATTTAGGCCATCGGATATGTCTGCTGAAATCAAGATCATTGCAGCTGTTGTGCTTATTACCATCGGCATGCATTTGCTGCTTTATGGTTTCATCCGGCGCAAGGTTGCGGCAGCCAAGGCGGAAGGTTATCGTCGCCAGGCGGAAGAGGCCGAGGGAAAGAACCCGGATGATCGTGACGGCGGATAGGGCAGGGCGTCTGCATGGCTGATCCGGACGCGCATCGGAATGGCGTGCATACGCACGGCCAGCATGACGACCATGGTCATCATGACGATGCCGCGTACAGCCATGACAGCCACCATCATGGCACGCATCATCATGGTGGGCATAGTCACAGACACGGTCATTCTCACAGCCACGGACATTCCCACGGCCATGGCGGGCACGACCATGATCATGCCAAAGGAGCACCCGCTCGCAGTTTGGCGATTGCGCTTGCCCTAACCAGCGGGTTCCTCATCGCCGAAGTGATCGGTGCCTGGTGGTTCAACAGTTTGGCGCTGCTGTCTGATGCGGCGCACATGTTTACCGATAGCGCCGCGCTGGCCATCGCGCTGGTTGCGGTCAAGATCGGCCAGCGCAAGGCGGACGAGCAGCGCACTTATGGCTATCGCCGCTTTGAAATTCTTGCCGCGGCGTTCAACGCGGTGTTGTTGTTCATCGCCTCGGGCTTCATCCTGTGGGAAGGGATCAAACGGATCATCGAACCCGCGCCGGTACAATCCATCGGCATGATGGCGGTCGCGGGGCTCGGCCTTATCGTCAACCTGATCGCGATGGCGGTGCTGGTCAAGGGCAAGGAAGAAAGCCTCAACGTCAAGGGCGCTTATCTGGAAGTTTGGGCCGATATGTTAGGCTCGCTCGGCGTGATCGCGGCGGCGGCGATGATCTGGGCGACCGGATGGGACTGGATTGATCCGATTGTCGCAATCGGGATCGGCGTCTGGGTCTTGCCGCGCACCTGGGTGCTGTTGCGCGATACTACGCATATCCTGCTGCAAGGCGTTCCCAAAGGCATGAAATTGAGCGAGGTCCGCCGTAGCATGGAGGGCGTCAGCGGCGTGGCGAGTGTCCACGACCTCCATCTCTGGTCGGTCGCGGGCGATGATGCGAGCCTTACTGCCCATATCGTGCTGGTTGAAAGCCATGATGGGGAAAGCGTGCGGGTCGCGGTAACAGCGATGCTCGATGCACGCCACGGCATCCAGCATGTAACGCTCCAGACCGAGCGGGTAGCGTGCGCGGACTTGGGTGTGCATGATTAGGGGGCTCCTGTCCTTGCGTTCACCGGACCGGATTGATATTAGGACCAGACGCAGCGACCGAGGGGTCGCTTTTTTGTTTCAGCAATAAAGACATGAAATCAGGAGGTTCGTTTCGATGGCTATTACTCCGTTGATGCCCGTTTATCCGCGTTGCGGGTTTCGTCCGGTCAAGGGCGAAGGAAGCTGGCTGATTTCGGAGGATGGCAGCCGCGCGCTCGATTTCGCGGCAGGGATTGCGGTGAACTTGCTTGGGCACGGGCATCCGGTGCTGACCAAGGCGATCCAGGATCAGGCCGCAACCTTGATGCATGTGTCGAACCTCTACGGTAGCCCGCAGGGCGAAAAATTCGCGCAGCGTCTGATCGACACGACCTTTGCCGATACGGTGTTCTTCACCAATTCTGGCGCGGAAGCGGTCGAATGTGCGATCAAGACGGCGCGCGCCTATCATCAAAGCCAAGGCTCGGAACGCTTTGAAATCATCACCTTCAAAAACGCGTTTCATGGCCGCACCATGGCGACCATTTCGGCGTCCAATCAGGAAAAGATGCACAAGGGCTTTTCGCCGCTCCTGAACGGTTTCAAATATGTCGATTTCGATGATCTTGAAGGCGCGAAAGCTGCAATTGGTCCGATGACCGCCGGCTTTCTGGTAGAGCCGATCCAGGGCGAAGGCGGGGTGCGTCCGGCCTCGGATGAATTTATGAAGGGTCTGCGCGCGCTGGCGGATGAGCATGATCTGTTGCTCATCCTTGATGAAGTGCAATGCGGCGTCGCCCGCACTGGCGCGCTTTACGCGCATGAGCTTTACGGCATCACCCCCGATATCATGGCGAGCGCCAAGGGCATTGGCGGCGGCTTCCCGCTTGGCGCATGCCTTGCCACCGAAAAGGCGGCGCGCGGCATGACCATCGGCACGCATGGCTCGACCTATGGCGGCAATCCGCTGGCGATGGCGGCGGGGAGCGCGGTGTGGGATGTCGTTGCCAATGACGAATTCCTCGGCAATGTGCGCAGCCTTGGCGATAAACTGCGCGCGTCGATTGAACAGTTTATCGGAAATTATCCTGATCTCTTCACTGGTGTGCGCGGCAAGGGGCTGATGCTCGGCATCATGATGACGCATGAAACCCGCGCCTTTGTGGCGCATCTGCGCGATAATCACGGATTGCTGACAGTAGCAGCTGGCGACAATACGCTGCGCGTGCTGCCACCGCTCAACATTACCGAGGCGGATATCGATACCTTTATCGAGAAATTGTCGGCCGGTGCAGCGGATTATGTGAAGCCGGAAGGAAGCTGATGGCATGGTAAAAATCGCACTGCTTCTGCTCGCTGCCGCGACAGCATCGCCTGCCAATCCCGCGGACGATCTGTCGGCAGCCTTCAAAGATCTGAAGGCGGTTGTCGAAGACGACATTAACCCCGACGGCGAGCTCAGCGGTTTGAAAACCGAAGGCTGCACCACCACCTTTGCAACGGCTGACCGCAGCTATGCGTTCGATTGGGGCAAGGTCGATATGGCGGGTATGTCGGATGGTTTTCTATTCGTCATGCAGGGCGACCGGCATATTGCGATTGTGACGGATACGGAAAATGCCGCCCAAATGGCGAAGATGGTGGCGGCTGACAAGGCGATGCTCGCGCTCGCGAAACAATGCGGCAATCCGGCGCTGGTCGATCAGCCGCCGCGTAAATAATCCAGCCTCATCCCCATCAAGCGGGGCCGTGAGAAAGAGACGAAAAGATGACCCGGAATTTCCTTAATCTATCCGATGCTGGCGGCGATGCTCTGGCCGCGATCCTCAACGATGCGATGGAGCGCAAGGCAGCGCGCGCGGGCCTCCCCAAGGGCGCGGTTGATGCCGATGCGCCGCTTGCCGGGCACACGCTGGCGATGATCTTCGAGAAAAATTCCACCCGCACCCGCATGTCCTTCGACATGGCGATCCGTCAGCTTGGTGGTCGCAGTATCGTGATGGATGCAGGCTCGATGCAGTTGGGGCGGGGCGAAACCATCGCCGATACCGCGCGCGTTGTATCTGGTTATGCGGACGCCATCATGATCCGCACCGATGACCATGCCAAGGTGGAGGAGATGGCCGCGATTGCGAGTGTTCCGGTGATCAACGGCCTCACCGATCTGTCGCATCCGTGCCAGATCGTTGCCGACATGCAGACCATCCTCGAAAATGGCAAGGCGCTTCCCGGTCTGGAAGTCGCTTGGCTCGGCGATGGCAATAATGTGCTCAATTCGCTGATCGAGGCGGCGGGGTTGATGAAGTTCAACGTGCGTTGCGGCTGCCCCAAGGGCTATGAGCCCGACGCGGCCTTTGTGAAAGCCGCGCAGCAGGCTGGCGCGCAGATCACGCTCACCGGCGATGCCAAAGCTGCTGCGAGCGGCGCCGACATTGTCGTCACGGATACCTGGGTGTCGATGGGGCAGGATCATGCAGACGAAAAAATCGCCGCGATGATGCCGTTCCAAGTCAACGAAGCGTTGATGGCGGTGGCCAAGCCCGACGCGATCTTCCTCCACTGCCTCCCCGCGCATCGCGGCGAGGAGGTGACCGAGGGCGTAATCGATGGACCACAGTCGCGCATTTTCGAAGAAGCCGAAAACCGGCTCCATGCGCAAAAGTCGATTTTGCTGTGGGCTCTTGGGAAACTGTAGGGCGGTTCCCATATAGCGTCGTCCCGTCCGACCTGATCGGGCTTATCCTCCTGCCGCTGGGGCACACCCGGCGTGCAAACGGCTTCGGCATGACGATTGAAAGAAGCGAAGAAAATGACCCAAAGCGAAACCCATTTTGATCAGCCGCTGATCTTCACCCTGCCGCACAACCACGCGCGCGGGCGCTTCGTGCGTTTGGGGCCGGTGCTTGATTTGATCCTGTCGGCGCATGGCTATCCGCCCGCGATCGAGCGCGTGCTCGCCGACGCGCTGACGCTGACCGCCTTGTTGGGCTCGACGCTCAAGGATGAAGACGGCCAGCTGACCCTGCAGGCGCAGACCCAGAACGGGATTATCGAACTGTTGGTGTGCGATTACAAAGCGGGCGAACTGCGCGGTTATCTGAAATTCGATGCCGAGCGCGCCGCTGAAATGCCTCAGGACCCATCGCTCTTCGCCTTGTTCGGCAAAGGCTATCTCGCCATCACGTTCGATCAGGCTGCGTCGGACGAGCGCTATCAGGGGATCGTCCCGCTCGACGGCGAAAATCTTGCAGAAGCGGCGCAGAATTATTTCGTGCAATCCGACCAGTTGCCGACCCTCATCCGGCTGGCGGCGCGGCGCGACAAGAATGCGGGCTGCGTTGCGGGCGGGATGATGCTCCAATATCTCCCCGATGGCGAGGAAGGGCGCGAGCGCCTTCATACGCGCGAAGATGATCCCGATTGGGAGCATGTCCGGGCGCTTGCCGAAACGATGAGCGCTGATGAATTGACCGATCCGGAGCTGAGTCTCGAAACGCTGACATGGCGGCTGTTCCATGAGGAAGAGGAAGTGCGCGTGCTTCCCGCCGCGAAACTGACGCGCGGTTGCCGCTGTAATCCTGACTATCTCAAGTCCGTGATTGAGCGTTTTCCGGCCGAAGAGCGCGCGCATATGACTAACGAGAACGGCGAAATTGTGATCGATTGCGCCTTTTGCTCGCGCCTGTTCCCCATCCCGGTAGCGCTGGATTAAACCGCATTTGCGGGACGAGCCGTGTTCATGTGCCGCTAAGTTGTGTAAAATTATGCTAGCTTGCAATCGGAAGGCTGGTGTTGACCAGGTAGATACGTCTATAATGAACTTCCGGTTATGAACAGGATGACTAAAATGAAATTGCGTTACCTCATCTCCTTGCCCTTCGCGGTTGGCCTGTTTGCGGCGTCCGCGCCTGCACAGGCGCCAAGCTTTGCGATGCTGGGCACGTTGGAAAAGGGGCAATGGTCGCTGGTCGAGCGCGGATCGAGCACGCCGGCCAAGACGCTGTGCCTCGGCGACGCGACGCAAATGCTCCAGACCGAGCATCCCGGCGCGCAATGTTCGCGCTACACCATCCGCGATGATGAAGGGCAGATCACGGTCCATTATACCTGTGGCCGTCAGGGTCATGGCAAGACCACGATCCGCAAGGAAACCCCGCGTCTGGTGCAGATCGACACGCAAGGCATGGTTGGCGGTCAGCCCTTCTCTTATGGTTATGAGGCGCGCAAGACCGCTGCCACCTGCCGTTGAAGCCATGCGGCGGGGGTGCGGGCCGCCGAATTTAGGTTAACCCGATTTTTACCCGCCGCTGCTAATCAAGGGGTGCTTATCCGCTTTTGGTGACAGCTTTCCTCTTTCAAGGCTTTTTGCCTTGCCTATAGGCCGCTCGATTTTGAGCGGCCTTTTCTTTTGTGCACGAGCGGAGTATCCGCCGCCGCCATGACAGATATTACCAGACATGGGCTCCAAGATGATCTTGCGGTGGTGCTGCTTTCCGGCGGCCTCGATTCGATGGTGTGCGCGGGCCGCGCGCGCGAGGCAGGGCAGCGCGTGCTCGCGCTCACCGTGGACTATAACCAGCGGCACGCCGTGGAATTGCAGGCCGCAGAAAAAATCGCGGCAGCCATCGGTGCCGAACGGCATATCCGCTTACCGATAGATCTGCGCGCCTTTGGCGGCTCTGCGCTCACCAGCGATATTGATGTGCCCAAGGACGGCGTCGGTACCGAAGGACACGAAACCATTCCCGTTACCTATGTGCCCGCACGCAACACAATTTTTCTCTCGCTCGCGCTCGGCTGGGCCGAAGCTTCGGGTGCGCGCCACATCTATGTCGGGGTCAATGCGCTTGATTATTCAGGCTACCCCGATTGCCGGCCCGAGTTCATCGCCGCCTTTGCCGAAACCGCACGGCTCGCAACCCGCGCGGGCGTCGAAGGCGATCCGTTCGTCATCAACACGCCGCTTCTCCATATGACCAAGGCCGAGATTGCAGCAGAAGCGGCGCGGCTTGGAATGGATGCCGGCATGAGTTGGTCCTGTTATGACCCGACGCCGGACGGGCTGCATTGCGGCGAATGCGACGCCTGCCGCCTGCGCCATAGGGGTTTTGTCGAGGCGGGGCTCAATGACCCCACCCGTTATGCGCGGACGCCCGCGCTTTGAGCTACGCGGTCAAAGAGATTTTCCTCACCCTCCAGGGCGAGGGCGCGCAGGCGGGCCGCCGCGCGGTGTTCTGCCGCTTTGCCGGGTGCAATTTGTGGAGCGGGCGCGAAGAGGATCGCGCCAGCGCCGCGTGCCGCTTTTGCGATACCGATTTTGTCGGGATGGACGGCGAGGGCGGCGGGCGCTTTTCCAATGCTTCGTCGCTGGCGGACGCGATCCAATATCATTGGGGAAGGGAGCCCGAGCGGCGTCTGGTCGTCATCACCGGCGGCGAGCCCATGTTGCAGCTCGACCGCGCCTTGATTGATGCGCTTCATCATCGCGGCTTTGAAATCGCGGTTGAAAGCAATGGCACGATTGAAGCGCCGACCGGAATCGACTGGCTTTGTATCAGTCCCAAGGGAACGAGTGAAGTCGTGCAGCGGTCGGGCAATGAATTGAAGCTGGTATGGCCGCAGGCGGAGATTGATCCCGCCGCGCTGGAAGGATGGGCGTTCGATCATTTTCTCATCCAGCCCAAGGATGGCGCGATGGACGGGAGCGACAGCGACGCCAATCGTCTTGCTGCCATTGACTTGGTGATGGAGCGCCCGCGCTGGCGGCTGTCGCTCCAATCCCACAAGACGCTGGGATTACCGTAACGCTGTTTATTGCGCTTTGGTCGCAGCAGGCTCGCTCTTCGCGGCGGGTGCCGGTTCGGCCTTGGCTGAAGGCGTTGTAGGCTGCGTCGGCGCGAGAATCTTTGACGCTTCGCTACCCGCCTTGCCCGCCACCGCGACTGACGCATCGCTCTTCGGACTATTGTCGATGGTTTCGTAAAGCCCGCCGGTGGCGCTGTTGTCCACTGCCGTGCCATCACCTTGGCTCGTATCGAGCAGGATCATGTCATCGCTGATGGTGCCGTCGACCACTTCGACATTGGTCATTTTGGTGGTGCTGCTTTCCCCGTTGGATTCGCCGCATGCGGCAAGGCCGAGCGTGATAAGGGCTAGCGGGGCGATGATCAGGATGCGCTTCATATCCTGATCCTTACCGACAAGTGCCGAGGCTATCAAGAAAGCTGTCGCGATGGCCGAGTAACGCAGCGTCAAAATCTGCCAGCGTCGCGGTGATCCCGAGCGCGGCAAGGCTGGTCACCGGATATTCGGCGATGCCGCACGGAACAATCCCGCCAAAATGGCTGAGGTCGGGGTCCACATTGACGGCAAATCCGTGCAGCGTCACCCAGCGCCGCACGCGCACGCCGATCGCGCCGATCTTGGCTTCGCGGCCTTGCATGTCATCGGTCCAGATGCCGATGCGGCCCTCGGCCCGGCGCGCGGCGATACCGAAATCGGCAAGCGCGTTGATCACCCAGCCTTCCAGTGCATGGACATAACAGCGTACATCCTTGCTACGCTCGGCGAGGTTCAGCTGGACATAGCCCACCCGCTGTCCCGGGCCATGATATGTATAGCGCCCACCGCGTCCGGCATCATAGACCGGAAAGCGCGGATCGAGCAACTCGGCCTGATCGGCGCTGGTGCCCGCGGTGTAGAGGGGCGGATGTTCAATCAGCCAGATGCGTTCGGCGGCGGTGCCTGCATAGATGGCCTGCGCCCGCGTTTCCATGTCAGTGAGCGCGCTATCATAGGGCGTCAGGCCCTGCGTTACCACCCATTCGGGCAGGGCAAGCTTTGCGGTCAGGTCGGCGGAGTCGATCATGCCCCATGCCCCTATGCCAAAGCGGTCGGGAAGGCGAGGAGGAATTGCCTTTGGGGCGGGAAGTGGCTGGACAGGCAAAGATTTCGGCGTCATGTAAAGACACTGTTGGGGATCGACCGAAGCGGGGAGGCTGAATGCGCGATTTCGATATGGGCGATGCTTGGCGGCAGATTGTTGCCATGTTCCAGGGAAATCGCGACGTTCTTCTGACGCTGGCGGGTCTGTTTTTCTTCGTTCCCAACCTACTCCTTAATTTCATGTCAAAAGAGCCGCCACAGCCCGCAGAGGGTGCGACCCTTAATGACATGATGCAGCAGATATCCGCTTATTATACGGACAATCTGCCCTGGTTCGCCGTCGTATTTGTCGCAACGGGCCTTGGCGCGCTGGTGATCTGGCGTCACCTGCTTGCACCGGGCGGCACCTCGCTCGGCAGCGCGCTTAGCGTCGCAACCGCGCTGTTGCTGAGCTATCTTGGTGGAGCCATCCTGGCCGGGTTCGGGGTTGCGGTGGGGTTGCTCGCCTTTTTGATTCCAGGGCTTTATCTGCAGGCACGGCTGAGCCTGATGGGTCCCACGATGGCTGCCGAACATCGGCTGAACCCGATTGACGCGCTGATGAAGAGCTGGAGCTACACCCGCAATAATGGCTTCCTGATCCTGCTTTTTTCCTTGGCTGTGTTGGTGATCGGGATGATTGCGATGATGATCGCGCAGGCAATTTTCGGCACGCTGTTCGCTCTTATCCTGCCTGAACCGACGGCCAATATCGGCGATCAGATTATTCGTGCGGTTTTGAGCGCGGCGATTTCGCTGGTGTCAACGCTGCTGCTGGCCGCGATTTATCGCCAATTAGGCCAGACAAATGATGGCGCGGCATTTCGCTGACGCCCGAGCCATATTGCTTACGACGTAAAAGGGGAGTTTGATGAATAAATTTTCGATGGGAAACGCCTTCAACGAAGGGAAGGCCTTTGTGATGCAGAGACCAGCGCTTTACATCGGGTTGGTGCTGCTTGCGCAGATTTTGGCAATGGCGGTCATGTTTGGCCCGATCGGCGGCGCTGCCGGAATGGCAGCTTTGGGCAATCCGGCTGATCCGATGGCGGCTGAACAACTCATGGCCGGTTTTGGCGGGCTATTCTTCCTCGCCATCTTTCTGGGTATCGCACTTCAATTCATGGGCTATTATGCGGTGTGGCGGCACGGTCTAGCCAATGGCAGCGTCAGCGTTGGAGAGGCCATTATCTATGGCCTCAAAGCGTGTGTTCCCGCGCTCGTCTTTGCGATTGTCGCTTATATAGCCATCGTGGTCGCTGTCATTCCCGTCGCGGCGATAGCCGGGGTAGCCCAATCGCCGGCGATTGCTGTGATCTTGGGTATCGCGGCGTTTGTCGGCTTTATCTATTTGCTCGGTCGTTTCAGCATCATGGGACCGGAGATGGCAGCGGAAAACAGCGTTAATCCGTTCTCCGCCGCCGGCCGTTCGTGGCGCGCGACCCAGGGCAATGGATGGATGATCGCCCTCTTCTTCATCATCGTGTATATTGTCTTTTTCGTGCTGTATTTCCTCGCGATGTTGGTCATCACGCCGATCACTGCGTCGATGAGTGGCGCAGCAGCATTCATCGTTGCGATGCTGCTCATGATTCCGTTGATGATCGTCGGTATTTTCCTGGGTGTCGGTTTGCCCGCAGGTGTGTATCGCGATCTTGTCGGCTTCAAGAATAAGTCGGATATTTTTTCCTGACCCACTTGTCAGGTAACGCATAAAAAGGCCGCCCGGATTACCTCTGGGCGGCCTTTTTGGTCGGGGGATTGCGTGGGCCTTATTCCCACACGGTTTCGGGCGGCAGACTCATCAAAATAGCGTCGATATTGCCGCCCGTCCTGAGGCCGAACAGCGTGCCGCGATCATAGACGAGGTTGAACTCCGCATAACGCCCGCGCCACACTTTCTGCTGATGTTTGTCCTGATCGGTGAAGGCCAGCCCCATGCGCTTGCGCACCAGCTTGGGAAATACATCAAGAAACGCCTCACCGACATCGCGGGTGAAAGCGAAATTGCGCTCGAACAGCACATCGCCTTCACTTTCAAGATGATCGTAGAAAATGCCGCCAACGCCGCGATGCATTTTGCGGTGCGGAATATAGAAATATTCGTCGGCCCAAGCCTTGTAGCGATCATAGACTTCCGGACCATAAGGCTGGCATGCGGCGCGGAGGCGAGCGTGGAACGCGTCGGTATCTTCGGCATAAGGAAGCGGCGGGTTCAAATCCGCGCCGCCGCCGAACCAGCGCTTGGTCGTGACGAGAAAGCGGGTGTTCATATGGACCGCAGGAACATGCGGGTTCGCCATATGCGCAACGAGGCTAATGCCGGTCGCAAAGAAGCGGGGGTCGTCTGCCGCGCCGTTGATCGATTGCGCAAATTCGGGAGAAAATTGACCGCCAACGGTGGAGACGTTGACCCCGGCCTTTTCAAACACCTTGCCCTTGATCACGCCGCGTACCCCGCCGCCGCCTTCGCCCGGCGCGACTCCGTCCGCCTCTCGGTCCCAACGCGTATAGTCGAACGCGGCGTCGCTTCCGGCTTCGCGTTCGATCGCTTCAAATTCGGCGCAGATGCGGGTCCGCAAATCTTCGAACCAGTCTTTCGCAGCCTGTTGCTGCGGATCGAGCGGGAGGGTGGTTTCAACCTTTGGGGGCGTAGTCATGCTGGATATCCATTGGTTTGTCGCAAGGCTTCGGAAAGCGCAATGCCTGCACTCACCGCAACATTCAAGGACCGTAGCCCTGCTTTCATCGGAATGAGGATGCGCATGGTCGCAGCATCATGCACCTCTTGCGGCACCCCCTTGCTTTCGCAGCCCAGGAGAAGGACGTCGTCACCGCGAAAGCGCACATCGGGGAGCCGGGTCGCGCCTTTGGTCGTCAGTAAATCGATGCGCTGGCCGCGCTCGCCGGTCGTACCCAAAAAATGCTCCCAATCGGGATGGCGGATGATTTCCACCTTGTCGGCATAATCCATTCCCGAGCGCCGCACCTCGCGGGCGGAAAAGGCAAAACCGCACGGCTCGATGACGTGGACCGGCACGCCCATACAAGCGCCCAAGCGAAGGATTGCGCCGACATTTCCGGGTATGTCCGGCTGATAAAGTGCAAGTTCCATGGGGCTTCCTCTAGCGTGCGGATGGGACAGTTCAAAGGGGAGGACATCTTATCCCGCAAAAATGGTCATAAAATCGTCAAAAGCCTGTTGGCAAAATGGGGTGAGGGGGCTATCAGCGCCGCGAGAGACCGCCCATGGGGAGGCGGACCAAGCGGGGTAACTCTGCCTGTCTTCGTCCCTTGCCCCGGGTGGATGGATCGTAAAAATCAATAACCAAGGGCTAGGGTATGGCTACGCTTGAAGTGCCGAATACACCGGAAACCGTAACGGAAGGTGAAGAGGGCGTCCGTCGCCGCGACTTCATCAATATCGCCGCAGTAAGCTTTGCTGGCGTGGGGGCCGTTGCAACTTTGTTTCCGCTGGTGAATCAGATGAACCCGTCAGCGGACGTACTTGCTGAAGCGTCGGTCGAGGTCGACATCAGCAAGATTGCAGCCGGACAGGCGATCAAGACCAGCTGGCGCAAGCAGCCGGTATTTATCCGCAACCTGATGCCGAACGAAATCGCCGAGGCGAACAAGGTGCCGATGAGCGATTTGCGCGATCCGCAGACGCTGGAAGAGCGCACCAAGCCGGGCAAGGAAAACTGGCTGATTACGCTTGGCGTATGCACCCATCTTGGCTGTGTTCCGCTCGGCGCCGCGGAAGGGGAAAATCGCGGCGATTATGGCGGTTATTTCTGCCCCTGCCACGGTTCGCACTATGATACCGCCGCGCGCATCCGCAAGGGCCCTGCGCCGAAGAATCTGGTGGTTCCGAACTATGCCTTCAAATCCGACACTGTCGTTGAAATCGGTTAAGGAGAAACTGACATGAGCTTCCCCTGGGCCAACGAATATAAGCCGCAAATGCCGATCATGAAGTGGCTGGACGAAAAGCTGCCGCTTCCGCGTCTTGTCTATAATGCGATCGGCGGCGGCTATCCCGTTCCGCGCAACCTCAACTATTGGTATAATTTTGGTGTGCTCGCCGGCGTGGCGCTGGTGATCCAGCTCATCACCGGTATCATCATGGCGATGCATTATGCGCCCAATGTTGCGGTCGCATTTAACAGCGTCGAACATACGATGCGCGACGTGAACTCGGGCTGGCTGCTGCGTTACGCGCACGCCAACGGCGCGAGCTTCTTCTTCATCGTCATCTATCTCCATATTTTCCGCGGGCTGTTCTACGGATCCTATAAAGCGCCGCGCGAAATGGTGTGGTTGCTGGGCGTAGTCATCTTCCTGCTGATGATGGCGACGGGCTTCCTCGGCTATGTGCTTCCCTGGGGTCAGATGAGCTTCTGGGGTGCGCAGGTGATTACCGGCTTCTTCTCGGCCATTCCGGTCGTCGGCGAGCCGATCCGCCAATGGCTGCTCGGTGGATTTGCGCCGGATAATGCCGCGCTCAACCGCTTCTTCTCGCTCCACTATCTGCTGCCGTTCGTGATCGTCGGTGTGGTTATCCTCCACATCTGGGCGCTGCACATTCCGGGTTCGACCAACCCGACCGGCGTTGATGTGAAGCAACCCTCTGACACGGTCCCGTTCCATCCTTATTATACAGCCAAGGACGGTTTCGGACTCGGCGTGTTCCTGATCATCTTCTCGGCGGTCGTGTTCTTCGCGCCGAATGCGCTTGGGCACCCGGATAACTATATCCCGGCCAATCCGCTGTCGACGCCGGCGCACATCGTTCCGGAATGGTATTTCTGGCCCTTCTACGCGATCCTGCGTGCGTTCACCTTCAATTTCCTGTGGATTGACGCGAAGCTGTGGGGTGTCATCGGCATGTTCGGAGCCATTGCGCTGCTGTTCTTCCTGCCGTGGCTCGATACCTCGCCGGTCAAGTCGGCCAAATATCGCCCGCTCTACCGCAAATTCTTCTGGATCTTGGTGGCGGACGTGCTGATCCTCGGCCTGTGCGGCGTGAAGCCGGCTTCGCAGCCCTGGATCATCATCAGCCAGATTGCGGCGATGTATTATTTCGCCCACTTCCTGATCATCCTGCCGATCATCTCGCGGATCGAAAAGCCGCTGCCGCTGCCCAATTCGATTACCGAAGCGGTGCTTGGCAAAGAAGCTGATCACAACGTCGTCGCGGCGCCTGCCGCTACCCAAGCCTGATTGTTGAGGAGCTAGACAAATGGTTCGTCCTATCGCTTTTCTCGTCGGTCTCGGCTTTGTAGCGGCCCTGCTCGGCGCGATTTTCACCACTCCGCTCACCATCGAGCACAATGCCGTGGAAGAATTCCACAAGCATCCCAAGGCGCTGCACCTCGCGAGCGATGGCCCGTTCGGCAAGTTTGATCGCCAGCAATTGCAGCGCGGTTTTGCGGTGTACAAGGAAGTCTGCTCGGCCTGTCACTCGATGAATCTGGTAAGCTTCCGTGATTTTCACGCGCTCGGTTATGACGAAGGTCAGGTCAAGGCGATTGCCGCTGGCTGGAGCCATGAGGTGCCGTCGATCAATCCCGACACGGGTGAAGCAGCGACGCGTCCGGGTCTTCCAACCGACCGCATCCCGTCGCCCTATCCCAACGAAGTCGCTGCGCGTGCCGCCAATAATAATGCGCTGCCGCCCGACCTGTCGCTGATCGCGAAGGCGCGTGAAGGCGGTCCGGCCTATATTTATTCGCTGCTGACCGGTTTCCAGAATCCCCCGGCGAACCTGCCGAAGGAATTGCAGCCGGCCAAAGGGCTTCACTATAATCCCTATTTCGCGAACCTTAACCTCGCAATGGCTCCGCCGCTGACCTCGGAAGGTCAGGTGACCTATTCGGATGGCACCAAGGCAACGGTTGACCAGATGGCCAAGGACGTGACCGCATTCCTCGTCTGGGCGGCGGAACCGAATCTTGAAAAGCGCCATCAGGCGGGTTGGGCCGTGCTCGGCTTCCTCCTCATGGCGACGATGCTCGCGTATATGTCCTATCGCACCATCTGGGCGAATGTGAAGCATTGAGCCTGATGGCGGAAACCTCAAATGAAAAGGGGGGCCGTGACGCAAGTCGCGGCCCTCTTGCTTTGCGCGATCTGGTGCGCACAATCCCGGATTTCCCGAAGCCGGGGATCCAGTTTCGCGATATCACTACGCTGATTGCCGATGGCCCGGGTTTTGCCGAATCCGTGCGGCAGTTGGTCGAGCGCGCACGTCCCTATGCGCCCGATGCGATTGTCGCGGTAGAGGCGCGGGGGTTCCTGTTCGGAGCAGCAATGGCCTATGAAATGGGCCTTGGTGTGGTTCCGGTGCGCAAGGCGGGCAAGCTTCCCGGCGTGACCATTGGCGCCGACTATGAACTTGAATATGGCGTGGACCGGCTCGAGATGCACGAAGGCGCAATTGCCGCCGGAAGCCGGGTCGTGCTGGTCGACGATCTCCTCGCCACCGGCGGCACTATCCTTGCGACCGCCGAACTGATGCGACAAGCTGGCGTGATCCCGGCAGCAGCTTTGTTCGTAATCGACCTGCCCGACCTCGGCGGTGCGCGTAAGTTGGCCGCCCAAGGGCTTGCCTGCGAAACGCTGATCGCATTTGACGGCGATTGAGTGCGTCCTCGATTTAACGGCAGCCGCGCACAATTGGTCGTGCCCGTCTAAGCGTATCGCTTAGATACAAAATATTTTCCCCAAGCCATGGTCACCCAATTGGTAATCAGTTGAGGACGAATCATGACGCGACCCATCAACCCGCTATCCGGAGCGTCTGGAGCATCAAAGCTCCCCGGCACCAACCCTGCTGACGTCGCCAAAAATCTTTTGGACAATACAAAGGGTGCGAACGGTCCGGACCTTACCCGAATCAACGCCAGCCTCAATACCTTGGCCGAGACTAACCCGAAGTTGGCCGCCGACGTGCGCGCGTCCGTCAACGCCCAGTTATCAACGGTGGATCAGGGCAAGCTTGCCGGTCTCGGCACAAGCGCTACCAAATCCGTCGATGTCGGAGCGCTCGCGCTCGATGTGACGCAGATGGCACTGGACATTGTGGGTATTTTCGAGCCGACGCCGTTCGCTGATGGCACCAATGCGGTTATATCTCTGTTCCGAGGCGATTTTGCAGGCGCTGGTCTGTCCGCGCTCGGCATTGTTCCTTACATCGGCGATGCTGCGAAGTTGGGTAAACTTGGCCGCTGGGCCAAGACGATAAGCAACGCTATCGAGGCCACGGTCGCAAATCCGGCGGCCCGAAAAGCGCTTGAACCTGCGCTGCGCAAGGTCGCTGACGCTATCGGGAAGATCCCGCAATCGGCGCTCGATAAGCTCCCGGCACCTGCGCGCGAAACGCTGCAGGGCATGAAGAGCAAGGTTGATGATTTTCTCAGCGCTGGCCGTGGCCATTTCAGCAATGCCGTCATGGCGGTCGCCAAGAAGACCGGGCTGCCGCCGGAAAAAGTCCAGTCGATCGTCGATTTGGGCCGCGGCGGGCGACCCGATCCGTCGAGCTATCTGCCCGCAAAATATATTGGCGAGCATCTTGCGAAATTTGATGACGGGGCGATCCGGTTTGGATCAAGAAAGTCTTATAATTCTTATGGGACGCTTGGCCCCGATGGCGGCTTTGTCATGAGCAAGCGCGAGTTTGAAAAGGTCATGAAGGAGGCCGATGGCGATCTGCGCAAGGTTGAGCAGCTTTTGGGACTGGAGAAAAATTACCTGTCCGGTAGTGACACCATGATTATGTACATCGACAAGAAAGATTTCACCAATTTGCGGATGCCCTCTGGCAATGAAGGCGGGGCTAACCAATATTGGGTGCCTGGCGGCGTGACATCGGGCGGCATAAATGAAGCCGTCATGGATTTCCCCAAAGGAACGCCGTTTAAGGAAATCCAGCTTGGTGGAGGCAAATGATGAGCGAGTTTTTCAAGATGGTTGATCCGGCTCCGCCCACCGGACAAGGCGATGACCTTCCCGAATTTGCCAAAGGCGATAGCTGGACTATCGTGAAAGACGGGGAGGTGTACGTCCTGAGCTATATATCCGGCGAACTGGCGGGCCGCGAAAAGGCGATCACGATTGAAGAAGCGGATGCCAAGCGGCTCGCGGCTGGCGACGTGACGATAGACGACATCCTGATCGCTTATGGCGTGAACTGACCGCGCAAAAGAAAAGGGCGGACCTATCAAAGGCCCGCCCGAGTTTTCATTGCCCCCGCAATGTTCTTTTGCGCGTTTCTGTCAGAAAGGCAGCCATTTGCGCTTTTCGGTAAACTTCATATAGCCCGCATTGACGCCAAGGCGCATGCCGACGCCCATGCGGATCGGGATCAGCACCACATCGCCGCGGCGCATGTAGCTCGCGGTCAGGCCGCCAACCATGTAAGCCGACCCTTCGCCCGCCGGGAAGCGATTATAGAGATCCTGCGTGTCATAGAGATTATAAACGAGGACAAAGCTGCGCGAGGCGTTGCCGCCGGTGTCGAAGCCGATCGAAGGGCCTGTCCAATAGACTTCGCGCTCGCCTTCGACCTTATGATAGAGGCGCCCTGAACCATAACGCAGACCTACGACCAGCGCGCCCGAGGCTTCACGTCCGACGATATAGCCGTTTGGCTCACCCTGTTTGGCGAGCAGATCCTGGATCATTTGCGCGAGGCCCTGAGCGCCCTTGCCAAACACGCCTTCGGCAGCGCCAATCAGATCATCTTTCTTGTAGGTTTGCGAGCCCGAGGTCGGCAGGGTCGTAGGGATGGGCGCTACGGTTCCGGCGACCGGCTGCGCAGTAGGCTGCTGGGTTTCATCCGGCGCTGTGTTGGTTGCCGGTGCGCTGCTGGTTGCGAGATCGCTGTTCGGATCAATCGTCTGGGGATTATTGTATCCCGCCACGGGCGCTGGTGGCTGCGGTGTGGCCGATGGCGGGATATAGTCCGCGGGCGCACCCGGCACCGGGGCAGGGGGCGGCACCTTTCCCTTAAGGTCGGCATCGAGCACGTCATTCGGATCGACATTGGTGATTTGTGCAGCAGCACTGGTGGTGAGCGTGGGCAACGCGCCGGTGCTGGCGATCAACAGCGCCGCGATCCCCAGTCCCCGCATCGGCTTTGCCCAGAAATTACGCATGTTCATCAGAAAAAATCCCCGGCTCTCGCTACATCGATCATGATGAATCGCCTTTTAACTACGGCGCAATGAACCGGCGATGAGCCGAGTCGATTTTGCGCTGAGGCGAGTCGTTTTGACGATAAAGAGACTGAAAAGCGCAAATCCATATAAGATGTTGCGGAGTGCGGGCAGGCTGGCTATAGCGCCGCCAGCCACCAAAAGTGCGGAGACGTGGGTGAGTGGCTGAAACCAGCGGTTTGCTAAACCGTCGTGCCCTGAATGGGGTACCGAGGGTTCGAATCCCTCCGTCTCCGCCACCTTCCTTCCTTGCGATTGCCCGCCCCTTATGGGGCCGAGCGTGAGCGCCATTGTTCGCTCAACGCCGCTGCACGAAGGGGATCGCTTGGTCGTTCCAGCGGGCCGGGTTGGTCCCAGCGATGCTCCGGGCGGATCAGGCGGTGCGGAGCATCGCCGATCCGCACGTGCGTGGGTGCCGGGGCTATCGCGCCGACCATTTCGACATAATCCACATCGGAGAAGCTGAACAGCCTTCCTCCTTCCAGTGGGCGGAAGCCAAAGCTTTGCCAGAAGCGAACGAGGTCGTGGCGCGCATGCCCGTAAACCTTGCTAAAGCCCTTCGCGGCGACATAGCGCATCGCCTCGCGCACTAGCCGAAAGGCAAGCTTTGATTGTCGATATTCGCGGCGCACCGCCAAGCGTTCAAATTTCACGAAGCCGTCGAAAAACCGGATCCGCAAACAGCCCGCCGGTTCATCGCCAATATAGCCGACAAGGTGGGCGGCGCAAAAATCATTGCCGTCAAATTCCTCGTCATAGGGGCATTGCTGATCCGCCATATAGGTCGCGGCGCGGATCGCGAAGACCTGAAGCACATCGTTCAGGCTTCTCGCCAGATCGATCCGTATTTGCGTTTGGCGCGCGCGCCTAGGCTCCGAGATGGGGTGGACGCACAACAGACCGGCGGGCGCACCGGGGTAAAAAAGGGATGCTTCCTCATATCCGATCTCGCGCATGAACGCATAGCTTTTGGGCGTTGCGCCACGGCAAAACAAGGCGCATCCCTCGGGGGCCAATCGCTTCATATAATCCGCAAGACCATAGAGGCTATGGATGAAACTACCCGGCGCCCAGATCAGCCAGACATAGATCGCGGCGACGGGCTCTCCGGGGCGCACGATATAGTCAAGGTCGGGTTGAGACGGGTCAAATTCGCCTGACACCACTGCAAGCGCGCCCTTGTCATTGAGCGGCAGCGCGGCATTGAATGCCAGCGGCTGCTCCGGCTTGGCGGGGTCAACCAAAACTTGAAAGACAGAAGGGTTATGGCGCGCAACGGCGCAGATCACCTCATTGCCGGCTATCACCCCCAAATCGGAGCGAACTTCATCCGAAAAGGATATAATTTCATTAGGGGTCGCATCGCGTGCGATCCTAGGATGCCGCACACGCCTAAGGAGTTGCTGCACTCGCGGTGTGAAGGAAAGCGTAGAGAAAATGGTGGGCGGCGCTTGATCGCCTTCCGTTAGAGGTAAGGCGTTAGGGGTAAAGGGAATATCCTGTTTCATGTCGATCCTCACTCAATATAGTCCGAAATGAGGCATAATAATGGGGCAAGAACGAAGAGGCGGTAACCATAAATTGATCAACCCTGATCAATCGGCTGCAGCGCCTGCCGATGGATCGCGTAAATCGACCGAACGAGCGGCCTCCGTGCCCGCGATAAGCTGGAACATGGTCAGCCATTTCCTGAGCATTGCTGATGCCGAAAGCTTCAAAGGCGCAACCCGTACAACCGGGCGATCCATTAACACATTGCGGAGCCATATAGAGCAGTTGGAGCATGCCTTGGGCACGGTCTTGTTCCTCCGGTCCTGTCGAGGTCTGACATTGACCGCTGCGGGCCATGATTTTTACGCGCAGGCAAAGTTGATGCGTCCGCCAAACCCGTTGTCATCGCGTCGTATTGACCGGGTGATGGACCGACGTGGGCACGCCTATGCGTTGGCACCCGATGAATTGCGTCTGGCCGTCACCGAAGGTTTGGGCACATTTTGGATTATCCCGCGGTTAAGCGAATATAAAAAACTGGCACCTGATGTGCGGGTGAAGCTTGATTGCCGCATGGCTTCCGCTGAGATGAACCGACGCACCATTGATCTTGCCGTGCAACTCGACCGCCCGAGCGATCCCGCTCTTATCTGCGTCAAGTTGGGCACATTACATTTAATGCCATTTGCGAGCCTCGACTACATCGCAACCCATGGTTCGCCTGGTTCGATTGACGAAGCGCTCGGCCATCGTTTCGTCATTCAGGTTGCCGAGCAGGTGCGTTCGGATATTTTTGCGCTTTACGCCGGCTCAACCCCGCCACCACAACTGGTTGCAATGGAGACAAATACCAGTTCGGCCCATTATTGGGCGGTCGCAAATAGCGTCGGCATTGGCATTTTACCAACCTACGCCCGGGCCATTACCCGACGTGTTATTCCGCTCGACATGGAGATCAAGCTGCGGCGCGACATCTGGCTCATCTACCATCCCGACGTTCGCCGCTCCCGGACGCATCGCCACGCTATCGAATGGCTACGCGCTGCCTTTGATCCGCGCCGCTACCCCTGGTTTGCGGAAAATTTCGTGCATCCGCACGATTTCGAGCAACGGTTTGACGATGCCGAGCAAAATAGCACTGTCGTTTCCCTGTTCGCCGGATTCACCGAGCATGATGAAATGTGACCAGCTTCCAGCTAACGCAATTTAGATAAAGGTCTGCAGGGCGCTTTCTACTTTACGCTTGTTCGATGCCTTTCTAAGCAAGGTGAAGTGGATTTGAAAATGCAGGTTAAGTGATGGGCGGAGGCGAGATGTTTAGAAAAACCGTTCTTTTGGTAGGCGCGGGCGCAATCGCGCTATTGGGCGGTTGTGCCCAAACCGGCACCGCCACAGCGCCGCAGACCGCTACAAGCGTTTCCACAGTTGATGTCGGCAGCGCCAAAAACGGTTGGGGTTTTGAGGTTTACGATCAGACGCCCGACCCCGCCGTCCGCATGGGCACGCTTGCCAACGGGATGAAATATGCCGTGATGCGCAATGAAACGCCAAAGGGCGGCGCTGCCATGCGGATGCGCTTCACCGTCGGCTGGATGTATGAAACGCCGCAAGAGCGTGGCCTTGCGCACATGATCGAGCATCTCGCGCTCAACGAAACCAAGAATTTGCCCGAAGGCGCGCTGCTTAAGCGCTTGCAGTTGCATGGTCTTCAATTTGGCGCGGATACCAACGCGCATACCACCTTCCACGAAACCGTCTATAAGCTCGACATTCCGAACGCGGCGCCCAATATCCTCGACGATGCGCTGTTCATCATGCGCGAAGTTGGCGGGAATGCGACCTTCGGCAAGGATACGGTTGATCGCGAGCGCGGCATCATCTTGTCGGAACGCCAGTTGCGCGAGGGCTATCAGCGCCAATCGGTCGAAACGGCCATCCGGTTCGCAACGCCGCAGACTACGCTCGCGGATGGGCTGAAACCTGATGATGCGGTCATCAAAAACGCATCGCCGGACCTTATCCGCGCGCTCTATAACCGTTATTACCGGCCGGAAAATGCGACGCTGGTGGTGACCGGCGATTTCGACCCGGCGGCCATGGAAGCAAAGATCGTCAAAGATTTCAGCGACTGGCGCGGAGTAGGGCCTGCGGGTGGTGCGGCCAATCTTGGCCCGATCGATTTCGCGCGCAAAACCGATAGCGGCGTGTTTGTGCATCCGGCGGTGGTCGAAAGTTTTTCGATTGCAACGCTCACGCCTTATAAACTGGAAAGCCAGTCGCTTGCCGAGGTGCGCAAGCGCATGCCTGCGGCGATTGGCGACGCGATCATGCGGCGGCGCATTGCGAAGCTGGCGCAACGTCCGGATAGTCCGATCCTGGGTGGTGGCTCTGCGAGTTCAGACTCCCTGTTCCAGCAGGCGCGTCAAGCGCAACTGAGCGTGGTTGCCAAGGACGGCCAACTCAAACAGGCGGTTGGGCTTGCCGAGCAGGAATATCGCCGCGCGATGGACCATGGCTTTACCGAAAGCGAGCTCAAGGAAGCGCTGGCGAACATGGAAGCGGGCTTGCGGGCTGCGCGCGATCAGGCATCGACCCGGCGCAGCAACAGTTTGGCGGAAGCAATCCTCGATACCCATGACGAGCGTCAGGTGTTTACCACCCCGGCGTTCGATTATGCCTGGTTCCAGCAGCAAATTCCCACCTTTACCGCAAAGGAAGTCAGCGCTGCGTGGCGGGCGGAGCGAGAGGGAGTGGCCCCACTCTATTTTGCTAACAGCAAATCGCCGCTTACCAAAGAGCAGCTGGCGGGCTGGGTCATGGATAGTCAAAAGGTTGCAGTCGCTGCGCCGGTTGAAGCTGCGGCGGCCGCCTTTGCCTACACCAATTTCGGTCAGCCCGGGAAGGTGGTCGAGGACAAGCAAATCGGCGATCTTGGCATCCGTACCATCCGCTTTGCCAATGGTGTGCGCCTCAACCTTAAAAAGACGGATTTCGAGGTCGGCAAGCTGCGCTATAATCTGCGTTTCGGCAGCGGTATCCTCGCGCTCCCCAAGGACAAGCCGGGCCTCGGCATGTTCATCAACAGCAGCTTCGCAGCGGGCGGACTGGAAAAGCATAGTTACGACGATATCCGCTCGATCCTTGCCGGCAAGGTCGTCGGCCTGGCCGGGATCGGGGCCAATGATGATGCGTTCACGATGAGCGGCGGCACCGTCGCCTCCGACCTCGAAGTGCAGCTGCAATTGCTCGCAGCCCAACTGACAGCGCCCGGTTACCGCCCGGAAGCGCAAGCCCAGTGGGACGGATCGGTGCCGGTCATCGACAAACAACTCGGCGCGACCGCGATGGGCGTAATGAGCCGAAACTTGCCGCGCCTCATGAATAACGACCCGCGCTTTGGCATCCCCGATGGTAAAACACTAGCCGCCCGCAATCAGGCCGAGGAAAAGGCGCTGATGGCGGATCAACTCGCCAAGGGGCCGATTGAACTCGCGCTGGTCGGGGATTTTGACGAGGCGGCTGCGATTGCCGCCGTTGCGAAAACGCTCGGTGCCTTGCCGCAGCGCGCGGCTGCAGCGGCGACCTTGCCGGGAGCCAATACGTTGGCCTTTACCACATCGCGCAAGCCGGTGACGCTGACCCATAGCGGTACCGTCGATCAGGGCATGGTGGTTGCGGTCTGGCCGGGGCCGGACAATAGCGATCTTAAGCGCAGCATGGAAATGCGGCTTTTGACTGCAGTCGGCACGATCATGATGCAGGATGAAATCCGCGAAAAACTGGGTGCAACCTATTCGCCCAACTTTGGCGCATCAATGTCGGACATTTTCGCAGGCTATGGAACGATTACCGCCCTAGCGCCGGGCGCGCCCGACAAGGCCGATGAGATTTTCGCGGCCTATGATACGGTTATGAAGGAGTTGCGCGATCAGCCGATCAGTGACGAACTGATGAACCGCGCGCGCATACCGTTGGTCGAGCAACTCGAAAAAGCGACGCGCGAAAATGCGCAATGGATGGGTGTTGTAGATCAGGCACAAACCCGGCCGCAGGATCTCGACCGCTGGCGTCAACGCGTCGGTCTCGTGCGCGCTGTCACTCCCGCCGACTTGCAACGTCTTGCACAACGCTATCTTGTTGGTGAGCCTTTGCGCATCAAGGTCATCAGCGAACAGGCTGCGGCAAAGTAAGCCTAGGTCGTAAACCCTGTAAATAGCGTGATCGAGGCATCAAAATTGCGAAGATACCGGAGCAAAGAGACCGCAGCCCAATTTTGATGTCCCGAAGGGGTCTGACCAAGTCTGTCCATTGCCGCGTTGGCAAGCCTGGAAATATCGACATATTCCTGCGCCTTAAGCGCGAGCCCTGGTTGATCTATGGTGCGCAGGAGGACAACCGCGCTCGCCATTCCTTCTCTCAGCGTCGAAGGTCCTATCGGCGTTGATAGCGTCTATCCCGCGGGTGGCGGTTATGTGCCTTTGACGCGACGATAATTGGCGCTCTATCCAGAGGAACCTGCCGCGCGTGCCAATGCATCATCTGGCCCTAACCCCTATGATCTGGCGCGGGGCTCTCGCGTCGCCCCTAGCTGCCAAGCCTCAGACATATTGTTCGCGGACAAGCTTATGTAATTGCACATCATGAAGGAGCATTGAGTATAACGCGCAAAAAAGCGGCCCCTCACGAGGGGCCGCCCAGTTGTTTCGATCAATACTGGAGCTTCTATTGATCGATATTGCGTCTGAAGGTTTCGGGCAGGAAGAACAGACCGATGACCACCGTCAGCGCGGCGATAATGATCGGGTACCATAGCCCGTAATAGATATCCCCCGAAGCTGCGACCATCGCGAAGGAAATGGTCGGGAGCAAGCCGCCGAACCAGCCATTGCCGATATGATAGGGCAGCGACATCGAGGTGTAGCGGATGCGGGTCGGGAATAATTCCACCAGCATGGCGGCGATCGGACCATAGGCCGCCGTCACCAGCAAGACGAGGTAGAACAGGATCGCGACCACCTTGGGCTTGTTCATTTGCGCCGGGTCCGCTTTTTCCGGATATCCCGCTGCCGCGAGCGCTGCTTTCACGTCTTTCTGGAAACCTTCGATTGCAGCCTTTTTGGCATCGCCCGTCACTTTGGCCGGATCGGGTGCGGTCAGCACCTTGTCGCCCACGGTGATGGTCGCAACCGTCCCCGGTGCAACCGACACCTTGCTATAGCTATAGCCGCCCTTGGCGAGGAAGGATTTGGCAATGTCGCAGCTCTTGCTGTCGAACTTGTTCTTGCCAATCGGGTCAAACTGCACCGAGCAATCCGCATTGTTGGTGTGGACGGTGATCGGCGCACTTTCCTGAGCCGCCGCGAGCGCGGGGTTGGCCGCCTGGGTCAACGCTTTGAACGCAGGGAAATAGGTCAGTGCAGCAACCGCGCAGGCCGCCAGGATAATCGGCTTGCGACCGATTTTGTCCGACAGCCAGCCAAAGAAGACGAAGAAGGGCGTCGCCATAACCAGCGCAATGGCAATGAGGACGTTGGTCGTCATGCCGTCAACCTTGAGCATCTTTTCAAGGAAAAAGAGCGCGTAGAATTGACCCGTGTACCACACCACCGCTTGGCCAGCGACTGCGCCGAACAAAGCGAAGATTACATATTTGAGGTTACCCCAATTGGCGAATGCTTCGGTGAGCGGCTTCTTCGATGCTGTACCTTCTTCTTTCATCTTCTGGAAAACCGGGCTTTCCTGAAGCTGCATGCGGATCCACATCGAAACGGCGAGCAATATGATCGAGACGAGGAACGGCACGCGCCAACCCCATTCCTTGAACGCATCTTCGCCAATCGCCGCACGGGTGCCAATGACCACCAGCAGCGCAGCAAACAGGCCAAGCGTCGCCGTCGTCTGAATCCAGCTGGTATAAAGCCCGCGCTTATGATTGGGTGCATGTTCGGCCACATAGGTCGCTGCACCGCCATATTCGCCGCCAAGCGCTAGACCTTGCAACAAGCGCAAGCCGACCAGCAGCAAAGGCGCGGCAACGCCGATGCTCGCATAGCTTGGCAACATACCGACGAGGAAGGTCGACAGGCCCATGATCCCCATGGTGACGAGGAAGGTATATTTGCGACCGACAAGATCGCCGAGGCGACCGAACACCAACGCTCCGAAGGGGCGAACGATGAACCCGGCGGCGAAGGCTGCAAGCGCCAAAATGAAGCCCGTAGTCTCATTCACGCCCGAGAAAAACTGCGCGGTGATATAGGTTGCCAGAAGGCCGTACAGGTAAAAATCATACCATTCGAACACGGTCCCAAGCGACGAGGCGGCGATGACGAGTTTTTCGCTCTGTGTCGCCTTATGGTGCTTGGGTAACGCCGCCAGTTCCTCTGGCGTAAGTTCCTGCATGTGAAGATCCATTATCCTCTCCCTTTTTGTTATCGTTTAGAAGCTATACTTAAACGCAAATTCGACGCGGTCGAGTTGTCCGCTCGCGGTGGTCGGGAGACCGCCCGACAACACCCAGATTTCGCGCACACCGTGGCGATATTCTGCCCCGATGTCGAACCCCTTGACCGGCGACCAGAAAATGTTCGCGGCCGCAGACCAGGCGCTTTCGTTAGCACCGACCGGACGATAGGCGGTTGGATAATCGACATTCTGCATCGAATACATGAGGTTGGTGCGCAGGTTCGGCGTGAGACCGATGCGCGCCGCGGCAAACCCCGCGAACGTCTTGACCTTGGCGAGATCAAGCCCGCCCCCTGTGGGCACGTAAACGATGGCATCCGGGGCAAAGTTCAAGCCGACATAGCGGCCAATGCCGCTACCATAAGTGGCCATGAAGCTCACATTATGGCGCTTGTCGGGACCGAAGGGAACCTTGCCCGCGCCGCTAATGCCCCAGCCGGTGCCGCGTGCGGAGAGCGTGCCATTATCCACCGAAAGCTGTCGCACCACACCGGCCAGCGACAATTCGCCGAAGCTCGGCTTCAACAGCAGGCGTGCGGTGAAATCAGGAATCCGGTCATCATCCTGCTCGGTGAGTGCGGCGGAGGTTGGGGTTGCTGTCGCGGTTTCCGGATTTTCAACCGAGAATAACAAGGCCGCATTTTCGCCCAGTTTCTTGGTATAGCGCACTTGCGGTTGGCGGACGAAGACCGTGCCTTCGGTCACGCCGACAAAATCGGTCGATTCAGGGAGCGCGCCGGTATATTGGAAGTTCGACCATTCCTGTCCTGCGAGCAGGTTATCAAAAGTGATAAAGCCGCGCCGCAGGGCCAGATTATAGCCGTTGGTGGTGCGTTCCGAGCCTTGCGTACCCGCAGCAGTCTGGAAATCAAATTCGATATGGCCACCCAGCTTATGCTTGCCGATTGGCGTCGAGGTGGTCAGCCACACCCGCGTTTGCTTGCCCGAAAAATCGAAATCGGTGGATTCGCGCACGCCACCGACCGGAATGGATTGCGGCAAATAGAAATCGCGGCCGAGCGTATTGCCCGCGACATCACCATCATCCCAGCGGCTGAACATCGCGTTGGTCTTGATAAAGCCGTTGAGCTTGACCGTGGTGCCGCCGACCTTGAAACCATCGGCGGGCGCCGGAGGCGGGGGTGGGGGCGTTGCGGCGGCGGTCTGGATGGCCTGAACCTTTTGTTCGGTCTGTTGTTGGTTTTGCTTGAGCTCGGCGTTGCGCGCCCGTTCGGCGTCAAGTTCGGCGCGCAAGGCTCCCACACTCTCCTCAAGCGCCTTCAGCCGCGCTTCCATCTCTGTCTGCTTGCTGCTCTGGGCCATGGCTCCAACAGGCGTCAGCGCCAACAGCGCGACTCCTGCGAGCAGCCCAATTCTGCCTTTCATTCCGCTCATCTTACCCTCCCCTCATGAAGGTTTTGGTTGAACTCCAGCAGGTGCGGCGCAGGCTTCTATTGGCCCTGTCACCGCGCAGACCTTTCGGGTCATGGTCTGATGCTCGGGCAAAACGGCGTATTGCGGAAGCTAGACCTTGGTCGAACAAGGGGCGGATGTTCATTCGACGATGGTCGGGGGTGCCAAGAGGTGACGGGATAGCTAGGCTGCGGGCAAAATAATGAGCCGCATCCGATGATGCGCGCGCAGGATCCAAGGAGAGCAACCATGTCCGAGGCCGTCTATCCGGTGCCGCCAGAATGGGCTGAGCGGGCGTATATTAATGCGGCGCGCTATGACGCGATGTATGCCGAGGCGCTTGCAGACCCCGAAACCTTCTGGCGGCGTGAGGCGGGGCGGCTTGACTGGATGACCTTTCCGACCCGGATCAAGGACACCAGCTTCGATGAAGCGACCTTCGGGATCAAATGGTTCGAAGATGGCGTGCTTAACGTCTCGTACAACTGCCTCGACCGGCATCTGGAGGAGCGCGGCGACCAGCCTGCGATCATCTGGGAAGGCGATGACCCCAGGGAATCGCGCACCATCACCTATCGCGAACTGTTTGAAGAAACCTGCCGCTTTGCCAATGTGCTGCGCGCGCAAGGGGTCCGGCGCGGCGACCGGGTGACGCTCTATATGCCGATGATCCCCGAAGCGGCGATGGCGATGCTCGCCTGCACCCGCATCGGCGCGATCCACTCCATCGTCTTTGCCGGATTTTCGCCCGACAGCCTCGCCAATCGCATCCAGGATTGCCACTCCTCCGTGGTGGTCACCGCTGACGAGGGCCTGCGCGGCGGCAAGCGCGTGCCCTTGAAGGAAAATGTCGATGAAGCGCTCACCGATTGCCCTTCGGTCAAGCGTGTTATCGTGGTGCGCCGCACTGGAGCGCCGGTGTCGATGAAGGCGGGCCGCGACGTCTGGTATCATACCGTGCGCGAGCATGTCTCGCCGCATATCGAACCGTGGGAGATGAACGCCGAAGACCCGCTGTTCATCCTCTATACCTCCGGGTCCACCGGCAAGCCCAAGGGCGTGCTCCATACCACCGGTGGTTATCTCTTATGGTCGGCGATGACGCATGAGCTGGTGTTCGATTACAAGCCCGGCGAGATTTACTGGTGCACCGCCGATATCGGCTGGGTCACGGGGCATACCTATATCATCTATGGCCCGCTCGCGAACGGGGCGACGAGCCTGATGTTCGAAGGCGTGCCCAACTATCCCGACTTTGGCCGCTTCTGGGAGGTGATCGACAAGCATCAGGTCAACATCTTCTACACCGCGCCGACCGCCTTGCGGGCGCTGATGCGCGAGGGCGATGAGTGGGTGCAGAAGCATAGCCGCGCCTCATTAAAGTTGCTCGGCTCGGTCGGCGAACCGATCAACCCCGAGGCATGGGAATGGTATCACCGCGTCGTGGGCGATGGGCGCTGCCCGATTGTCGATACCTGGTGGCAGACCGAAACCGGCGGCACGCTGATGACCCCGCTTCCGGGCGCGCACG
>JAEXAW010000071.1 GCA_023458055.1 Pseudomonadota bacterium
GTTTCATGGAATGTCCGCTGGAACCCGCTACTCCGCTTCGCACCCCATTTTAGCCATTCGTTCTTGCTTCAATTTAGAGGGCTATAGCGTAGGTGTAGTTCTCCGTTTCGTCGGCTTCGGCCCGCCATCGGGCGCTAAAAATAACAAAGGCGGACGCTCGGCCCGCCCCTATTATTCCTCTTTTCCGAAAAAGCTTATTGAATGATGACGCCATCATTGCGGGTCTGTGCCGGTTTGGGCTGCGGCGCGGGCGGAGATACATAAACCGGGCGAGACACGGGGGCGTAGGTCACAGGCGGCGCGGGCACCAAGGCCACGGGCGCAGGCGCGGGATTGACCGCAACCACCACCGGCGTTGCCGGAGCCGCCGCCGGGGCGGGAACTATGACGGCCGGCGCCGGGACAACAGCGGGAGGCGCTGCAACCGGAACATAGGCTGGAGCAGGCACAGTGACCGGTGCCGGAGCAAGTACGGCTGGGGCCGCAACGACCGCAGGGGTGGCCACTGCCGGCGCGTAAGTCGGCGCAACAGCAGGGGCTGCGACAGCATAAGTGGCCGGAGCGACCAACACCGGCGCGACCGGGAGTGCATCTTTGGTGAACGCCTTCATCTGCATGCCCTGCGGAACCACGGCCGATTTGCCGGTGACGAACATGCCGCCAACAAGACCCGCAGCGAGCACGGCGCCGACGGTCGCGCCCGTATTGCCTTCCCCTTCCTGGCGATGCTTGCCTGCGAGCGGAATTTTCTGCCCACCAACATCGACCCAGTCAAAGGCGAGTTCCATCTTGGCAGACTTTCCGTACATACCCTTGCCCGTCCGCCACATAACCTTGCCTTCACCACGTGAACCGCGCGGGATCACAATCTGGTTCTGCAACTGCACATCATTGACCACGGTGAACGCAAAAACATCCCCTTCCTTGAGGTTTTTGGAGGACAATTCATTGGCAGCGGCGACCGTAAGCTCGGTATTAGCGGGCAAGGTCCAGCCCGTTTCAACCGCAGGAAGCGAAGCCTGAACGGCAACGACCGGTTGCGCGATGGGCGCGGTTTGAGCGAATGCGGAAGTTGAGATCGCCAGCGCGGCGATGGCGAAAATGCTCACATGCTTCATATTAAAAATCCCCCAATCATGCCCGAAACGAGCCCGTTCTTTCCTAATTTCGGTCTTAGCCGTGCCTCCTCAACAAATTGCTAACTTCAGTTTTACATCTTGTTATCCATGAAATGCAGGCTGTTGCTTTTTATCATCCCCAGCCCTATGCGCGCCCCTGACATGAGGTTCCCGGCGACGGGATTTAAAAGGGAAGCAGGTTCAATGCCTGCGCTGCCCCCGCAACTGTGACCGGCGAGTCCGTTTTGCCTACAGTGCCACTGGAAAGCATTTTTTTCCGGGAAGGCCGCAAACCAGGACGCTTGAGCCGGAAGCCAGGAGACCTGCCCCGTGTCGCCGTTGGTTCTTGCGGGCGGGGTGCACCATAAGAAGCGGGATCATTCCTGAATAACGGCATGGTTAATGTTGTTAATGAGGGAATAAATATGTTTCGTCTTTTTTTTTTTTTAGCGCCAGCCTTTTGTGCGTGTCCCCCGTTTTTGCGCAATCAGCCGATCAGGAGGACGATGAAGCCATCATTGTTACCGCGCTAGGCATCGAACAACCCAAGAGCGACGCCAATGTCGCGATTACGCTCGTAACAGAGGATGATCTGGAACGACGCGGTGCGGTAACCGTCCTTGACCAGTTGGCGTGGACACCGGGCATTGCGATCAGCCGCAATGGTCCGCTCGGGGGTTTTGCTGCGGTACGCATTCGCGGCGCTGAAGCCGAACAGACGCGTGTGCTGATCGACGGCATTGCGGTCAATGACCCCTCCTCGCCCGGCGGTAGCTTTGATTTCGGCACGTTGCTTGCGAGCAATATCCAGTCGATTGAGGTACTGCGCGGCGCGAACAGCACGACTTGGGGCAATCAGGCGATTGGCGGCGTGGTTTCCATCGAGACATTGGCCCCCGACGACCATGGCTTCACGGCTCAGGCACTCGGCGAATATGGGAGTCACGATAGCCGCCGCGCCAGTGCAGGCATTGCGGGCCAGCAAGGCTCCGTCGGCTATGCGCTGGGCGGCGGCTATTATGCGAGCGACGGGATCAGCGCGGCCGCATCAGGCACGGAACCCGACGGCATGCGGCAATATCTTGCGCATGGGCGGGTTGATGCGGAACTCGGAGACCCGCTGACGCTTGAATTGCGCGGCTTTTATACGCACAGCAGGATCGATCTTGACGGCTATAATTTCACGACCTTCGCGCTCGAAGATCAACCGCTTTATTCGGCCGCGCAGCAGGCCAACGGTTATGGCGGGTTGAAGCTCGCGCTTGCCGATGGGCGCTTTATCAGCCGATTGGGATACAGCATTGCGGACATCAACCGTGATAATTATGATCCCCACAGCGGCACCGCCCCGACATTTAAAGCGCGCGGACGCACCGAGACCATCGCTTATAAGGGCGATTGGACCGTTGCCAGCGGTCACCGCTTACTGTTCGGACTTGAGCGCGAGACCAATCGCCTCAGCACGGCGGACAATTGGAGTTCTCTCAAAGCTTCAAACCATAATGACAGCGGCTACGCCCAGTGGTTGTTTCAACCCGACGACAAGTTCAACCTTGTCGCTGGCGTCCGCCATGACCAGCACAGCGATTATGGCGGACATACGAGCTTCGCCGCCAACGGTGCTTACCAGATACTCCCTGCGTTGAGGCTACGCGCGGGTTATAGCGAGGGCTATAAGGCTCCAACCCTGTTCCAGCTCGACGGAAGCGCTTTTGGTTACGGCAATCCGGGCCTAAAGCCCGAAACTGCGCGAAGTATCGATGCCGGGGCGGATGTCAGATTGCTCAACGGCGCGCTGCTTTTTTCAGCGTCACTGTTCACGCGCACGACGCGCGACCAGATTGCTTATGGCTATTGCCCTGCCACCAACCCAACCCCGGCGATTTGCGACAATGGCAAGCGGCCCTATGGCACCTATTTCAACCTCGCCAAGACGCGGGCCCGCGGTGCCGAGTTTGAAATCACTGCCCAACCCATCCCGAGCCTCACTTTTAGCGCCAATTATACCTTGCTCAACGCCAAGGATATCGCGACCGGGAACACCACCTTTGGCAAGCAGCTTGCGCGACGTCCCAAGCACAGCGCTCATGCATCGCTCGACTATGAAGCGCCAAGCGGTTGGAGCATCGGCGGGGACATGAGCATGGTCGGCGACAGTTTTGACGATGCAGGCAATTTTCGAAGGCTGGAAGGCTACCAGTTGTTCGGGCTGCGCGCCGCAGTGCCCGTGGGTGGGATCGTGACGCTGTTCGCGCGGGCTGAAAATCTGACCGATGAACGCTATCAAACGGCCGCCGACTATGCGAGTCTTGGTCGGACTTTCTATGCCGGCGTGCGGGTGCGCTATTGATGCGTATGGTCGTTGTCGGGCTGGGGTTGCTAGTCAGCGCTTGCGCTGCCAGCCCTGCTCCGGCACCACCTCAATCCGGCAAAATCGTGAGTATCGATTATTGCGCCGACCAGATGCTTTTGAAGCTTGTCGAGCGTAATCGCATCGCTGCGGTATCAAGTGAAGTAGAACTCGACCGCAATTTTGCGGCGCCGCGTGCGGTCGGATTGCCACGCGTCCGGCCCAATATCGAAGAGATATTGGCGCTGCGTCCTGCCGTTGTCGTCAAAAGCTATGGTGGCGGGCCTTCTCTCGATGCTCAGCTAAGCCGCGCAGGCGTCAGGCTGGTTCAACTGGATTATGCCGCCAGCCTTGCCGATATTCCGGGCAACATCCGTTCTGCGGCGAAGAAGCTGGGTGCCGAGAGCGCCGGAGAGCAGACAATCGCAGACTTTAACGCACAAATCGCAGCGGCTAAAACGCGCGCTAATGCTAGCGCGCCCACCCTCCTCTACCTCACCCCCGGCGGCGTGACCACCGGGCCTGGATCGCTCATCGATGACATTATCCGGGCGGGCGGCTACACCAATTTTGATGCAGCACCGGGATGGCATAGCCTCCCGCTGGAACGGCTCGCCAAACAGCAGCCGGATGCGGTGCTCGCGGCCTTTTTCGACAATAAGGCGCATGATCAGGACGCGTGGTCTTCCGCACGACATCCCTTGGTCGCGCAGGCGTTACAGGGGAAACCGCAACTCAATGTGCCTGGATCAGCGGTGAGTTGTGGCAACTGGCTGGTCGGTGATGTCGTCGCCCGACTGGCGGCGATGCGGAGCGGGGCATGAGCGAACGGGCGATCCTTATAGGGCTCTGCTCGGCCTTGGCGGCATGCCTCGCGCTATCGTTGAGTGTGGGCGCGACGCCGCTGAGCTTACCCCAAATCCTGTCGGCCCTGTTCATCCCATCCGACCCCGCTAACCACCTTATCATAGCCGACATCCGCCTCCCCCGCAGTCTTGCCGCGCTGGCTATCGGCATTGTCCTCGGGGGGAGTGGCGCGGCGTTGCAGGGCCTGATGCGCAACCCGCTCGCCGAACCCGGCGTGCTCGGCATCTCGGCGAGCGCTGCCTTTGGCGCGACTACGGCGCTTTATTTCGGGCTCGCCGCTGCCTCACCGCTGATCGTTCCGTTGGCCGCCATCGCTGCCGCGCTCGGCGCTACCGCCATGATGAGCATCGCGGCGCTACGAGCACGCGGGATGGCGAGCCTGATCCTTGTCGGGGTCGGCCTTTCCAGCGTTGCGGGCGCGCTGATGAGCCTGCTTCTGAACTTCGCGCCCAACCCATTCTCGCTCGCCGACATGATCCGCTGGATGCTTGGCTCGGTCGCGAACCGCAGCTTTGCCGACCTCGCCTATACGCTACCGCTAATGATCCTGGGGCTTGGCATCTTGCTTGCGGTGCGACGCCCCCTCTCGGCGTTGACCTTAGGTGAAGAGAGCGCACACGGCCTTGGCGTGAACCTCCGCAAGGTGCGGCTGATGACCATCATCGGAGCCGGGATTGCGACGGGCGCGAGCGTGGCACTGGGGGGCGGGATCAGCTTTGTCGGCATGGTCGCCCCCCATTTGGTGCGGCCCTTTACCGGGCATGATCCGGGGCGCGCGCTCATCCCGGCAGCGCTGCTCGGCGGGATTATGGTGCTTTTGGCAGATATCATCGTGCGCCTGCTTCCGACACCCAATGAAATGCAACTTGGTGTGGTCATCGCGCTGATCGGCGCACCCCTCTTCATCTGGATCGCTTTGGCTCAAGGCAATGTGCGCCATGGCTAAGCTTGAAGCACATCATGTCAGCCTCCATGCAGACAAGGCGGTGCTGGTGGAGGACGCCAGCCTCACTTTGCAACCCGGCGAACTGGTCGCGCTGATCGGACCCAATGGCGCGGGCAAGTCCAGCCTGTTGCGATGCCTCGTCGGATTGGAACCACCATATAAAGGCACGGTCCACCTTGACGGTCTGCCGCTGAGCCAGATCACCCCACAAGCCCGGGCACTTACCCTCGCCTACCTTCCCCAACTCCGCCCGATGGCTTGGCCGATTTCGGTGACCGACACGGTGGCGCTGGGCCGTTATGCCTATGGCGCAGCGCCGGGTCGGCTCTCGTCCGAGGATATGGCGGCGGTCAAGGCGGCGATGGAGGAAGTGGATATCACGCTCCTCGCCAACCGGCGCACCGATACGCTCTCCGGTGGCGAGATGGCGCGGGTCCATCTTGCGCGCGTACTCGCCGCGCATACACCGCTGCTCATCGCCGATGAACCGCTGGCAGCGCTCGATCCGCGCCACCAATGGCAGGTGATGGATCTCCTCACAGCCTATGTGGCGCGCGGCAATGGCGCGCTGGTAGTGATCCATGACCTCGCCCTTGCGGCCCGCTTCGCCGACCGGCTTGTGTGGATGGATCGGGGCCGCATCATTGCCGATGGCAGCCCTGCCGAAACCATGACCGCCGCTCGCATCGCCGAGATTTATGGCGTCTCAGCCACCGTGCAGGCGGGACTCCCTACCATTAGCGGCGTCATTTAAGCCGAACACCGCCCTTCACCACCGCATCGACTTTTTCCAGCACCCGCACATTGCTGAGCGGGTCACCATCGACCGCGATGACATCGGCGTAACGGCCGACCGCAATTGCGCCGACATCCCTTTCCCGGCCCAAGGCTTCGGCAGCGTTGCGGGTCGCTGCTTGAATAGCCTGAAGCGGGGTCATCCCATATTCGACCATATATTTGAACTGGCCGCCGACCTGTCCATGCGGCATCACGCCGGCATCGGAACCGAACACCATGCGCACGCCCGCTTTCACCGCCTTACGGAAATTGTCGCGCTGGATCTGCGCGACCTCGCGATCCTTGCGCAAATTATCCTCTAGCACACCATTTTTCTTGCCCTCGGCCTGGGTGTAATCGGTGTTGTAAATGTCCATCGAGAACCACACAGGTCGCGTGCGCTGCGCGGCGAGCTTGATCCCTTCATCATCAACCAGACTGGCATGCTCGATTGTGTCGATCCCGGCCTTGATCGCCGCCTTGATCCCTTCGGCACCATGCGCGTGAGCTGCGGTCCGCAGACCCCATTGGTGCGCTTCCTCGGCAATTGCGCGCAGTTCATTTTCGGAAAGCTGCTGCTGTCCCGGCTCGGTATTGCGCGAGAAAACCCCGCCGGTCGCGCAAACCTTGATGACTTCCGCGCCATATTTGCGCTGGCGCCGCACCTGATAGCGCAGTTCTTCGGGCGTATCGCCGATCCCTTCTTCCTTATGATCCTTTTCAAGGCTCGGCGGGAGAAAGGTCGAATCGCAATGCCCGCCCGTCGCGCCGAGCGCATAGCCCGCAGGCACCATCCGCGGACCCCAGGTATAGCCGGCGTCAATCGCCTGTTTGAGCCCGATATCATTATGGTCACGCGAGCCGACATTGCGCACGGTGGTGAAGCCGGCCTTGAGCATATCCTGCGCATTACCGACCGTGGTCATGGACCAGAAACTGTCCGTGAATTCAAGCCCGCGATAGCCGCCGATGTCGGCAGGACTATCCAGATGGACGTGCATGTCGATCAAGCCGGGAAGCAAAGTCTTGTCGCCAAGATCAATCTGTTCGACATCCGCGCCCCAACGCACCGTTCGCGCATCGGCAATCGAGGTGATCCGTCCATCTTCGCCGACAAAGATGGCGGGATAGTCCACCGTTTTGCCGGTCAGCACATCGACCATGCGGGCTGCGGTGATAACCTTGGTTTTGGCGACAGCGCTTGAAGGCGATGCCGCTACCAGCCCGGCCAAGGCGAATGGGATCACATATTTCATGGGGCTTCTCTCCTCGATTTTGTCCTAGATGGCGCGTTCCGGATGCACCACCAGATCCGGGATCTGCGCTTCATTGGCATAGGGCCGCAGGAATACGCGTTTGACGATGGGGTGCGCGGCGTGAACGTCGCGTTCAATTTCGACCAGCGCGCGCTCGACCTCGGATGCCGGTGTATCGTCCTTGAAATCGAGCGTCAGCGCGGCAAACACGATGTCGGGGGATTCATGAACGGTGACGACCTCGCGGACCTCTTCGACGCACGAACGCTTGGCAATTTCGCGAATTGCGGCGCTGAGTTCAGGGTCTGCGCTTTCGCCGATGAGCAAGCCCTTGGCTTCAATCACCAGCCAGATCGCGACCGCCGCCAGCACCAGCCCGATCAGGACCGAGGCGACTCCATCCCACACCGGATTATGCGTCCATTGGCTGATCGCGATCCCCAGCGCGGCGATAATGATGCCCGCAATCGCACCGCCATTTTCGAGCAGCACGACAATGGTCGGGGCGTCTTTTGAAGAGCGGATCGCGCGCCAGATGTTCTTGCCTTTATTCGCGGCACTAAAGCTGCGCATGGCCTCCCAGGTGGACCAGCCTTCGAGCAAAAAAGCGATGCCCAATACCCCGTAAGCCCATTTGGCATCGCCCGCATGAACCGGCTCCAGAATGTGGAGAATGCCTTCATATATCGCCACCCCGGCGCCTAGCGCAAACACGAGGATCGCGACGACAAAGGACCAGAAATAAAGCTCGCGGCCATAGCCGAGCGGGTGGCCTTCATCGGCCTTTTTGTGCGCGCGCTTGCTACCATAAAGGAGCAGCACATGGTTGGTGCTGTCAACGAGGCTGTGCACGCCTTCGGTCAGCATCGCGGACGATCCGGTCACCCCCGCAGCAACAAATTTGGCAATCGCAATGCCCACATTGGCCGCAAGTGCGGTCAGGATAACGCGGGGCGAACCTCCGGCCATGATATGCCCCCAAGCCTGTATGATGCGTGTCGGCGCGAACCCCTAGCGAGATTCTCTAGATTCCCTAGATTCCCCAAGTTCCCACTCAAACGGCATAAACATTAACGCAAGGCCCGTCTAGATTCCCTAGATTCCCTCTCAAACGGCTTTTTTGGTTCCCCAGATTCCCGAAGTTCCCTCTCGAAAGACGTTTTTGATTCCCTAGATTCCCTAAGTTCCCACTGAAACGCTATTTTGATTCCCTGGCGCTCCGCTTTCGAGCGCAACCGGACGGCTACATCTTGACCCTCGTCCCGCCTCAAAAAGGCCCGACATGCACCTGCCGAAATGGGATTAACGGGGCATCATATAACCAAATAGGTTATTTGTCAAGATTTTAATGGAGTTGGCGGCGCTCCTTATCAAATATGGAGCGCCCTGCCATCTGCGGCTAATACTGATTCGTGCATCATCTCGCTCAAGGTCGGGTGCGGGAAGACGGTCTGGATGAAATCAGTATCCACCAGTTCCGCCTGTTTGCCTACGGTATAGCCCTGAATGAGTTCGGTCACCTCCGCGCCGATCATGTGCGCGCCGAGTAATTCGCCGGTTTTGGCGTCGAACACGGTCTTGATGAACCCGTCCGCTTCGCCCAGCGCAATCGCCTTGCCGTTGCCGATGAACGGGAATTTGCCGACCTTGACCGTGTATCCCGCCTCTTTGGCCTTAGCCTCGGTGAGGCCCACGCTCGCGATTTGCGGGTGGCAATAGGTGCAGCCCGGGATGTTGCGCGCGTCCATCGCATGGGGGTGCGCATCCTTGTTGCCCATGGCTTGCGCAATGGCTTCGGCGGCGATCACGCCTTCATGGCTGGCCTTGTGCGCAAGCCAGGGCGGCGCGGTGACATCGCCGATGGCGTAGATGCCGGTAACATTGGTGCGGCACATCGCATCGGTATCGATATGGCCCTTGGTGGTCTTGATGCCGAGCGCTTCAAGGCCGATATTTTCGGTGTTGGGAACGATGCCGACCGCGACGATGACATGGCTGAAATCGGTTGAGGCGACCTTGCCATCCTTGCCCTTGATCGCGGCGGTGATGCCATTTGCTTTGACGTCGATCTTCTCGACGCCCGCGCCGGTCATGATGGTCATGCCTTGCTTGGCGAGGGCCTTTTCAAGATGCGCGCTGATTTCGGCATCCTCGACCGGCACGATGCGGTCCATCATTTCGACCACCGTAACTTCCGCGCCCATATCATTGTAGAAGCTCGCAAATTCGATGCCGATCGCGCCCGATCCGATGACGAGCAACTTGGAGGGCATTTCCGGCGGGGTCATCGCCGTGCGATAGGTCCACACCCGCTTTCCGTCCGCCTTGGCGAAGGGCAGTTCCCGCGCGCGGGCACCCGTGGCGATGATGATATTCTTGGCCTTGAGGTCCGTCGCCTTGCCGTCCTTGTCCGTGACCTTGAGGGCATCCTTGCCGGTTAGCACGCCGTCGCCCATGAAGACGTCGATTTTGTTCTTTTTCATCAGGTGGGTGACGCCCTGGTTCAGCTGCTTCGCGACCCCACGCGAGCGTTTGACTACCGCCTCCAAGTCCGCGCTGATCTTTTCGGCAACAAGACCATAATCTTTGGCGTGCTGCATATAATGCAGGATCTCCGCCGAGCGCAGCAATGCCTTGGTCGGAATACAGCCCCAGTTGAGGCAGATACCCCCGAGATTTTCGCGTTCGACGATAGCAGTTTTGAGGCCGAGCTGCGCCGCACGGATCGCCGCAACATATCCGCCAGGGCCGGAACCGAGAACGATGAGGTCGTAATTAGACATCTAAGAATTCCTAATTTTCGCTGCGTACGCGCCAACTAATACGGCTATCGGGGCTACCGACATCCCCAACAGAAACCTTAGCGCGCTCCACAAATCGTCATCTTGAGATAAAAGTAATTTTACCATTTCTTGCCGTTGTTGTCCGGTAAGGGTGTGGTCCGAGACGACCGCTTTTACACTTTCGTCTAGCGACCCTACTCCAAACGCGGAACCAATTATAACGGTAGCAATAGCGCCAACAACTGCTGAAACGATCGGTACAGCGACGTAATAAATCAGCTTTTCGCGTCTTGTTTCCATCAAGCCACCAACCCCAGCGGGCTTTCGACCAGTTCCTTGAACGCCTTCATCAACTGCGCGCCATCGGCCCCGTCAATGGCGCGGTGGTCGAAGCTGCCGGTGGCGGACATCACCATCGCAATGGCGAGCGCGTCGTCGACCACATAGGGGCGCTTTTCGCCTGCGCCAATGGCCATGATCATGCCTTGCGGCGGATTAATGACGGCGTCGAACTGTTTGATGCCAAACATGCCCATGTTGGAAAGCGAGGCGGTGCCGCCCTGATATTCGTGGGGTTGCAGCTTGCCTTCCTTTGCGCGCCCGGCAAGTTCGCCCATTTCCGTGGCGATGGCCGAGATCGCCTTGCTATCCGCTCCAACAATGATTGGGGTGATGAGACCATTGGGGACGCTCACCGCCACCGAAATATCGGCGCGATCATAGCTCACCAACTGGTCGCCGAAGATCGAGACATTGCATTTCGGCGTTGCCTTGAGTGCGGCCGCGAGCGCCTTGATCAGCATATCATTGACGGAAAGCTTGATCCCGCGCGGCTCAAGGCTCGCGTTCAATTCGCCGCGTAGTTTGAGCAAGGCATCAAGACGAATATCCACGGTGAGATAAATATGCGGGATGGTCTGCTTGGCCTCGGTCAGGCGGCGCGCGATGGTTTTGCGCATATTGGACAGTTTTTCGACCGAATGCGGAATGCCGCTAAAGGGTTCGGGGACCGCTCCATCGCTGGCAGGAGCGGGTGCGGCGGTGGGCGCGCGTGCTTCGAGCGGCTCAGCACGAACGGAGGTTGAAATTGCACCCGGCTGCGCGCCTTCAACGTCGGCCTTGATGATCCGCCCGCCTGGTCCAGAGCCGGTGAGGCCTGAAAGGTCCACGCCCTTTTGTTCGGCAATCCGGCGCGCGAGCGGGGACGCTTTGATCCGATCACCCTTTGCCGTTGGGGCTGCGCTCGAAACAGTTTCCGTTCGTCCTGAGCCTGTCGAAGGACTGGTTTGGGTAACAGGCTGTGCTTTGACAGGCTCGCTACTAACAGGTTGGGGGGCCACATCTGCCTTGGGCGCTTCGGCCTTCTCAGCAGGTGGCGCCTTCGCTGCACTCGCATCCTCACCTTCGCCCGCGATGACCGCGATGACCGTGCCAACCTTTACATTGTCGGTGCCTTCGGGGACCAAAATCTGCGCAATCGTGCCTTCGTCGACGGCTTCAAATTCCATCGTCGCCTTGTCGGTTTCGATTTCGGCAAGCAGATCGCCCGATTTGACCGTGTCGCCTTCCTTCACCAGCCATTTGGCAAGCGTGCCTTCTTCCATCGTTGGTGAAAGCGCGGGCATCTTCAATTCGATCGGCATCGGTCAGGCCATCCTCTATTTTATGCTTGTCGTAGCGTTCTCCCCTTCCACCGCATTTTGGGGGGCAAGGTCAAGGGGCAATTCCGCTTTCTCCTTGCCTTTCATACGAATGTGCCGCAGTTTCCTTCAGCGTTTGTGGGCGCTGGCAAGACCGCAATATAAGGGGACGGCAATGCGCACCTATCTGGTGGTGATCGACGAAAGTCCGGAAGCGGCGCTCGCGATGCGCTTTGCGGCGCGGCGCGCGGCCAAAACCGGCGGTAATGTCCATGTGCTCGCGGTCACCGAACCGCAGGAATTTGTCCCTTGGGGCGGGGTTGAAGCGACAATCAAGGCAGAAGCCCAGGAACGCGCCGCGGCGCTGGTCAATGCGGCTGCCGGGACGCTCGTTGCCGAAAGCGGGATGCGGCCGGAAATATCGGTGCGCGAAGGTCTTGCGACCGAAGTCGTGCGAACTTTACTCACAGAAAACAGGGAGATTGCGGCGCTGGTGCTGGGCGCTGTAGCGAGCGGTAACCCCGGCCCCCTGGTTGCGCATTTTACCGGCCCCGATGCGGGTACGCTCCCCTGCCCCGTGATGATTGTTCCGGGTTCGCTGTCCGAGGAAGAAATCGACCGCCTCAGCTAAGGTCAAATCAGCGTTTCTTGCCCTGATGCCGCACATTGGCCGGGCGCCCGCGCTTACCGACCTGATATTTCCCCGCCTTTTTGGGATTGCCAGGCTTGGTGCTGCTGCGCGTCTTGCCATCGCGGCGGAGTGGCCGACCGCGCACCGGTAAATGATTGGCACCTTCGGGAATTTCAAAGCGCAGGCTTCCTGTCAGCGGGTTGGCCTCGGCAAGCCGGAGCGGCAGGCGCTGCCCGGCATGATAGGTTTCGCCGCTTTCATCGCCGATCAGCGATTGGGTCGCTTCGTCATAATGGAAGCGCTCGATCCCGAGCGTTGACACTGGCACCAATCCATCACCGCCCAACCCTTCAACGGTCGCGAAAAAGCCGAACGGCTGCACGCCGGTGATGCGGGTTTCGAGTACCTCGCCTACCTTTTCGGCCAGATAGGCCGCGACATAGCGATCAACCGTTTCCCGTTCGGCCTCCATCGCGCGGCGTTCATATTGGCTGATCAACTCGCCGATCACGGCCATATGGGTGAAGTCGTCACCCGATAACGTAGTCGTGCGCGGGATTGATTTATCGTGCGGTGCGGGCATTTCGAGATGATAGGCCCCGACCAGCGCGCGGTGGACGAGCAAATCAGCATAGCGTCGGATTGGCGAGGTAAAATGTGCGTAGCTCCCCAGCGCCAAGCCGAAATGGCCGGTGTTGACCGGCGCATAATAAGCCTGGGTTTGCGAGCGCAATATCTGTTCCATGATCTGCGGCTTGGCTTCATGGTTTTCGATCATCGCGATGATGCGGTTGAACGTCTCCGGCCGGATCACCTGCCCCAGCGCAAGGGCAATATCATAGCTTGCCAGATAGTCTTTGAGCGTCACCAGTTTTTCGCGGCTCGGCGGTTCATGGTCGCGGTACATGACCGGGGCCTTTTTCTGCTCCAGCGCCTTGGCAGCGGCGACATTGGCGGCAATCATATAATCTTCGATGACGCGGTGGGCATCGAGCCGGTCACGCACCGCCACCGAGACAATCGCGCCATGATCGTCAAGCACAACGCGCCGTTCGGGCAAGTCCAGTTCGAGCGGATTGCGTTTCGTTCGCGCTTTTTCCAGCAGCGCCCAGCACGCCCACAGCGGCTTCAAGGCAACCTCGACCAGATCGACGCCATCGGGCGCGAGATGGTCGATATGCTGGCCATGTCCCCTGAAATTATCGAGCATCTGCCGATATTCAGGCTTCACCGTATCGGGCGTCATTGCCGCTTGCGCAACCTCATAAGGGATGTTGGCACGGATGCGCACTACAGCGCGGGTGAAGCGAAAACTCTTCATCTGGCCATGCTTGTCAATGACCATGTGGCAGGCCATGACGGCCCGATCTTCGCCCGCTCTCAACGAGCATTTGTCCGAGGACAGCGCATGGGGCAGCATGGGTACGACACGGTCGGGGAAATAGACGCTGTTGCCGCGCTTCCTCGCCTGTTTATCAAGGCCGCTGCCGGGGCGGACATAGAAGCTTACATCGGCGATTGCGACGATCGTTTTGAAACCGCCGGCATTGGCCGGATCATCATCGGGCGCGGCCCACACTGCGTCATCGAAATCGCGCGCATCGACGGGGTCGATCGCAACGATAGGGAGATGGCGCAAATCCTCGCGTTTGTCGCTATGGATATCAAGGTGCGAGACGCGTTCGGCTTCCTCGATCACGCTTTCGGGGAAATTGAACGGGATGCCAAATTTGTGGATCGCGATGAGGCTGAAGCTTTTGGGCGCAAGCGGGTCGCCTAGGATATCGGTCACCCGGACCATCTGGCGCGGTGGCCTTCCCGACGGTTCGCCAAGCACAAGATCGCCGGGCTTTGCTTCGCCAATATCGCTGACGAGATAGTCGAACCGCTGGCGCTTATCGATAGAGCGCACCCAATAGCGCGGGCCGCGGCTGCTCTCCTCGACCTCAACAACACCCATGACCAAGTCAGCCGCCTTTTGCAGCTTCTTCATCACATGGGCGACATAGCCATGGGTGCGCTCTTCGGTGCGCGCCAAGATACGGTCGCCGACGCCGAGCGCCGATTTACGCCCTTTTTCAAGGATGCGAACCTGTGGCGGTGGCTGGCCTTCGGCTTCCCAGCGGTCGGGCACCGCAATCGGCTGATCGCCATCAATGCTGACAATGCGCAGCACCGTAACCTTTGGGACGCCGCCCATTTTGTGAAAGGCGCGGTTGGCCGCGCCATCAATCAGGCCTTCATCGCTCATATCTTTAAGCAATGCCTTGAGCGCAATCTTTTCATTGCCTTTAAGGCCAAAATGCCGTGCGATCTCGCGCTTTCCCGCAGGTTGGTCGCTTTCGGTGATGAACGCCATGATCTGCTCGCGCGACGGCAAGCCTTGCTGCTTTTTTGTGCTGTGGTGTTTGGCCATGGGGATTAATGTAGAGGCCTTGTGACAAAAAACCAGCACGTCATGAGCGAGACGTATGATGTTTTCCCGACGGCGCTTAAACCTTGATGAGGTGTCGGCGGCGGCGGCGATTATCGATGCAGTGCGCTCAAACTATGCGAAGCGGCCATTTGGAAGTCCCCGCTGGAGGCGGGAGGAGGCAAGCCATTTTTGCCTCCCGCCTCCCCGCAGCACCTCTTGGTTATAACTTTACAGCGAAGCGGATTCTTCGCCAACCAGATCGTGTAGAACCCGCTCTAGCGGGTAAGCTTCTTATACGCCAAGCGCGTCGGCCTGTCTGCCGCATCGCCCAGTCTCCGGCGCTTATCCTCTTCATAGGCCTCGAAATTACCCTCGAACCATTCGACATGGCTGTCGCCTTCGAACGCTAAAATATGCGTCGCCAGACGGTCGAGGAAGAAGCGGTCGTGGCTGATGACCACGGCGCAGCCGGCGAAGTTTTCGATGGCTTCTTCGAGCGCGCCCAGCGTTTCGACGTCAAGGTCGTTGGTCGGCTCGTCAAGCAGGAGGACGTTGCCACCCTCCTTCAGCATCTTCGCCATATGGACGCGGTTGCGTTCACCACCGGACAGCTTGCCAACATTTTTCTGCTGGTCCTGCCCCTTGAAGTTGAACGCGCCGACATAAGCGCGGGTCGACATATCATGGCCGTTGACCTTCATATAATCGAGCTTGTCGGACACTTCCTCCCAGACATTGTTGGCCGGATTGAGATGGTCGCGGCTCTGGTCGACAAAGCCGAGATGCACGGTAGGGCCGATGTCGATGGAGCCGGTGTCCGGCTGTTCCTTGCCAGTGATGATCTTGAACAGGGTGGATTTACCCGCGCCGTTAGGGCCGATTACGCCGACAATGCCGCCCGGCGGCAGGGTGAAGGACAGGTCTTCGAACAATAATTTATCGCCATAGGCCTTGGAGATATTGTTGACCTCAATGACCTTGCCGCCGAGGCGTTCGGGCACCTGAATGACAATCTGTGCCTTGCCGGGTGCGCGGTTCGCCTGGGCTTCGACCAGCTGGTCGAACTTGGCAATACGTGCCTTGGATTTGGTCTGGCGGCCCTTTGGCCCCTGCCGGATCCATTCGAGCTCGTCCTTGATCGCTTTCTGGCGGCCCGATTCCTCGCGCTCTTCCTGTTCAAGGCGCTTGGCCTTCTTTTCGAGATAGGTCGAATAATTGCCCTCGTAGGGGAAATATTTTCCGCGATCGAGCTCAAGAATCCAGTCGACGACATTGTCGAGGAAATAGCGGTCGTGGGTGATCATCAGCACGGCGCCCGCATATTCCTTGAGATGATTTTCCAGCCATTCGACGCTTTCGGCATCAAGGTGGTTGGTCGGTTCGTCGAGCAGCAGGATCGACGGCTTCTGGATCAGCAAGCGGGTGAGCGCAACGCGGCGCTTTTCACCGCCAGAAAGGCTATCCACCGCCCAATCGCCCGGCGGGCACCGCAGCGCTTCCATCGCAATTTCGAGCTGATTGTCGAGCGTCCAGCCATCCACCGCGTCGATCTTTTCCTGCAAGCTGCCCATTTCTTCCATCAGCGCGTCGAAATCGGTGTCGTCTTTGGGATCGCCCATTTCGGTCGAGATGGCGTTGAAGCGATCAACCATGTCGGCCACTTCGCGCGCGCCATCCTTGACGTTTTCGAGCACAGATTTGGACGGATCAAGCTCCGGCTCCTGCGGAAGATAGCCGACCGTGATATTTTCACCGGGCCAGGCTTCCCCCGTAAAATCGGTATCGAGCCCCGCCATGATCTTCATCAGCGTCGATTTACCCGCGCCATTCGGGCCGACGATGCCGATCTTGGCACCCTGATAAAATTGCAGGTTGATATTGTTGAGCGTCGGCTTCTGCGCGCCGGGGAAGGTCTTGGTGAGGTTTTTCATCACATAGGCATATTGCGCGGCCATGTGCGGATACTCCGTTTTCTGTGTGGATGCGGGCGCATGAGTGCGGCCCGGCATATCAAGCTTTGGCGGCGAATTAGCCGAGCCTTTGCCAATAGGCAAACGGGAATTGGCAAAAGCGGTTTGTCCCGTTACACCTCTCGTCCCATGACATATCAAGCCCTCCGCATCGCCCTTCTTCCCTTCCTCTTTGCCAGCAGCGCTGCGCTGGCGCAGGCGCAAGCCGGTTCCGCCGCCTCGGTCGCCGCCGATGACGCGGCGATCAAAGCCCAGCCGATGATCGACAAGGTGCTCTCCACCGACACTATCGCTTGGGATATTGTCGAAGGGCTGACCACCGAAGTCGGCCCGCGCCTTGCCGGAACCGAGGCCGAAGCACGCGCGCGGGCCTGGGCCGTTGCCAAACTCAAGGCGCTTGGCTTCAAGAATGTCCGCGCCGAGCCGTACAAAATGCCGACCTGGGTACGCGGCGAGGAGAAGGCGGAGATCATCGCCCCCTTCCCCGCCCGCCTCGCCCTCACGGCGCTTGGCAATAGCGGCGCGACGCCTGCGGGCGGCCTCACCGCAGAGGTGGTCTATTTCAAGGACCTCGCAAGCTTCGAGGCCGCCGACCCTGCCCGCGTCAAAGGCAAGATCGTGTTCGTCTCGCACAATATGAAGCCGACTCAGGACGGCAGCTCCTATGGTTATCATGGTCGCGTCCGCCGGGTTGCTCCGGCGATGGCGGCCAAGCTGGGCGCGGCAGGGATTGTCATCCGCTCGATCGGCACCGACTATCACCGTAACCCGCATACCGGCGTGACCAGCTGGCCCCAGGGGGTAACACCCATCCCCGCCGCAGCCCTCTCGCTCCCTGACGCCGAAAATCTGGAGCGCATCTTCAAGCGCGGCAAGCCGGTGTCGATGCGCCTCACCCTCACCCCCCGCTTTGTCGGCGAGCAGGAATCGGGCAATGTCATCGCCGAAATCCCCGGCTCTGATCCCGCCGCCGGGATCGTCCTCGTCGCCTGCCACCTTGATAGCTGGGACTTGGCAACCGGCGCTATCGACGATGCTTCTGGCTGCGGCATTGTGACCGCAGGGGCGCTCCACGCGACCCATATCACCGCGAAGCCGCGCCGCACCATCCGCGTGCTGTGGGCCGGTGCCGAGGAAGTCGGCCTCTATGGCGGGCGAGCCTATGCCGCCGCGCACGGGGCCGACAGCCATGTGGTCGCGGGCGAATCCGACTTTGGCGCCGACCGCGTCTGGAAGTTCGGAACCAACTATGGCGAAGCCGGAAAGCCTATCGTCGCCCGGTTGGAGCGCGCCTTGCAACCGCTCGGCATCGCCCGGGGCAGCACCACCGAGGCGGGCGATGGGGCGGACATCAGCGGCATCATCGCGCTCGGCCGTACGGCAGGCATTGATTTGAGCCAGGATGGCACTGACTATTTCAACCTCCACCATACGCCCGATGATACGCTCGACAAGGTCGACCCCGACAAGTTGCGCCAGAATGTCGCCGCCTGGACCGCCGCGATCAACATTCTGGCGAACGCGCCCGAGACGATTGCGCCGGAGCCGAAAAAGCCGTGAGCCCGAACCGCACCTTGGCACTTGCGCCTGCCTTCCTCCCTGCCCTCCTCGCCCTCGCTGCATGCCAGCAGACGGGGGATAATGGCGATGCCAAACCCGAGGCCGATCCCGCCGAAGCGGGCGCTGCGGCCATCGAAAAAAAGGCCAACGAGGATGTCGCGGCCAAAATCCGCGAGATAGAGGCCCGTGCTCCGAACATCGCCGAGAAAGCCGCTTCCGCCCAGGACGCCGGGGACGGCGCGGATAAGGGCGGATCGGGCACTTCCGGTAAATCCGGCCCGGTGCCCGACAAGGCAATGCCTGCCAGAACCACCCGGCCCAGCCCGCCCCGGGAAGGCCCTACGCCGGTGCAGCCCGATTATCGCGGACAGTAAGCCCAACCCGTCGAGGGGGCCTCATCACCCGTTTAAAGGTTACAAAAGTTTCGGGGTGTCGTCTTTTTTGTTCATGCACCAGTGTAACCTTTGCGATCTTTTAGCGGTGCCTGGACAGGATCGGCGGGGGCAGCGGCGTGCCTTCGGCCATCGCCTTTTCAACCCTTGTGAGGTCGCGGTCCAACTGCTTTAGCATCGCATCGACCGCATCGACGCCGCCGAGCGCGGCATAAGCGGCGTGCAGCGCCTGCGGCACCGGGGCACCCGGATAATGATGCTGCTTATTATAGGTTTCGGGCTTGCTCACCTGCATGAAGCGCATCAGCAGGCGGTTGTCATAAACCGTGCGATAGCCGACCAGCTTGCCGCCGCGGAACACCGGGCGTTGCTCGCCTTCGACCGCGCGCAGATAGGCAAGATCGCGGATATGCTGGCGCCCCATATCCTCGGCAATGTCCCAGGCGCGGGCAAAGCCTTCCGCCCCTTCGCATTTGCGCAAACGATAGGCGGTAACGCGCGTTTTCCCCACCGCCCGCGCCGCGACCGTGACATTGCCGATGAGCGAAAGCACGCGGATAAATTCGCGCTGCGCCGCCTCGCTCCAGCCATCATGGCGGTTGGAGCGGCGCGGCACGGGAACGAAATCATCGAGTTCCGGGATATATTCGTCATCGTCCGGGATGGAGCCGAGCGACGCGCTTACGGACGCGACAGCCGGGCTTGGGGATGATGGAGGGCCTTCATGCGCCGGTGCCTGCCCGGGGGAAGCATCCATCGCGCGAGATCCATGCATGCGCGCTTCATCCGCGCGGGTGGTGGCATCAGTCGCCTCTGGCTGGGGACCGCGCAAATCCGGTCTGATGGGCGGCAAAATATGGGGCATGGAAATACCATAAAGGATTTTTCCTCGCAGCGCAAGGAAAAAGAACATTTGGCGAACAAGCATTCCTCCCCGTTCTATGCATGCACTGTCCGGCGAAAGCGGGCATTCCCCCCGCTTTCGCTCGTCCTAATAACCCAGCTTCCACCGCCGCCGCGATTTTGGGAGTTGCACTCCCCCGCCCCTGCCGTTAGGAGCCACCCACCAGTTCGGCCCGGTGTCAGCGACACCCACACGGCCAACCCAAGTCGGGGAGTAGCGCAGCCTGGTAGCGCATCTGCTTTGGGAGCAGAGGGTCGCAGGTTCGAATCCTGTCTCCCCGACCATAATCGCCCGGCCTGTTCGCGGATCGCATCAGCAAAACATCCTGCCAGTGAATGGCTCCCGGTGAATGGCTCCCGGTGAGTGGCTCCCGCGCTAGTTGCCCGCAGCGCCGGATGGTCTTTGCGTTGATGATTTTGCGTTTTTCCCGCAAAAAAAGCCGGCGTGCGCCAACGCTGATCGCCGCACACGCATGATCATGCAGCGCAATGAGAGGATAAATAAAGGGCCGGGGTGGCTTATACGAAACCGGAGACGCTCGGGTCCGCAGAAAATCAATAAGCCTTGCCGATCAAAATCCGTTCAACCGCCGGTTGGCCGGTGAAGAAGCACGCGCCTTGCGCCTTTTGGCCGTCGAGTGGCACATTGCGCATGGTGAGTTTGAGCGCCTTCAACTGCTCCACGATTTTGTCGAGCGTTTCGCCGGTCGGGCGCGACCAGTTAACCTCGACCCAGCCCGGATATTTTTCGCCCTCATAATAGGCGGCGAGCGCGGCCATATCGGCGATGTCGCGGCGGATGCGGGTGTCGAGCTTTTGTTGCGCGCGGTTAAACAGGCCCGACTGGATGTCTTCGAGCGTCGCGCTCACGCCGTCCTGAAAATCCTGTTTGGCAAGGATTTCGGAGGCGAGCTTGCCATCGTCGCGATAGAGGCGATCACGACGCAGCACCGAGACGTTGCCGCCAGCCACATCACGCCCGCCGACCTCGACGATGATCGGCGCGCCCTTCTTGACCCAACTCCAGCGCTTGGTGGCGGATTTCTCCGCGCGCAGGTCAAGCAGCGCCCGCACGGGTTCGCCAAAGACCGATTGTTCCTTGAGGTTATCAACCAGGCTGCGGCAATAGTCGATGATCGCCTCATCGCCATCATCATCGCGCAGCATGGGGACGATGACCACCTGATAGGGCGCGATCTTGGGCGGGACCTGCAAGCCGTCATCATCGCCATGGGTCATGATGAGGCCGCCAATCATCCGCGTCGACATGCCCCAGCTCACCGTCTGCGCCAGCGCGTGGCCGCCTTCCTTATCCTGATAGCGGATATTCTGCGCCGCCGAAAAGGTGGTGCCGAGGAAATGCGAGGTCCCTGCCTGCAGCGCCTTGCCGTCCTGCATCATCGCCTCGATCGAGAAGGTCGAAACCGCGCCGGGGAAGCGTTCATGCTCGGGCTTTTCGCCCGCAATCACCGGCATCGCGACGCAATCTTGCGCAAAATCGCGATAGACGCCGAGCATCTTCATGGTCTCGTCCAACGCCTCTTCGGCGGTAGCAAAAGCGGAATGGCCTTCCTGCCACAGGAATTCGGTGGTGCGCAGGAACATGCGTGTGCGCATTTCCCAGCGCACGACATTGGCCCATTGGTTGATGCGCACCGGCAAATCGCGCCACGATTGCACCCAGCGCGAAAAGGCCGCGCCGATCACGGTTTCCGAAGTCGGACGAACCACCAGCGGCTCTTCCAGTTTAGCTTCGGGATCGGGGATCAACCCGCCCTCGCCATCACCGATCAGCCGGTGATGGGTGACGACCGCCATTTCCTTGGCAAAACCATCAACATGCTCGGCTTCCTTGGAAAAATAGCTCAAGGGAATGAACAGGGGGAAATAGCAATTATCATAGCCCGAGGCTTTGATCTGGCGGTCGAGCAATTGCTGCATCCGTTCCCAGATGCCATAGCCCCACGGACGGATGACCATACAGCCGCGCACACCCGATTCCTCGGCCATGTCGGCTTCCTTGACGATTTCCTGATACCAGGCGGCAAAATCCTGTTCGCGGGTGATGCTGAGCGCGTGCTTGATGGCCATGGTCTTCGCTTTATTCTCTATATGGATATGGGCGCGTTAAACGCGATTGACCCGAAGGTGAAGGGGCAAGTGTACGCCCTTACTTCTTTCCCTTGAGCGCTTCGATCTCGGCCTTAAGCGCTTCGATCTCGGCGTCGCGCTGGTCGGCCTTGGGTTGTGGTCGAAACGCGCTCGTTGCCGCCTCGAACATCGCCATGTTACGCTTGGCAATCTCGGCAAGGGGACCGCCCGACAGCGCGCCTTGCAGCGCCGACTGGAACTGGCGCTGGTTGGTGCGGAACGCATCCATCGAGGCTTCGAGATATTGCGGCACCATCGCCTGCATCGAATCCCCGTACATCGCGATCAGTTGGCGGAGGAAACTTACCGGCAACATGGTCTGCCCGCGCGCTTCTTCTTCCATGATGATCTGGGTGAGAACGCCATGGGTGATATCTTCGCCGCTCTTGGCATCCACCACCTTGAAGTCGGTGCCCTTGCGGGTCATTTCCGCCAGATCTTCCAGCGTGATATAGCAGCTCTTGTCGGTATTATAGAGCCGCCGGTTCGCGTATTTCTTGATGATGACGGTATTACTGTTACCATCGGCGTCTGACTCATTGCGGGGCGTGTTCGGTGACCGGGCCATCAGGCGTTCTTTCGGGATAGAAGGATAGTGCAAAATGCGTATTTGCTGCATAGCACAATCATCTTGTGCACCGCAACCTGACGCATTGCGGCGCACAAGGACGGACGCTTGATGCGCCCGCTGCTGAACCGCCCGCGCCCGCTGCCGCTGTTCCTCGATCTGGTGCGCGAAACCGCGCAGCATGACCCCGCCCTTGCGGTACGCGCCCTCGAAGGGCTGGCGCTTTATCAACGGGCCGAGCGGACCGTGACCGAGCGGCCGCAGCTGGTTTTCGCCGATGAGGGGCGCGTGCGCCTCATCGATTATGGCGGCGATGGTGCGCCGGTGCTGTTTGTTCCATCGATCATCAATCCGCATTTCATTCTTGACCTTCATGAGAGCAATAGCCTCATTCGACATATCCGGGCCCAAGGATTTCGACCGCTGCTGGTCGATTGGGGGCGGCCCGGTGCGGACCAACGCGGCGAGAGCCTGTCGGCGTTAATCTCCGATCATCTCCTGCCGCTTATCGCGCAGCTGTCGACCCGCATCGCGCCACCCCATCTGGTCGGCTATTGCGTCGGGGGCACGATGGCGCTGGCGGCGGCCTGCCTTGCTCCGGTGCAAAGCCTGTCGCTCATCGCCTCGCCTTGGCATTTCGACCGATATGGCGAGGATCGTGCTATGCTGAACCGCCTGTGGGCCGACAATGAAGCGGCCTGTGCGCGCCTCGGCCTTGTGCCGATGGAGGTTCTCCAAACCGCCTTCTGGCGTATGGACCCGGAGCGCACGGTCAAAAAATATGCGCGACTGGCAGACAGCAGCCCCGACCAACTCGCGCAATTCGTCGCACTTGAAGATTGGGCCAATGACGGGGAGCCGCTGACATTCAGCGCCGGTGAAGAGTTATTCACCGCCCTCTTTCGCGACAATAGACCGGGATCAGGACAATGGATCATCGCCGGACAGACGGTTTCGCCCGAGGCTTTATCGTGCCCCGCCCGGCAATTTGCCTCGACCGGTGATCGCATCGTACCCTTTGATGCCTGCCCGGACGGGATCGAGACCATGGCCTCGCCCGCCGGGCATGTTGGCATGGTGGTCGGATCATCCGCGCGGGCGAGCCTGTGGGACCCTCTTGCAAACTGGCTTTCGCAGGTGCAGCATAAACGATAAGTTTCACCGGAGTCGAAAAGCATTATTCGCCAAATAAGCGGCACAAGATGGTTGCCGGAAAAAATTGCAGGAGTTCTACCATGACCGACGTCGTCATCACCGCCGCCCGCCGCACCCCCGTCGGAAGTTTTCTGGGTGCCTTCGCCAGTGTTCCCGCACATGAGCTGGGCAAGGTCGCAATCGAGGCTGCGCTTGCCGATGCGGGCGTGAAGCCGGAAGATGTGTCGGAGGTCATCCTCGGCCAGGTCCTGACCGCAGGCCAAGGCCAGAACCCGGCGCGCCAAGCCTCGATGGCTGCCGGTATCCCCAAGGAAGTCCCGGCATGGGGCCTCAATCAGGTGTGCGGATCGGGCTTGCGCGCAGTGGCGCTCGCCACCCAGGCGATCCAGACCGGCGACGCGGACATCGTCGTTGCCGGCGGGCAGGAAAGCATGTCGCTTTCCACCCATGCCCAAAATCTGCGCGGCGGTACCAAGATGGGCAATCTTGAGCTGGTCGATACCATGATCAAGGATGGCCTGACCGACGTGTTCAACAATTATCACATGGGCATCACTGCGGAAAATCTGGCGGAGCAATATCAGATCAGCCGTGAAGATCAGGACCGCCTCGCGGTGGCCTCGCAGAATAAGGCCGAAGCAGCGCGCAGCGAAGGGCGCTTTGCCAAAGAAATCGCGCCGGTCACCGTCTCGGGCCGCAAAGGCGATACGATTGTCGATCAGGACGAATATATCCGGGCGGGTGCAACGCTTGAGGCGATGTCCGGCCTGCGCCCCGCATTCAAGAAGGATGGTACTGTCACCGCCGCCAATGCAAGCGGCATCAATGATGGCGCCGCAGCGCTCGTCCTGATGAGCCGCGAGGAAGCCGAAAAGCGCGGTGCGCCGATCCTCGCCCGCGTTGCGAGCTGGGCGACCGCCGGGGTTGACCCGTCGATCATGGGCATCGGCCCGGTTCCGGCGACGAAGAAGGCGCTCGAAAAGGCGGGCTGGAGCGTCGATGACCTCGACCTCATCGAGGCCAACGAAGCCTTTGCGGCGCAGGCCTTGTCGGTATGTCAGGAACTTGGTCTCCCGGCGGATAAGGTCAATGTGAATGGCGGCGCGATTGCTATTGGCCACCCCATCGGGGCATCCGGTGCGCGCGTGCTCACCACCCTCCTCCATGAAATGGAGCGCCGCGATGCCAAAAAAGGCCTCGCCACGCTCTGCATCGGTGGCGGCATGGGGATTGCGCTCTGCGTCGAACGCAGCTGACGCCTTATTCCCACACCCGCTCGTAACGCCGCCCGAGGCCGGTCAGCAATTCATATTGCGACAGGCCGGAGGCGGCTGCGGCGGTGGGGAGATCATAGTCGATTGCGACCCAATCCCCTTCCTTGATCGCGCAACCTTGCGGGACGGCGAGTTCGACCAGATCCATCGAGACCCGCCCGATAAGCGGCAGGCGATGGCCCTGCCATGACGCCCCGCCCTTCCCTTCGGAAAACGCCCGCAGATAGCCGTCGGCATAGCCCAAATTAATGATGGCGACGGCATGCGCTTCGGTGGCTTGGTAACGCGCATTATAGCCGACCAGATCACCGGGTTGGACGGTGCGCAGCTGCAAGACTTCCGCTTCGGGGAAGACGACCTGCCGGATATAGCCTTGCATTTCGGGCCGGACGATCCCGCCATATAGCGCTATGCCGGGGCGGGTGAGGTCGAACGCATAATCGTCCCCCAGGCAGATGCCCGCACTATTGGCGAGGCTGTAACGCCGGGCGGTGACGGCGCTCTTGACCTGCTGGAATGCCGCCAGTTGGTCTCCATTTTGCGGACCGTCATCGTCTGCACTCGCCAAATGGCTCATCAGCGTGACGATGGAGAGGCCGTCGAGCGCACCGGACAATGCCTCTTCAACCGTCAGCCCGAGGCGGTTCATGCCGGTATCGACCATCACGTCGCAGGGACGTCCTCCCCCCGCTTCCTTCCAGCGCTTCACTTGGTCGACGCTGTTGAGCACGGGGCGGGCCCGACTGTCCGCCGCTTGCGCCATGTCCGCCGCGCGCACTCCGTGGAGCACGGCAAGGCTGGTCCCTTCCGCTATGGCGGGTAGAATGTCGGCGGCCTCTCCCCAGGTCGCGACAAAGAAATCGCGGCACCCGGCGTCCTGCAAATGCTCGACAACCGCGCGCGCGCCGAGGCCGTAACCATTGGCCTTGATCGCCGCGCCGCAAGCCGCCGCACCACTCCGGCCCGCCAGCCAGCGCCAGTTGGACTGGAGGGCGGATTTGGAAAGTTTGAGGCGAAGCGGGGGCTGGTAATCGGTCACGCCTGCCCTCTAGCCGCCCGCCGGTACATCGTCCAGCGGGGCATCGTCCAGCGGGCCATCGCTTGCCGCCGCCTTATGCGTTTCCTTGAGCCCGAACCATGTCACCAGCAAGGCCATCAACACCACTGCGAACGTGTACCACAGACCGTTATAGGGATCGCCGGTCTTGGCGTTGATATATTGGCTCACCAGCGGCAGAAATCCGCCGAAATAGCCCGTTCCGATATGGTAGGGGATGGAGAGCGATGAATAGCGGATCGCGGGCGGGAACATTTCGGAGAGGAGCGCGGCGACGGGGCCATAGGTAAGGCCCGACCAGCTGAACACGAAGATGATCACCGCCAGCACCACCGCGATCTGCCCCGCGCCAAGCTTCACTTTTTCAAGGCTGATCCCGCTCGCGCGGATATGGTCCTCGACAGCCTTGGCACTCGCATTGCCAAGGCGCTCGCCGCCAACGCTCACGCTGAGCGCGGGGCCGACCTGCGTATCATAGGGGATCCCCGCCTTGGTGAGGCCCGCCAGCAGCTTGCCGCATTCGGTCGCCTGTTCCTTGGCGAGCGGATTGAACGCACAATCGCTCCCCGTAACCAGCACCGGATGTGTTTCCGCCAAGCGGCTGATTTCGGGATTGGCCACCCGCCCGACCAGATGGAAAGCCGGAAACAGCAGCGCCAGCGTGAGGATATAGCCAAGGATAATCGGCGTCTTGCGCCCGATCCGGTCCGACCACCAACCGGCAAAGATAAACGCAATCGTCCCGATCAACGAGCCTGCACCAACGATCATTTCGGCCTGCGTCGTATCAACCCGCAACGGCCCGGTGAGAAGGAAAAGCAGGCTGAACATCGCGGTGTAGCTGATCACCGTCAGCCCCGCCGCGATGCCGAACAGCGCAACCATGATGCGCTTGATATTGCCCGGATAGGTGAAGCTTTCCTTGAGCGGATTGCGCGCAACCTGGCCCTGCTCTTTCATCGCCTTGAACACGGGGCTTTCATTGAGCTTCAGGCGCATCCACAGCGACACCGCGAGCAGGACCAGCGAAAAGCCGAACGGCAGGCGCCAGGCCCAGCTATCAAAGGCGTCGCCCCCGAAGACGAGCTTGGTGCCGAGCACCACCGCAAGGCTCAAGATAAACCCGCCAATCACCGAGGCTTGGATGAAGCTGGTGTAAAAGCCGCGCTTTTCGGGCGGCGCATGTTCGGCGACATAGATCGCCGCGCCGCCATATTCGCCGCCAAGCGCAAGGCCTTGCAGGATCCGGAGGATAAGGATGATCACCGGCGCCGCCATCCCGATTTGCGCCTGCGCTGGCACAAAGGCGATCGCCGCGGTCGCAAGCCCCATCAGCGTGATGGTCATGAGGAAGGTGTATTTGCGCCCCAGCTTGTCACCGAAATAGCCGAACAGGATCGCGCCCAACGGGCGGAAACCAAAGCCCACCGCGAAGCCCAGCAGCGACAAGAGCAATTCCATCGTCGGATCGCCCGAGGGGAAGAATGTCCGGCCGATAATCGCGGCCAATGTTCCGTAGATGAAAAAATCATACCATTCAAAAACGGTGCCGAGCGAGGAGGCCGCAATCACGAGCCGCGTTTCTTTGGGCGTGAGTTCATGATGAACGCCGCCTTCGACATGGACTTTTTCAGTGGCTGACTGTGCCGTGGTCATCGCCCCACCCTCTCCTGTTCCTGGCGGCACCGTCCGGCGGCCGCGCCTCGATGCGCTTTTGGCAATTGCCCGGCGCAACGGCAAGGCCGGATATGGCGGCCCCAGATATAGTAGGTGCCGGTTGAAAAATTATATAGGGAATTATATCCGCGGATTTCTGCCAAAAACACCCGCTTACGTTCCTAAAGTTCATAGACTTCGAGCAAATTTTTTCAAACAGGGCGGGCACAAGATGTTGATGCGGCTGTTCCTGTTGAGCCCATTGCAGCACAGGTTGACGAGCCCCGCCGCCGCCTATCTCGCCCTTCGACAGGCTGACGGCGAGCGGCGTCAGGTGACGCTCATGGGTCGATTTGGTCGCTAAGCGAAGACTCATAACCGGCAGTTTAGCGATTCCGAAATCCTGTAGGACAGCAAAAAAATCAGAATAATCGCGACCCGTCCGGAACCGCATGGTCGGGCGCGAACAGCACCACCTCGCCTGCTTCATCGCCAAAGCCGAGCGTCAGCACCTCGGACATGAACTTGCCGATCTGGCGCGGCGGGAAGTTGACCACCGCCGCCACCTTGCGCCCGACAAGCTCTTCGCACGTGTAATAATGCGTGATCTGCGCGCTCGATTTCTTGCAACCGATGGCGGGGCCGAAATCGATCAGCAGCTTATAGGCGGGCTTGCGCGCCTCGGGATAAGGCTCCGCCGCGATGATTGTGCCGACCCGGATATCGACTTTGAGGAAATCATCGAAGCTGATCGGCGCGGCGGGCGGATTACTAGGGTCGTGGGGGTGGTGCATTTGAAAGCTCCGAAGCCCTGAGCCTGTCGAAGGGCGTTTCTCAGCTTGGCGCTATACCGGGAGACGCGCTTCGACAAGCTCAGCACTACGGAAATTTGGCTTCGCCCTTACTCCATTTCCAAGATAATCTCGTCCACCGCCAGACTATCCCCCGCTTTCGCATTGACCGACTTGACCAAGCCGGATTTTTCCGCGCGCAGGATATTTTCCATCTTCATCGCTTCCACGACGGCGAGCGGTTGCCCCGCCTCCACCTTATCGCCGGCATCAACCTCAAGCCGCACGAGCAAGCCGGGCATCGGGGAGACCAGATATTTCGACATATCCGGCGGCACCTTTTCGATCATAAATTGCGCAAGCGGTGCGACATGGCCCGGCAGCACGCGCAGTTTATGGCTTGCCCCCCGCGTCGTCAGCGTCAGCCCGCCGCGCGTCTTGGCGACCTTGACCGTCAGCGGCGCGCCGTCAATCTCCGCTTCGACCATGCGGTCGCCCGGCGTATAGGCCAAGGCGAGATCGACAGGTTCTGCATCAACCATCACCTCATCTTCGCTCATCTGGACGACATGGAGCGCATCGCCCATCTTGACCTGCCAATTGGCGGGCGGGCGCAGGCGGTCGCCAAGCTGTCCGTCAACGCGGCGCGCGCGGTCGGCTTCGGCGGTGGCGATGAAGCCAGCAATTGCGGCCAGATCACGGCTCAGCGTTTCACCGGCCGGCGCGCCGTGGAAGCCTTCGGGATATTCCTCCGCGATGAACCCGGTCGTCAGTTCGCCCTTTTGGAAACGCGGATGCTGCATGAGCGCCGAAAGGAAGTCGATATTATGGCCAAGCCCTTGCAGTTCAAACGCATCGAGCGCCTCAATCTGCTTGGCGATGGCCTCATTGCGCGTCTCGCCCCAGGTGATCAACTTCGCGATCATTGGGTCATAGAACATCGACACTTCGCCGCCTTCATAGACGCCATCATCAACGCGGACGCCATCGACGCCGCGACGGCCATTGGCCGCGCCGTCATTGGTCCAGCCATCGACCGGCGGGCCATAGCGCGATACCCGCCCCGTTGAAGGCAGGAATCCGCGATAGGGGTCCTCGGCATAAACGCGATTTTCAATCGACCAGCCATCAATGCCGATATCATCTTGCGTGAAGGGTAGTTTTTCGCCCGCCGCGACGCGGATCATCTGTTCGACCAGGTCAATGCCGGTGATCGCCTCGGTCACCGGGTGCTCGACCTGAAGCCGGGTGTTCATTTCAAGGAAATAGAAGCTTTCGCCGCTCGGGTCCGCGCCCGAAACGATCAACTCGACCGTCCCCGCGCTATAATAGCCGACCGCGCGGGCGAGCGCGACGCATTGCTCGCCCATCGCCTTCCTCATCGCGGGCGTGACAAAGGGCGATGGCGCTTCTTCGACGACCTTCTGGTGGCGGCGCTGGATCGAACATTCGCGCTCGTTCAGATAGACGATATTGCCGTGCTGGTCGCCAAGGATCTGGATTTCGATGTGGCGCGGATTGAGGATGAATTTTTCGATGAACACACGGTCATCTCCAAAGCTGTTGAGGCCTTCGCGCTTCACCGCTTCAAAGCCTTCGCGCACATCCTTTTCGTCATAGGCAAGGCGCATCCCCTTGCCGCCGCCGCCCGCCGAGGCTTTCATCATCACCGGATAGCCGATTTCGTTGGAAATCTCGACCGCATGATCGGTATCGCGGATTTCGCCGACAAAGCCGGGGACGACGTTAACGCCCGCTTCCTTGGCCAGTTTTTTGGACTCGATCTTGTCGCCCATCGCGGCAATCGCATTCACCGGCGGACCGATAAAGGCGATGCCTTCCTTCGCCAGCGCCTCGGCAAAGCTGGTGCGTTCGGAGAGGAACCCATAGCCAGGATGCACCGCCTCCGCCCCGGTTTCCTTGCACGCCGCAATGATCTTGTCGGCGATGAGGTAAGATTGCGCAGCAGGGGACGGGCCGATGTGCACGGCTTCGTCAGCCATTTGCACAAACGGCGCGCGGGCATCGGCGTCGGAATAAACCGCCACCGTCTGGATACCCATTTTGCGGGCGGTCTGAATAACCCGACACGCGATTTCGCCACGATTGGCGATAAGAATTTTTTTGAACATTAGATGCAGGCTTTCAAAAATTATAATATGGTTGACGTGTCATGGCTATCGTGGCACATATTGTATATGATCATCAGCTTTGCCAATCGTGCGACAGAGCGTTTTGCGGTTGAAGGCAAATCGAAATTCAGTGGCATGGATATTGCCAAGGCATTTGCGCGGTTGCAATTGCTTCACGCCGCGCAATCGCTTGATGACATTCCGCCGCTGAAATCGGTAGGATTGCATGCGTTGACGGGTGATCGTCAGGGGCAATGGGCGATGACCATCAACGGGCCGTGGCGACTGGTGTTTCGGTTCCATGATGGCAATGCGGAAGACGTCGAAATTGTCGATTATCATTGAGGAGTGAGTTGTGAACCAGTTTGCATTCCAGTCCGTGCATCCGGGCGCGGTACTCAAGGAAGAGTTGGAAGCGCGCGGTCTTTCGGCCAATGCATTCGCCTTAAAACTGCGCGTGCCGCCGCAACGTATCCAGGATATTGTCGCGGGCCGACGCGGCATCAGCCCCGAAACCGCATTGCGGATTGAAGCATCGCTTGGAACCCCGGCACGGCTCTGGCTCAACATGCAGGCCGCCTATGATCTGCATGAAGCCGAAACGAAATTCGGGGAGAAGGTGAAAAAGGAAGTGCTTGCGGCATAATCCGGTGCCTCATTCCCCATTATAATGGCGGACGAGATCGGCCAATTCCTTGGTCCGCGCTTCGGCCATGGTTATCATGCAGCCGAGATATTCGAGCTGTTCCCCGGTGCCGCCGCGCATCTTATATCCTTCGACGGCGCAGAAATTCTGACGATAGGCGATCCAGCCCCGTTGCGAGGCGAGGAGCGAAGCATAAAAGCCGGTGCGCTGGTCATATTTGCCAAGCTCACCCTTTTTCCACTCGCTATCCCGCCGTTTCATGAAATCGCCGGTCTTCCGCCACTGCGAGGCCAGCGCGGCCTCCGCCTGCTTGAGGTCCGCGGCGGAACAGGCCTGCATATCCGCGTCGGTCATCGCATTGGCGCAATCTGGCGCAGCACTGGCGGCGAGAAGGAGCACGGCGGCGGTTAACATGAGGGGCTCTCCTTAGGTAAGTTAACGTACGGTGAGGAAAAACAGTGCGGCACGATCTGTCCGAAAAACCCGACAAGCAATTTCACCACAGTTGGCTATAATGATATTTCTGAACATTATTTACTCCACCGGCGAAGCGTCCAAAAAGATAATGAAATACCACAAATACTTATTGCCAATGCCCCAATTGGGGCAGATCTTGTAGAAAGATTCATATTACTTAAAGCCCAAGACATAGCCCCTAAGCTCATATAAAAACCTATTGATAACCAAAAGAGAAACAGCATGAGAAACAAGGCTAGTGCGAGTAATTGCCGCCATTTCACTCCGCCGCCTCCATCGCACTTGCCTTACACGCCCGCATCGGCTCTTCCGCCACCATCGCCTTCAGCCCGAGCTTAGCCAACAATGCTGCATCCTTGTCATCCCCGGCATTGGCGGTTGTCAGCAACTTATCCCCGGTAAAGATGCTGTTCGCGCCCGCGAGGAAGCATAGAGCCTGCGTCGCCTCGCTCATGCTCTCGCGCCCTGCGCTCAATCGCACCATGCTCATGGGCATGGTGATGCGTGCGACGGCGATGGTGCGGACGAACTCGATATCGTCGATCTTGGCCATCGGCGTATCCGCCAGCATATCGCCGAGCACCGTGCCCTTGACCGGCACCAGCGCGTTGACCGGCACGCTTTCGGGGTGCTGCGGCAGGGTCGCGAGCGTGTGGATGAAGCCCACGCGGTCGGCGCGGGTTTCGCCCATGCCGACAATCCCGCCCGAGCAGACATTGATTCCGGCCTTCCTCACATGATCCAGCGTTTCTAGCCGCTCGTCCATCGTGCGGGTGGTGATGACGCGTTCATAATATTCGGGGCTGCTGTCGATATTATGGTTATAATAATCAAGCCCCGCTTCGGCCAGCATTTCCGCCTGTTTGGGGGTGAGCATGCCGAGCGTCATGCAGGTTTCCATGCCCATCGCGCGGACGCCCTTCACGATCTCGACAATCGCGGGCATGTCGCGATCCTTGGGGTTGCGCCAGGCCGCCCCCATGCAGAAACGCTGCGAGCCATTATCCTTGGCCTGCGCCGCCGATTGCAGCACCTCGCGCACATCCATCAGCTTGGTCGCCTTGACCCCGCGGTCGGCCTCGACCGATTGCGCGCAATAGCCGCAATCCTCCGGGCAACCGCCGGTCTTGATCGACAAGAGCGTGCACAGCTGCACCTCGCCCACCGCATGATGCGCGCGGTGGACGGTGGCGGCGCGATAGACGAGTTCGTCAAACGGCAGGTCGAACAAGGCGGCGATTTCTGCGCGGGCCCAATCGGTGCGGGGCTCAACTCCCCTCCCCTTAGGGGAGGGGCTGGGGGTGGGGGCGGTCCAGAAGCGCTGTTATTGGTTGACAGCCCCCACCCCGACCCCTCCCCTGAAGGGGAGGGGCTAGTTTGGTCACAATCCATCGCTTGTCTCTCACTCATCTTTGGACGTCCCCTCACCGGCAATATTTCCTCGCCATGATCTGGAATAAAGTGAAGGGCGGGTCTTCGCCCTGAAGCGGTTCATAGCGCTCATTCTTCCACGCGTTCCGGTCGGCAAAGCGGACCCGTGCGACCTGACGCGATGCGGCATCGCCATAATCGCCCACACTATAGGTGACGACGCCGATATCCGCGCGCGGATTGCGGCAGTTAAAGCTGATCACGCCCTTATTGACCATTTTGTCGTTGGTTTCGAAATAAACGTCGCGCCAATCGCCATTTTTCTTTTCAAGCCGGCCATACCAGTCGGTGAAATAGGTCGTATCAATTTGCTGGCGATATAGTTTTTCGACGCGCACGCCGGGACGGTTTTCGCTCTCCTTGGTTTGCGCCAAGGCCGGGGATGCGATGAGCATGGCGGCCCCTAACGTGACGGCTATTCGAATTTTCATTTCGCTGTCTCCTCCTTTACACCGTCATGCTGAACGTGTTTCAGCATCCATAGGCCCCACAGTTTCGATAGCGCGGGCGGTATGGACCCTGAAACAAGTTCAGGGTGACGATCACAATTGGGTTCAAACCTACCCTCACGCCGCTTCATCCAGCGGTGGCATATTATGGCCGAGCAAGCGCAGCACATCGGCCGCGCACTCGACCACGTTTGATCCGGGGCCGTAAATGCCCTGGACTCCAGCTTCGCGCAGGAAATCATAGTCCTGCGGCGGGATGACGCCGCCGGCGATGACCTTGATGTCGCTGCGCCCTTCGGCTTTGAGTTTCTGGATGAGGTCGGGGATGAGCGTCTTGTGGCCCGCCGCGAGGCTCGACGCGCCAACCACATCGACCGCGCTTTCAAGTGCCAGCACCACGGTTTCTTCGGGCGTCTGGAACAGCGGCCCGCTTACTACATCAAAGCCCATATCGCTGAACGCCGATGCGATGACATTGGCGCCGCGGTCATGGCCGTCCTGCCCCATTTTGGCGACGAGCAATTTGGGCTTGCGGCCCATGCGGCGTTCGACCGCCGCGACGCCATCAAGCACCTGCTGCCAGCGCGCGTCGTCTTTGTAAGGCGCGCCATAGACGCCTTTAACGGGCGTCGGCGTGGTGCCATAGCGACCGAACGCGCTTTCCATCGCTGCGGAGATTTCGCCGAGCGTCGCGCGGGCGCGCGCGGCTTCGACCGCGAGGGCGAGAAGATTGCCGCTTGATCCTCCCCCTGTGGGGGAGGTGGCATCGCGCAGCGATGACGGAGGGGGTTCTCCTCGGGCCGCAGCGGCAGACTGAGAGCCCCCTCCACCATGCTTCGCATGGTCCCCCTCCCCGTTCCGGGGAGGATTGGCAGCCGCCTCCGCCAACGCCTTCAAAGCCTCCTGGCATTTCGCCTCGTCGCGCGCCGCTTTAACCGCATTGATCCGCGCGATCTGCGCCTCGCGCACGGCGCTGTTGTCGACCTCCAGCGTTTCGAGCAGATCCTCGTTCGCCAGGCGATATTTGTTGACGCCGACGATCACGTCCTCGGCACGATCCACCCGCGCCTGCCGCGCGGCGGCGGCTTCCTCGATCATCGCCTTGGGCCAGCCTGCCGCAACCGCCTTTGCCATGCCGCCTTCGGCTTCGACGCGCTTGATAATCTCCCACGCCTTGTCGACCAGTTCCTGCGTCAGGGCCTCGACATAATAGCTGCCGCCCAAAGGATCGACGACATTGGTCATGCCGGTCTCTTCCTGAATGACGATCTGGGTATTGCGGGCGATGCGCGCGGAAAAATCGGTGGGGAGCGCAATCGCTTCATCCAGCGCATTGGTGTGGAGCGATTGGGTGCCGCCCAGCATCGCTGCCATCGCCTCAATGGTCGTGCGGATGACGTTGTTGTACGGATCCTGCTCGGTCAGCGATACGCCGCTCGTCTGGCAGTGGGTGCGCAGCATTTTGGAGCGTTCATCCTTGGCGCCCAGCCTGGTCATCACCCGGTGCCACAACACCCGCGCCGCGCGCAGCTTCGCAACTTCCATGAAGAAGTTCATGCCGATGGCGAAGAAGAAGCTCAAACGCCCCGCAAACTTGTCGATATCAAGCCCCGACGCCACGCCATAATTCACATATTCCATCCCGTCCGCGATGGTGAAGGCGAGCTCCTGCACCTGTGTCGCGCCCGCTTCCTGCATATGATAGCCGGAGATCGAGATCGAATTGAACTTCGGCATATGATCGGCGGTGTAAGCGAAAATATCCGAGATAATCCGCATCGAAGGTTCGGGCGGATAGATATAGGTGTTGCGCACCATAAACTCTTTGAGAATGTCGTTCTGGATGGTGCCTTCGAGCTTGTCTGCCGACACGCCCTGTTCTTCGCCCGCAACGATGAAGAATGCGAGGATCGGGATGACCGCACCGTTCATCGTCATCGACACCGACATCTGGTCGAGCGGGATGCCATCGAACAGGATTTTCATATCCTCGACGCTGTCGATCGCGACCCCCGCCTTGCCAACATCGCCGACGACACGCGGATGATCGCTGTCATAGCCGCGATGGGTCGCAAGGTCGAACGCGACGGACAGGCCCTTCTGGCCCGCCGCCAAATTGCGACGATAAAAAGCGTTGGATTCCTCGGCGGTCGAAAAGCCCGCATATTGGCGGATCGTCCAAGGGCGCCCCGCATACATGGAGGCGCGCACCCCGCGCGTAAACGGCGCAAAACCGGGCAAGCCGGGGTCGGTCTCGACATCATCCGCCGTGTAAAGCGGCTTGACGGTGATCCCCTCGGGCGTTTGCCAGTTGAGGTCTTTGCCTTTGACCTCCTTGTCCGCGAGTGTTTTCCAGTCGTTTATATTCGTCATTTTACGTCCTTACCGCTCCCGCTTGCGGGAGAGGATATGAAGCCTTAGCCGACAGGCTTAGGCGGAATTGGTGAGGGTAAGTCCCTCACCGCTGCGGCTAAGCAATCCTTCGACAAGCTCAGGATTGCCAAGCCTCGCTGCCTCTCCCGCAAGCGGGAGAGGTGTTAAATTCAATGCCCCTTGGGCGTTTCCATAATCTCGGTCAAAATCCCGCCCATATCCTTGGGGTGGACGAAGAAGATCAATGTGCCGTGCGCGCCGATGCGCGGTTCCCCCAGCACGCGCTTGCCCAAGGCCTCAAACTCGGCCTTGGCCGCGTGAATGTCCGGCACTTCATAGCACATATGATGCTGCCCCCCTTGCGGATTTTTTTCGAGAAAGCCCGCGATAGAGGTGTTGCCGGGCAGCGGTTCGATCAATTCGATCTGCGTTCCGTTCATCCCGCTGTCCGTAGGCGTATCAACAAAACACACCTTTACCCCCTGCGAGGGGAGATCAAACGGTTCATGAATATGCGTTGCACCCATGACGTCGCGGTAAAAAATGATACTGTCCGCGATGGAGGGCGTAGCGACGCCGATATGATTGAGGCGGCCTAATTTCATTACGCTCTCCCATCGTCATTGGGAGCGGAGCGAAGCAATCCAGGGCGGTTTAAGCCGACTCTGGATTGCCGCGCGACTTCGTCGCTCGCAATGACGGTTATTGAATGGTCAACCACCCGCGATCTCCTCAAACAAGTCTTTCCATTGCGGGTTCATTGTCTCGATCAACGCCAGCTTCTTCGCCCGCGATCCGCCCTTGATCTGTTTTTCGCGCAGGATGGCACCTTCCATCGTGTCCGCCATTTCAAACCAGACCAGAATCTTGCAGCCATATTTCTTAGTGTAGCCGGGCGCGACACCCTCCCGATGCTGCCAGATCCGTTGTGGCAGGTTGGAGGTGACGCCAGTGTAAATCGCCCCATTGCGTCGATTGGCAACGATATAAACCGCCGGTTGCTTCACAGTCCCACTCCCTCCACCGTCATTGCGAGGAGCGGAGCGACGCGGCAATCCAGTGTTGCGCGCGCGACTCTGGATTGCTTCGCTACGCTCGCAATGACGAGAGGCCTATAGAAACGGGTTCCTTTCACTCTAATTCCTTCTTCAATCCTGCCTTGTGTAAAGCAGCATTGGCCCTAAACCGAATACGCCCACAGCGTTCCTTTTGATCATCCTTGGCATCATCTAAGCAGCCACAGAAAATAGCCAACCATTCCAGATCGGCTGGTTCCAGCCACAATGCTATACGGCCTTTGCTAGCTTCGTCTACTTGGTCGGTTGGGACCCTCATAATACACCTCACAACGGAATATTATCATGCTTCTTCCACGGATTCTCCAGCGCCTTGTTGCGCAGTTTCCGTAGCCCCAGCGCGATCCTGCGCCGCGTTGAGTGCGGCATGATGACCTCGTCGATGAAGCCTTTGCTCGCGGCGACGAACGGGTTGGCGAAGCGTTGTTCATATTCGCGGGTGCGCTCGGCGATTTTGTCGGGGTCGCCGATATCCTGGCGGAAGATGATTTCGACCGCGCCCTTGGCGCCCATCACCGCGATTTCTGCCGTGGGCCAGGCATAGTTCAAATCGCCGCGCAGATGCTTGGAGGCCATCACGTCATAGGCACCGCCATAGGCTTTGCGGGTGATGACGGTGATTTTGGGGACGGTCGCTTCGGCATAAGCGAACAGCAATTTCGCGCCATGTTTGATGATGCCATTATGCTCCTGCGCAACGCCGGGGAGGAAGCCCGGCACATCGACAAAGGTCACAATCGGAATCTCGAACGCGTCACAGAAACGTACGAAGCGCGCGGCTTTTTTGGAGCTGTTAATGTCGAGGACGCCCGCCAGCACCATCGGCTGGTTGGCGATAATCCCGACCGTGCGCCCTTCGATACGGCCAAAGCCGGTGAGGATATTGCCCGCATGGGTCGGCTGGGTTTCAAAGAAATCGCCCTCGTCCACCACCTTGCGGATCAGTTCGTGCATATCATAGGGCTGATTGGCGCTCGGCGGGATCAGCGTGTCGAGGCTTGGTTCGATGCGGTCCCACGGGTCGGCCGTGGGGCGCTCGGGCACCGGCATCTTGTTCGATTCCGGCAGAAAGTCGATGAAATCGCGCGCGGCGAGCAAAGCCTCAATGTCATTTTCAAACGCGACATCGGCAACGCCCGATTTGGCGGTGTGGGTGACCGCGCCGCCCAATTCTTCTTGGCTTACGACCTCATTGGTCACGGTCTTGACCACATCGGGGCCGGTCACGAACATATAGCTCGAATCCTTCACCATGAAGATGAAGTCGGTCATCGCGGGCGAATAGACTGCCCCGCCCGCGCATGGCCCCATGATGAGGCTCAGCTGCGGCACCACGCCGGAGGCCAGCACATTCCGCTGGAACACCTCGGCATAACCGCCAAGCGAGGCGACGCCCTCCTGAATGCGCGCACCGCCTGAATCATTCAAACCGATGACCGGCGCGCCGACCTTCATCGCCATGTCCATCACCTTGCAGATTTTCTGCGCGTGTCGCTCTGACAATGACCCGCCAAACACGGTGAAATCCTGGCTGAACACGAATACCAAGCGCCCGTTGATCGTGCCCGATCCGGTGACGACGCCATCGCCCGGGATATGGTTTTGATCCATGCCGAAATCGGTGCAATTATGTTCGACATACATGTCGAGCTCTTCGAACGAGTCTTCGTCGAGCAGCACATCCAACCGTTCGCGCGCGGTGAGGCGGCCCTTGGCGTGCTGCGCGTCGATCCGCTTCTGCCCGCCGCCCATCCGGGCAGCCTCGCGGCGTTTTTCCAGTTCGGCGATATTGGCGGACATGGGGCACCTCTCCTGTTCAATCCAGCGTGCCTTTTGCCGCGCTTCAGGACCAAGCGCAAATGTGAAGTTGCAAAGTTGCAAAGCCTGAATTTGCAAAAATCATCTTTTCTGATAACAAACCCGAAATCTTCGTGCCTTTGCGGCTTTGTGCGCCGTTATGATTTCGCACCAAGCCACGAAGCCACAAAGGAGGGTGTGTGGCCAAAAGACGGATATTTGCCGGGGACAAGTTGAAGGCGCTGCGCGCGGGGCTCGGCCTGCGCCAAGCGGAAATGGCCGAGCGGCTCGGCATATCGGTGTCCTATCTGTCGCAGATCGAACATGATGACCGCCCGCTGACCCCTGCCCTTTTGGAAAGCCTGACCCGGCTGTTCCCGCTCGATTGGGAGGGGCATGAGGAGGATGCGACCACGCGCCGGCTGGCGGCCTTGCGTGAGGCCGCAGCCGATCCGTTATTTGCGAGCCCGCTATCCGCCGACCAATTGGCGCGGATTGCCGAGCAACAGCCTGCCTTCGCCGACCAGTTTGTGACCTTACATCAAGCCTATACCCATGCCGGACAGCGGCTCCAGATTGTCGATGAAGCGCTCTCCAATGACAATGCGGGCGGTGCGCGCTTGCCGTGGGAAGAGGTGCGCGACTGGTTCCATCGGGCGGGCAATTATGTTGATGCGCTCGACCGCGAGGCAGAAACGCTGGCGGCGCGGCTCGACGGTCGGCAATCGCGCGCGAGTGCGGAAGCGCTGGAACGCTATCTGCGCGAGGCGCTGGGGCTATCGCTGGTCTATGCCGATACCGGGGGCTTGCGCGATTATGATGCGGTGATGGGACATCTGGTGCTGGATGCGGGGCAACCGGCGGAGACACGCCGGTTTCAGCTCGCGCACCAGTTGGTCAGCCTCGCGCTTAAGGACGTGATCGTTGCGCAGGTCGAGGCCGCCGGGCTTAAAACCGCAGCGGCGCGGCAATTGCTGTTTGTAGGATTAGCCAATTATGCGGCGGGCGCGTTGCTGATGCCTTATGGCCCGTTCCGCAGCGCCGCGCGCGAGCTGCGCCACGATATTGACCGGCTCTGCCAGCGTTTCGGCGTCAGTTTCGAGCAAGCCTGCCACCGGCTTTCGACCCTCCAGAGAAGCGGCGCACGCGGCGTTCCCTTCTTTTTCTTCCGCGTCGATATGGCGGGCAATATTACCAAGCGCCATTCGGCGACCCGCCTGCAATTTGCGCGCTTCGGCGGCGCTTGCCCGTTATGGATCGTGCATGAGGCGGTTGCGATCCCCGACCGGATCCTGGTGCAACTCGCCGAAACGCCCGATGGCGTGCGCTATGTCTCGATGGCCAAGGGGCTGGTGAAACCGAGCGGCAGTTACGAGCGCGCGCCGCGTCGCTATGCGGTCGCGCTTGGCTGCGAGGCGGAGCATGCGGGGAGTTTCATCTATGCCGACGGGCTTGATTTAGCCTCGCCCAAGACGGCGACCAAAATCGGCATTTCCTGCCGCATCTGTCCGCGCGAGGATTGCGACCAGCGCGCCTTTCCGCCCTCCGACCGCGCGATCATGGTTGATCCCGACCGCCGCGATATCGTCCCCTATCGCCTCGCCTAGCGGTTCTGCGACAGGAGGAACCGCGAGAGCGGCGCGCAGCGGAAATTGACTTCGGTGGACGTGATCCGCCCCCGCTCGACGAACATGATCTGCAGCTTGTCTCCGGCGAGGGGCTTCAACTGGAAGCGGACATTGCCGGGCTCCGGGTCGCCGCCGTCCAGTGTGAGCGTCGAATTGACCGTCCAGCCCATCTTCGCATCGCCGCCGACGCTCTTCACATCATAGACATTGCCCTCGCCATATTCGGCGACCGCGTGCATCCGGCGCGGCGTGATGAGGTTGGCGAGCACCAAGGCTTGCCAGATTGTGTCCGTGTCGCGGGCATTGGCGACGCGCTTATAATCGGCGCATCGCTCGCGCCCATAGGCATCATTCTTGAACCACACGCCCTGTACCGCTTGCGGCAGCGAGGTTACCGCAGGGGCGCGCCGGCTTTGCGCGTCGGCGGGCGCGGCGGCAAGGCCTGCCGCTGCCAGCAACGCCATCGCTGATGCTCGAACGATTATCGCCTTCATCATCTTCTCTCCTGAAAAATAACGGATTATTTCATCAAGACCAGTTCTTCGGCCATGCTGGGATGGAGCGCCATGGTTGCGTCGAAATCGGCCTTGGTCAAGCCTGCCTTGACCGCAATCGCCGCCGCCTGAAGAATTTCCGGCGCATCGGGACCGATCATGTGGAGCCCGACGACCTTGCCCGACACTTCATCGACGATCATCTTGTAAAGGCTGCGCTCGTTGCGACCGGCAAGGACATTCTTCATCGGGCGGAAGTCCGACGAATAGACCCGCACAGACCCAAGCTTGTTGCGCGCCTGGCCTTCGGTAAGGCCGACACCGGCCAGCGGCGGCTGCGAGAAGACCGCGCTCGGGATGTTGTCATAATCGACCGTGCGCGGATTATCGCCGAACACCGTGTCGGCAAAGGCATGGCCTTCACGGATTGCCACCGGGGTTAGCTGCACCCGGTCGGTGACGTCACCCACCGCATAGATGCTATCGACGCTGGTCTTGTTATACTCGTCGACCGGAACCGCCCCGTGCGGCGTCATCGTGATGCCGACCTTGTCGAGCCCCAGCCCTTCGATATTGGGGCGGCGACCGGTCGCGAACAGGACGAGATCGACTTCCTTCGGGTCATGGTCGCAGAAGCTCGCGAGCAGGCTCCCGTCCTTTTGCTTTTCGATCTTTTCAAAATGACAGTTGAAGCGGAATTCAATGCCCTTGGTCATCGAAATCTGGAGCAGGCGGTCGCGGATTTGCTCATCATAACCGCGCAAGATCGTGTCCGACCGGTTGACAATAGTGACCTGACTGCCGAGCCCGTGGAAGATCCCGGCAAATTCATTGGCGATATAACCGCCACCCTGGATGATCACCCGCTTGGGGAGGTCATCAAGATGGAACACCTCGTTCGAGGTGACGCCATATTCCGAACCCGGAAAGTCCGGCACGACCGGCCAGCCTCCGGTCGCGATCAGGATATATTTGGCGCTGACCGTCTTGCCGCTGGCGAGCTTGACCGTGTGCGGGTCTTCAATCGTCGCGCGCTCGAGGAAGGTTTCAACCTTATTATTGTCGAGCGTTTCGGTGTAGGCCTTGTTGAGCCGGTCGACATCGGCAAGCACGTTATCGCGCAAGGTTGCCCAATCAAATCTGGTCTCGCCAATCTCCCAGCCAAAGCGCCGCGCATCCTGCAAATCTTCGGCAAAATGCGCGCCATAGACGAGCAGTTTCTTGGGGACGCAGCCGCGAATGACACAGGTGCCGCCGACGCGATATTCCTCAGCGATGGCGACTTTTGCGCCATACCCTGCGGCAATACGCGCCGCGCGCACCCCGCCCGAGCCTGCGCCAATCACAAACAGGTCAAAATCATAATCCGCCATGGAGTGCCCAATCCTTCTCAGTCGAACGCGGCTGCGATCAGCGCGCGGGTCGAAGCATCGAACATGTCGGTGCCTTCAGCTTCAATGGACTTGGCAATTTCCTTGCCCAATTCAACCCCGAACTGGTCGAACGGGTTGATCCCCATCAACATCGCGTTGACGAAGGTGCGATGCTCGTAAAAGGCGATGAGCGCACCCAGCGTGCGCGGTTCGACATCGTCCAGCAGAATATTGGTCGAGGGGCGGTCGCCTGCATAAGCGCGCGCGAGGTCGGCGTTGTCGCGGCCCGCCATCAAGGCCGCGCCTTGCGCGAAACAATTGATGAGGAGCGCCTTGTGATGCGCTGGATCAAGGTCTGATCCCGGCGTTTTCGACGCGACAAATTCTACGGGCACAAGGTGCGTGCCCTGATGGAGCAGCTGGAACACCGCATGCTGCGCGTCGGTCCCGACCCCGCCCCAGGTAATCGGCGCGGACGGGCGGCCCAACGGCTTGCCATCGGCGGTCACCGACTTGCCGTTGCTCTCCATTTCCAGTTGCTGGAGATAGGGCGGCAGCAACCGCAGCCGCTCGTCATAAGCAAATACCGCGCGGGTTTCGCAATGGCGCACCTGTGCGTAATAAAGATCAACCGCCGCCGCGAGGAAACAGACATTGTCGCGCCAATCGGTAAAGCGGAAATGGCGGTCCATTTGCGCCGCCCCTTCGAGCAAATTTTCAAACGCCTCCCACCCGAGCGCGAGTGCTTCCGGAAAGCCGATCGACGACCATAGCGAATAACGCCCGCCGACGCTTTCGGCGAAGGGCAGGATGCGGGTATCGTCAATCCCCCACTCCACCGCTTTTTCGGGGTTGGCGGTGAGCGCGACAAAATGGCCCATCGGATCAATCACCCCGGCCTGTTCCATCCATTCCAGCACCGACCCCGCATTGAGCAAGGTTTCGGTGGTGGTGAAGGTTTTGGACGCAACCGCAACCAGCGTATGATGCGGATCAAAGCGTTTGAACACCTCCGCCAGCGCCGCCCCGTCGACGTTGGAGACAATCGCGACCTCATAGCGGCTATCATCGCGCCCGAGCGCATCAATCAGGAGTTCGGGACCAAGCGCCGAGCCGCCAATGCCGATGTGGAGCACATAGCGGATTTCGCCGAGGGCGCCCATCTCGATGGCATCGACCAGCGCGCGCATCCGCTCATGCAGCATCCGCGCGACATGGACCGTCTCGGCATCCCCTTCGCCGCGCTCGGCGCTGTGGGTCGCGGCGCGGCCTTCGGTCACATTGACGATTTCTCCGGCGAACAAGCGCTTGCGGGCAGCATCCAGATCATGCGCGGCAGCGAGTTGTTCAAACGCAGCGAAGCGGTTGTGGGTCAGGTGCGTTTTGGAAAAATCAAACCGCAAGCCCGGGGTTTCCTTGACCAGCCAGTCGAGCCGCTCCGGATCCTGCGCAAACAAATCGGTGAGCTTTTTGTTCGCGCCGCTTTCCAGGGCCTTCCATGCTTCTGCCATCGTGGGTTTCCTATGCTGCTTTGATGCTTGGCGCCGCTCTACTAAACCTCTACCCAATGCGCCAGTCGCGCCTTGATAATTTCCTGCCGGCCGCCCCGCATTGTCCATAAATCCTTGACCTTTCGTGCAATCTGCCTAAGTCGCGAACCTATGCTCGAAACAAATATAGCGCCGGAATCAAGCGTGGCCGGACCGGTGCCCCCAAAGTCGGACGCAGTTGCGGACACAAGTCCCGACACCGAACCGCGCGACGGCAGTTTCTGGCGTTTCCTGCTCCTGGTTGCTGTCGCCATGCTGGTGCTGCGCAGTTTCATCGTATCGCCGTTCAATATTCCGTCGGAATCCATGCAGCCGACCTTGCTGATTGGCGATTATCTGATCGTCGACAAAATGGCCTATGGCTATTCGCGCTATTCGCTGCCTTTTGGCGTCAATCTCTTTTCCGGGCGGATTTTGAGTAAAATACCCGAGCGCGGCGATGTCGTAGTGTTCAAGGCCCCTCCCTCCAATCGCGACGATTATATCAAACGCGTGATCGGCCTTCCGGGTGACCGTATCCAGATGCGCAATGGCTGGCTGTTCATCAATGATGCTCCGGTCAAGCGCGAGCATATCGGCGATGCGGTCATTCCGGTGACCGATAATATGCGCGCCGTCGCGGGTGCAGCGCCATGCTTCATGCCGGTATTCAACGCCAAGGGCGAGCGCGGCGGCGATCTGTGCCGCTATCCGCGTTATCGCGAGACGCTGCCCAACGGGGTCAGCTATGATACGCTCGACCTCATCAGCGGCGACATGGACACGACCGGCGTTTACACCGTGCCCGCCGATCATCTCTTCCTGATGGGCGATAATCGCGACCGCAGCGCCGACAGCCGCTATCCGGCGGTCGATGGCGGCGGCATCGGCATTGTGCCGATGGAAAATTTGGTTGGCCAAGCGCGGTTCATCTATTTTTCGACCGATGGCAGCGCAAGCTGGATCAACCCGTTCAGCTGGCCGGGCGCGACCCGCAGCGACCGGATCGGGATGACGCTGTGACGATAAGCACCGGCCCCGCCTTCAGCGCGACCGAACGCGCCGCGCTTGAAACGCTGATCGGCAAATCGCCGCTCGATGAGGGGCTTTATTTCGAGGCGTTGACCCATGGCAGCCACGGCAGCAAAAGCTATGAGCGGCTTGAATTTTTGGGCGACCGGGTGCTTGGCCTGGCCATCGCCGACGCGCTCTTCTCGCGCTTTTCGGAAGAACCGGAAGGCAAATTGTCGAGCCGCCTCAATGCGCTGGTTTCCGGCGAACTGTGCGCCGAGATAGCGCGCGAAAACGGCATCGCGCCGATGATGCGGCTTGGCAAACAGGCGCGCGATGATGGCGGGCATAACAGCGTCAATATCCTTGGTGACGTCATGGAAGCGCTGATCGGCGCACTCTATCTTGAGCAGGGGCTGGAAGCGGCGCGCGGGTTCGTGCTGCGCTTGTGGGGCACGCGGCTCGAAAGCCAGATCGCCGCTCCCAAACATCCCAAATCTGCGCTACAGGAATGGGCAGCCGCGCATCAGCGCAAGTCGCCCGATTACCAGATTGTGAGCCGCGACGGGCCGCATCATGCCCCGCGCTTCACCGTCTCGGTTGCCATCGGCAAGCTTGCCGAGGCGAGCGCGACCGGTAGCTCGAAGCAGGAAGCAGAAACCGAAGCGGCGCGCGCGCTGCTCGCCAAGTTGGAAGAAATGGACAGGAAAAAGTGACGCAAAAATGCGGGTTAGTCGCCGTCGTCGGCGCCCCCAATGCGGGAAAATCGACGCTCGTCAACGCGCTCGTCGGTCAGAAGGTCGCGATTGTCAGCCCCAAGGCACAAACGACACGCGTGCGCCTCATGGGCATCGCGATTGAGGGCGATACGCAAATCATGCTGGTCGATACGCCGGGGATTTTCGAGCCCGGACGCCGGCTTGACCGCGCGATGGTCGCAGCGGCCTGGGGCGGCACGCAGGATGCCGATGTGATTGCGCTCATTGTCGATGGCAAGGGCGGCCTTGGCCCCAAGGTTGAAAAAATCGCCGAGGGCCTCAAGGACCGGCCCGAACGCAAATTCCTCATTCTCAACAAGGTGGATGTGGCGGATAAGGCCAAGCTCCTCGTTCATGCCGAAAAGCTGCATGTGATGGCGCAGTTTGACGAAACCTTCTTTGTGAGCGCGGCGACCGGAGATGGCGTTCCCGAACTCAAGGCCGAACTTGCCAAGGCGATGCCGGAAGGCCTGTGGCATTTCCCCGAAGATCAGGTGTCGGACGCAACCGACCGCATGACCGCCGCCGAAATTACGCGCGAACAGCTCTATCTCCAGCTGCACGACGAACTCCCCTATGCGGCCACCGTCGAGACCGAAAAATATGAAGAGCGCGACGATGGCTCGGTTGAAATCCACCAGCAGATTTTGGTCGAACGCGCGACCCAGCGCGCCATCGTGCTCGGCAAAGGCGGGCAGCGTATCCGCGAAATCGGCACCCGCGCCCGCGCTGAATTACAGCAATTGCTCGGCGAAAAGGTCCATCTTTACCTGCACGTCAAGGTGAAGCCCGGTTGGGACGAGGACCGCGGCGTTTATCGCGACATGGGGCTCGATTGGGTCGATTGAGCGCCCTAATATAAGGTCCAATCCGCCCCATAGCCTTTGCAATCCGGCAGCGCGGCGTTGAACCAATAACTGCCGGATTCCGCCTTGTAGCGGATCGTCCGCGTAAACGTGCAGCGTGGGTCCGTGCGCACCGGAATGTCGGATTTTTTGAGTTGCTGCGCGCTATTATCCTTGTCGCGGCGCGATGATCCCGGATAGGCGGTCGCGACCGATTTATAGATGAAGGCGGGCATGCCATTTTGTGGCTGGGCCGCAAGTTCGAGCGTTATGTCCTGGCTATACTCGTCATGGCAGACTCCGAGCCGCTTCTTCATATCCTTTTCGCTGAAACAGGCGCGGATGAGGGCGTCGCCACCGGTCGAAAATTTAGCCACCGGTTTGACCGTGAGGCCGCTTCCCGATGCCGTCACCCGAAACCATTGAAGCGCGGATGAATTGGCGCCGCCGCCCGAATACATCTGCGAATAAATCCGCTTGACGCCGACGATCACCCCGCCGCCAGCGGCAGCCGATAATTTGACCATATACGGCCAAACCACAGGCTTCGTCCCGGTTTCGACAATCTCCATATCAGGCATGGCCGGATCATCGAACGGCAAGCTTGCGGTCAGCTTTTTGCCATCCTTGCGCTGCTCGACCCTCAGCCTTGGCGCAGCCGACGCATCGTCGGCCGGGGTTTCATCAGCAACGCACCAGACGCCATCGGTGCTACAAAAATTTGCCGGCGCGGCCTTGCTCGCGGCGAGAGAGACGATCTGGTTTCCGGCCGCATCGCTGCGCTTACCGGAAAAATCTTTGGGGGCGTTGGCTTGCGCAAAGGCAGGCTGCGCCATGCCCAATGCGATCACTCCACCGATGAGCGCCAGCACCGCGCTGCCATAGCCGTTTCGCATCCGTCCCTCCCTTGTATCAGTCTGTTTTCGTGGCAGGCGCTTTCTTTGCTGCAGCCTTTTTAGCCGCTGGTTTCTTTGCCGCTGGCTTCTTGGCGGGTGCTTTCTTGGCCGCCGCCTTTTTGGGAGCCGCTTTCTTCTTGCCCTTGGCCGGACCCTTGGCGGCGCGCTCGTCGATCAGTTGCGCGGCTTCTTCACGCGTCAACTGGTCCTTGTCGATGGTTTTGGGGAGCGTCGCGTTGGTCGTGCCGTCGGTCACATAAGCGCCATAACGGCCGTCCATCAGCTTGATTTCAGCCTCCGTGCGGGGATGCGCACCGAGGATTTTGAGCGGTTCACGCGAAGCAGACTGCCGCCCGCGTCCCGGATTATTGGCCGCATCCGCAAGCTTCGCAACCGCTGCATTCATGCCCGTTTCGAACACCTCGGCGGTCGAAGACAGCCGCGCATATTTGCCGTTATGCGCGAGATAAGGGCCATAGCGACCAATGCTCGCGGTGATGTCGGCGCCGGTTTCGGGGTGCGGCCCGATGGTGCGCGGCAACGACAGGAGTTTGAGCGCCATCTCAAGGTCAAGCGGCTCGGGCACATCCTTGGGGATCGAGGCCATTTTGGCCTTCTTGCCCTCATCCTTGTTGCTTTCGCCAAGCTGGACATAGGGACCGAAGCGGCCGCTCTTGCGCGTGACGACCTCGCCGGTCACCGGATCAGTGCCAAGTTCGCCATCTTCCGCGCCGCTGCTATCGCTGCCACCGGGCTGCGCGAATTTGCGGGTATATTTGCACTCTGGATAGTTGGAGCAGGCAATGAACGGCCCGAACCGTCCGCCGCGCAGCGACAAGCGCCCTTCCCCGCATTTGGGGCAGAGCCGAGGGTCGCTGCCATCCTCATTTTCGGGGAACAGCAAGGGTGCGAGGAAGCTGTCAATTTCGGCCATGATGTCCGACGGCTTCTGCTCCATCACCTCGGAGGTTTTGGGCTTGAAATCGCGCCAGAAGGCTTCGAGCACCGCCTGCCATTGCGCGCGGCCACCGCTGATATCGTCGAGTTCTTCTTCGAGGCCAGCGGTGAAATCATAGGACACATAGCGTTCGAAATAGCGTTCGAGAAATGCTGTTAAGAGCCGCCCGCTTTCCTCTGCAAAGAAACGGTTTTTTTCTACGCGGACATAGGCTCTATTCTTGAGAACCTCTAAGATGGACGCATAGGTTGAAGGCCGACCGATGCCGAGTTCCTCAAGCTTCTTGACGAGGCTCGCTTCGGAATAACGCGGCGGGGCCTGGGTGAAATGTTGCTCGGCATTGACCGCGCGTTTCAACGGCGCGTCGCCCTCGCGCATGATGGGAAGCAAAGCGCCATCCTCATCCTCGCCCTTGTCATCGCGGCCCTCTTCATAAAGCGCCATGAAGCCCGGAAATTTGACTACCTGCCCTGTCGCACGCAGCCCATGTTGGCCCGTGCCATCGGCCATTTCCACCACGGTGCGCTCAAGCTGTGCCGATGCCATCTGGCTCGCCAGCGCGCGCTTGTAAATGAGGTCATAAAGCCGCGCATGGTCGCCCGATCCCGCCTTGTCGCGGCTGAAATCGGTCGGACGGATCGCCTCATGCGCTTCCTGCGCATTCTTCGCCTTGGTCTGATATTGGCGCGGCTTTTCGGGCACGAACGCGCCGTCATAGCGTTCGGCAATCGCCTTGCGCGCCGCCGAAATCGCGCTGCCATCCATCTGCACGCCATCGGTCCGCATATAGGTGATCGCGCCGTCTTCGTAGAGATTCTGCGCGATCCGCATCGTGTGGCTTGCGGCAAAGCCCAGCTTGCGCGCCGCTTCCTGCTGCAAAGTTGAGGTGGTGAATGGCGGCGGCGGGTTGCGCGTCGCGGGCTTGGTTTCAACCGACTGCACGGTGAAATGCCCCGCCTCGACATCGCCCTTGGCGGCCATCGCATCGCCCTGTTGGCCGATGGTCAGGCGATCAATCTTGTTGCCGCGCCATTTGACGAGCCGCGCGGTAAAGCCCTGCCCGCCCTGCTCCATATCGGCGGTAACCGACCAATATTCCTGCGGTTTGAAGAGTTCAATCTCGCGCTCGCGGTCAACGATCAGGCGCAAGGCCACCGATTGCACCCGCCCCGCCGACTTGGCACCGGGAAGCTTTCTCCACAGCACCGGCGACAAGGTAAAGCCCACCAGATAATCGAGCGCGCGGCGGGCGCGATAGGCATCGATCAAATCTTCATCGAGCCCGCGCGGATGCGCCATTGCATCGGTCACCGCAGCCTTGGTAATCGCGTTAAAGGTCACACGCTCGACCTGTGCGGGCAGCGCCTTTTTCTGGCGGAGCACCTCCTGCACATGCCAACTGATCGCCTCGCCCTCGCGATCAGGGTCGGTGGCGAGGATCAGCCGGTTGGCCTTTTTCGCCTCATCGGCAATGGCTTTGAGCTGCTTCGCCTTGTCGCCATAATTTTCCCAGGTCATGGCAAAGCCGTCTTCCGGGTCAACCGACCCATCCTTGGGCGGCAGGTCGCGGATATGGCCATAGGAGGCCAGCACACGGAAATCGCGGCCGAGATATTTTTCGATGGTCTTTGCCTTGGCAGGCGATTCGACGATAACCAATTGCATTGTTTGTTATTTTCTCTTGTCTCACACGTACACGCGAGAGTGATGGTCTAAAATCATGCGGTCAAGAGGCGGTGTTCAGGCAAAAATATCCGCCCGCCGCTCCAGACCGCCATCCAGGCGAGCGAAGATCGCCGCTGCGCTAACCCACAACGCGGCCGTGCTGAGCGCAATCGGGATATTAAGAGCAAGGCTCTCGCCAACCGAAATCACTTCATCATCGGCAGTGGCAAAAAGCGTTGCTATCCCGAAAATGGCGGGCAGCATCAAAACCAACATCGTCCCGAAGATCGCAAGCACATGCCCTTCGGTGATCGACCAGCTACCGCGCATCGCATCGGTGGCGTTGCTTTGTCGGGCGAACAAGGCGGGCACGGAAGCAAACCACCGACTGGCGAGGAAGATGCCAGGAATGACCAACAGTAAAATGCCAGCGAGGCTCGCAATGCCGACCAAAAGCGAAATGCCGAAAATGGAACCAAGTCGCGGCTGGCGGGCATCTTCCGCAGAAATAATATGGTGCCGTTCCAGATAACGGCGGATCAGATGTGATTGGCCCGATAAGGTCACCATCAGCGAGGCTATCGTTCCCGCGACGGCTAGCCCATTTTCCGTCGGCAAGGCCACGTCACTGACAACGCCAACCAACGCTACCGCTGCGACCCATGCCAACACATAACCCAAATCATCCTTGATGCCTTCAAACGAAGCCCCAAGAAAATCTCCAAATCCTGTCTGTTGCATCTTACCCCCTCAATGAAACTTTGGCCCCTGCGTGGCGCTCGATGCGCCCGGCCAATTCCAGTTCCAATAAAACCAACTGCACTGCCGAAGCGTTAACGCCCGATTGGCGCACCAATTCGTCGATGCTGGTCGCGCTGTAGCTCAGCAAGCTTTCGATCCGCTGGCGTTCGCTGTCGTCGGGATCGGGCTGTGGTGCGGGCGCGGTGTCGGTGTAGCGCAGGGTAAAATCGCGCACCGCCCGCGTATCGAGCGGACGGATACTTTCGATGACGTCGCCCGCATTCTGGATCAGCGTTGCACCGTCGCGGATGAGGCCGTTACAGCCTTGTGCGCGGGCATCGAGCGGCGAGCCCGGCACAGCCAGCACCTCGCGGCCATATTCTGCCGCCAGCCTAGCGGTGATGAGCGAACCCGAACGCGGGGCAGCTTCGACCACCACCGTGCCAAGGCTCAACCCCGCGATGATGCGGTTGCGATAGGGAAAATGGCGCGCCAGCGGTTCGGTCCCCGGGGGTTGCTCCGCGATGAGCAGATGATCGGTCGCGATTTTTTCCTGCAACTCCGCATTTTCCGGCGGGAAGCTGATATCGATGCCGCTCGCGATGACGCCGATGGTCGCCTGCTGGAGCGCACCAATATGCGCGGCGGTGTCAATCCCGCGCGCAAGGCCGCTCACGACCGTGATGCCTTCCGACGCCAAATCCATCGCCAGTTGCCGGGCGAAGCGGCAGGCACCCGCCGACGCATTGCGCGCGCCGACAATCGAAACCATCGGGCGCGACAGCCGCTCCAGCGACCCGCGCCAACTCAGCACCGGCGGCGCATTGGCAAGTTCGGCCAAAGCTGGCGGATAGCCAGTTTCGCCAAGGAAGAGATAGGCCGCGCCGAGGCGGTCAATCGCGGCAATCTCGGTTTCCACCGCCTTCAAGTCGGCAATGCGAACCGTGCGCCCACCACCCCGGCGCGCGAGTTCGGGCAAGGCTTCGAGCGCCTGCGCCGCATTGCCGAAACGCGAGAGCAGCTGGAAATAACTGACCGGCCCGATATTGGCGGAGCGGATCAACCGCAGCCGGTTGAGGCGTTCGGTTGGGTCGATCGCTTGCGGGCGGAACGCCTGATCAGCCATCGGTTTCAGCGGCAGCGGGCTTTGCGCCACCAATGCGCGGCTCCTCGCCCTTCAAGAGGCGCGCGATATTCTCGCGATGCTTCCACAAGACGAGGAGCGCCAGACCGAGCGCCATCGGTATCATCGAAAGCGAACCGAAGAAAATACTCGCAACCGGCGCAGACAAGGCAGCGGCCATGCCCGCAAGCGAACTGATCCGCGTGACGGCGAGCATGCCGAGCCAGACCAGCGCATAGACCAGCCCCACCTTCCAGCTTAGCGCTGCAACAATGCCCATCAGCGTGGCGACGCCCTTGCCGCCCTTGAACTTGAGCCAGATCGGCCAGCAATGGCCGACAAAAGCCGCGATACCGGCAGATTCCATGAAATCGGCGCCGAAGAAATGCCCCGCAATCAGCACCGCTGCTGCACCTTTGAGCATGTCGAGGATCAGCGTTGCAGCGGCAAGGCCTTTGCGTCCGGTCCGCAGCACATTGGTCGCGCCAATATTGCCCGAGCCGATCTGACGCAGGTCGCCCGCGCCGGCAAGCCGCGTCAGGATGACACCGAACGGGATACTGCCGAGCAGATAGGCGATGCCCAGCGCCAGTGCCCCTTGTTGCCACAGGATCATTCATGGTCCCTTTTCATCTTATGTTCCGCTCTCTCTAGCCAATCCCGCACCCGCGCGCTAGAGGCTCGCAGCGATGGCAGACGAACGCCCCGTATTGGTTTTTGATTCCGGCGTCGGCGGGCTTTCGGTGCTGGCCGAGATCAAAAAAATGTTGCCGCAGGCGAGCCTTGTCTATGCGGCGGATAATGCGGGCTATCCTTATGGCACCAAGTCGGAAGCCGAGATTGCTTCGCGCGTTCCGGCGATTCTCGGGCGGCTGGTCGAACGCTACCGCCCGCGTGTCGTGGTGATTGCGTGCAATACGGCTTCGACCATCGCGCTCGCCCATGTGCGCTCGGCGCTTGATGTGCCGGTGGTGGGAACGGTGCCTGCGGTGAAACCCGCCGCGCTCCTTTCCAACAGCCGGGTCATCGGCGTGCTCGGCACCGAAGCGACCGTGCGCCAGCCCTATGTTGATCAGCTGATCGCCGACCATGCCAGCGATTGCACGGTGCTGCGTTGTGGATCGGCGGAACTGGTTGATCTCGCCGAGGCCAAGTTGCGCGGGATTGCGCCGGATCAGGCGGTTGTTCAGGCGGTGATGGACCGGCTCTACGCTCAGCCCGGAGGCGATCACATTGACGCGGTGGTGCTCTCCTGCACCCATTTCCCGCTGCTCGCCCAAGAGATAGCCGCCGCTAGCCCGCCGGGTGTCACGCTTGTCGATAGCGGACAGGGCATTGCGCGGCGCACCGCCTATCTTACCCAAGGCCAGCAATGGCCCCAGACACCTTCGGGTTTAGCGGTCTTCACCCGCGATGGCCCTGATATCGCGCCCTTGCTCCCCGCGCTGGCCAGCTTCGGACTCAACGGGCTCGCCATCCTTTAAGGACAAGTTGCGAATCGTTCTCACTGGAAATGCGGCAAGGAACGGCGTAAGGCCTCCCGGATTCCGCCATAAATCGAACAGGGCAGCTACGTGGACTACGGCAAGATTTTCAACGATGCGATTGATCGGCTGCACAGCGAAGGTCGCTACCGGGTGTTCATTGACATCCTGCGCAACAAGGGGGCTTTCCCCAATGCGCGCTGCTTTGCCGGCCATAATGGCCCCAAGCCGATCACCGTCTGGTGCTCGAACGACTATCTCGCCATGGGCCAGCATCCGGATGTGATCGCGGCAATGGAAGAGGCGCTGCACGATGTCGGCGCCGGGTCGGGCGGCACCCGCAATATCGGCGGCAACACCCATTATCACGTCGATCTTGAGGCTGAACTTGCCGATTTGCACGGCAAGGAAGCCGCGCTCTTGTTCACCTCGGGCTATATTTCGAACGAGGCGGCGCTTTCGACGCTCGCGAAAATCCTGCCCGGTTGCGTGATTTTTTCCGATGAATTGAACCACGCCTCGATGATCGCCGGTATCCGCAATTCGGGCTGTGAAAAGCGCGTGTGGCGCCACAATGATCTGGAGCATCTCGAAGAATTGCTCGCCGCAGAAGACCCGGAACTCCCCAAGTTGATCGCGTTCGAAAGCGTCTATTCGATGGACGGCGATGTCGCGCCGATTGCCGCGATCTGCGACCTGGCCGACAAATATAATGCCATCACCTATTGCGATGAGGTCCATGCGGTCGGCATGTATGGCCCGCGCGGCGGCGGGATCAGCGAACGCGACGAGGTCGCGCACCGCATCACCATCATCGAAGGCACGCTGGGCAAGGCGTTCGGCGTGATGGGCGGCTATATCGCGGCCGATACCGTGATCGTTGACGTCATCCGCAGCTATGCGCCGGGCTTTATCTTTACCACGTCGCTATCCCCGGTGCTGGTCGCGGGGGTATTGGCGAGCGTGCGCCACCTCAAATCGAGCAGCGTCGAGCGGGACGGCCAACAAGCCGCTGCAGCGCGCCTCAAGCAACTCTTCGCCGATGCCGGCCTCCCGGTGATGAACAGCACGACGCATATCGTCCCGCTGATGGTCGGCGATCCGGTCAAGGCCAAGAAGATCAGCGACACGCTGCTCGCCGAATATGGCGTTTATGTGCAGCCCATCAACTTCCCGACCGTCCCGCGCGGCACCGAACGCCTGCGCTTCACGCCCGGGCCTGCGCATACCGATGAGATGATGCAGGACCTGACGGCGGCGCTGGTCGAAATTTGGGACCGCATGGAGCTGCGCAAGGCGGCGTAATGGGTGTCTACACAGACGACAATTGGACTTTTAGCCGTGGCACAGTTAACGGTCACCCGGTAATCGTCCGCGCACGCGCAGCCTTGCCGCCTAAAGCCGAACGAGAAGTTTTCTCCCACCTAATCCTGATTAGTTGGGCCTATGATTCCGAGGCAAATGACGGTTTTCCGTCCGAACCCGTCCGCGACGAGATGGAAACCTTTGAAACCGCGTTGTTTGATTTATTCGACGAAAATTCACCTGTTGCGTGCGGAGTCGCGGTCATCACCATGAATGGCAAGCGCGAATGGCGCTTCTATGCTTCGGACACGGAATTGTTCATGGCAGGACTAAACGACGCGCTTGCCGGGCAGATCGCTTACCCGATCAAGCTCGAAGCATTTCTTGACCCAGAATGGGAGGGTCTTCGCGAATGGATCGAAACCTAAGCTCCGTTGCCGAATGAGTCTTTAACCCATTGAGCTTTTATCTGACGCTCGCCAAACTCCGATAGGTCTCCCAATCGACATTGCCGCCCGATAGCGTGACCATCGCAACGCCTTCCGGCTCGATTTTGCCCGCCAAGACCGCTGCCAAAGCCGCTGCGCCGCCGGGTTCGACCACGAGATGCAGGTGCTCGAAGGCGAGCCGCATGGCTGCTCCCACTTCTGCCGCCGTCACGCTGGCGCTCGACGAAACCCGGTCCTTCAGCACCGCGAAATTGACCGGATAGGTGCGCGGGGTCTGGAGCGCGTCGCAGGGTGTCGGGAAGCTTTGGTCGACTACCGGCACTATCTCTCCGGCAGCGAGCGAGCGGATGACATCGTCCCAGCCTTCCGGCTCGACAATCGACAGCTTTGCATCGGGGCACGCCAGCGCCAGCCCCGCCGACAATCCCCCGCCGCCGCAGCAGGCGATGACATGATCGGGTCCGTTCAGCCCACGCGCTTGCAATTGCGCCTCGGCCTCAAGGCCCATCGTACCCTGCCCTTCAATCACCCACGGATCGCCAAAGGCATGCACCAGCGTCGCGCCAGTGCGCGCGACAATCTCGGCGGCAATCGCATCGCGGTCCTGCGCGGGACGTTCGTAGAAAATGACCTCCGCCCCCAGCGCTTTGGTCGCGTCAATCTTCGCCTTGGGCGCATTGGATGGCATCACGATCGTCGCGGCAATCCCGAGCCGCTTCGCCGCCCAGGCAACACCCTGCGCATGGTTGCCGCTCGACACACCGACCACGCCGCGTGCGCGCTCCTCCGCGGTCAAGTCACTCAACCGATGCCACGCCCCGCGTATCTTGAATGCGCCGATGGGCTGGAGCATCTCGGCCTTGCACCAGATCGTTTGCCCATCCACCTCCAGCGGCAGTAAGGGCGTTGGCGGCAAAATGGCGGCGATCTTCTCGGCGGCCCGCAGCACACCTTCATGCGTTGGCACCCGCGCGTTTGAAAAATCTTGTGCCGCAGTTTGCGCTGTCATGCCTCACCTCTTATATCGCCGGTCAATATGGTTTCCCCTCACACAGGAGATAGCAGGTGAGCAAGGTTTTGGTAATCGGTGCAGGCGGCGTTGGTTCGGTCGCAGTCCACAAAATGGCGATGAACCCGGATATTTTCACACACATCACGCTCGCAAGCCGTCGCAAGTTCAAATGCGATGCGATTGCCGAATCGGTGAAGGAGCGCACCGGCATCAGCATTGATACCGCTCAGGTCGATGCGGATAATGTCCCCGAACTGGTCGCGCTGATCAAGCAGGTTCAGCCGCAACTGGTGGTCAATCTCGCGCTCCCCTATCAGGATCTCACCATCATGGATGCGTGCCTCGAAACAGGCGTCGATTATATGGACACCGCCAATTACGAGCCGCGCGACGAAGCCAAGTTCGAATATAAATGGCAATGGGCCTATCAGGATCGCTACAAGGACGCGGGGCTGATGGCGCTCTTGGGCTCCGGCTTTGACCCGGGCGTGACGTCGGTTTTCACCATGTGGCTTAAAAAGCATCATTTCGACCGCATCGACACGCTCGACATTCTCGATTGCAATGGCGGCGACCATGGCCAGCATTTTGCGACCAATTTCAACCCGGAAATCAATATCCGCGAAGTGACCGCGGTTGCGCGCCACTGGGAAAATGGCGACTGGGTTGAAACGCCTGCCATGTCAGTGAAGGTGCCGTTCCATTTCGAGGAAGTGGGCGAAAAAAATATGTACCTCATGTATCATGAGGAAATCGAGAGCCTCAAAACCCACCTTCCCGAAATCAAGCGCATCCGTTTCTGGATGACGTTCGGCGACCAATATATCACCCACCTCAATGTGCTCCAGAATGTCGGCATGACGCGGATTGATCCGGTGATCTATGAAGGCAAGGAAATCATCCCGCTGCAATTCCTGAAAGCGGTGCTGCCCGAACCCTCCAGCCTTGGCGAAACCACCAAGGGCAAAACCAATATCGGGGTCATCGCAACCGGCCTCGGCAGGGACGGTAAGGAAAAAACGCTCTATCTGTACAATATCTGCGACCATGAAGAAGCCTATGCCGAAACCGGCAATCAGGCGGTCAGCTACACCACTGGCGTCCCCGCCATGATCGGCGCGGCTATGATGGTGACGGGCGCGTGGAAGGGCGACGGCGTGTTCAACATGGAACAGTTTGACCCCGACCCGTTCATGGACATGCTCAACAAGCAGGGCCTGCCGTGGCAGTGGAAGGAATTGGACGGACCTTTGGGGTTTTAAGGGGTTTCGCGCAGAGGCGCAGAGAAAAGCAGAGGCCGCAGAGGGGGGTAAAATATTGCGGATCGACGATATCAGCGCGGCTGTTGTTGACGAGGCGATTGCCGTTCATCGGGAACTTGGTCCAGGCTTGTTTGAGACAGTTTACGAAACTGTATTGGCAGGGCGGCTGGAAGCGAGAGGTTTGCGTGTTGCCCGTCAAGTTGCGGTCCCGCTGATTGTCGACGACATTCATTTTGAAACGGCATTCCGCATTGACATATTGGTGGAAGATCGTCTGGTCGTGGAGGTCAAGGCGGTGGAGCAACTTAGCAAAGCCCATGCGAAACAGTTGCTCACCTATCTGCGAATATTGAAGCAGCCCGTTGGGCTGCTTCTGAACTTTTCCGGCGAGACGATGAAAGAGGGCATAAGGCGGATGGTCAACGACCATCGTCCCGAATAAGTCTCTGCGAACTCTGCTTTTCTCTGCGCCTCTGCGCGAAACAAAATGGACGTAAAAATGGAAACCAAAGCTGGCGATCCCGGGGCGTTTGCCCGATTTGACCTCACCCGCGTGCCCTCGCCTGCTTTTGTCGTGGATGAGGTGGCGGTGCGGCGCAACCTCGCCATCCTTGCCGATGTGCGGGATCGGGCGGGGATCAAGCTGCTGGCCGCGCTCAAGGCCTTTTCGATGTGGCGCTTGGGGCCGGTGGTGGGCGAATATCTGGACGGCGTCTGCACCTCCGGGCTGTTCGAGGCGAAGCTTGCCGCCGAGGAATATCGCGGCGAGATTGCGACCTATTGCGCGGGTTATAAGGCCGAAGACATGGCCGAAATCTGTGCGCTGTCGGACCATGTGATCTTCAACTCTCCCGCCCAGCACCGCCGCTTCCGCCACTACATTGACGAAGCCCGCGCCGCCGGGCGGCATATCCATGTCGGCCTTCGCATCAATCCGCAAAACCCCGAAGGCGAGGTCGAAAAATATGATCCAAGCCAACCGCATAGCCGTCTCGGCCACCCGATCAACCAGCTCGAACCCGAAGACCTCGAAGGGATTGATGGCATCCACTTCCACAATTTGTGCGAACAGGATCTGGAACCGCTGAAGCGCACTTGGGCCAAGATCAAACCGATCTTAAAACCTTATTTCAACCAACTGAAATGGCTTAATTTCGGTGGCGGTCACCACATCACCCGCGCCGATTACCAACGCGACGATTTGGTCACCTTCCTGCGTGACGTCAAGGCGGACACGGCGTGCGAACTCTATCTCGAACCCGGCGAAGCGGTGGCGCTCGATGCGGGCATCCTCGTCGGCGAACTGCTCGATATATTCGATAATGGCATGCCCATTGGCATCACCGACATCAGCGCCACCTGCCACATGCCCGATGTGATCGAAGCCCCCTACCGCCCCGCCCTCCTCGGCGAGCGGGAGGACGGTCCGGCAATCCGTCTCGGCGGGCCTTCCTGCCTGTCGGGCGACATCATCGGCGATTATCGCTTGCCCGTGCCCCTCGAACCCGGCCAGCGTATCGCCTTCCTAGATCAGGCGCATTATTCGATGGTCAAGACCAACACCTTCAACGGCGTCCCGCTCCCGTCCATCTGGCTATGGAATAGCGAAACCGACGCGCTCGAATGTGTGCGCGAATTTGGCTATGAGGATTTCAAGACACGCCTGAGTTAGGCCCGCTATCCCATTTCTCGTCATTGCGGGCGACGAAGCCGCGCGGCAATCCAGACTTAGGTTGAACCGCTCTGGATTGCTTCGTCGCTATGCCCCTCGCACGGACGGCGTTTTCTCAAAAATGCGAAGCGTCGAAGATCAGCCCGACCGTGCGGCCGCCGCGGGTGGCGGTGAGTGCGGTGTAATTATCTTCGCATTCATAACCGCAACTGATCGTCCGGTCCTCATGGACAGTCGCCACGCGATACTGGCCGCGCGCGGCTTTGCTGCATTTATTAGCGGCAAGCGCTTTGCTGAACGCGGCGCGCTTGACCCGTTCGGTGCCTTTGAGAGGCACCGCCTTGACCGCATTACGCGCGGCCAGCGGGGTTGCGCAGCTATAGACCGGGTCGGCATCCGCATTTCCGCTCACGGTGATCACCCCATCCCGTGTCCATTCCACGAGCCAGCGCTCATAATCGTTGCGGGGAAATTTGTTATTTCCCGGTTCGTCGACAATGCCGACAACCGTCTTGCCTCGCCCATTCACGCCGCGGTAGAGCAGGTAAATTTCGGTGTCGGAAGCCAATCTAATGGTCTTACGCGCCAGCGCCTGCTTGATTTCGATGATTGTTTCAGCGTCCGGTCCGCCTTGCACACAGCCGGTAGCCTTTAGGCCAGCGAAGAATAGGTCCGTATTGATGCCATAATTTCTCGGTGCCGGATTGGCCACATAATGATTGTCCAGCATGCGCCGTGCGGCGGCCTCGTTCGGACAAATCACGGTCGAAAAATCCGCCTGAATATCGGTCTTCTGCGGCAGAGGCAGCGCGGTTGTGGCCTGCAACGCGACCATCAGCATCAACGACATCGATTCCCTCCCTGAAAAGTGATGGAAATCTATTGGGTTACTCCTGGCGAAGCAAGCCGTGAAAACGCCCCATTACCGTGTCGGACAAACGAGCTTTGGCCTGCAAAACCAACGCTTTGGCGCGTATCGCAGTCCGATTAATCCTTTTTTGAAACGAATCTCTTTACACGCCCCCCCGGCGTGAATATATCGCGCCTTCGCTGCCCCATGGGGACTTCCAATAACCGCAAGGCAGCTTGTCGTTTTTTAACACCGTTTTTTTGGGGGTCCCTTGAGTTGCACAGCTACCATAGCGCACTGGGTCTAGTTACCGACCAGAAGCCCGTTGATCCGGTCACCCTTGTTCGCCCGCACGCAGCAAGGCGCGCAGCCCGTTTCTTCGTGGAAAATTTCCCCGGCAAATCGCTTTATGCGGTAAAGGCGAATCCGTCGCCGGACCTGCTGCGCGTTTTGTGGGATAGCGGCGTCACCCATTATGATGTGGCCTCGATTGCCGAGGTGCGCCTTGTCGCACGCACCCTCCCCGAAGCAACGCTCTGCTTCATGCATCCGGTCAAGGCCGAAGAAGCAATACGCGAGGCCTATTTCGATTATGGCGTGCGCACCTTCTCGCTCGACACGATGGACGAGCTCGAAAAAATCCGCACCGCGACCGATGCCGCCGAGGATCTGAACCTTTGCGTGCGGATGCGCGTGTCGTCGGACCTCTCGCAGCTTTCGCTCGCCTCGAAATTCGGCGTTGAAGCCGAAGATTCGAAGGAATTGCTGATCGCAACGCGCCAGCTTGCCGACGCGCTCGGCATCTGCTTCCATGTCGGCAGCCAGGCGATGAGCCCGCAAGCCTATGTGAACGCGCTCGAGCGTGTCCGCACCGCAATTGTCGCGGCGGCGGTGACGGTCGACATCATTGATGTCGGCGGCGGCTTCCCCTCGGTCTATCCCGGCATGGAGCCCCCTGCGCTGCTTCAATATTTCGAAGCGATCGACCGCACCTATGAAAGCCTGCCGATCAGCTATTCGGCGGAATTGTGGTGTGAGCCCGGCCGCGCGCTCTCGGCGGAATATAGCTCGCTTATCGTGCGCGTTGAAAAGCGCCGTGGCACCGAGCTTTACATCAACGACGGGGCCTATGGCGCGCTGTTCGATGCCGCCCATGTCGGCTGGCGCTTCCCGGTGAAGCTGCTGCGCAAGGGCGACAATGACGAAGAAGCGATGACCGCGTTCAGCTTCTATGGTCCGACCTGCGATGATATGGACCATATGGCGGGGCCGTTCCTGCTTCCCGGCGATATCAAGGCGGGCGATTATATCGAGATCGGCATGCTCGGCGCCTATGGAGCGGCGATGCGGACCAAGTTTAACGGCTTCGGGTCGGAGCAGACCTATGTCGTATCCGACGAGCCGATGGCGACCTTGTATGATGTGGCGTCGGCACCTGCCGCGCCTGCACTCGACAATGTCCGCTTCCTGCGCCCGAACGGCTGATATAAGTTTCAATTGACAACTTAGATTGAAGCCTCCACCCTGTTAAAAAAAACGGGGTGGAGGCTTTTTATGCATGCCGAGATTTTAAAACCGGTCGTGGTGCTGGCCGCCTGGTCGATGATCATGTGGTTGTGGCTTTACATCACGCGTATTCCGGCGATGAAAAAGGCTGGCATCGACGCCGGCAAAATGGTCGGCGGCACCGGCAGGGCGCTCGATGGCGTCCTTCCCGACAAAACCCAATGGGTCGCGCATAATTATAATCATTTGATGGAACAGCCGACGGTCTTCTATGCCGTTGCCCTCGCGCTCGCGCTGATGGGTCAAGGCGACGGGCTCAACGCGATGATCGCCTGGGGCTATGTCGTGTTTCGCGTGGCGCACAGCCTCGTCCAAGCCTTGTGGAACAAGGTGATGGTGCGCTTCATGCTGTTTTCGCTCGCAAGCCTGTGCCTGATCGCCCTGGTGCTGCACGCCGCTATCGCCGTTTTCCATTAAGGACATTCCCATGACCACAATCGCGCAGATCAAACATATTCTCGACAGCCGCCTCGCGGTGCTCAAAGGGCTGCTGAACAAAGCGGAACAACAAATTGGTGCGGACAAGCTGACCGAACTCCTCTCCGCTCGGCTCGCCCCCGATATGTTCCCGCTCGGACGGCAAATCTCGACGACTGGTAGCTTGGCGCGGCTCTTCGCGCTCTGGTGCGCGGGTCAGCCGACCGAGGTGACCGACGAGGATTTCACCGATCTTGCCAAGGCGCGTGCCCATCTTGCCGCCGTGCGCGGCGAAGTCGCGGCTATTGCGGTTGATGACAGCCGCCTTGCCGACCAAAAGCCGATGCAATTGCCCGGCGACATCAAATTCAGCCTCAGCGGCGCGGATTATGCCAACGAGTGGGTCATCCCCAACCTCTATTTCCACCTGGTGACCAGCTATAATATACTGCGCGCCAATGGCGTGGATATCGGCAAGAGGGAGTATATGGGCTTTTTGCTGCCAGTGATTATGGCGCAAATGGCGGCGAAGGGTTAGTTTTTCTACAAAGGCCGTCACCCCTCATCGTCATGCTGAACTTGTTTCAGCATCCATAGACCGGGAGCCAACGAGGGTATGGGATATATGGGCCCTGAAACAAGTTCAGGGTGACGAATGGATAAGGCAGCGCCCTACCGCGAAAACCGCGCCGCTAGTTCCACATGCGTCGACCAGCGGAATTGCCCCACCGGCTGCACCCAATCGAGGCGGTAGCCGCTTGCGATCAATTTCTTCGCATCGCGCGCAAAGGTCGCGGGATTGCAGCTTACATAAGCGATAACCGGCACGGTGGATGCGGCAAGTTCGCGCACCTGATCCTCCGCCCCGGCACGGGGGGGATCGAGCACCACTGCGTCAAATTTTGATGCGTCTCCTGCCATCAGCGGGCGGCGGAACAAATCGCGATGTTCGGTGAGGACGGCCCGCCCTGCCCGTCCCGCGGCCGCTTTCAACGCGAGCAACGGATCGCGCGCGGCTTCGGCGGCATAAATCTTGCGCCCTTCCGACAAGGCCAGCGCAAAGGTACCCAGCCCGGAGAACAGATCCGCGACCGTCTTGGCGTCACCCACCGCTTCGCGCACCGCCGCAACCAGCGCCGCTTCGCCCTCTTGGGTCGCCTGCAGGAAGGCATAGGGCGCGAACGGCACAGCAACCCCGCCGAGTGTTATGGTGAGCGGCTCGGGCTCCCATTGCGCTTCGGGGCCAAAGCCATTGTCGAGCGACAGCCGCGCTAACCCTTGCTCGCGCGCGAAGGTGGTAAAGGCTTCGATGGCTTTCAAATCCTCCGCACCGAGCCCTTCGATCAGCACGTCGGCGCCCTGATCGACCAGGCTCAACTTGACCTGCACCGAGCGCTTGTCGCCAACGAGTGGCGCGAGCAAAGCGCGCAGCGGGGCAACCAGCGCAAACAGGGCTGGATGCAATATCTCGCATTGCTCCATATCGACGATGCGATGGCTGCCCTGCCCATTAAAGCCGAGCTGGAAATTGCGCCCGACGCGCGCGGCGCGCAAGGCTGCTCTGCGGCGGGTGCGCGGCGGCGAGACAATCGCTTCCCGCACCGCATCCGCCACCACATCCTGCCCGGCAAGGCCGCCAATCACGCGGTCGCGGACATAATCGGCATAAGCGCTATCCGACAGATGCTGGAGTTGACACCCGCCACAGATCGGGAAGTGGCGGCAAACCGGCTCGGCATGATTGGGACCAAGGTCGAGCCCGCCATCTTCGCGGAGGCGGTCACCGGGCGCTGCCAGCGGAACATGGCGGCCATCGGCGGTCACGCCATCGCCGCGCGCGGCAATGCGGAGGATCAAATTGGGGTCTGCGCTCATGAAACGGCGCGTTGCACGGCTTTCGGCAAATGGTCAATGAGATCATCGGCAATGAGACCGGGTCCGGCGAGCCGTCCCGCTTCGGCATGGAGCCAGACGGCGGTTTCGGCATTTTCGAACGGCAGGTCGGGAAAGCGCGCAAGCGAAGCGCCGCAAAGGCCGGCCAACACATCGCCGGTGCCTGCACTCGCCAGCCAGGGCGAACCCGGCGGCGCCACGCGCATCCGGCCATCGGGCGCAGCGATGACGGTATCCGCGCCCTTATAGACGATAACCGCGTTGCACCGCTCCGCGGCGATCCGCGCCTGGTCCATCTTGTTGCCCTCGATTTGGCCGAACAGCGCGATAAATTCGCCATGATGCGGCGTCAGGATAACGGGCCGGGTAAAACGCGTCGCGGGATCGAGCAAATGCAGCGCATCGCCATCGATCACGAGCGGCTTTTCCGAGGCGAGTGCCTGATCGAGCAGCGCGCGCGCATCGGCATCACGCCCCAGCCCGGGGCCGATGGCGACGGCATTGAGCCGCTTGTCGCCGAGCAGCCGGGAAAGTTGCGCGCGCGACCGGCGCACTACCGCATGCGGGACGTTCAAAGTGACGTCATCGCTGACCAGCACCGCATAGCCCGCCTCGCCGCGCGCTGCAGCCGTCACCGCCAGCGCCGCCGCGCCCGGCATTGCGCCTGCGATCACCGCGACCATGCCTCGGCTATATTTATGATCGCCCGCCAAGGGCTTGAGGATGGCGGGCGGGGTCATGAACTGCGGGATGTCCGGGGCAATGTCATCATCGACCAACCCCAGCGTGTCCAGCAGCAGCGTGCCGCACCCCGATGCCGCCGGTTGCAGCACATGGGCTGGCTTGAGCGCACCAAGCGCCAGCGTCACATCGGTGCGCCATTGGGTTTCGGAGGTGGGATTATCGCTATTGAGCGCACTGGGCAAGTCAATGGCAATCACCCGCTCGGCCTTACGGAACAGCCGGAATGCTGCAGCTTCCCAGGCCGGATCAAGGCCGCCGCGTGCGCCGGTGCCGAAGATCGCATCAATGATGATCGGGGCAGCCTTGGTGTCAGCCGAAAGCGGTTCGGTCGGGCCTTCCCACAGTCCCGCCGCCCGGCGCGCGCCTTCGCTCTTGGCTCCCACCACCGGAACCACCCGCACGTTAGCGCCGAAATCCTGCAAATGCCGCGCCGCGACATAGCCATCGCCGCCATTATTACCGGGACCGGCGAGGATGAGTATGCCCCGCCCCGCCGCAATCCGCCAGACGAGGTCAGCGACGGCCTTACCGGCGCGCTCCATATAGAAGCTGGGCGGGCGTTCGGCGGTAAATTTTGCAGCCTCCACCGCCCGCATTTGCGCGGCGGTGAAGATCGGGCCGGAGGGCGGGCCGGTCATGGCTGGCTGCCCGCCGCTTCCGGCTCTATTTCATATATCCGCAAACACATGGGTTTCGGCGCTGGCGCCGGGATGCGTCACCGCGCCCTTCCAGGCAGGCCCGACATTTTGCGCATAACGCCACAGAGCGCCGGATTGATAGTCATTGCTGCGCGGCTGCCATTTGGCCTTGCGCGCGGCCAATGTGGCGTCGTCCACGTCGAGGTCGATGCTTCCAGCCTCGGCATCAATGCTGATGATGTCGCCATCTTCGACCAGTGCGATCGGCCCGCCTTCAGCGGCCTCGGGCCCGACATGGCCGATGCAGAAACCGCGCGTGCCGCCCGAAAAGCGCCCATCGGTAATGAGCGCAACTTTTTCGCCCATGCCCTGCCCGTAAAGCGCCGCGGTGGTTGACAGCATTTCGCGCATGCCGGGGCCGCCTTTGGGGCCTTCATAGCGGATGATGATGACCGAGCCTTCGGCGATCTCGCGGTTCTCGACGGCGGCGAAGGCGTCCTCTTCGCAATCAAAGCAACGCGCCGGGCCGCTGAACTGGAGCCGGTGCATACCCGCTACCTTGACGATAGCTCCGTCGGGCGCGAGGCTGCCCTTCAGGCCCACCACGCCGCCGGTGGGCGTGATTGGCGTCTTGGCGTCATAGATAACTTTTTGATCCGGATTCCAGACAATTGCGTCGATATTCTCACCTAAAGTCTTACCCGTCACGGTCAGGCAATTGCCGTCAAGAAAGCCTTCGGTCAACAAGGTCTTCATCAGCATATAAACGCCGCCTGCATCATGCATGTCCTTGGCGACATATTTCCCGCCGGGTTTGAGGTCCGCGATATAAGGTGTTGATTTGAAAATCTCGGCTACATCGAAGAGGTCAAATTCGATCCCCGCTTCATGCGCCATTGCCGGCAAGTGCAGCGCGCCGTTGGTTGAACCACCGGTCGCTGCCACCACGCGCGCGGCATTTTCGAGAGCAGCGCGCGTGACAATGTCGCGCGGGCGGATATTGCGCGCGATGAGTTCCATCACCTGCTCGCCTGCGGCAAGAGCCACTTCTTCACGGCTCTTGTAAGGAGCGGGCGCCATATTGCTGTTAGGCAAGGATAACCCGATGGCCTCCGCGACGCAGGCCATGGTGTTAGCCGTAAATTGGCCGCCGCACGCGCCATGACCGGGGCAGGCGACTTTTTCGAGCGCAATCAACTCCTGCAACGGGCAATTCCCTGCTGCATGCTGCCCCACCGCTTCGAACACATCGACGACGGTGACGTCCTGGTCATGGAAGCGGCCGGGCAAGATCGACCCGCCATAAACGAAAATCGACGGCACGTTCAAACGGATCATAGCCATCATCATGCCAGGGAGCGATTTGTCGCAGCCCGCAAAACCGACCAGGGCGTCATAGCAATGGCCGCGCACGGAAAGCTCGATACTGTCGGCAATCACCTCGCGGCTAATCAGCGAGCTTTTCATCCCCTGATGACCCATGGCGATACCATCGGTGACTGTGATGGTGTTGAACCGCCGCGGCATCCCGCCGCCGCGCTCTACGCCCAAACGGCATATATCCGCCTGCGCATCGAGCGCGGTATTGCACGGCGCGCTGTCGTTTCCGGCCGAAACCACGCCAACAAAGGGGCGCGCAATCTCTTCTTCGGTAAGACCCATTGCATAATAATAGCTGCGGTGCGGCGCGCGCTCGGGGCCGACCGAAACATGGCGCGAGGGAAGCTTGGACTTGTCAAAACGCGAACTGGTCACTCGGATATCCTTTCGTTTTCACGAAATTCCCTAAGCTGGTTCAGCCCCCCGACGCAAGCATCTTGCTGCATTGCAGCGCAGTTTGTGCAATTATATCGGCATAGCGCTGCTGTCCCGCCGCATCGGCAATCTCGTTTTGCCGGACTTCAATGCCGACATAAGGGAATTTCCGTTCGGCATGGCGGTCCATCGTATAGTTTAGCAATTTGCCGGAATAAGGCTGCTGGTCGCCGGTGACGAGGCCCGCCGCCTCGAACAAGGGGATTGCGATGCGCGCGGCGCGATCATCTTCATTATAGAGGCAGGCAATCTGCCAGGGTCGTTCGGTGTCGGGATGCTCGTGCAAGTGCGGCGTAAAGCTGTGGAGCGACACGATCAAGGCGGGCGGCGCTTTTGCCAGAACCGCGTCGAGTGCCGCATGATAGGGCTCGAAGAAGCGTCGCATCCGTTCGGGCAGGTGCGCGTCAGTCGGATAATTGCCCGGAATGGGGTGGCCATCGCTGATATGGGGGAGCAGGCCCGGCGCGTCCGGCGCGCGGTTACAATCAATCACGAGGCGCGACACGCCGCCCTGAAAGGCTGAAAATTCAGGATATTGCGCAACGATCCTGTCACCGACTTCAAGCACGCCAAGGTCGACCGCGATGTGATTGGCTAGCAGCGCAGGGTCGATGCCGAGATCGATATCGTGCGGTACGTGGCTGGATGCGTGGTCCGACACAATAAGGATGCCGCCGGGACGCGGGGTGCCGACAAGGCGATAGGCTTCGTGTTGCTGCATATGCCCTCCCTTCGTCATCCCCGGCCTGACCGGGGATCCATCACCCGACCAGTAAACATAGAGGGCCGGTGATGGATTCCCGCCTGCGCGGGAATGACGAGAAAAGGGTCAACCGACATGGGTCGCAAGCGTCCAATAGCTGGGAAAACGGTCGCGGATCATGGCTTGTGCCTTATCGCGCGCGGCTTCGCTCGCAAACAGCGCGAAGCAGGTGGCGCCAGAGCCGGACATGCGCGCGCGGCCCGCTTCGGCGAGCGGTTCGAGGACGGCCAAAATCTCGGCAATGGCGGGGCATAGCGCGGTCGCCATCGGTTGCAGGTCATTGCGGCCCGTATCGATGATCTGACTTGCACTCCCCTGCGGCATTGCGCCGTGATCCACCTTGTTCCACGCGCCGAACACGGCGGCAGTCGAAACCGGTTCGAGCGGATTGACCAGCAGCATCGGTTTTCCAGCGAGGTCGGGATCGGCGATCAGGCTCAGCTTATCACCGCGTCCGGTACCGATGCACGGTTTGCCGACGATGCAGGCGGGGACGTCCGCGCCCAGTTGCTGGCCGATGCTGAGGAGGCCGCTCAAGGGCAGATGGACGCCCCAAAAGCGATTGAGGAGGCGCAGGCAGGCGGCGGCATCGGCCGACCCGCCGCCAATCCCCGAGGCTATCGGAAGGTTTTTGGTGAGCCTCAGTTTCGCGCCGGTCGCAACGCCAACATGATCGGCGAGCGCATAAGCGGCCTTCAGCACCAGATTATCGGCGTCGGCCTCCAGCTTCTTCCCGAACGGACCGGTCAGCGAGAGGGTAATGCGATAATCGGCCTCGACGGCCAGTTCATCACCATCGCGCGCAAAGGCGAAGGCGGTTTCGAGGTCATGATAGCCATCGCTGCGCCGCCGCCGGACGTGGAGCGCAAGGTTGATCTTGGCAGGCGCGGTTTCGCTGTCAAACTCGTCGGCCATGCAGGGGGAGGAATAGGCGGTCATTTATCTTCTTCGTCATTGCGAGCAGCGAAACTGCACGGCAATCCAGAGTTGCGCGCGCGACTCTGGATTGCTTCGCTCCGCTCGCAATGACGGGTTGTGCAAAACCCCATCACATATTCGGATAGTTGGGCCCGCCGCCGCCTTCAGGCGTGACCCAGTTGATATTCTGGAGCGGGTCCTTGATGTCGCAGGTCTTGCAGTGCACGCAATTCTGCGCGTTGATGACGAAGCGCGGATTGGTCTCCTTGTCGACAACCTCATAGACCCCCGCCGGGCAATAACGCTGCGCCGGTTCGTCGAACATGGGCAAGTTATAGTCGATCGGAATATTCGGATCTTTAAGCTGCAAATGGCAGGGCTGATCTTCCTCATGGTTGGTGTTGGAGAGGAACACCGAGGACAAGCGGTCGAAGGTCAAAACCCCGTCCGGCTTGGGATAAGCGATGGGCTTGAACAGGTTTTTCTGGAGCAAGGTCGTATTGTCGCGATGATGCTTCATCGTGATCGGCAAGCCGATGCCGAGCGTGTTCATCCACATATCGATACCCGCGAGGATGGTACCGAAATCCTCGCCATATTTGGCGACCGCCGGCTGGACGTTGCGGACCATTTTCAGTTCCTTGGCGATCCAGCTGTCGTTCAAATTGGCCTGATAATCGGCGACCTCGTCATGCTCGCGGCCCGCCGCAATCGCTGCTGCGATGCTTTCCGCGGCGAGCATGCCCGATTTCATCGCGGTATGGGTGCCCTTGATGCGGGGGACGTTGACGAAACCCGCCGAACAGCCGATCAGCGCGCCGCCGGGAAAGGCGAGCTTTGGCACCGATTGCCAGCCGCCTTCATTGATGGCGCGCGCGCCATAGGAGACGCGCTTGCCCCCTTCGAGTATTTTGGCGATTTCCGGGTGGGTCTTCCAGCGCTGGAATTCTTCAAACGGGAAGAGATAGGGGTTTTTATAATCGAGTGCGACAACGAAGCCCAATGCCACCTGACCATTGGCCTGATGGTAGAGGAACCCCCCGCCCCAGCTTTCGCTTTCGGAAAGCGGCCAGCCCTGGGTGTGGATGACCTTGCCGGGCACATGATTTTCCGGCTTAATGTCCCACAATTCCTTCATGCCAAGGCCGTAAACTTGCGGCTGACTGTCGCGCTCAAGATCATATTTCACCTTGAGTTGCTTGGTGAGGCTCCCGCGCGCACCTTCGGCGAACAGCGTATATTTGGCGTGGAGTTCCATGCCGGGCTGATAGTCCGCCTTGTGGCTGCCATCGCGCGCGACGCCCATGTCGCCGGTTGCAACGCCGCGCACCGCGCCCTTGTCATCATAAAGCACTTCCGCCGCCGGAAAGCCGGGGAAGATTTCGACGCCAAGATTTTCCGCTTGGCCCGCAAGCCAGCGGCAGAGATTGCCAAGGCTTCCGGTATAAGTGCCCTTATTGTGCATCCACGGCGGGGTCAGGATATGCGGCACCGCCATATGGCCGCCCTTCGACAACACCCAGTGATGGTTTTCCGTCACCGGCACATCGGCGAGCGAGCAGCCTTGCTCTTTCCAGTCGGGGATGAGTTCGTTGAGCGCCTTGGGGTCAATCACCGCGCCCGACAAAATATGCGCGCCGATCTCTGACCCTTTTTCAAGGACACACACCGTAAGCTCGGGGTTGATCTGTTTGAGGCGAATAGCCGCAGAAAGACCCGCCGGGCCTCCGCCGACTATCACCACGTCATAGGGCATGGATTCCCGTTCGCTCATTGTCCTCGTCCCCTGATATCCGGTTTCGTTACTTACAATCCTGTCGCGTCATCGCACTGATCACACGCTTTGTCACCAATGGCGATGCCCGCCAATTGACCATGTCGTCAACTCCCTGTTTAAGAAAAGCATGCAGGGGCAAGCAATCGACGTCGCGGAAAGCTATCTTAGCTGGTGGGCGCTTGCCGGTGTCGATTACGCCTATCGCGACGAAGCAACCCCGCTTTTGGCACCGCCGACGCTCAATCCATTGCCGCAAGCGCACAATGATTCGCCCGCGCTCGCCGCGATGACGGCACCGCAAGCGCCGGTTACGCCCGCAGAGCTTGGCCCCCTCCCTGCGACGCTCGATGCTTTTTACGAGTGGGTCCGCACCAGCCCCGCGCTCCCAGGCGCGAATTGGTCGCCGGTGCGGCTGTTGCCGCGTGGGTCGGTCACCTCCGGGCTGATGGTCTTCACCGATGTCCCTGACGCGGCGGACATTGAGCAGCAGATGCTGGTTGCGGGGGCTCAGGGCAAGCTCCTCACGGCCATGCTGGCAGCCATCGGTATTAACATTGACGAAGTGTTGATCGCACCCTTGAGCTTCACCCGCCCGCCCGGTGGCCGCATTGATGCAGGCGCGGCGCGCGACCTGCTCGCAATCGCGCAGCATCATATCGCGCTGGCTAAGCCGCGCCGCATCCTTATCCTCGGTGATCGGACGAGCCGTGCCCTCACCGGGATGGATATCCGCGAAGGACGCGGCTGGCTACGAAACGTTAACCATGATAATGCAACAACGGGTGCAACTGTTACATTTCATCCGCGCTTCCTTCTGGAGCGGCCGCAATTCAAGCGCGCAACCTGGGAGGATTTAAAGTTGCTGAAGAAGGAATTGGGACCAACCGATGCCTAAATTCATCGCTCTAAGCTCGGCCGCGCTTGCGGTGTCCTTGTCGGCGCTGGCTGCGGCCGCGCCTGCCACCGCACAAACGCAAGGCCATTATGCCGGCGACCAGAGCCTGCCCGATGTCCTGTCGCCCGCCCAGCGCACCCATTATCGCCAGCTGTTCGCGGCGCTCAGGGACCAGAACTGGCCGCGCGTCGAGGAATTGCTGGACAAGGGCGAGATGAAGCCGCTCAACAATTTCGCCCGCGCCGAATATTATCTCGCGGCAAACAGCCCCAAGGTCGAACTCGACGCGGTGATGAGCCTGCTCGCGCGCCAGCCCGATCTGCCGCAGGGCCAGCAGCTTGCCCGCCTCGCGCAAAAACGCGGCGCGGTGAGCCTGCCCTTGCTCCCCGCCGAACAAAGCTTCCGCTATCTGGGCGAAGCACCGCGCCGCGTATTCAACATCGCCAGCATCCCGGACCCCGTAGCGGCGGGTATCTCCGCGCAAATCCTGACGTTCATCAAAAATGACGATCCGATGAGCGGCGAAGCGCTGCTCAATGCCAACCTTGCCGCCATGTCGCGGGACGCGCAGACCGAATGGCAATATCGGCTCGCCTGGTCCTATTATATCGAAAATGACGATGCCAATGCCCGCCGCATGGCCGAAAGCGCGCTCGCCGGTACCGGGCCTTGGGTCGCCCAAGCCCATTGGGCCGCCGGCCTCATCGCCTGGCGGCAGGGCGATTACCCGACCGCAGCGCAGCGCTTCGACCGTATCGCGGCGCTCACCAACGATGCCGAGCTTGAAGCGGCAGGGCTCTACTGGACTGCGCGCGCGCTGATCGCCAGCGGACAGCCGCAGGGGGTCAATGCGCGGCTCAAGACCGCTTCGCGCATGGGCGAGACCTTTTATGGCCTGCTCGCCGGTGAAGCCTTGGGCGTGGTCGACAGCAATGCCAACCGTCCGGATCGCAGCGCATGGAAGCAGGTGAAGGACCATGATAATGTCCGCCTCGCCATCGCGCTTGCCGAAATTGACGAAGACAAGCGCGCCGATGATACGCTGCGGTTTCAGGCGCGCTGCGGCGGGGCACAGGATTATAAGGCGATCCTTTCCATCGCCCGGCTCTTGTCGCTGCCCTCAACACAAATGTATCTCGCCCATTATGGCCCATCGGGACAGCAGGCGGATAAATATGCGCGCTATCCTGCCCCCGACTGGCAGCCCCAAGGCGGCTGGCGGGTCGACAAGGCGCTGGTTTACGCCCATGCGCTACAGGAATCGCAATTCCGCACCGCCGTCATCAGTCCGGCAGGCGCGGAAGGGTTGATGCAGGTCCGTCCCGGCACTGCGCGCGACATTGCCGCCAAGCGCGGCGCTTATCTTGCTCCCGGCGACCTTTCCAAACCTTCGGTCAATATGGAATATGGCCAAAGCTATATGGAATATCTGCGCGATAATGGCGCGACCGGCGGGCTCCTCCCCAAGGTGATCGCCGCCTATAATGCCGGCCCCAATCCGGTCGCGCGCTGGAACACCGAAATCCGCGACAAGGGCGACCCGCTGCTGTTCATCGAATCGATCCCCTATTGGGAAACGCGCGGTTATGTCGGCATCGTGCTCCGCAATTACTGGATGTACCAGCAGCAAGCGGGACAATCCTCGCGCAGCATGGCGGATATGGCGCAGGGCAAATGGCCCGCTTTCCCGACCGAGCGCAATTCGGCCAATGCACGGCTCACCTATAATGACCGCCAGACCGGCGGTTCCAACTAGGGCCGGAACCAACTCCGCGCCTGTATCGTTCCTTTGGGGATAATCACTTACCCTCCCGAAAGGATGATGAACATGGCAAGCAAGGTTTCCGACGTGATGAGCAGCGATGTCTGCTCGGTCCAGTCCAATGACAGCATCGCGAGCGTCGCCCAGTTGATGGCCGACAAGGATATGGGCTTCCTCCCCGTGGTTGATGGGCAGAAGCTGATCGGCGCGGTGACCGACCGCGACATCGTGGTGCGCGGCATCGCCAAGGGCGTCAATCAGGATACGCCGGTGCAGGAGATCATGAGCGATGCGGTCAAATGCGCGCGTCAGGACGATGATTTTTCCGCCGCCGTCAAAATGATGGGCGACGCTCAACTGCGCCGCCTGCCCGTGGTTGATGACAGCGGCAACCTTGTCGGCGTGGTCGCCCTAGCCGATGCCGCGCGTGAAAAAGACCCGGCGGTGGTCGGCCAAGCCTTGGGCGAAGTAACCCAACCGGGTGGCAGCCACGCGAGCTGAGCTTGACTTAACAGATCTGAAGATAAAGGCGCCGGATTAGTGTTCGGCGCCTTTTTTTTCGCGCAACGGCGGGTCTTGGCTCGGTAAAACAATATTCACGCGGAAGCGCAGAGGCGCGGAGATGAGACGGTAGGCGCTCAGCCCTCGCACGGCCCCTTTGCGCCTCTGCTCCCTCTGCGATCTCTGCGCTAAACATTGGGCGCGAACGCCTTGAAACTCGCGCAACGTGTGCCCTGCGAAGGCAGGGGCCCAAGGAAAGTTTGCGCGAGATAACCCTGAGGTACCGCCTTCGCGCGAGTACGGATAGCGGGCAGATGCAGCCTGAAATTGTAAGCGTTAATCCCACTCCAACATCATTGCGCGCGGCGAAAATCTGCTAAGCCCTTACCTGCCGCAAGTCCGAGATCGTATTTTCAATCGCCCGACTTTTTCCGCTTTCCTACACCATCGCCCCGTGCCAGCCTCGCGGTTCGAATCGACCATCATCTTGGAGAGCGAAACATGTTGGCATTCCTTCTCGCCCTGGCTGCGGGGGCTCACGCGGAACCACCCACGTCTGCTCCGTCCGCTCCGACATCTTCCCCCGCTTGCGAATATAATAAGGATATTCTGGAACTCGGCTTCGAAAAATTCGATCAAGAAATAAACGGCGGATGGCGGCCACTCTCTTATGCGGGCTGCGAGGAAAAAGCGGCGCAGGTGATCCGAATTTATCGCAGCCGCCTGCAATTCGCGATTCCGTTGCTTTACTGGCATGAGGGGCAACTCAGGGCGAATATGGGGGATTATAAAGCCGCCATCGCATTGATGGAGAAATCGCGCAGTCCCGATGCTGAAGATTATGGTGGCTGGAATCCTTATGTCGATGCGACCATTTCTTTCTTGAAGAACGACCGCAAAGGACTGGTCAAGGCCAAGGCCCGGCTCGAACAGCAGATGAAACCCGACGATTGGCCCAAAGAGGTCGAATGGCCGCAAAATCATACGGCGGTTGAGGGTCTGCTGCGCTGTTTTGGCAAGCCATATAAGATTGCTTATGGTTCGCCGGAGTGTTCACGAAAAGCAGTGGGAACTTAGGGAATCTAGGGAATCAAAATAGGCGATTCGGTGGGAATCTAATGAATTTGTAAACTTGCTTACAACTGTGCTTGGCGCCTGCTCCTGAATCACTGATCAAATGCAGGGTATAAAATCCGCCATACGATAGGACCGTCTGGCCAATATTGCGCGGCGATAGCGTCCTACTTGCTGCACTTTAACACGAATGCATAAAGATGGGTCTTCTGAAAAATTGTTGTGGTAATGCGCGAATTTACTCTGAAATTTGCTCAGTGTTAAATATGTTTCTTTATCTATTTCCGCTTGCGATCCGTCGGTGCCTTGCAAATTGGCATAATAATGGACGCCGCTGCGGTCACCACGCCGCTCTTCGACGCCCACCAACTTCACAGTTTCAACCTGCTCTTTAGCTGCCCCTCTGAACTGCCAAATTTCATGCGCGCGAGCAGGAATTATCATGAGCCCGATGGCGGGAATTCCGATACCTAATGCCAACGATATGGGTATCGTAGTGGGAGCGGTGATTTTGATTCCGCCGCCCAGCTTTGGCTGACTCTGGGTAATGTCATTTGACTCCGGATTATGCCTGTTGCCCCGTCGCAATGATCGGTGACCTATCACAACGGGGCATTGAG
>JAEXAW010000013.1 GCA_023458055.1 Pseudomonadota bacterium
GCGCGGCCTACGGGGCTCCCACATCCAAAGGCGTAAGCAGATAAAGGCTGCCATGCCACAATAAGCGCCAGGCTCTGCGGTAGAATAACCGACCTCGCCAAACGCCCCGATCATGAAGCCGATGCAGAATCCCGCGGCAATGCCTGATATCCAAATGCCCGCTGTCCGCGCGATGACTGACCAGTCTCGTTTCATTGTTCGCTCCCAAGTATTTGAGCGAACCTTAGCTTGGGCTATGGGCTAGTCCAGAGCTGTTGATCTCTGGCGAAGATCAAAAAGTACTGAGCGCTGACGCTCGGTGAGGATAGTACGATGCGCCATATTTCTTTTGCTTTCTACATATGGTTTGCGTATTGATGATTAAGATATTGAATAAGGAATTGTTCGGATGGCCGAAAGCGCGCCGCTTTCCAGAACACCTCAAACGAACGTTTGTGAAACATGCTGATCGGCTATGCGCGGGTTTCGAAAGCTGACGGCAGCCAGTCCCTCGACTTGCAACGAGATGCATTGATCGCGTCCGGCGTCGAGGAGGACCAGATCTACTCAGATCTGGCGTCCGGCAAGAAGGATGACCGATCCGGTCTGGAGGCCTGCCTCAAAGCATTGCGTGAGGGGGATGTGCTGATCGTGTGGAAGCTCGACCGCTTGGGGCGCAGCCTCCACCACCTTGTCAAAACCGTCAGCATGCTGTCCGAGCGTGGCGTCGGCCTCAAGGTTCTGACTGGGCAAGGTGCGCAGATTGACACAACGACTGCGGCAGGCCGGCTTTCATTCGGCATCTTTGCTGCGCTTGCCGAATTTGAAAGCGAGTTGATCCGCGAACGCACGATGGCGGGGCTCCAAGCCGCCCGCGCGCGCGGCCGAAAGGGAGGAAGAAAGTTTGCGCTGACGAAAGCGCAGGTCCGCATGGCTCAGGCCGCAATGGCTAGCCGCGACACATCGGTTTCAGAACTCTGTAAGGAATTGGGGGTCAAACCGGTCACACTCTACCGATATGTCGACCCGAACGGCAATCTACGCGATTACGGGAAACGGGTTCTCAGCGCTTAGCGTAGGATTCTGCACTCTCCGGCATCAGACCCCTAAAGGCGGTTTTAGGCCTTCCGAAGTTCGTTCGGCTTCTGAAGTCTTGCAAAGTAACGTTGCGCCACAATCCCAGTCGAGGTATTCTACTCTTGTTACAGTGGCTGGCCGGATGACTCCGTCTCGCCGACGCACTAGGACTGTATCCCCCGTTTTGATATCTACGCGGAAGCAGTTTGTGGGGTAGTCTTTCTTAGCACCCGGAAACTTCACATATGCTACGAGATAACTCAAAGATTTTTCTCGCTTTTGTCTTTTAGCGCAACTTCTGATGTTTTTTACAATAGGCTAGGAAGGCGGCACCAGCGTTCTTTGGCGGATTGCCCTTGGCGGCCTCCGATCTGGCATAGGCCAGCCAGTCTGAGCGAAGGGCGTAGTAGTCGCGGCCCTTTTCCCTGGCGACACCGCGCGCCTTGTCCTCTGCCCATTCCGGCAATCGGATCTCGGGCGAGAGGTCGCTCTGTGGTGAACGTGGGCGGAAGATCACCAGGTCATCTGGGGTCAGCTCCATGCGATAGAACGGCGTGTGATCATCTTCGATGATCTGACGGATGTTCAACCGGAACTTTTTCAGGGGCGCGTTACTGCCGGTCTTTTCCTGAAGCTTGGCAAGGCCGATCTGCCACTTTGGCTGGCTCCCGCAGTGCTTGCGGCCGATCTCATACAGGCGGCGTTCCAGAGGGCGGCGCAGGCGGAAATAGTCGTTCGAGATCGTTATGACATCGTTGGCTTCAATCGCCCGCATAAACCAGTCAGACAGGACGACTTCGCAATAGTCGAGCCGCCATATCCCTTCTTCCTGCATGACGAATCCGGCCTCGTCCACGAGGCTGAAAATCCGGACTTCGCGCTTCCCGCCTGTGCGGATCGTCGTGGTGAACTGTGTCCCCTGTAGCCGTTTGAAGGCTTGTTCCAGCCGTTTGTAGTGGTTGCCCCCAATGGGGCGGTTTGTGGAGATGGACAGCTCGCGGGCGCTGAACCGGACGCGCTTCCCGATCTTCTCGCCCCGGTTCTTCATGTGCATCAACTGGCTGATGCAGAAGATCAGAATATCCTTGTCCTTGATGGTGGGAAGGCCAAGGCCGGAGGGAACGATTTCCAGCCTGTTTTCGCCGTTCTGGTAAACCAGATGCCGCATGTCCGGCTTGGTCGCCAGGGAGAACAGGGGGTGCTCCATCGAGGCGGTGTCGTCCTTAGGGACAACATCCGCGATATCGAGGATGAAGAAGTCTTTCTGGGGGTGTCTATCGGGAAGCAAAGGCATGCTCACAGGCTACGGGAAATTTGACCTATCAGGAACCCCCGAGAGGCGCTTTTTCGTTTGACCCTTTCGGAACCATAATTTGACCCTTTCGGAACCCACGTTTGACCCTTTCGGAACCCTGTGGGTGGTTTCATCTTATGGTATCAGTTAGTTAAGGGAGATTTTTGGCTCCGTAACATACTCCGTAGGTAACACTATTAACACTAGGCGTTGCCTGTGGATTATTCGCCGATCTGGAACACGCAGAACTTGCCGTTCTGCTGATCGGCGATGAACCCATCCTGCCGGGTACAGGCCCAGTCCAGCCCCATGAGCTGGACGCTGTCCGCAAAATCCCGGCCCAGGTAATAATCGAACACTACCAATGAGACCAAAACGCCCGTGGCAAGCCCTGTAAGGGCTGAGAAAGCCATGAGGAGCCAGACGTTGCGCCTACGGGCCAAAACGGCGCCTGAGGCCGCTCTACGGGCCTCTGAGAGGCTGCGCACGGCATCATCAACCTTCCCCTGCATCTCACGGGCGGTCTGATCCAGAGAATGGGCCAGACGGGACGCGCCTTCCCTGCCCCCTTGCGAGGCTGCATTCTGGACCCCCGCGATTTTTTCCGCGTTGTCCTCCAACGCGGCTTGCAGGTGCTTGAGCCGTTCTTCCGTGATCTGGCGCTTCTTCACATCGGCGATCTCGACCCGCAGCAGGGTAAGGGTATCGGTCAGGGTCTTGATGGGGTCGTTGCTCATGCCTGGTCGTCTCCGATGAATTTCCGCAGCTCATCCAGCAGGGGTTCGGCGTCCTGCTTGTCCACTTC
>JAEXAW010000041.1 GCA_023458055.1 Pseudomonadota bacterium
AAGAAAATCGGGCGCTGCCCCGAGCATCAGCATGTCCGGATTGGCAACAGGCGACCAGATGACCGGTTGGTCGAGCGCGGAAAAGCCGGGGTCTGCCGGGAAATCGCAACCCCCAGCGATGTTGGACGTGATCCGCAAGGGGAAGATGCCCGGCGCCTTGCGCTACAAGGTCATCGAAACAGGCCTGATAGGACGCGTTACGGCGCAGGCATTCCCAAGCGACGCCCTCAACGGGCAGCGTATCGTAGAATTCATACTGGTCCTGGTCTCGCCAGCGGGATGTATCCGGCTTCATTGCTCCGCTCCTGGTTGAAACTGCACAGGTGGAGCGTGAAAGAATTGTGGACTTGTAACGGTTTTGTGCCGGTCACCTGAGCGTTTAAAGCTCACAGTAGGAGACCGAAGAGATGATAAAGCATTCAGAAGAGTTCAAGCGCGAGGCTGTGCGGATTGCACTGACCAGTGGCTTGCCGCGTGAGCGAGTTGCAGCCGATTTGGGGATCGGCAAGTCCACGCTTGGCAAGTGGCTGACACAGTATCGGCCGACAGATTTGACCTCAGCGCCGCAGGCAGTTCTGCCCGCGAGAACGAACGGCTTCGCCTTGAGAACCGCGTACTTAAGGAGGAGAGGGATATCTTAAAAATGGCCACGCAGTTCTTCGCGAGCCAGCGGCCGTGAGGTTCGCATTCGTGGAGAACTGGCGCCATGTCTGGCCGGTGGAGACGATCTGCCGGGTGATACGGGTCAGTCCGCGCGGCTATCGCTCATGGCGCACACGACCGATCAGCCAGCGTGCGCGCACGGATATGTCTGTGCTGGCCCATATCCGGGAACAGTGCAGCCTGAGCCTTGGCAGCTATGGCCGTCCTCGCATGACGATGGAGCTCAAAGAGGCAGGCCTCGCTATCGGCTAGCGCCGTGTCGGACGGCCGATGAAGATCAACGGGATCAAGCCGGTCCGCACCCGCAGGCACAAGGTTACCACTGACAGCCATCACCGTCTGGGCGTCGCGGCCAACTGGCTGGATGGCGATTTTGTTGCTGCGGCACCCAACCAGAAATGGGCGGGTGACATCACCTATGTCTGGACATCCGAAGGCTGGCTCTATCTCGCCATCATCCTCGATCTGCATAGCCGCCGCGTAGTGGGCTGGGCGGTCAGTGACAGGATGAAGAAGGATCTGGCAATCAGGGCACTCGATATGGCGGTGCGCCTCCGCAATCCACCGCCAGGCTGCCTTTTTCACTCTGATCGCGGCAGCCAATATTGTTTCTATGCTTATCAGAAAAAGCTGCAGGCCCACGGCCTGCGTCCATCGATGAGCGGTAAAGGAAATTGTTACGACAACGCCTCTGTCGAGACCTTCTTCAAAAGCCTGAAAGCCGAACTCGTCTGGCGGCAGCGATGGGCAACGCGTCTACAGGCTGAAGCTGCCATCTTCCAATACATCAACGGGTTCTACAACACCCGACGACGTCATTCATATCTGGCCGGCATCAGCCCGCTCGCATTCGAGGCCAAGGTGGCGTAATGAGATCGGTGACCGGCGCGAAACCGTTACAAGTCCACTTTTCATCTAAGCGGGCAGATTTCGTATTGGAGGATCGGCGTACAGGTGAAGTAATGGGGATCGTAGAGCTTGATGATAGCACGCACGATCAGAAGAAGGATATTGACCAAGATCGCTTATTGGCGAGAGCGGGGTATAAAACGGTGCGCCTCAAACCTGGCCGACATAGTTATGAAACGGTGGCGCAGGCGCTGTCGGCTTTCGGTTCGGCATGATAGGGATAATTTGGGTGTAAGGTGTAGGCGTTCCTCGGGAGGTTTGTACGTCGTAATTTATCACCGTCCCCATTTTGTATCGGTGTAATCAATTGTGATCTGTCCGTTCCAAGGTGTGCAGAGCGCAGTGAGTTCTTCGAGGGGCGATGAGAGCCAGGATTCGTAATCGTCAGGTGCTAGGATGACCGGCATGCGGTCGTGAATTTCATGAAGGTCAGATCTCGCATCACACATTACCATTGAATAGCATCGTCCCCATTCTGCGCTGTCGCGCCAAATGCCGGCACATGCGAAAACCGGTTGATCGGGTAGGGAAAGCCAGGTGGTTGTCATATTGGGCGAAATGCCTGTGGCTTCGGCGAAGGCAGAAACGGGGATGAGACATCGTTGATCAGGATTGACCGCGGCGCCTTTCCAGAAAGGGGTCGCCAATTTTTCGCAACGGGTATTGTTGACCGGACGCGGTTTCAATAATTGGCCTTTAGCACCGCGCATGACGCGAGGGAAACCCCAAGTCATGGCATTGCCAATAAGCCGATCTTTCTCTGAACGAACGACGACACCGGTATATTTTGGAAACACTTTGCCGGGGCCGGCGTTGCCGATATCCCATTCAACTTCGGTTAGCCGTCCTTTAGCGATGTTGTTCATGGCACCGCCCACAAGTGCGAGATTATACTGGTTGCACATTCAGCAACCCGCCTGCGCCTCAGGATTGATTAACTCGTACACCTGGTCAATCGGCTCCATAACGGTGATGCTAGTGCCGTCCAGGAAATGGATCTCGGTAGCAGCTTCATCGTGTGCAGGTTCGGCATATGTCATAGATTCAAGGTGGGCTCGATCTACGTTGGCAAAATTGATGAGGCGAGGCGATCCGTCCAGAACGTGAAGCTTCTCGATCATTTTGGCGGTCCTTTATCCACATGGTGCGAAACTTGTGGGTAACGCATGAAGACGCTGGGATAACACTTGATGGGTTGCTACGCAATTGATGCAGGCAATGTCGTCTGCCAACATAAGGAGAAGGAACATTGAACCTCTATCTGTAGCATCTTTAGTCATTGCGGCGATGGCGGTTGTCATCGCATTGCTCAATCTGATCATTAAGATGATCGAATTGAGCCGCAAGGATTGAAGCGGGACGGGTCGCTGCGCGAACAGCGGCCCGTCTATTATAAAAAAATAGGGTCCGAATGCGCGAACATTCGGACCCAGATTTTCAAGAAGAAGCCGGTGAAGCCTCTGCTGTAGCGGGGTCGATATAGCGCAATTTAGTCACGAGTTCAACATTTGTGGTAGGACGTGGTTCAAGGTGGTATGAAGAATCTCTCTTGCGCTTATGTTCGCTATCTGTTCTTTTACCGGCCCTTCGATTCATCAGGCCGGAACAGTGCGCAAGCCATCTACCATTGAGCATCTATATCTCGATTTTGACGGCTTTTTTGCGAGCGTCGAACAATTGCGCGATCCTGCGTTGCGCGGTCGACCGGTGGGAGTGGTGCCATATGAATGCGGAAAGCGCTCGATCATCATAGCGTGTTCGCGCGAAGCGAAAGCGCACGGTGTTAAGAATATCATGGAGGTGGAAGCTGCGCGCCAAGTCTGCCGTGACATCATTTTGGTGCCGCAGAAACCTAATCTTTACATGCGCGCTCATCACGCCCTGGTTGCTGAGATTGGGGCGGTTCTTCCGGTCGACCAGGTAGTGGGAGCGGTGATTTTGATTCCGCCGCCCAGCTTTGGCTGACTCTGGGTAATGTCATTTGACTCCGGATTATGCCTGTTGCCCCGTCGCAATGATCGGTGACCTATCACAACGGGGCATTGAG
>JAEXAW010000080.1 GCA_023458055.1 Pseudomonadota bacterium
GTCTTGAGGTTCAGCCGCCCATTGCCGCAGACCGGGCAGCGGCGCGGATCGCTGCCATCGCCGGGATCGGGATAAAGATGCGGGGCCAGCGCCTCGTCGATCGCCTCAAGCACCTCGGTGATCCGCAGCTCGCTGGTGCCTTCCAGCGCGGCGGTGAAGTCGCGCCAGAAACGCCGCAGCACCTCGCGATATTCGCGCGAGCCGGACGAGATGTCGTCAAGCTCACCCTCCATATCGGCGGTGAAGTCATACGAGACATAGCGTGGGAAGTATTTCACAAGGAACGCCGTGACGAGCCGACCCTTATCCTCGGGGAACAGGCGGTTCTTGTCCTTGCGGACATATTCGCGGTCCTGAATCGTCGTGACGATGGATGCGTATGTCGAGGGTCGGCCAATCCCCAGCTCTTCCATGCGCTTGACCAGCGTCGCCTCGGTGTAGCGCGGCGGGGGTTGGGTGAAGTGCTGTTCTGGCGTCACATCGCGCTTGGCGGCCGCCTCACCTTCGCTGATCTGCGGCAGGCGGGCGTTGTCCTCGCCATCCTCACCATCGTCGTGGCCCTGGTCGTAGACCTTGAGGAAGCCGTCAAAAAGCATCACCTGCCCGTTGGCACGCAGGCCGACCTGGCCATCGGCGCTGCCGATTTCCACGGTGGTCCGTTCCATCCGCGCGGCCTCCATCTGGGACGCCAGCGTGCGTTTCCAGATGAGGTCGTAAAGCTTGCGCTGTTCCGGTTCGACGTTCAGCTTGTCGGGCGACAGCATCATGTCGGTCGGGCGGATACATTCGTGCGCCTCTTGCGCGTTCTTCGCCTTGTTCTTGTACATCCGCGGCGATTTCGGAACGTACTGGTCGCCAAACCGCGCCTTGATCGCATCGCGCGCGGCCATCACCGCCTCGGGCGCCATGTCGATGCCGTCGGTCCGCATATAGGTGATATAGCCCGCCTCATACAGCCGCTGCGCCGCGCCCATGCAGGCCCGAGCGCCGAGACCAAGCTTACGACTCGCCTCTTGTTGAAGGGTCGAGGTCATGAACGGCGGCCACGGATTGCGGCTGGCGGGTTTTGAGGCAACCGAGGTCACCGTCAGATCACGCGACTGCACCGCGCTGACCGCAAGGCGGGCGGTTTGCTCGTCCGCCAGATCAAAGCGCTCCAGCTTTTTCCCGGCATAGCTGACCAGCGTGGCGTCGTATTCAACCCCGGCAGGCGTTGCCAGCTTGGCGTGAACCGTCCAGTACTCGCGGGCCCGGAAGGCCTCAATCTCCATCTCGCGGTCAACGATGATCCGCAGAGCGACCGACTGCACGCGGCCTGCCGATTTCGAGCCAGGCAGCTTGCGCCATAGGACCGGCGACAGGTTGAAGCCGACAAGGTAGTCCAATGCGCGGCGCGCCAGATAGGCGTCAACAAGCGGCTGGTCGATGTCGCGCGGGTTCGCCATCGCCTCGGTCACAGCCGATTTGGTAATGGCGTTGAAGGTCACGCGGCTGACCTGCGCCTTTTTAAGCGAGCTGGCGAGCGCCTCTTTCAGGTGCCAGCTGATTGCCTCGCCCTCACGATCAGGGTCGGTGGCGAGGATCAGGTTGGGATCGGACGCCAGCGCATCCTTGATCGCCTTGACGTGCTTGCGGCTTTCGGCCGCAACCTCCCATTTCATGGCGAAATCGTCGTCGGTATCGACCGAACCATCCTTGGGAGGCAGATCGCGGACATGCCCGAACGAGGCCAGAACGGTGTAATCGTTCCCCAGATATTTGTTGATCGTCTTGGCCTTGGCTGGGGATTCAACGACGACAACTGGCATGGGAGACCTCGGACAAACTTCGGGGCGGGAACATGGGCAGCCTGAAGCGGGGTGTCAATGACACGACGCAAAACATCGGGGGATGCCCCTCCCCCGATGCATATTCATTCGGAAATCTTAACGAAGCTTTAGCGTCGCAAGCCCGATCAGGGCGAGAATCACCGCAATGATCCAGGAACGGATCACGATCTGCGGCTCGGCCCAGCCCTTCTTTTCGAAATGGTGATGGATCGGGGCCATCAGGAAAACCCGGCGTCCGGTCCGCTTGAAATACATGACCTGAATGATGACCGACAGCGCCTCAACCACGAACAGACCGCCGACAATGGCTAGCACGATTTCGTGCTTGATGCAGACTGCGATTGCCCCCAGCGCGCCGCCGAGTGCCAGCGAGCCGGTATCGCCCATGAACACCGCAGCGGGCGGCGCATTGTACCATAGGAACCCCAGACCGCCGCCGATCAGCGCCGCAACAAAGACCGCGATCTCGCCGGTTCCGGGCACGTAATGGACGCCAAGGTAGTTCGCGAAAACCGCGTTACCGACGAGATATGAGATGATCCCGAACGTCGCTGCCGCGATCATCACCGGTCCGATGGCCAGCCCGTCCAGGCCGTCCGTCAGGTTGACCGCATTTGCCGCGCCAACAATCACCAACATGGCGAAGGGGACAAAGAAGACCCCCAAGTTGATCAGAGCGTCCTTGAAGAACGGCAGCGCAAGCTGTCCCGACAGCGGCGTTGGTTGCAAGTAAGCCGCAGCGGTGCCCGCCAGCGCGGCGATCAACAGCCCCAGCCCCATCCGCACCTTGCCCGACACGCCGGCGTGGTGCTGTTTGGTGACCTTGGCATAGTCATCCGCAAAGCCGATAGCCGCAAAGCCAGCAGTGACCAGCAGAACGATCCAGACATAGCCGTTGCTAAGCTGCGCCCACAGCAGCGTGGAAAAGAACAGTGCCGACAGGATCAGGATCCCGCCCATCGTGGGCGTGCCGGCCTTGGCAAAGTGGTCCGGGCCGATCTCGCGCAGAGGCTGGCCCTTCTTTTGCTTGACCCGCAGCCAGTTGATAAGTGGCCGCCCAAAGATAAAGCCGAAGATCAGCGCCGTAAAAAACGCGGCGCCAGCGCGGAAGGTGATGTAACGAAAAAGGTTGAACACACCGCCCGCACCTTCGGGCGACAGGTTCGCGAGCCAATAGAGCATCGGTTATCCCTTGCTTTCAGGCGTTGGCGTCTGCCGCGCTTTACGCAGCGCGTCAACCACGCTGGCAACCCGCGACCCTTTGGATCCCTTGACGAACACAACGTCACCTTCCTCGACCAGATCGGAAACACGGGCAACGAGTTCGGCGGCGTCCTCTGCCCAGACCCCGCGCTTTTCGACAGGCAATGCATCGAACATGTGACGCATCCGGGGACCGCATGCATGGACCAGCGAAACCTGCGGCATCTGAGGATACGTGGCGACAGCGCGGTGCTGTTCGTTTTCGGCCGCGCCAAGCTCGAGCATGTCACCAAGGATAACGACGCGCCGCCCCGCAGGCATCCCGCCCAGCGTGGCGAGCCCGGCCGCAAGGCTTGTCGGGTTCGCATTATAGCTGTCGTCGATCAGCGTGATCCCGCCGATCCGCTCCACCCCGCCGCGGCCCTTGTAGGGCAGCCAGCGCGACAGTCCCTCGGCGGCGCAGGCCGGATCGGCGCCCAGCGCCGTCACCGCCGCCAGCACGCCCACCGCGTTCATCACGAA
>JAEXAW010000082.1 GCA_023458055.1 Pseudomonadota bacterium
TTCCGATCCCGACGGTGATCGTATCGGTGTGGCTGTGAGAGATCATAAGGGACAGATGGTGTTACTTAATGGTAATGAGATCTGTGCTTTGATGACCTACTACGCCATTGCACGTAGGAGCGAACTCGGGGATATAAGACCTGATGATTATGTCGTGAAAACGATCGTGACGACAGAGTTGATCAAGGCAGTAGCCGATGACTATGGGGTTGAACTTTTTGATTGCTATACGGGATTCAAATGGATTGCCAATGTGATTCGAGAGAATGAACCCAAGGGAAGACGCTACCTTGGTGGAGGAGAAGAGAGCTATGGTTTCTTGTGGGAGGATTTCATTCGAGACAAGAGCTCTGTCTCTGCCTGCTGTATCTTCGCAGAAATGGCGGCTTGGGCTTTGGAGAAAGGGCAAACTATATTCGATCTGATGCGTTCGCTCTATCTCAAATACGGCTTTTACAAGGAGGTCGGCATTAGTCTTGTGCGCAAGGGGCGTACCGGGGCTCAAGAGATTGCCGACATGATGAAGAAATATCGCAGTGCACCCATGACTCAGATCGCGGGCTCTCCCGTGATAGAGGTTATCGACTACCAAACACTTGAGCGGAAAGACCTTCGCACGGGAGAGACCGTTCGTTTCGAAATGCCGGCAACGAGCAATGTCCTCCAATATCGAGCCGAAGATGGATCTAAGGTTTCGATTCGCCCCTCGGGTACCGAGCCTAAGATCAAGTACTACATTGGGTTGCGGTTGCCAGTTGCCGATGAAAATGAATTGGATGCTGCATACATCAGAGCTGAGCAGGCTGTGGCACAAGTGCGGAAAGACCTTGGGAATATCTAATATTCACCGATTGGATAGAGGACACTTCGGAGAATTTGATTCTCGGATGGTGACCTCTATTCTTTTCGATACACCTACAATATAGTCTATGACAGATACTTTTGAAATGGTAGCCAAAACCCTGCATGGGTTGGAAGAAGTCCTCGCTGAAGAACTAAAGCAGTTGGGGGCCGATGATATCCGACCCGGTAGACGGATGGTTGCTTTCCGTGGAGACAAACGCCTCCTCTACACTGCCAATTTGAGACTACGGACAGCTCTCAGAGTACTTAAGCCCATTCTCAAGTTCCAAGCACAAGATGCAGATGGTATTTACACTCAAATGCAGCGGTTTGATTGGTCTTCTGTTCTTTCGCCTGAGGACACATTTGCCATAGATCCCGTAGTTTACTCCGAGACATTCCGTCACAGCCGCTATGTGGGTTATCGGGCAAAGGATGCCATAGCGGATTACTTCACGGAAAAGAGAGGCAATCGTCCGTCCGTGCGTCTGCACAATCCTGATGTCCTCATCAATATTCACATTTCTCATCAGGACGTCACTGTTTCGCTTGATAGTTCAGGAGACAGCTTGCACAAGCGAGGCTATCGAGAAGCGCAAACTGAGGCCCCACTCAACGAGGTATTAGCTGCCGGCATTATCCTCAAGACCGGTTGGAAAGATGATTGTGACTTGATTGATCCTATGTGTGGATCAGGTACTTTCCTTATCGAGGCTGCCCTTATCGCTGCTAATATTGCTCCCGGAATTTATAGGGATCGGTTTGCTTTTCAGTCATGGAATGATTACGATTCGGAGCTTTTTGATGAGCTATTCCAAGACGATTCGGCCGAGCGCGTGCCTCAACACAGAATTTGTGGTTCCGATATCCTTCCCGATGCCATACGTATTGCCCAAAAGAATGTGGATCGAAGCGGATTAGGCAAGTACATCACCCTCGAGGTGATGCCAGTGCAGCAGAGACCCAAGCCCAGCAGTCCGTATATGGTCGTCACCAATCCGCCTTACGGTGAGCGTCTCAGACTCGATGAGGCATGTGAGTTGTATTCGATGATTGGTGAGTGTCTTAAGCATCGTTTTGGTACAGGCAAGGCGTGGATATTGGCCCATAAGGCGGAACATTTCAATAGTATCGGTCTTAAGCCTATGCACAAGGAGGAGCTGATGAATGGATCCCTTGAGTGTGAGTTGAGGGCTTATGATTTATTCGATGGCACTTTCTCGGAATATCGCGCTAGGCAACGAAAATCGGCTCAATCTTCAGATCGATCAGCAGGGCTCGATAAGCGTCGTTCTCCTTCTTCTACATCCGCGCCAGAGAAGCCTTGGCACAAAAAACAAGACAATCGATTTCGAGGGAAGGGCAAGGGCTCTTTTAGTAAAGACGGTTCGGATTTTAAGCAAAGGGACTTCCGTCGAGTTCATCGGAGAGATGAGGAGAGATCATCGGAGACTTTCCGTTCCGAGAGGCGTTCTTCGGCTGAAAATCCTTTCCGCAAATTTGATCGAGGGAATAGGCCCAATTGGTTGTCTAAGGAACGTCCTACTCGCTTCGGAGATGATCGAGCCAAGGATCCTAACTTTTATGGACAGTCGCGCAGAAAACTCCCTATGGAGGAGGCTACCAGAGAGAGAAAGCGCATTGGCGACTATCTCTCGGGAAAGGCTTCGCAGACTATGGAAATGGCAAAAATTCGGCGTATCAGGAGTAGCAAACATCAATATACTCCATGGCCAAGAGACCGTAAGAAAGCTCTTTTGGGAGCAGAGAAGGTGTGTCCATTTGACATGGGTAGCCGTTTGAGTAGGGCTCGAAAGCCTCGTCAGGAAATACAAATTATTCGCAACGATGACTCAGAGTAAGACAATAATGCTATACAAGACCATTAGGCTTGCTTTGTCGCTGGGTGGAATGGCTCTCTGCTCTCTTTTTGTATTGCAGGCTCAGAGCATTACTCCGCAGAGGGATGCAGGGAAAGACTATGATCTGGAAATGTTATTGCCGGGAGGGAGGACCTTTAATGCTTTCTACCCCGAACATGTCCCTGGTTTGGGATGGTATGGTGGACGTGTAGCCCAAGTCAAGGACGACCGCTGCATTCTTTATCAGCCCGGGTATCGGGGCGAAGGACTTGAGGGTCTTGCTAAAGCTTTTGTGGACAATGCTCAAGTTGCGGGACGGATAGAACCCGGAGTGGAGCATCAAGGAGTCAAACCCCAAGTTATCCATACAGATAAGGGGGATCGGTTGCTCTATACGCTAAGTCAGGGAATGTATGTTTACAATCCCGATACCCATGAAGTTGAGGCCTCTTTTTCTCGCGCCTTCGGGCAAAACGCACTGGATATTGCTCCCAATGCCAAAGCCGCAGTCGTTGTCAAGGACTTCAACCTTTATCTTCTTCCGTTGGGTAAGGAGCAGACCCCTCGCCCGATTAGTAACGATGGTAGTGAGAGCCTGATTTATGGTCAGCCGGTACATCAAAATGAGTTTGGTATTAACAAGGGGACGTTTTGGAGTCCGGATGGATCGAAGCTCGCCTTCTATCGGATGGATTGCTCTATGGTCTCTCCCTATCCCTTGGTAGATATTCAGACACGGAAAGCCGAATACCGACCTTTGCGTTACCCAATGGCAGGCATGCCCTCTCATCATGTTCGGG
>JAEXAW010000023.1 GCA_023458055.1 Pseudomonadota bacterium
CAACAGAATCGGCCGACTCCTGGCTAGTATATGGTCGCGGAGTACTACATCTCTCCGTCTTGATCGAAACTATGAGACGAGAGGGTTACGAACTGCAAGTGGGGCAGCCGCAAGTTATCATCAAAGAAATTGATGGAGAGCGGTGCGAGCCAATCGAGCAACTTACAATCAACCTGCCTGAGGACTACTCAAGCCGCGTAATAGACATGGTGACAAAGCGTAAAGGCGAGATCACGATGATGGATAGCAAACAAGGACGCGTATTCCTGGAGTTCAAAATTCCTTCCCGTGGGATTATCGGATTAAACAACAGCGTACTAACGGCTTCGGCCGGTGAGGCTGTGATGGCGCATCGTTTCCTGGGTTTTGAACCATGGAAAGGGGACATGGACCGTCGCAGCAATGGTTCCATCATTGCACTGGAGGGAGGTACTGCCTATGCCTATGCCTTGAATAATCTGCAAAGTCGAGGCAAATTCTTCATTAGCCCTCAAGAGGATGTGTATGCCGGACAGGTTGTGGGCGAGCACACCAAAGAAGGAGACTTGGTTGTGAATGTGTGCAAAAGCAAGAAGCTGACCAATATGCGTGCCTCCGGAAGCGATGACAAAGTCAGCCTGGCTCCGCCTATCATCTTCAGTCTGGAAGATGCACTTGAGTATATCAAGGCCGATGAATACGTAGAGATCACTCCGCATGCAATGCGCATGAGAAAGATCATTCTGGACGAAAATGAGCGGAAACGTGCCAATCGCAACGTATGATCCATACTGCTCTCAACTTACACTTTGCCATACCAGAAATGACCTCCAATCCCATTGAGATGGAGGTCGTTTCTTTTAAGACGGTTACTCGAGATCTCTCTTGACGACTACGCCCTACCTCTCCGGATTGCTTGTTCAATTGAGGGATAAAAATTACCTTCGCCTCGAATTAATATCTAAAACCTGCTGCCTATCGAGACAATACTACCTTCTGAATAACCCTAAAAGCTGAATAGCAATGGCAGACTATAGGAAACTGACAGATGATCAGTTGGTACGGATGTACACAGAAGGCAGTGGCGAAGCGTTTGATATTCTACTCGAACGCTACGATGCAGTGGTCCACGGCTATATTCGTTTCTCTATCAGTGATCGTGATGTGGCCGAAGATATCTTCCAAGATACCTTCGTCAAGGTAATCATGACTCTCAAACGTGGAGCCTACACGGCTGAAGGAAAGTTCAAAGCGTGGGTATTGCGTATTGCGCACAACCTAGTGATGGATCACTACCGCGGCTCCAAGATTGAGAAAAAGTGGGACAATATAGATCCCGAAGAGCAACGGGTTGTAGATAAATTGGCCTCCAATGAACCGAATGTTGAAGAAGAATGGAGCCGAAACGAAGACTTTGCCGAACTCTATGGTCTCATGACCCATCTCCCTATGGAACAGCGCGAAGTGCTAATGCTGCGTTTCTGGGAAGATATGAGCTTCAAGGAGATCGCTGAGTATACAGGCGTAAGCATCAACACGGCTTTGGGACGTGCACGCTACGCGTTGATCAATATGAGACGCATGGCCACGAGATAAACGGACACGGGGTACACTTTTCATAAACGAAGAGACCGCCAGCAGGTCTTTATATGCCCGAGGCAGTCTCGCGAAAAGAAAGAAACAAACGAGAGAAGTGGATAGAAACACACTCGCTCCCTCTTTTTCATCAAAGTTCGCTAGCAAGTCGACACCGATGTGGAGTCGACAAGGGTCTTTTTGCGTTTGCAGTAGCGCTTGCACTGACCACAAATATCATAGCCGAGCATCGCTCCCACAATAAAATCCTCCTCCGGACTGAGCGTATTTAACGGCCTATTACCCAAAAACAAACTGAGGGCCTCAAGACATTCACTGCTGCCGAAGAAGAGATTAGCCCGATTCCCCTTGGGCACCACCTGGCTGAAGTGCGGAATAGATAGGTGATTCAGACGCTCCCGGGCCTCATCCAACTCGTCCATACCAAGCGTACAGAGAACCATGCGTCGAACACCCTTCTGATACTCGTACACATGATGGAGAAACACCTTGTAGTCGGCACTATACTCTCGCATAACCAAGGATTATCGAAGATGGACGGAACCGACAAAACCGCATGCACGGACTCTGAGCAGCTCCGTCCTTAGAAAGCTATGAAGACAGATAATTCTGTAAGAAAAATATAGGCTTAGCCAAGTTGCGGCTTAAGTGCAGCGATCCAGCGTTCGATGCGCTCATCCGTCAGGTCAGATTCGTTTGCTTCATCGATCAAGCAGCCAATCAATTCGCCATCTTCGTCTGAGCGAGACTCATCGAAGCTATAGCCATCCTTGCTCATACGGCCAGCAAAAGTACATCCTGTACCTGCGAGTCCCTCCTTAATCGTAGCTAAAGCATCGCAGAAAGTATCTCCGTAGCAAGAAGCATCCCCACAGCCGAAAAGGCCCACTACCTTACCAGAAAGGTTCTGCCCCTTGAGTTTGGGGAGAAAGTCCTCCCAATCATCTTGCAGATCGCCTGCACCCCATGTAGAACTCCCCAAAAGCAACACTTCATAGTTAGCGACAGCTGCTGCATCAGCGTTAGCTACATTATGCACATCGCCTGAGGCCACGCCCAAGCTGCTCGCAATACGGCCGGCGATATCTGCCGTAGTATCAGTAGAGGAGCCGTAAAAAATTCCAATAGATTTCATATCCTATTTTTTGTGACTTGATTTACCGCAGCAAAAATAGCTGCTCCGACTTCGCCTCGCCATACCTAAAAATAGTCATTCACAGTTTCCACTACCCCTCAAATAGG
>JAEXAW010000054.1 GCA_023458055.1 Pseudomonadota bacterium
ATTGTTCCTCCGCCAGTTCATTGGCAATTTCCAAAATGACGTTGACGACTTCATCGTCGGAATCGCTCCTGTCCTCCACCTGCCGTCTGCGTCGTTCCACTTCGGCCTTGGCCGAACCTCCGGGAAAACGTCGAGCCAGTCTGCGCAAGGCCTCGGATGGTCCCAGCCTTTGATAAAGGTGATTGCGGATAGTCACGTCTTCCGTGGTGGTGCTGAAGGCCCAGAGAGACTGGCCGCCTATGGTCAGGCTGAGGACAAGCTGCGACATGCCCGAACCTGTGCGGAACAGGGCTACGAGATTGGAGCCTGACTTGCCGGGCTTTCCCAGACGGGAAAGGGCATGACGGCAGGCCCCGTTCAGACCGAAGCGGAGACTCAGATTCTCAATGCTCTTTTCCGTGCCGGACCCTAGAATGACGACCGTGGTGGCCAGTTCGTCCGTGATGATTTTGGGAATATCGTCGATGGATTGCGTATAGAGACCGATGGAAAGGTTCCATTTGCGGCTTTCACGGGCCATGGTGGTCATATCCGCCTGCAACTGGCCGGAAACCGAGGTGTTTTTGGTGACGCGATGCGCTTCGTCGTAGCTCAGTCATTTTCAAGAGATATTCTATTGATATAACAGAATAAAAAAATATTTTGAAAAAATTTTACCCCGCCAGATACCCCGAATTTTCGGGGATTTCATCTGACGGGGTGGGATGTCTCTGGATAATCAGGAAAAAGAAGGAGATGGACGAAACGGCGTAAGAGCAGGGTAGAGGGCTGTTCCAATGATGGCGACGAGTTCTGCCCTGAGGCAGTTATCAGCCGCCGGTGTTGTCAAGAATACCTATCCGCATAAAAAATGGCAATCATGTATTCCACCATCGGCGGGCATGTGTTTTGCGTCATGCTTCCTTGCCGGGAAATGGGAAATCCCGGCTCTTCGTCCGTCACACCCGCATGTGTGCCGGAAGCGGGCATTCCGTCAAGGCCAAGCCCTTCGGGGCCGCTTCGCGGGCCTTGACATTCATGCCCTGGCTTCCGGCTTCATACACTCGCGGGCGACGGACGAGGAAGCCTCCGGTGGGGGCTCAGTCAAAGGAAGCTCGCAGGCCGGAAGCACAAAGACACAAAAAAGCGTTTTCCGCCGCTCACGGTTTTTTCGCATACCGACACATGGTGCAAACGCTACATGCAAATCCGTCCAGGTGTATGCTCCACAGAGTTTTCCCGGTACATATCGCGTGCTTCCCGCCCCGTGTTCATATGCCCGCGCCGTCATGTGCGCCATGCTGGCCATAGTGTGAGCCGGATACTGACTGCACGGTTTCCTCATGATGTTCAGGCGTTCGTCACATACCATCTTCCCGTGAGCCGGATGTTTGCCCGGCGCTGTCGCCATGCCTGTCAGCCACATGCCGGATACAACTCCGCTTCCCGTCTGATACGCATCCGTCGGATTCCCGATGCCCGCATCATGCGTCTTTGCTTTTGCACGGATGCCTGTTCATTCGTCCGGTCTTGTCTCCGAGGGCCAGCCTACGTTTCGTCTATACGCCGCGCGTATAGCCTCACGGCTGGCGAGGGGCTTTGCCCCTTCGAACCCCGAAGATGTTCAGGAACCGGCGGGCAACATGGCAATGACTGGCTATCCGTATACGGACATGGGCTTGCTCGTTTCAGGAGCTTTCTTCGTCTGGCATCTGGCTATGGATTGCCCCTGATGGCGCATTTTCATTTTTCGTAACTTGGAGTACACATGAAGGCGAAAACACGCCTCAGGAGTCCGCCAATGACCTTATATTCTTGCCAGATACCGCGCCATATCTTTTCCGAACGCGACAAGGGCGACCGTTTTGAACGTCTGATGCAGGCGTTCCTGCAAACCGTGCCGTGGCATGAGGGCACGTTCCGTCATGTCTGGCTTTGGCGGGAGTTCCCCCACAAGGAAAACCTTGGCGGCAAGGATACGGGCATTGACCTTGTGGCATAGACGGTGGAAGGGGATTTCTGGGCCATCCAGTGCAAGTGCTATTCGGAGGTAAACTATGAAAGGATCAGAAACACTCATGCTGGACTTCATGGAAGGTGCGGACAAGCGTTATGTGATTCCGGTTTACCAAAGAAAATATGCCTGGAAGAACGACAACTGCCGTCAACTCTATGAAGACTTGAAAAAAATCGTGAGGGATAACCGCAGTAGTCATTTCTTCGGAAGCATCGTTTCTTCCGTAGTAGGTAACGGTAGCAAAACCGAATACCACATCATCGATGGGCAGCAGCGGCTGACAACCGTATCGCTGTTACTTCTGGCAATCCGAAACCTGATCTACAAAAGACGAGTGATTGCTCAGGAGGACAAGCTTGATGAGCAGATTGCACAGAGATTCCTTATCGCTCCGTGGGCAAAAGAAGATGACAGGATAAAGCTCCGTCCGGTAAAGAGCGACAGGGATGCGCTTACAAAACTGTACAGCGGTGATGAAGAAGACTACGATCCTTCTTCAAATCTGACGCTGAACTATCAGTTCTTCTGTGACATGATTCTGAAAGAGGAAGTTTCTGTAGACGACCTCTACGCGGCAATTGGGAAGTTGCAGATCATCAGTATCACGCTGGATCAGGGAGATAATGCCCAATTGATTTTCGAGAGCCTTAACTCCACGGGCTTGGCGCTTGCCGAAGGTGACAAGATCAGAAACTACATTCTCATGGGATTGAAGCCGCAGGATCAGTCTAAGTACTTTGATACATACTGGGCGAAAATCGAACGCTGCACGCAGAATGATGTCAGCGGTTGCGTCAGAGATTACCTGAGCATCAAACAGCAGATTACACCGACCATCAGCAACGTGTATCGAGCGTTCAAGGGATATGCCGAAACAGCGAAACTCTCGGTGGATATCCTGCTGGCGGATCTCCTGAGATATGCGAGGTTTTTTGAGAAGCTCCTTGTCTGCAAGAGCGGCCTTGGCGAGCAGAAGCTCGACGACTGCCTGTATCGCATGATGAGGCTTGACATTGTGGTCACACGCCCGTTCCTCATGGAGGTGTTGTGTCTGAATCAGGATGGAAAGCTCACCGTGGGTGAGGTGCTTCAGATCTTCCTCATTACCGAAAACTACTTGTTTCGCAGGAACATCTGTGAGGTGCCCACAAATGCGCTAAATAAGATTTTCTTGAATCTGAACAAGGAAATCCTACGCTACGATAACACGGCGGACAACTATGTCCAGAAGTTCATCTATACGCTGCTCTCCAAAAAGGAAAGTGGTCGTTTTCCGGACAACGACGAGTTCACGAAGATCTTGTCCTCGAAGCAGGTTTATCAGATGCGTGGCAAATACAAAGCCTACCTGTTTGAGCGCTTCGAGAATTACGGAACCATTGAGGCGAAGGATGTTTACACCCATCTGGACAAAAACACATATACGATCGAACATATTATGCCGCAGCATCTGACTCCGGCATGGACAGAAGCCCTCGGAGCCAATGCGGGCGAGATCCATGCCACATGGCTTCACAGATTGGCGAACCTTACGCTGACCGGATATAATCCGAATCTTAGCAATAAGCTCTTCCAAGAGAAACGCGACGCTGAAGAGGGCGGCTACAAGGTAAGCGGTCTGAAGATGAATCAAAAGATCGCAATGAAGGAGTCATGGGGACTGTCGGAACTCGAAGAACGGAACGAGGAGATGCTGGCTCTTGCCATGAAAATCTGGGCATATCCGGAGACCGCGTTTGTTCCGGCCAAGAAAGAATTTGACTCCTGCACGCTGGATGATGAGGATATCGATCTTACTGGTCGCGATATCGCAAAGTATAGCTATCAGAACGTCGAACAGTCGGTCTCCAGTTGGGCAGACATGTTCGAACATGTTGTGAAGTTCCTTCACCAGAAGGATAAATCAGTGCTCGCGGCACTTGCCTACAGTTCAAACTCTGCTGACCTGTCAAACTATGTAAACAACACGGAAGAAGGTTTGAGAAGTGCGCTGAAGATCGATGAGAATATCTACATGGAGCGCAATACAAGTACGACATTGAAGATTTCTGTGTTGCGCAGGCTGTTTGTGCTCTATGAGGCCGATCCAATGGATCTCGTGTTCTATCTGAAAGATATGGAAAGCGAGAAGGTCGCAGAAGCCAGTCGCTATGAACTCAGGAAACGTTACTGGACGTATGCTCTTCCGATCATTCAGAAGCGGCATGCACACCGAGGAACATTCAGTAACTGCAATCCGGGGACATCCAATACTCTTTCGGGATATTTCGGAATCAGCGGATTTAGCATCAGTTGCATTGCAAACTATGATTCTGCCCGTATCGACTTCTACATGGGCAAGGGTGACTCTGCCCAGAACAAGGCAGCCTTCGATATCCTGTTTGCCCACAAAGAAGAGATCGAAACCGAACTTGGCATCTCGCTGACTTGGGAAAGAGCGAATGAGTACAAGGCATCATGGCTCTGCTATCACCTTTACGACGTTGGCATCACGAACGAGGCTGACTGGTCACGCATGGCAAAATTCCACGCTGAGTGGAGCGACAAGATATGCAATGCTGTGCTGCCATATTTGCAGGATTCCGATGATGACGGAAGTAAGCAGCGGATTACAGATATTGCAGGTATTCTTCGTGAGTGGACAGTTGAGCAGTCTGCAGTGAACGAGAATCTTGCGAAGTGCAACCGTACATATACACGGTTCACAACAAACGGGATGTCAGAGATTCTTCCGGATATTCCGGGTGCTCCGAGTGGCTGGAACACAGATAATCATTATTTCTATGAGATCGTGAATCGCACTGGCAAGAACTTTTATGTTCAGTGCGCCGTGAGTTCTCGGAATATCCCTGATGATTTCAGAGCGATCTGCGACCGCATTAATGAGTTCTATCCTGCTAAATATGTCAAAGGGAACTGGCAATGGCGGACACATTTCAAGAGTACCACGATGAGTATCGATGAGGAGCTGTCGAAGGAGAAAATATTCTCGAAGCTCAAGCAGTGCTTGGAGGAGATTCTGAAGTTTGAGGCAGAGTTGAAAAGCAAGATGCTTTCGCAAGGGTAAATAATATGGCATCAAGTAAAGAGTATCTTGATTTTGTTCTTGACCAGCTTTTTGGGCTGGATGGAATAGCGTACCGTGCAATGATGGACGAGAGCATCATCTTCTATCAAGGCAGGATCATCATCGGCATGTATGATAGGTTTTTTGGTGAAGCCCACAAAATCCGCTGTGGTTATGATGCTGGAAGCAAGCCATGGACTGCCCTATGAAGATGCAAAGGAAATGCTGCTCATAGCCTATACAGAGAACAGGGAGTTTCTGAAAGAATTGATGGAGGCAGTGTACAACGAGCTTCCGGTATCGAAGAAAAAAGCAAAGTTGACTAGGGTGTGTCTGCAAACCCTCTTCATGAAAAGGGGGAAGTCAGGTTAGGTAAGGTTTTCATCGTGTTACGACAGGGAAATGTGCTACTATGACATCCCTGAAGACCTCTGGCTCAGGCTTGAGCC
>JAEXAW010000002.1 GCA_023458055.1 Pseudomonadota bacterium
CGCTGCTCGCCGACCAGCCCTTGACCGGCGGGCTGGAGCCGCGCCTTGGCGACGCGCATCTGCGCGTGCTGACCATCGTGGGATTCCCGACCGCGACGACGCCGGGCCTGCTCGACGAAATGAACCGCCTGCCGTTTCCCTACAGGTGGAGCACGCGCGCGATCCTGCTCGACAAGACCGACGCGACGCGGCTGCTGACCCGCATCCGCCGCCAATGGTTTGCGAAGCGTAAGAGCATCGCCGCGATTCTGAAAGAGGTGATGACCAACGAGGCGTCCGCGCTGGTGGACACCGACGCGGCCAACAAGGCGCTCGACGCCGACATGGCCTTGCAGGAACTCGGCGCGGACGTGGCAGGCATGGCATATGTCACCGCCACAGTCACCGTTTGGGATGCCGACCCGCGCATAGCCGACGAGAAGCTGCGCCTGGTCGAGAAGATCGTTCAGGGGCGCGACTTCACCGCCATGCCCGAGAGCGTCAACGCGGTTGACGCATGGCTCGGCAGCCTGCCGGGACACGCCTACGCCAATGTCCGGCAGCCGCCGATCAGCACTTTGAATCTCGCCCACATGATCCCGCTGTCGGCGGTGTGGGCGGGGCCGGAACGGGACGAGCATTTCGGCGCACCCCCTCTGCTTTACGCAAAGACCGAAGGCTCCACGCCGTTCCGGCTAAGTCTCCATGTCGGCGACGTAGGCCACACCCTTGTCGTCGGTCCCACGGGCGCGGGAAAGAGCGTGTTGCTCGCCCTCATGGCGCTCCAGTTCCGGCGCTATGCGGGATCGCAGGTTTTCGCCTTCGACTTCGGTGGCAGCATCCGTGCCGCCTCGCTCGCCATGGGCGGCGACTGGCACGACCTTGGCGGCGGGCTGACAGAAGGGGCCGAGGCGTCCGTCTCGCTCCAGCCGCTTGCCCGCATCCATGACACCTATGAACGCGCATGGGCGGCGGACTGGATCGCCGCCATCCTCATGCGCGAAGGCATCGCCATCACGCCCGAGGTGAAGGAATATCTTTGGACGGCGCTGACTTCGCTCGCCTCGGCCCCGGTCGGCGAGCGCACGATCACCGGCCTTGCGGTGCTGCTGCAATCCAACGATCTGAAACAGGCGCTCCGGCCGTTCTGCGTCGGCGGTGCCTATGGCCGGCTGCTCGACGCCGAAGCCGAACACCTCGGCTCGGCGGGCGTGCAGGCGTTCGAGATCGAGGGGCTTGTCGGGACCGGCGCGGCCCCGGCCGTGCTCGCCTATCTGTTCCATCGGATTGGCGACCGGCTCGACGGACGCCCCACGCTGCTCATCATCGACGAGGGTTGGCTTGCGCTCGACGATGAAGGTTTCGCCGGCCAGCTCCGCGAATGGCTGAAAACGCTGCGCAAGAAAAACGCATCGGTCATCTTCGCCACGCAAAGCCTGTCCGACATTGACGGCAGCAACATCGCGCCCGCCATCATCGAGAGCTGCCCGACGCGGCTCTTGCTGCCGAACGAGCGCGCCATCGAGCCGCAGATCACCGAGATTTATCGGCGTTTCGGGTTGAATGATCGCCAGATCGAAATCCTCGCAAGGGCCACGCCCAAACGGGATTATTACTGCCAAAGCCGCAGGGGCAATCGCCTGTTCGAGCTTGGCCTGTCCGAAGTCGGCCTCGCGCTCTGCGCCGCATCCGCCAAATCCGACCAGACGCTCATTGCGCAGATCGTCGCCGAACACGGCCGCGACGGCTTCCTCGCCGCATGGCTACGCGCGCGCGGCGTCGAATGGGCGGCCGAGCTGATCCCCAACCTCACCAATCTTGCCGACCGGCCGGAATCCACCGCGCCGGCCCGGCTCGATACCACACAGGAGATTCTTCCATGACCTATCCCAAGTTCGTCGGGGCCTCGGCCCTTGCGCTGGCGCTCGCCGTGCCCGTCGCGCTGTCGCCTATGCTGGCAAGCCCGGCCCATGCGCAATTCGGCTTCGGCCGCATCGTCTATGACCCGAGCAACTACGCGCAGAACGTGCTCACGGCAGCGCGCACGCTGGAGCAGATCAACAACCAGATCACCAGCCTCCAGAACGAGGCGCAGATGCTCATCAATCAGGCCCGTAATCTGGCGAGCCTGCCGTATTCGTCGCTCCAGCAGCTCCAGCAGAACGTCCAGCGCACGCAGCAGCTTCTCGGCCAAGCGCAGAACATCGCGTTCGAGGTCGGGCAGATCGACCAAGCGTTCCAGCAGCAATATGGCAATGTCTCGCTATCGGCGACCGACGCCCAGCTTGTCGCCGATGCACGTAGCCGCTGGGAGAACACGGTCGGCGGCTTGCAGGACGCCATGCGCGTGCAGGCGGGTGCGGTCGGCAACATCGACAGCAACCGCGCCGAGATGGCCGCGCTTGTCGGCGAGAGCCAAGGCGCAAGCGGGGCGCTGCAAGCCACGCAGGCCGGCAACCAGCTCCTTGCCCTCCAGTCGCAGCAGCTTTCCGACCTGATCGCGGTCATCTCGGCGAACGGCCGGGCCGACGCGCTCACGGAGGCCGAGCGCGCGACCGCCGCCGAACAGGGTCGCATCCAGCGCGAGCGGTTCCTGACGCCCGGCAGCGGCTACCAGCCGGGCAACGCGCAGATGTTCAACGGCAACAACTGACGGGGAGGCTCGCCATGGACGGCAAGATGCTGGCGCGGCTTGCGGCCGTTGTATTCATCGCCATCGCCGTCACGGCGACCGCAATCGACATGGCGCGGAAGGACGAACCTTCCGCGCCACGGCCCGCATCGGCCCTCCAGCCCCCGGCCGATCCGCTGCGCGAAAGCCTGCGCCGTTGCCAGCAGCTCGGCGAGGCGGCGGCGGGTGACGCCGACTGCCTCGCCGCGTGGGCTGAATCCCGCGACCGCTTCCTCGGCCGTGGCCGCAGCGAGGCGCGCTGACCATGGGAAACACGGGCGTCATCGACAATTTCCTCGGCGTATTCACCAGCTACATCGACAGCGGGTTCGGGCTGTTGTCCGGCGAAGTCGCCTTCATCGCCACCACCCTGATCGTCATCGACGTGACGCTCGCCGCGCTCTTTTGGGCATGGGGCGCAGACGATGATGTGGTCGCCCGGCTGGTGAAAAAAACGCTGTTCGTCGGCGTCTTCGCCTACATCATTTCAAACTGGAACAACCTCGCGCGTATCGTCTTCGAGAGCTTCGCCGGCCTCGGACTGATGGCTTCGGGCACCGGCTTTTCCGTCACCGATCTGATGCGGCCGGGCCGCGTGGCGCAGACCGGCCTCGATGCCGGCCGCCCGCTGCTCGACTCCATTTCCGACCTGATGGGCTGGATCGCCTTTTTTGAAAACTTCATCCAGATCGCTTGCCTGCTGTTCGCGTGGGCGCTGGTCGTGCTGGCTTTCTTCATCCTCGCCATCCAGCTTTTCGTCACCCTGATCGAGTTCAAATTGGTGACGCTCGCCGGCTTTGTGCTGATTCCGTTCGGCTTGTTCGGCAAGACCGCGTTCATGGCCGAGAAGGTCTTGGGCAACGTGGTGTCGTCCGGCATCAAGGTCTTGGTCCTTGCCGTTATCATCGGCATCGGCAGCACCTTGTTTTCGCAATTCACGGCCGGTTTCGGCGGGGCGACCCCGACCATCGACGACGCCATGGCGATTGTGCTGGCAGCCCTGTCGCTGCTTGGCCTCGGCATCTTCGGTCCCGGTATCGCCAACGGCATCGTCTCGGGCGGCCCGCAGCTTGGCGCGGGTGCTGCCGTGGGAACCGGGCTTGCGGTCGCAGGTGCAGCCGTCGCCGCTGGCGGCGGGGCCATGCTCGCCGCCAAGGGCGGGGCCGCTGCCCTGTCCGGCGGGGCCGCGGCCGTCCGCGGTGGTGCGGCCACCGCGGGCGCGGCGACCGCAGCCTATAGCGTCGGCTCGTTTGGCCAATCCGGTGCGGCCGGCGTCACCTCCGGCCTCGGCGGTGTGGCGCGGGCCGCAGGGTCGGCGGCTATCTCGCCCCTCAAACGCGCCGCCGCGCGCGCCAGCGAATCCGTCAAATCCAGCTTCTCCGCTGGTGCGAAAGCCGGATTCGGCGCGTCGGGCGGCAGCTCGACCATGGGCACAGTCGGCGGCGCGAGCGTCGATCCCGCCGCAGCAGCATCCGGCCCGGCCGGCAGCCCGCCCGCATGGGCGCAGCAGATGCGCCGCTCGCAGGCAATGAACCACGGCACCACGATGGCCGCCCATGCGGTGCGGTCTGGCGACAGTCACGGCTCCGGTTCCTCCGTCAACCTTTCCGAAAGTGACCGCTCATGAGCATCTTCAAACGACCAGCAACCCATTACGGCAAGACGCCGGAACCCGAGACGCCCTATCAGCGCGCCGCGCAAGTCTGGGACGAGCGTATCGGCTCGGCCCGCGTGCAGGCGAAGAACTGGCGGCTCATGGCCTTCGGTTCCCTGATCCTGTCGGCCGGATTCGCCTCGGCATTGGTCTGGCAGTCCGCACGCGGGACCGTGGTGCCGTGGGTGGTGCAGGTCGATAATCTTGGTCAGGCGCAGACCGTCGCGCCTGCCAATGCCGACTATCGCCCGACCGATCCGCAGATTGCTTTCCATCTCGGCCGCTTCATCGAGCAGGTCCGCGCGATCCCGGCCGACGCGATCATTGTCCGCCAGAACTGGCTTCGCGCCTATGAATGGACCACGGATCGCGGCGCGGCGGCATTGAACGACTACGCCCGCGCCAATGATCCCTTCGCCAAGGTCGGCCGCCAGCAGGTCGCCGTCGAGGTGTCGAGCGTCATTCGGGCCTCGCCCAACAGCTTCCGCGTCGCATGGACGGAAAGGCACTTCGAGAACGGCCAGCTTTCCACCACGGAACGATGGACGGCCATCCTCACCATCGTCATCCAGCCGCCGCGCGACGCCGAGCGCCTGCGCGCCAATCCGCTGGGAATCTACGTCAATGCAATTTCGTGGTCGCGGGAGATGAGCCAATGAAAGCGTCAGCTTGCATCAATCACCTCGCTGATCTTCCCCTCGGAAATCACGAAGAAAGATGTACCCGTCATCTCGATCTCTTGCCCGGCCTTCCAGCCATTGGGCAGGTCGGTTTTGACCTTGGCGCGATAGCCGATGCGCACGGCTGCACGGTCGTCTATCGCGATACAGTCGAGGATCGTCTGTTCTCTTTCAGCAAACAACTGGACGCCCTGTTCCGCCAGCGCGCGAAATGCCTCGATCCCGTGCGTTTCGTTCGTCGTCTCTCCGTTCGATCTGTTGATAAACCGAACGTCGCCCGACAGGCAGTCGAACATCGCCTGAACATTCATCCTGTTGTAGGCGTCGATATACCGGGCAACAATCGTCGGCACAGAATCCATTCTGCTGGTTCCTCCTTACTGATCCTGAAGTCGCTAACCTATGCGATTTTTGCGGCGGCGTTTGCAATTACTTTGGCAGGCTGCGCGACCAACCGGACACCGCAATTCAGCTACGACGCCAGCGTGCCGCCGCTGCCGACCGTGCAGGCGGCGGCAACCGACAATACGCCCCGGCCGCTGCATGTGCCCCCCGCATGGACCGTGGCGCGCGGCGGCACCGCCGCAGGCACGCCGACCGGCCGCGTCGAGAACGCCAACGCAGCCGCCCGCGTCGAGCCGCGCCGCGAAGGCTACTACAATGCGATCCAGATTTATCCGTGGTCGGAAGGCGCGCTCTATCAGGTCTATGCCGCAGTCGGGCAGATCACCACCATTGCGCTGGAGCCGGGCGAGAGCCTGACAGGCGCGGGGCCGATCGCGGCGGGCGACACCGCCCGCTGGATCATCGGCGACACCGAGAGCGGCAGCGGCGCAAACCGTCGTGTCCATATCCTCGTGAAGCCCACGCGGCCGGACATTTCCACCAACCTTGTCGTCACCACTGACCGGCGCACTTACATGCTCGAGCTGCGCGCGCGGGAATCGCTCTACATGCCTTCCGTCGCATGGTCCTATCCCGCAACGCCCGGCCAGCGCCGAGCCGTTCCGGCCGCGCCGATCATCCCGGCCGAGGCGGCGCGGAACTATCGCTATGGATTGCAGGTGCAGGGCGACAGCCCGCCATGGCGGCCGGTTTCCATCTTCGACGATGGACGCCGCGTCTATGTCGTCTTCCCGGCCGGGATCGTGCAGGGCGAGATGCCGCCGATCTTCGTGCTTGGATCGAACGGCGAGCCGCAGATCGTCAATTCCCGCATCCACCAGAACGTCCTGATCGTGGACCGCCTGTTCGGCGCGGCCGAGCTGCGCCTTGGCAGCGGAAACCGCCAGCAGGTCGTCAGGATCGTCCGCACCAACCCGACGCAGGCCGCAGCAGAGCCGGCCGGCGCAACCACGGGAGGATCGTCCTCATGAGCGATACCGAAACCGCTGCACCCATGCGCCTGCGCGCTGAATCGCCCCGCGTCACCCGCCTGTCTCGCAAGATGCTGGCAGGCGTCGGGGCCGTCGCGCTTCTCGGCATCGGCGGGGCGCTGATCTACGCGCTCCAGACCCGCGACGGGGGACCGGGCGGCGACGAACTCTATTCGACCGAGAACCGCCCCACGGCGGACGGCCTGTCCGGCCTGCCGAGCGACTATAGCGGGCCGGCGCTCGGCCCGGCGCTGCCGGGGGATTTGGGCCGTCCGATCCTCGACGCGCAGAACCGGGGGCAGCCCATCGTGACGCCGGCCATCACCACGCCCGCTGTCGATCCAGAGGAAGAACGCCGCCGCGCCGAGGAAGAAGCCGCACGCTTGAGCAACGTCTTTTTCCAGTCCGGCCCGCGAACGGGAGCGCCGGCAGGGACGGCCATGCCCGGCCTCGGCGGGCTTGGCCTCGGCGGACAGCCCGCGACACAGGATCGCCACGCGGCATTTCTCAATGGACCCGTGGACCGGCAGACCGTCGCCCCGGATCGCGTCGCGCCGCCGGCATCGCCCTATATCCTTCAGGCCGGGGCCGTGATCCCGGCCGCGTTGATAACCGGCATCCGTTCCGATCTGCCCGGCCAGATCACGGCCCAAGTCACCGAGAACGTCTATGACAGCCCGACCGGCTCGCTGCTGTTGATCCCGCAGGGCACCCGTATCATCGGCCAATACGATGATGGCGTGACCTTCGGCCAGCGCCGCGTGTTGCTGGTGTGGAATCGCCTGATCCTGCCGGGCGGCCGCTCCATCGTTCTGGAGCGCCTGCCGGGCGCGGATGCCAGCGGCTATGCCGGGCTTGAGGATGGGGTCGATTATCATTGGTGGGATCTAATGAAGGCCGCAGGGCTGTCCACGCTGCTTGCAGTCGGCTCGGAGCTGGCGACGAGCGACGAGCACCGGCTGATCCGCGCCATCCGCGACGGGGCGCAGGATACCGTCAATCAGGCGGGTCAGCAGATCGTGCAGCGCCAATTGCAGGTCGCGCCGACGCTGACCATCCGGCCGGGCTTCCCGGTCAGGATCATCGTCACCCGCGATTTAGTATTCGAGCCAGCAGGAGGTTGACCATGACGAAACTGAAACTCGGCCCGCTGCCCGACGACAAGCCCGTAAAGGTCATGCTGGAGCTGCCCGCGACCCTCAACCGCGATCTGATCGTCTATGCCGAGGTGCTGGCTCGCCAGAGCGGCCAGCCCGTCGCCGATCCCGCCAAACTCATCGTGCCGATGCTTCAACACTTCATCGCTACGGATCGCGGTTTCGCCAAGGCGCGGCGGGCCGCCAGCTAAGTCCCATTCCGGCAGGGGGTGCCGCCAGCGCATAGGCGCAAATGCGGCACGCTACACGCCGCTGACCTCGCTGCATGGTTCGCCTAGTTTCGGGAGCCTCCGGTTGCCCGGAATCCCGTTGAACATGGCTTAACGTGGTTATGAAGATGAGTGATCCAACATCTGCGCTGGGTAAACGGACGATTCGCAGGCATCAGCTTCGAGAACTCGTTCCCCTTGCTGACACTACAATCTACGACATGGAGCAACGGGGTGAATTTCCCCAACGGTTCTATCTGACGGCCCGGTGCGTGGTTTGGGACTTGGCCGAGGTGGAGGCTTGGCTTGAAGAACGTCGCCAAGCCTCCAGAGAGAAAGCTATCAAACGTGCGCCGTCTCCTGATGTGAAGCTCAGGAAATTCCGGCCCGTCAAACGCTAGGTTCAGGCACCAAAAGGTCCATTGACGGCGGATACAGCGTTGGAGCGTATTTCTGGCCCGCTACCCAAGCGTCCACAAGGTTCGCCCATTCCTGCATCATATGGCGGCGCTGGTGCTCATATTCTGCCTTGTTGTAGATGCCACGGGACGACCGCCCGTCCTCATGCGCCAAGCACTTTTCGATCCAGTCGCTATTGAAGCCCAGCTCGTTCAGGAGCGTGGAGCCCGTCCGGCGTAGATCGTGGACCGTGAACGGTTCGAGCGGCAAGCCCTCTTTCTTCGCCCGCACCACGACAGCGGTGGTGATGCGATTGAAGGTCGCCCGCGACATGGGAGCATCCGCGTCGTAACGCGATGGCAGCAGATATTTGGAATTGCCGGCGCAGGTCTTGAGCGCAATGAGGATGTCGATGGCTTGCTCCGCGAGATAGACGTTGTGCGCCTTGGATCGCTTCATCCGCTCCTTGGGGATCGACCAGACCGCGTTCTCGAAATCGACCTCATCCCAAGTCGCATCCTGTAGCTCACTCTTTCGGACCATGGTGAGCAGGAACAGCTTCATGCCGAGCCGGATCGTCGGCAGCGTCGGCACATGCTCAAGCTGGCCGAGCATGACGCGGATTTCAGCAGGCGAGAGAGAGCGGTCTTTGGGAACAAAGGTCGCGATAGAGGCAGGCCCGACCTCATCGGCCGGGTTCGGCACCTTTTCCCCGTGCAGGATCGCAAAGGCATAAACGAGCTTCACGATGTCGCGGACGTGAACGGCCGTGGCCGGGGCTCCGCGTGCCTTCACCTTGGCGCACATGGCGCGGAGATCATCGGGGCTGATTTCGGTCAGCAGCCGGTTCCGAAAAGTCGGAAGAATGTCCCGCTCATAGATCGAGCGCCGCATCGCGCGGGTGCTGTCGGCCATCTTCGCCTCCTGCAACCAGCGTTCGCCAAACTCGCCGAAGCTCTTTGCCTCTTTGATACGGCGCTTCTCGCGTTGCTTCTCTCGGGCGGGCGACCGCCCTTCAAGTATGGCGCGCTTGGCGTCGATTAGCTTCTCGCGCGCCCGCGCCAGAGACAGGTCGGACGCGCCGTAGCGGCCGAGCGTCAAAGTCTCCCGACGCCCGTTGAGGCGGTAGTCATATCGGAACACGACCGCCCCCGAGGGATTGACCACGACATACATACCGTCACGGTCAACGACCTTATACAATTTATCCTTTGGTTTCAGGGCTTTGATGCCCGCGTCAGTCAGCATTTTGACCCTCCGAGATCGTTCAAAAACGCCAGAGAGCCGCCCAATATACCGTCAGGCCAGAAATGGCCTCCCTGAACGGAAAATTTCCTATTATTCTCAAGGGAATAAGGTCGAAAAATATACCGTCAGAAGCTCTCTTGCTCCTGACGGTATATTTGTTTTGGCAATGCGACAAGAGTCGCCATACCGTCAGCTATACCGTCTATCGCGAGGCTTGCCCCGCGATAGACGGCGATAGATGATGGCAGACTTATTTAATGATTTCAGTTAGTTATGTGCGGAGATCGGCGGTTATCGGCGGCGTTCGGATAGGTCCGAATCATTCCCACTCAATCGTCCCCGGTGGCTTGCTCGTATAGTCATAAACCACGCGGTTGATGCCTTTGACCTCGTTGACGATGCGCGTCGCGGTGCGGCTTAGGAAGCTGCTTTCGAACGGATAGACGTCGGCGGTCATGCCGTCGGTGGAGGTAACGGCGCGGAGGGCACAGACGCTGTCATAGGTGCGCCCGTCGCCCATCACGCCGACCGTGCGGACGGGGAGGAGCACGGCGAACGCTTGCCAGATCTCGTCATAGAGCCCGGCATTGCGGATTTCTTCGAGATAAACCGCATCGGCCTTGCGCAAAATATCGCAGCGTTCTTTGGTGACCTCGCCGGGAATACGGATCGCAAGCCCCGGCCCCGGAAAGGGATGGCGGCCGACGAACACGTCGGGCAAGCCCAGTTCGCGGCCGAGTTCGCGCACCTCGTCCTTGAACAGTTCGCGCAACGGCTCGACCAGTTGCATATTCATGCGCTCAGGAAGGCCGCCGACATTATGGTGCGACTTGATCGTCACCGAAGGACCACCGGTGAAGGACACGCTTTCGATCACATCGGGATAGAGCGTGCCTTGTGCGAGGAAGTCCGCGCCGCCGATCTTCCTGGCCTCTTCTTCGAACACATTTATGAATTCGGCACCGATAAATTTGCGCTTCTTTTCGGGATCAGTGACGCCTTCAAGGCCCGCCATGAAGCGCGCTTCGGCATCAACCACGACCAGCGGTATGTTGTAGTGGCCGCGGAAGAGCTCCTCCACCTGCGCGCGCTCATTCTGTCGCAGCAGACCATGGTCGACGAACACGCACGTAAGCTGGTCACCAATCGCTTCGTGAATCAGCACCGCCGCGACCGCGCTGTCTACCCCGCCGGACAGACCACAGATGACACGGCCTTCCCCGACCTGCGCGCGAATATCGGCGATCTTGGAGGCCCGATATTCAGCCATCGTCCAGTCGCCGGGAAGCCCACAAACCTTGTGCACGAAATTGGAGATGAGCTTGGCGCCATCGGGGGTGTGGACAACCTCGGGATGGAATTGCACGCCATAGAAATGGCGGCTCTCGTCCGCCGTCACGGCAAAGGGTGCACCCGCTGAGGTGGCGATGGGAACGAAACCTGCGGGAAGCCGTGCCACCTTGTCGCCATGGCTCATCCAAACGGTTGGGGTATCGCCGACAGCCCAGACGCCATCGAAGAGTTGGCTGGTGGTGTTGACGGTGATTTCGGCGCGGCCAAATTCGCGATTGTCGTGGGAAGCTTCGACCTTGCCGCCCAATTGCTCGCACATGGTCTGCTGGCCATAACAAATGCCGAGGATAGGGAGGCCGCTTTCAAAGAAATGCTGCGGCGCGCGCGGGGAGCCCTCATCTGCTACGGAGGCCGGACCCCCTGAGAGAATAATCCCCTTGGGCTTCAATCGCGCAAAAGCTTCCTGGGCTTGTGTAAACGGCGCAATCTCGGAATAGACCCCCGCCTCGCGCACCCGCCGCGCAATCAGCTGGGTTACCTGGCTCCCGAAATCGACGATCAGGATGGTGTTGGCATGTTCGGTCATTGGGACGCTCGCGCTTTGGAAAAGGAAGGATGTCGAGGTGCGGATAGTCGGGGAAGGTATCAAAGTCCAGCGCACGGCTCGGCTCCCCGCTAGCGTGACGCAATAAACAAATTTGCAAGAGAATCGCCCTAACTTGCGTGCGATGTTTACAAAGGGGGCAGGATGACCGAATTTTATAATCTCGATGAGGAGGAACGAGCGGCTTTCGCCGCCAATATCGCTTGGCTCGAAAAGGGGAGCCCGGACGACTGGCACCGCGTCTGTCTCGATTTCAATTGGGATGAGCCCCTCTACATTCTCGACTGGATCGTTCGGCAAGAGGCTTGTGATATTGCCACTGCGGCAACAATATTCTGGCTCGGCCAGCCGACGTGGTGGCTGGGTGCTGCGAGAAAAGTTGAGGAAGAACCCAACGGCTTTAGCTATCTCAACCGAAAAATCTGCGTCTATATTTCGGATCGCGTCCGTGGCGGAGGATATCGTCGCTCGGAGATAGAGTTTATCCCTTAACCGGTGATGCGGCGCGACTACGCAGAACTAGCAGAGGCGGAAAAGGCCAATCCCTTACTGGACATCCGGGTGCATCCCGATCTTATTCGCCAGCGCAAAGGCCGCAAGGTCGAACTCAATGCAGACTTCTACCGGCGCTATCCGGAAGATTTCCATCATTCCTATTTTGACGAGGGGTTTGCGACCGATCTGGATGCCGGCCGCTATGAAACGCCCGAGTCGATCGCGATCATGCGGCGTGTGGCAGAGATCGACCGCGAAACACTCGCCAGCCTCCCGCATTGGCTCAAACCCGAACCCGACTGGAAAGAGGTAAAGTCGAAGGCAACATCGCTTATGTCAGACGGTTTCGTGATCAGCTTTCCAATCGTTGCCCTCGCCTTGGGCACCCTGACACGTTTTGGTTCGACAACAGGCCGGATGATCGTGATCGGGATTCTGATGTTGCTAGCCTATAATATGTGGGACAATTATCAGGGCTTGCGGATGACGCTTACTGCGTCGGGCAAGCGTATTTCACGCAAGTGGATTGCGGCTTCTGTTCCCTTGAGCCTGTTGTTGGGTGCAGCCGCATTCTATCCGTTTGCCCGTCTCCTCGGATCATGGCGCGAGACCTATGGCATGGTCACCGTCGCCGCCTGCGGAATCGCGTTGGTCGCGCTGGTATATTTGGTCGTTGCGAGGCTGGAGGTCGAGCTGTTGTCGCGCTGGATTGATATCGCCGCTGATTAGCGCCTCGTCGTGAGCGAGAGCTAGGTATTCACCCTCGCCATGCCGGGGGTCTCGCTGACCCTCTTGTTGTGGGAAAAGTAGAGCCCCCAAAAAACAAATGCCGCCACAGTGGATCACTGCGGCGGCACGCTGGACCGGCCGGGAGGGTGCCGGGCCTATGTCAGGCGGCTGGATTAGACGCCGCGCACTTTCAGCTTGTCGATGCGACCATATTTGACCGAGCAGCTGAAACTACCCGTGTCATATCCGCCCCGAGAATAGCGGTCATCATAGCGGCGATTGTCGTAACGGTCGCCATAACGATAGTCGCCGTAACGGTCGTTATACCGCCCGTTGTCATAGCGATTATTATAGCCGTAACGGTCATTGACCGAAATGCGACCTTCCACCGTATAGCCCTTGCTGTTGCGGTCGATGCGGGTGATCTGGTCGACGCGCGCATTACCGCCGCGACGATCATAAGCAACGCGCTGCTGCACCGCGCTGACGCACTGGTTCACCGCCTGGCGCGAATTGCCGTAGCGGTTATAGTCATAACCATAGCCGTCATAGCCATCGCCATAGGTGCGCTCATCATAGCGGTCACGGTTGTTGCCGCTGGACAGGATAGCCGCGAGCCCGCCGAGGATCACCGCGCCTGCGATAACCTCGCCAACGCCGATGCCGTCGCGATTGCGGTCATAGCGGTTCCATTGTGCGGCCGCAGGGGTAGCGGTCGCGGTCAACATGGCACCCGCAACAACGGTGCCGAGAGCGGCTTTTGAAAGGGTCTTGATGTTGGCCATGAGCGGCCTCCTTGATTTGAACTAGAGGGCAGGTGATTCCGCCTCATGATGCAAGGAATATATGATTCGCTCTGACGCGATGCTGAACCTTGATGTTAGCTGGCGTTAAGGATTGGAAACGGATATTTACAGGATCATACCGTTGTCGCCAGCATCCAAGGCGCGCGGAAAATCCGGTGCGGACGGGTTTGTATCCGGATTGCCGCGCACCGCTCCCCCGGCTCGTCATGACCATGAATCAGGTTTGATTCTGGAACCGTACCACGGCCCCGTCGCCCGCAACTTCACAGACAAAGCGCACCCCATTGGTCACCGCGTCCATCGTGCCGGCGACCTCCCAGCCGCTTCCACGCCGCAGCACCGAATCGACACGCGCCTCCGGGCTGCGCGCGCGATCGAGGCAACGGTCGACCGCATCGTTCATGCTGCGATCACCGGTCCCGGTGCCAGCCTGATAGCGGCCATCATTGGGTTGATAGCGGGGTGCCTCACCGCGCCGATCTTCGTACCGGTCATCGCCGCGGGTGCGCTCGCGATCACGCCGCTCATAGCGGTCATCATTGCGGCGCTCTTTCTTGCCAATCTGATTGGCAATGGTGACCACGGTGCCGACGAGAATGACCCCGGTCAGAACATCACCGATGCTGATGCCGCGGTCACGCCGGTAATAATAAGGATCATAACCCCATTGCGCCGAAGCCGGGGCTGCGAGCCCGACAAAGCTGGTCAACACCAACGCCGCCGACGCGGCCATTCCCGACATGGATTTTGCAGAAACAAGCTTCATAGCCCTGAGCCCTTTCCAAAGCCCGGACGACGTAGAAAGAACGCCCCGTTGCGGCTCTATATGCCACAATGGAGCGCCCAAGTCAGCTTGACAGATTGTCAGACTGGTAAAATTTATTTCACGTCGAGCCCGGTCCAATAGGCAATAAATGCGTACAGATCGGCAAATTCGTCAATCGTCTTGGACACGGGCTTGCCCGATCCGTGTCCCGCGCGGGTTTCGATGCGGATGAGGTGCGGTTTGGGGCCGATATCCGCCGCCTGGAGCGCCGCTGCATATTTGAAGCTATGCCCCGGCACCACGCGATCATCGGTATCGGCGGTGACCGTCAGGATCGCCGGATAATTCACGCCCGATTTGACATTATGATAGGGCGAATAGGCGTAGAGATTTTTGAAATCGGCTTCCTTGTTGGGATAGCCATAATCGTCGACCCAATAGCGTCCAGCGGTGAATTTATCGAAGCGCAGCATATCCATCACGCCCACGACAGGCAGGGCTGCAGCAAACAGGTCAGGGCGCTGATTGACGACCGATCCGATCAGGAGGCCGCCATTAGAACGCCCCTCAATCGCTAGGCCATCTTTCGACGTAATCCCTTGTGCTTTCAGATATTCGCCCGCCGCGATGAAATCATCGAACACATTCTGTTTGTTGAGGAGGCGCCCGCCGTCATGCCAAGCCTTTCCATATTCGCCGCCGCCACGGATATTGGCCATGACATAAACACCGCCCTTGTCGATCCAGGCCATGCGCGTCGGCGAATAGCTGGGCAGCGAGGGCGCATTGAACCCGCCATAGGCATAAAGCAGAGTCGGCGACCCGCCCGGTTTCATCGCGCCTTTCTTGGCAACGATGAACATGGGGATCTTGGTACCGTCCTTCGACGGGTAGAAGCGTTGCTCGACGGTATAATCGTCGGGATTGAAGGTAAGCTTGGGCTCGGCCCAAGGTGTCACCGTGCCGCTGGTCAGATCATAGCGATAAATGGTCGCAGGGCGCGTGAAGCTGGTAAAGGAGAAGAAGGTCTCCTTATCCTTCATATCGCCGCCAAAGCCCCCTGCCGTTCCCATGCCGGGCAGCGGCAGTTTGCCGAGCGATTTCCCGGCAAGATCATAAAGTCGAACTTCCGTCTTGGCATCGACCAGATATTGGGCGATGATCTTGCCGTCCATGATCGACACGCCGTCAAGCGTCGCGTCGGCTTCGGGGATGATGGTAACCGGTTGCGCCCCTGCCTTGGCAATATCAACCGCGACCAGCTTCATGCGCGGCGCGCCCTTGTTGGTCACGAAATAGAATTTGGTGCCGACATTGCCCGCATAGCTCCAATTGTCGGTAAAGCCGGGGAAAATGGTCTTGGGCTTTTTGTCCTTGGACAGAAGGTCGATGACATTGACCTCATAGCGGTCGTCGGTGCCGACCGAAGAGGTAATAACGAAATAACGACCATCATCGGTCACGCTGCCACCATGACCATAATCCGGATGCGCGGGCGTTGCATAAACCAGCCGGTCGGCGCTTTGCGGCGTGCCGAGCTTGTGGAAATAGATTTTCTGGTCCTTGTTGAGCGACTGGAAGGTTGCGCCGGGCGCAACTTCGGGGAACCGTGAATAATAAAAGCCGCTGCCATCCTTGGCCCAGCTTACGCCGCCGGAAAATTTCGCCCATTTGATTTCGTCGGGGAGCAGCTTGCCGGTCGCGACATCAAGCAGACGGATGATGCGCCAGTCCGTGCCCCCATCCTGCACCGCATAGGCAAGCGTGCTGCCATTGCCACTCGGGCTCACTTCAGCGAGAGCGGTCGCGCCATCCTTCGACCATGTATTGGGGTCGATGAGCACGCGCGGAGTGCCGTCCAACCCGTCGCGCACATAGAGCACCGCCTGATTTTGGAGACCATCATTGCGCGAGTAGAAATAGCGGTTACCCTTCTTATAGGGTGTGGAGAAGCGCTCATAATTATAAAGCTCGGTCATGCGCTGCTTGAGCGCCTCGCGGCCCGGCAGCTTGGCGAGATAATCCTTGGTGAACTGGCTCTGGGTATCGACCCATTGCCGCACCTTCGGATTGACGCGCACATCATCCTCGAGCCAGCGATAAGGGTCCGCGACTGCGACGCCGAACTGGGTTTCAACCACATCGCCTTTTTCGGTTGCGGGATAGGTAAGGTTGGTCATCGCATTCTCCGCGGGGGCAGTCGCTTCATCGGCAGCGGCTGCCGCATCAGCCGCCGCTGCGGCGGCATCGGCAGCGGCCGTGACCGCTTGTCGCGCCGCATCGCTATCTTGTGTGGTGGCGCATCCGCCAAGGGCAAGCCCCAGCGCGAGTAGGGGAAGGGCGACAAAATGCGATCCGGTTGCCATGTAGGATATCCTCTGTTTGCTTTATAATTATGTACGTGGCGCTGGGCCACAAAAGGAAAGAGGCCGTCAGGCTAACCAGCCCCGGCCTCTTTTTTCAAGATGTTTCCTTTGAAACCGCTTTATTACGCGTCTTCAAAATCGTCCTGCATCTGGACCGGGCCCGAATCCTGGCCCTTGGCAGCGACGTCGCGGTCGACAAATTCGATGATCGCGATGGGCGCCGCGTCCGATGCGCGGATGCCAGCCTTGATGATGCGGATGTAGCCGCCGTTGCGGTCGGCATAGCGCTTGGCCAGCACGTCGAACAGCTTGGTCAGCTGGGTGTCGTCCTGAAGACGGCCCTGCGCGAGGCGACGGTTGGCAAGGCCACCCTTCTTCGCGAGCGTCACCAGCTTTTCCACATAGGGGCGAAGTTCCTTCGCCTTGGGAACGGTGGTGGTGATCTGCTCATGCTTGATGAGCGCTGCCGCCATGTTGCGGAACAAAGCCGCGCGGTGGGCAGAAGTACGTTGCAGCTTGCGGCCGCCATATCCGTGACGCATTTTAGATCTTCTTTCGTTTTTGTGCTTCCCCCTAGCGCAAGCGCTAGCAGTCGGCGTTTGTCAGGGGGCCGTTTGCCGGACCGTCCGGCCGGTACCCCAAGCCACGCAGGATTAAAGGCCCCCGCGCCTTTGCCTATAAATCCTCTCCCGCAAGCGGGAGAGGACTGAATTAACCCATCAGCTCCTGTTCGAGCTTCTTGGCCATTTCCTCGATATTTTCAGGCGGCCAGCCGGGGATGTCCAGGCCGAGGCGCAGACCCATCGACGACAGCACTTCCTTGATTTCGTTCAGGGACTTGCGGCCAAAGTTCGGGGTGCGCAGCATTTCGGCTTCGGTCTTCTGCACCAGATCGCCAATATAGATGATATTGTCGTTCTTGAGGCAGTTGGCCGAACGCACGCTGAGTTCCAGTTCGTCGACCTTCTTCAACAGGTAACGGTTGAGCTGGTTCGCATCCGATTCTTCGCTCGACTGCGACGGAGCCGCCATGCCGATCATGCCGCTCGAGGAGGACATGACGTCTTCGAAGTGGACGAACACCTTCAACTGATCCTGAAGGATCGACGCAGCATAAGCCACGGCGTCTTCCGGGGTGACGGTGCCATCGGTTTCGATGGTCAGCGACAGCTTGTCATAATCAAGTTCCTGGCCAACGCGGGTGTTATCGACCTTGTACGCCACCTGACGCACCGGCGAGAACAGCGAGTCGACCGGAATAAGACCGATCGGTGCATCGATGGGACGGTTGGCAACCGCCGCCACATAGCCCTTGCCGGTGTCGGCAGTGAGTTCCATGTTGAGCGTCGCGCCTTCGTCGAGATGGCAGATGACGAGATCGGGGTTCATCACTTCGATGTCGCCCGAAACCATAATGTCGCCTGCTTTGACCGCACCGGGGCCGGTCGCCGAAAGCTGCAGCCGCTTGGGGCCTTCGCCTTCCATCTTGAGCGCGATCTGCTTCACATTGAGGACGATGTCGGTCACGTCTTCACGCACACCCGCAAGCGAGGAGAATTCGTGGAGGACGTTTTCGATCTTGATCGAGGTCACCGCCGCACCTTGCAGCGAGGAGAGAAGCACGCGGCGCAGCGCATTGCCCAGCGTCAAACCAAAGCCGCGCTCGAGCGGTTCGGCAACGAAGGTTGCCTTGCGCTTGGAATCGCCGCCCGACTTGATTTCGAGGCTGTTGGGCTTCTTCAATTCCTGCCAGTTCTTCATATTGACAGTCATGGACTTCCCCTAAAATTGAGTGACGACAAACCGGTAATTGGGGGATGCTCCTCCCGCCGATCTGCGCCAGTATGAAAGACTTTTGTGAAAAGCGCCGACGGTTTCGGCGCCTTTCCGGCAGGCAGAATCAGACGCGACGACGCTTCGACGGACGCACCCCGTTATGCGGGATGGGGGTCACGTCGCGGATCGAGGTGATGGTGAAACCCACCGCCTGAAGCGCGCGCAGAGCCGATTCACGACCCGAACCCGGACCCTTGATTTCGACTTCCAAAGTGCGGACACCATGTTCAGCGGCCTTGCGGCCCGCGTCTTCGGCGCAAACCTGCGCTGCATAAGGAGTCGATTTACGCGAGCCCTTGAAGCCCATCATGCCGGCCGACGACCAGCTGATCGCATTGCCTTGGGCATCGGTGATGGTGATCATCGTGTTGTTGAAGCTCGCATTGACGTGCGCGACGCCCGACGAGATATTTTTGCGCTCGCGCCGACGAAGGCGCTGAGGTTCGCGTGCCATAGTGTTTTTCCTGCCTATATTCTAAACCGTTCGTCCTGAGCCTGTCGAAGGACGGCTCAAAGGAAGAAGGTGGGTTAAACTTACTTCTTCTTACCAGCGATCGGCTTGGCCTTGCCCTTGCGGGTGCGCGCATTGGTGTGCGTGCGCTGGCCGCGAACCGGAAGACCCTTGCGATGACGCAGACCGCGATAGCAAGCGAGGTCCATCAGGCGCTTGATGTTCATCGCGGTTTCGCGACGAAGGTCACCTTCCACCGTGTGGTCAGCGTCGATGGTTTCGCGGATCTGCAGAACTTCGGCGTCCGACAGGTCCTGTACGCGGCGCGCATGGTCAATGCCCAGCTTGTCCGCAATTTCGAGCGCCTTGGTGCGACCGATACCGTGAATATAGGTAAGCGCGATGATCACGCGCTTGTTTGTGGGCAAGTTGACGCCCGCAATACGTGCCATAAAATTAAATCTCCTGCTCCACAGCCAGTCCGGCAAAGACCAGCCATCTCAAAGCTTTGCGTGGTTTTCCAAAACGCAAAAAAGGCAGGCACGAAGAATCATGCCGCCGTTCCTGTGCTGTCGGAATGCACCGCACTTAGGATGAGTCGAGTGAAGTGTCAAGTTAAAGCCCGCTCCACTTCGGATTCGACTCGGCATGACCACATCTGTTTCAAGCTATAAAATGGTCGTACCCGGAAGGAGGGGTGAAAAATGAAATCTATATTTCTCAAATCTGTTTCTACTCTCAGCTTAATGCTAGCCAGCGCAGGCCTTGCGCCAGCGGCATTTGCAGCGACCTGTCCCGTTTTTGCAACCACGGCTGAAGCGACTGCCGCGGCCAATGCCATGGGCTATGTTAAAATAAACGAAACCAGTAACGGCCAAGCGGTATATAAAAAAGGTAGTGACTACATCAGCCGCGACATCGATTGCCATAATGGCGGCGCATGGAAGCGGGCAAGTTCGGTTGCCAATTTAGCGTCAAAAACGACCCGGCTGGGGACTTATAATGCAGATTTAACAGTACGCGTAGGAGATTGAAATGTCAGATGTTGTTAACAAAGCGCCAGAATGGATAACTAAAGGCAAGACTATTCGACAACTTATTGCGGAACTCCAAACGTTTGAGGACCAGGATCTCGAAGTTCGCATGTCCTTCGATGGACGGGTGACGAACCGCCCGATAAGCATTCTAAGTCGCGATCAAGGATATTGCATTCTCGAAAATTGTGAAGATTTGAAAGACTGATTATTATAAAACTTGGGGTTGAGCGGCGAGTGGCTTTCCAAACGTCCCCGCCGTTCAATTTTTTTGCGGCACCGTGAAGCTGCCCGAAACGCGGCCATGGCCGCTGCCCGGGATGATATTGCCCGAAGGGCCGCGCACCGGGGACGAGGTGCCGCCTTCGCCATCCACCGTCGCGCGCCCTGTATTAAGGTCGATCATCAACCGCCCGCCGTTCAGCACATTGCTGCCTTGCGTCAGCTTGACGTTGCCCAGCATGGTGATGAGTTTGCGATCGAGATCATAGACCGCCACCTCGCCGCGCGCGGTCTGGTCATCGCGCTTGACCGTGACGCCGCCGGTCGCATCGATACGGTTGACCTGCGTGCCGCCCGCTTGCGTATAAGCGATGGTCATGCGGTCCGCATTGAGTTGCATCCCCGCCTGCGTCACCACCACGCCGCCGGAAATGATCACGCGGTCGGCGCGGTCCTGTACCTCGATGCGGTCGGCGGAGAAATTGACCGGGGCGTTGACATTATGGCTGCCAAGCTGCGCGGCGGCCGGATCAGCAGGCTGGCCGACGGCCACCGCCGCAATCCCCAAACCAAGGCCGAGCGCGAGGCGACTTGCAACGCCCATGCGGGCTAACGGAAAAACTATGCGGGAAGGGGTGGCCATCAACTTCGTCTCTATCCTGCTCTATCGCTTGAGCGCGCCCTGTTTGATCTGCATTTTGGCATTGCCTTCCAGCACCACGGTACGGCTTTTATTGTCGGCATATAGGCGGTTCGCGCTGTAGCTGCCAATGGGCAAAGTGCCTTGCACCCCGCCCGACAACTTCACCGTCTGCGCATTGAGGTCGGCGGTGAGCCCACTTCCCGAAAATGTGCCGAGCGGCATTTCGCCAGAGAGGCGCCCGCGCCCGGCCATCGTCTGGGCGTTCAAATCCACCAGCGCATTGCCGACGGTGAGAGCATAGCCCTGATCCGAGGTCATCCTGATTTCGCCCGGAATATCGACCGTCTGCGCGTTCATATCATAGCGGCCTGCCGCTGCGGTCAATGAGGCCGCGCCATCGGTGAGCCAGATTTTCGCGGCCAAATCCTGCATATCGACCACCGGATTGGCCGAGGTCTGCTGCACCGCCGATCCCGCCTCAAGCGTGAAGGGCTGCCCCTTATAATCCTCGCCGCGATACATGGCTTCGGTCACGCGCATACGTTCCTTGGCCATTTCAACCTTGTCCTTGGCGAGAACGAAGCTGACCTCGTCCTTCTTGAACATCGGCGCGAGCACGAGCACGGCGACCAGCACCCCGACCACAATCGGCAGGATGAATTTGGCGAGGCGCAAAAAGGCATCATAGCTGCCGCCGCGCGACGCCCATTGCTGGCGCTTTGACCGTTCCTGTTCAGCGAGTTGGGACATGGGTCGCGTTCTTTAGTCCGACTTTCCTGTATCACGCCTTTATCACGCTTTTTTAAGCGTGGGCGAAAATATCCGTCTCGGGCCAACCGGCAAGGTCGAGCCGCGCGCGCATCGGCAAAAAGCCGAAACAGGCCTCCGCCATTTCGGTACGCCCTTCGCGCGCCAGCCGCTTGTCGAGCTCTTCGCGCAGGCGGTGGAGATAGCGCACGTCGGAAGCCGCATAATCTTTCTGCGCGTCGGACAGGTCCGGGCCGCCCCAATCGCTTGATTGCTGCTGCTTGGAAATCTCCTGCCCCAGCAATTCGCGCACCAATTCCTTGAGACCATGGCGGTCCGTATAAGTGCGCACCAACCGCGAGGCGATCTTGGTGCAATAAACCGGCGCGGCGGTGACGCCGAGATATTGTTCGATGGCGGCAAGATCAAAGCGCGCGAAATGATAGAGTTTGAGCCGATTGGGGTCCGCCAGCACCGCTTTCAGATTGGGGGCGTCATAGTTTGATCCGGGGCCGAATCGCACCAGATGCTCGTCACCCTGTCCGTCCGAAATCTGCAACAAACAGAGCCGGTCGCGGTGGCTGTGGAGCCCCATGGTTTCGGTATCGACCGCAACCGGTCCGTCCGCCAGCACCCCAGCGGGCAAATCTTCTTCGTGAAAATATATAGCCATAACGACGCCCTTTGCGCTCAAGCCCCGGCGAGTTCAAGCGGAAAGCATGGCGCAGCCGCCGCGACGCACCGGGGATCAGTGCCTGGACCTTGGGGAAGCGCCAAATCTATATCTTGTGGTTGGCTGGCATGCCCGCTAAAAACCGCACGTTTCCGCGCATAATGCCCTCTTACGTTCCAAAAGTTCATAGATTTCGAGCAAATTCCTGTAGGATTTTGACCACAAGATGTAGAGCCACGCACCAATCGCCAGGTGCCTTTAATCGCGCGACAAACGGGGGCGCATATCGTCATGATCATCAAAGACTCCTTTCACCCTTGAGGGGCAGTGAAACAGCAGCCTTTCATGGGCAAAGGGTGTAGGAAAGCCTTATTTCACCACGAGCCTTGCGACTTTGCTGCAACAGGCGACATTTTCTGCGCGTTTTACATAGGCTGTGGATAAAATTTGTTCGCGTGCCGCACGTTTTGAGCTATGACGACTCGCCGACTAGGGTTTTGGATCCCCCTTGACGGTGGTTTTGCGTCCCGTTCGTCCTGGGGCTTTGGCCAAGTTTCTACAAGTTCAAGGACGAAGCGAAGGTGACGTTTAAGGCATGAGTTTCGACAGAGATAACCGCGGCGGTCGTGGTCGTGGTGGACGCGGGCGCGACAAGCGCGATGGTTTCGGCGAAGAAGGTTTTGATCCCTTTTATCAGGAACGCAGCTTTGGCGGCGGCGGTGATCGCGGCGGCTTTGGTGGCGGCGGCGGTGGACGCGGCGGCTTCGGTGGAGGCGGCGGCGGAGACCGTGGCGGCTTCGGCGGCGGCGGCGGTGATCGCGGCGGCTTTGGTGGAGGCGGCGGCGGTGGTCGCGGCTTCGGCGGCGGTGGCGGTGGCGGCGGTGCCCGTGGCGGCATGCCCGCGCAGGTCGTCGGCGAAGGCAAGGGCGTCGTCAAATTCTTCAACGGCCAGAAAGGCTTTGGCTTCATCCAGCGCGATGAAGGCGGCGAAGATGTGTTTGTCCACATCAGCGCGGTTGAACAAGCCGGGCTTTCGGGCCTTGCCGAAGGGCAGCCGCTTGAATTCACGCTGGTTGATCGTGGCGGCAAGGTGTCGGCGACCGACCTCAAGATTGATGGCGAGCCGATGCCGGTTCCCGAACGCGCGCCGCGTGAACCGCGCGAGCAACGCGGCGGTTTCGACCGGGGCGGTGATCGCGGCGGCTTCGGCGGGGGCGGTCGTCCGCAACGCCAGCTTACCGGCGAATCGGCAACCGGCACGGTCAAATTCTTCAACGCGATGAAAGGCTTCGGCTTTATCGAACGCGATGACGGCCAACCCGATGCGTTCGTCCACATCAGCGCGGTCGAACGCGCCGGCATGGTAGCCCTTAACGAAGGCGACCGCCTCAAATTCGACATCGAGGTGGATGGCCGCGGCAAGCATGCGGCGGTTAACCTGGAGCCGATGCAGGGTTAAGCCTGGACGCAAGGTTGGAAAATGGAAAAGGCGGCTTTGCACTGATGCAAGGCCGCCTTTTTCTTCGGGCGGATTGCGAAGGCCGGTCGCGACGCAACCTTATGGATCACCGCACAATGTAAACGGCCCTCCGGCTCGCACAGACAATTCCTCCCTCCCCCGCTTCTTACCGCGCGCAGCATCTTGCCCTTGCTTTTGCAAACAGGGACGAGCTTTCGCTGCGCCGATATCTTCCCCTTCGCACAAGCAAGACCATCGGAAACCAGCGCAGGAGATAGCGGGGCCGCGCGAGGATATGGGCCGAGCGGGCCGCCTATCCGCCCGAAAAGGGAGAGTGGCGAGGATATCCCGCCACTGGGAGTCCGCATCCGCTGCGGCGTAAACCAGTCCGGCGACACGCGCCATCGACCTGTCGACAGTTGCACGGCTGACCAATAAACCGCCCCCCCAAACCGCGTTTGCAGGGAGTATCTTTGGGTTCCCTACCCCGCCGGCTTGGCCATGATCTTCATCGCCATCGCGGTCATCGCTTCGGTGGCCGTGGAGATCACCTTGTCGGCCTCGGGCGCCCAGAAGGGGGAGTGGAGCGAGGGAAGTTTGGAAGCATCGCCGCCTGCTGCCTTGACCTTCTCGGCATTTTCGCCGCCGACCCAGAAGATCAGCGGCTTGATGCTCTTGTCGGCAAGGTAGAATTCGCTGAAATCCTCGCCCCCCATCACCGGGGCCATTTTGGCATTCACCCGGCCCTCGCCGAAATGGGCTGAAAGAAGCGCGCCCATCTCGGTGGCGAAGTCGGGGTCGTTATAGGTGGCAGGCGTATAGCCCGGGTCGACCTTGACCACCGGCATCTTGTCCTCGGGGATGCCCGCCGCAATCGCCTCGCCGCGCGCGATGCGGGCGATACCGTCGAGCAGATGCTGGCGCACCTCGGGTTCGTAACTGCGCACGGTCAACTGGAGCCGCGCTTCGTCGGAGATGATATTATGCTTCGAGCCGCCATGGAAACTGCCGACCGTCACCACCGCGCTTTTGAGCGGATCAATCTCGCGCGACACCAAAGTCTGGAGCGAGGTCACGATGCGGCTCGCAAGCACAATCGGGTCTTTGGTGGTGTGCGGATAGGCGCCATGCCCGCCAACGCCCTTGACCGTGATATCGACGCTATCGACATTGGCAAGCGCATAGCCGGGTGTGATGCCGATCTGCCCGGCAGGCATCGCGGCGGCATCGTGGAAGGCGAGCGCATAATCGGGCTTGGGGAAACGGGTGTAGAGGCCGTCATCCAGCATCGGCTTGGCGCCGCCCACTTCTTCGGCCGGTTGCCCGAGCATGATGAGCGTCCCCGACCATTTATCCTTGTTCGCCGCCATGATCCGCGCGGTGCCAATCCAGCTCGTCATATGGGTGTCATGGCCGCAGGCGTGCATCACGCCCGTCTCGACGCCCGACGCCGGCGTTGCGCGCACTTTGGAGGCAAAGGGCAAGCCGGTTTGCTCGATGACGGGAAGGCCATCCATATCGGCGCGGATCATCACCACCGGGCCGGGGCCGTTCTTCATCACCGCAACCACGCCGGTGCCGCCGACCTTTTCGGTGACGGTAAAGCCAAGCTTCTTCGCCTCGGCGGCGAGCTTGGCAGCGGTCTTCACCTCCATGAAGGAGAGTTCGGGATTGGCGTGAAGATCGCGATAGATGGTCATCAAGGACGGCATCTGTTTGGCAACCTCGGGACCGGTGCCAACGGCGGTATTCTGCGCGAGCGTCGGCGTGGAGGAGAGCAGCAGGGTCGCGACCAAAAGCTTTTTCAAGGGACAATCTCCATCACATCGACAATCGATTCAAATGCAGGATAGGGGAAAACGAGCCGCCAGCGGTTGGCACCGATGCGCTCGACCAAAGCGACGCGGTCGCGGCTCTTGTCGACGCCATAATCGATCGCGCCGGTTTCATCACCGAGCATTTCGGTGCCGAGGAAGATTTGCCGCCGGTCATTATCGTCGAAGATGAGGCCCGTGGGGCGCTGCGATCCGGTGAGCTTGCGGAACGAGAAGATATTCTCCTCCGCCCTCACCTCACAACGGAAGAAAGGATAAGCGACATAAGTCAGCGTGCTCCCTCCCTTGCTGCCGAGCTTGATGGTGCGGCAGCGATATTGTCCCGGCGGTAAATGCGGATTGGGGAGCGCGGCGTCGGCACGGAGCAAAGCGCCCTCCCGCGCCGCTTGCGCGGCATAGCCACCCGCAGCGACACTTTCATGCGCGTCTTTCCAGGCGCGATACCAGTTGCGGACGCGCTCGCGGTCCTGTTCGGTGGCAACCGAGCGCCAGCCTTCGGGGCGGGCTTCTGCTGTCGTAGGGGGAGCGGGCGTGGCAGCGGAAGGCGGAGGCACCGACGGCGCCTCTCCCGGCCCGGCCGGCTTGGGCGTGGTGCAGCCTCCCCCCGTCGCGATCATTATTGCGGCGAGCATTGCCTGCATCCTGGCCTTATATGTCATGCGATCCTCTTTTTTATGTGCGGGGCGCCCCCGCGCCACTCTATGGCCCCGAACCCGTAAGACAAGAGGCTTGTGCTTAAAGCTGGAAACTCAGTTGCTCGGGCGATGGCGTTGCTTGCACCCGATCCTCCTCGCCAAAGTTGGACAGGCTAACGCCGAGGAGACGGATGCCCATCCGCACCGGATAGACGCTGCGAACCAGTTCGAGCGCCGCGCGGTGGAGGATTTCGCGCTGTTGCACGGGATCGGCGAGCGTGCGGCTTCGTGTCGCGATGCGGAAATCACCATATTTGATTTTGACGGTGACGGTGCGGCCGAACATCTGCGCCTTCTCGCACCAGGCCCACACATCATCTGCCTGCCCCAACAAGCCGTCTTCTATATCCGCGGGCGCTGTAAGGTCCGTGTTGAAGGTCGTCTCCGACCCCGACGATTTGCGGATGCGGTCGGAGCGCACCGGACGATCATCGATCCCGCGCGCGATGCCATGATACCAGCGCCCGGCCTTGCCGAAATGGTCTTCGAGCCATTCGCGGCTGAATTGCTTCAAATCGGCGCCGGTAAAAATACCGAGCCGGTTCATTTTTTCGGCGGTGCGCGGGCCGATGCCATGGAACCGGCCAACCTCGAGCAGCGCAACAAAGGCTTCGCCCTGTTCGGGGCGGATTACGCATTGCCCGTTGGGCTTGTTCTGGTCCGACCCCAGTTTGGCAAGGAGCTTGTTATAGCTGATCCCGGCCGATGCGGTGAGCGCGGTGTCGGCGTAGATCCGCTCGCGGATCGCCGAGGCCATCGCGGTCGCGCTCGGGAGGCCCCGCCGGTTGGCGGTGACATCCAGATAGGCCTCATCAAGCGACAATGGCTCGATGAGGTCGGTGTAATCAGCAAAAATCTCGCGGATCTGCGCCGACACGGCTTTATACACGGCGAAGCGGGGTTTGACGAAAATGAGGTCCGGGCATTGGCGCAGCGCCGTTTGCGAGGGCATGGCCGAGCGCACGCCATATTTGCGCGCTTCATAACTCGCCGCCGCGACCACACCGCGCGTAATTCCGCCTACCGCAACCGGCTTGCCCTTGAGCTCCGGCTGATCGCGCTGTTCGACCGATGCGTAAAAAGCATCCATATCGACATGAATGATCTTGCGGATCGGCGCATCAGTCATGGGGGAATAGTAAACCGCTCTATCCCACCCGCCAAGTTTCACTTGGTCGCAACCAAGACAAAATTCGTCGCTGTCCTATAGTCAATCATTTTAGTTAGCTTAACCTAGGCACTGCGAATCGCAGGCGGTTGTTCAAACAAGGGGAGTAGAGCCATGTTTCCATTCGCATTACCGGAACTAACCCCGGAACATATCCAGGCAATTCTCCCGTTTATAGCGGTGGGTTTCTTCGCCCAATTGGTCGATGGCGCGCTCGGCATGGCTTTTGGCGTTATTACCAATACCATGCTCGTCAGCATCTTGGGGCTGCCCCCCGCCCGCGCCTCCGCCAGCGTCCATCTGGTTGAAACCTTTACCACCGCCGCGTCGGGCATCAGCCATATTTATCACCGCAATGTCGATTGGAAATTATTTGGTAAGTTGGTCATTCCAGGGATGATCGGCGGGGTATTGGGTGCCTATATCCTCGCCAATGTCCACGCCGATGCGGCTAAACCATTCGTCATGGCGTATCTGACCGGCATCGGAATCTATCTGCTGTGGAAAGCATGGGAAATGGACCACGGCATAACCCATAAGGCCCCGCGTTTCGTTGCACCGCTCGGCTTGTTCGGCGGCTTTCTCGATGCTGCAGGCGGCGGCGGCTGGGGGCCGGTGGTGACTTCGAACCTGCTCGTTCAGGGAAGCGAGCCCCGCAAGACCATCGGCACGGTCAATACGGCGGAGTTTTTCCTGACCCTCACCGTGTCGCTGACCTTCATTGCAACCATCGGCATCGGCGCTTTTACAATCGCTGCCGTCGGCCTCATCATCGGCGGACTGCTCGCCGCGCCAATGGGGGCCATCCTCGTCAAGCGGATCAAGGCAAAAACACTGCTCGCGCTGGTCGGCGGGTTGCTCATCGCAACCAGCCTGTTCAGCCTCTACAAAGCGTTGAGCTGACCGATCAGCCGGCGGTCCAGCCACCGTCCATCGACAGGTTAGCGCCAGTGATTGATGCCGCGCCATCGCTGGTGAGATAGAGCGCAAGGCTCGCCACCTGGTCGATGGTGACGAACTCCTTGGTCGGCTGTCCGGCGAGCAGCACATCGTTGATGACCTGCTCGCGGGTCATCTTGCGCGCCTTCATCGTGTCGGGAATCTGTCCTTCCACCAGCGGCGTCCAGACATAGCCGGGGCTGATGCAATTGACCGTCACGCCAAAGGTTGCCGCTTCGAGCGCCACCGTCTTGGTGAGCCCGGCCAACCCATGTTTCGCCGCAACATAAGCCGACTTGAACGGCGATGCGGTGAGCGAATGCGCCGAGGCGGTGTTGATGATCCGGCCCCAACCCTGCTTTTTCATATAGGGGAGCACCAGCCGGGTCGTATGGAAGGCAGCGGTCAGGTTAAGCGCCAGGATGAGGTTCCACTTATCAACCGGAAAATCCTCGACCGGCGAAACAAACTGCATCCCTGCATTGTTGACCAGAATATCAACCCCGCCGGTTTCCTTGTTCGCCATTGCGATCATCGCCTCGATCGCTTCGACCTTGGTGAGATCGGCATCGGAATAGAGCGCCTTCGCACCCGATTGCTTGCTGATGAGTTTCAATTCCGCATCAATCGCCGCCTTGTCGCCAAAGCCGTTGATGATGACATGAGCGCCCGCGGCGGCAAACGCCTTGGCGATGCCGAGGCCAATGCCTGAGGTCGATCCGGTGACGAGCGCGGTTTTGCCCTTGAGGTTGGGCGTGCCGGTAACAGGCTTTGCGGCTTTGGATTTAGCTGGCGTCTTGGACGCCGTCGCAGCCTTGGCGGGTTTCACCTTCGCCGCTTTGGCCGGCTTCACCACTTTATCCGCCTTCTTGGCCTTTTTATCCTTGCTCATCACTGCTTTCCTTCCTTGTTGCGACCGGGTTCTGCCATATGCGGCACGACCTTCTTGAGATGGTGATTCCGGTCGAGATCGAATGCGGCCGTCTTGCCGTCCGAGATATTTTGCGCGAGCACATCGCCATCAAGCAGCGCATCGCTAATTGCTTCCTGGCCTTGCTGCCAATGGTCCTTCATCGTGCGCGTCGAAAATTCGAAATCGCGCGCGCCGGTTTCCCATTCGCGGTTGCGATAGATGAGATGGACGATGTTCACGGCGCTGTCGTCGATGAACCCTGCCAGTTTTTTGGCTTGCGGCGAATCCTGCAACTCTTTGGGCAGGATTTTGAGGAGGTCGCGCATCGCGCGATGTTCGCGCCGCGCCCGGATAAACTGGTCGGTGACCATGCGCGTGCGGCTCGAATAACGGATATCCTTTTCGCGGCTCCACACCTCTGACATTTGCCGTGGTAATGCGCCATGCGCCGGGAACAGATCGACCTGAAAGATCAGCATATCCCCTTGCTGATGGTCGAGAATGTGCTGCAGCGGGGTGTTGGAAACGAGCCCGCCGTCCCAATAATGCCGCCCGTCAATCTGCACCGGCGCAAAACCGGGAGGGAGCGCCCCCGAGGCCAGCACATGGCGGGCATCAATCCGCCCCTTCCATTCCGGATCGCGATTGTCGAAATAGACGAAATTGCCGCTCTCTACATCAACCGCACCCATCGACAGGCGCACATTGCCATGATTGAGCCGGTCCCAGTCGATCAATTTGTCGAGCGTCTTGATGAGCGGCGTGGTATCATAATAGCTGATCGCCGCGTCCGACCCTTCGGGCGCAAGAAACGGGTTGAGTATGCGGGGCTTGAAGAAACCGGGGACTCCCCAAGTTGAAACCGCGCCCGCCGCCCACAAATGGGCAAGCTCGCGAAACTCTGCGCCCGGCAACGGGAGCACGTCCGGTAGCCAGCCTGACACCTGGTTCCAGAAGGTCTGGAGCTTGCCGACGCATTCTGACCGTTTGTTGCCCGCAATGATCGCTGCGTTAACCGCTCCGATCGAAATGCCGGCGACCCAATCAAGCTCGACGTCGAGCGCGATGAGTTCTTCATAAACGCCGGCCTGATAGCTGCCAAGCGCGCCGCCGCCCTGCAGGACCAGTGCAACCTGATCCGGGAACGGGAGGATAGGATGTGATTTTGTTCTCGCCATAAATGCGCCCTGTACAGACCAAAGCGCCGTAACGTAAGCGGTAATTCCCTATACAAGTGGATGAAAACGGCTCATTTTGAAGATTGTGCCTGGCCGCTCCCCGGCATAGGAGAAGAAAATGAACGATGCTCCACCACCCGATATGTCCTCCGCCGATGCGCGACCCGCATTCGATCCGGCGCGCTTTGTCGGAGCAGCCGTTCGGATTGGCCATGGCAGCACTATCGGCATCAACTGGCATGGCCAGAGCGACGATTGGGTCGAGCTTATCCTTCCCTGGCGCGACGAATTTGTCGGAGATACCGCGCGCGGGGTGATGGCTTCCGGCCCCATTTTCACGCTGATGGATATGGCGACCAGCCTTGCAGCCTGGCAGAAGCAAGGCCATTTCCGCCCTCAGGCGACCCTCGATTTCCGGATCGATTATTTGCGCGCGGCGACCATTGGCACGGCGATTATCGGGCGCGGCGAATGTTATCGCCTCACCCGTTCCATCGCCTTTGTTCGCGGCATCGCGCATGAAGGCGATGTTGAGGATCCGGTCGCGCATGTGGCGGGTACCTTCATGTTCACCGGCGAGCCGTGGGGAGTGGGCAAGTCATGAACCTCAAGCTTCCGCCATACGCCACGCTGCTCGGCATCAGCGTATTTTCCGCGGCCGACGACGAAGTGGTGCTCACCATGCCCTATGCCGATACGGTGATGGGCCGTCCCGGCTTCCTGCATGGCGGTGCGATTGCCGGATTGCTTGAGATGGCGCTCGCCGCGACCCTCCATCAGGCGCTCGGCGATACGCAAGGCGAGGTGCGGGTCAAGCCGATCAACATGACCGTCAACTTCATGCGCGGCGGGCGCGAACTGACGACTTATGCCACTGCCCATATCGACCGCTTGGGAACACGCGTTGCCAATGTCGAGGCAATTGCCTGGCAGGAAGATCGAGCGGCCCCTATCGCGACCGCTATGTGCAATTTCCTTAAAGGCTGAACGCGCTCAGCTTTGGTACCATTTACGAATGGAGAACCAGCCCATGATGAGCAGCGCGAGCACCAGACAGCCGCCGGTGACCCACCAGAAGGCATGGGGGTGCTGGGCGTAAGGGATGCCTGCGACATTCATCCCCAATAACCCGGTGATGAAGGTGAGCGGCAAAAAGATCATCGCGATGATCGAGATGAAGAGCGAGCGCCCGTCGATCTTTTCGGCGCGCAGGTCGGTGAGTTCTTCGTGCGCCACCGCCGCACGCTCACGCACGGCCTCCAATTCCTCGGCCATACGCGCGCAGCGATCGGCGGACGCGCGGATTTTGATCCGGTCGCTTTCGTCCATCCAGTCGAGGTCCATCTGCTGCAGCTTTTCCAGCGCGGCCCGCTGCGGCGCGATAAAACGGCGGTAGCTGATCGCCAGCTGCCGCACTCGCGACACGCGGCGCCGGATCGCCATAGGACGCTGCGCGGTTTCGAGGACGGATTCGATATCATCCAGCCTGTCCCCCAAATCCGCCACCTTGGGATCGAGCGCTTCGGTGATCGCATCAGCCAGCGCCGCGATCACATCGCCTGCATCCTGATAACGCCCCTGCCGCATCGCATCGTGCACCGGCCCCATGGCAAGCAGGTTACGGAAGCTCGCCGTCACCACAACATTGCGCTCGGCCCACATCCGCAAACTTACCAGCGGGTCGCCATTATATTGCTCAACCTCCCCTAGCCCGCGCAGGTTGAGCATCGCGCCATTGCCGATCTGCTCTGAACGAGGCCGGGTTTCAAAGGCGGTGAGCGCATCGCGGGCCATATCCGGCATGGCAATCGGGCAATCGGACGGAACCAGCGTTGCGCCCCGTTCCAGATCATAATGAACCCAGACCAGTTCGGCTCCTTTTTGTGCGGCCGCCGCATCTGCCAAAGGAATTTCCTTTGCAATATGCGTCTTTTTATCGCGGTGCACGGTCCATACCGTCACCCGCCGGGTGGTATCGCTCATCAGCGTTTCGGGAAGCGCGTGGGGGTCGCGCGAAACCTGCGCCATTTCATGGACCGCAACACCGGTCTTGGTGCGCCCGCTCAATTTTGTGTCAGCCACAAGATGATCCTTTCCCCCGACGCTGCGTCTTCCGGCGGCGGCGTCATACTGGGCACGCGTTTCGCATCTGCGCGCGCCCGATGCAAGATTGCCGGCGCAATGTCGGGAAGGTGCCAGACCTCGTCTGCTTCGCCTAACAGGCGGGCGGTGCGCAAAGTCATCTCGTCCGGATCATCGCTGGTGAGCAGGATAGCGATGATGCGGCCTGCAGATTGGACAGTGCCATCAAGAAAGGTCTGAAACCGCGCGTCGCTCTCCTCCCCGAACGCATCGAGGATTCCTCCCGGCGAGAGCGCAGCGTCAATCGCCCGGCGGCGCTCTTCGGGCGCGGGCCAACGCTGTTTAATCGCATCGCGCTTGTCATAAAGCTGCCGCGCCAATGTCCCGAGCGACGGCGGAATGACGGCCTCCAGCCGCTGGCGGATGGCCTTGGCCAATCCTGCCGATTGACCCCCTGTGCCCACCGCAACAATCACCGGATCGCGATCCACAATAGCAGGCAAGGTGAAATCGCACAGGTCGGGTTGATCCGCGACGTTGACCAGCATGCCGCGTCCTTTGAGTATGCCTGCCACGGCTTCTGCCTCTGCCCGATCCTCAATCGCAACAAAAGCCATCCGCGCTGCGGCGAGCGGGTTGGCGGTGACGACCGCGCCTGCCCGCTCGACCAGTCGGCGCTTGGCGTCGGCTATGTCGCCATAGCCCATCACCAGCACGGTCTCACCGCCCAGCCGGACAAAGACCGGCAGACTGTGCATCAGTCGCGACTGCCTTTGGCGGGCGAATTGAGGAAGTCGGGCACGCGCTCGGCCGCAGCAATAGTCGCCGCCGGGATGCGATCAGCCACCACCGCAAACCTGTCGCCATCGACCATCACCTCGGGCACCATCGGGCGGCTGTTATAGGTCGATGCCATTGTCGCACCATAAGCGCCTGCCGATTGAAAAACGGCGAGATCGCCTGCTTCGACGGCGTCAATGTCACGCCCCATCGCGAAAGTATCCGACGTTTCGCACACCGGGCCAACGATATTGGCGATCATCCGCTTGCCATTCGGCTTTACGGCCGCAAAGTCGTGCCAGGCATCATAGAGCGCCGGACGGGCGAGATCGTTCATCGCGGCATCCACGATCACGAACGGATGGGTGACGCCCCGCTTCACACGGATAACCCGCGTCGCCATGACACCGGCATTAGCGCAGATGACGCGGCCCGGCTCGAACTGCAGCGTCACGCCCCAATCCCTGGTCACGCGCGCGACCATCGCACCATAATCGTGCGGCGTTGGCGGAACATCGCCATCCTTGTAGCGCACGCCTAGCCCGCCGCCCAAGTCAACATGCGTGACCTCGTGGCCCGCCGCACGCAGCCGCGCAACCAGATCACTAATCCGCGTAAAGGCCGCTTCGAGCGGATCAAGGCTGAGCAACTGGCTCCCGATGTGGAGCGCAATGCCGCGCAGTTTCAACCCCGGCAATTGCGCGAGCCGATCATAGATTTCAGGCGCTAAATCATACGGAACGCCGAATTTATTTTCAGCCTTGCCGGTCGAAATCTTGGCATGGGTTCCCGCATCGACGTCCGGATTGACCCGCAGCGTTACCGCCGCGACCTTCCCCAGGGATTGGGCCACTTCCGATAGTTCTTCGCCCTCGATCTCGCTTTCGAGGTTAAACTGGCCAATGCCATGCTCAAGCCCGACGCGCATTTCGTCATGCGTTTTACCGACGCCCGAAAAGACGATGTCTTCCGGCTTCATGCCTGCCGCAATCGCGCGCTCAAGTTCGCCAGCCGAAACGACGTCAGCGCCGAAACCCATGCGCGCCATTACCCCGAGCACGGCGAGGTTGGGATTGGCCTTGACCGCAAAAGCACATTTGACATCGCCCGCCTGTTCAACGCCCGCCTTGAATTCTCGCGCATTTTTTTCCAGCGCCGCGCGCGAATAAGCATAAACCGGGGTGCCGACCTCGTTTGCGATTACGTCGAGCGGCATGTCTTCGACCATCAACTGGCCGTCACGATAGTCAAAAAAATCCACTGATGCTGTCCTGCTTGAAATTAACCGGGAGGGGGAAGGTCGAACGGGTCGTCCTTGCGTTTTTCGGACCGACGGAGCAATTCATCGCTCCGTTCGGGGCGGGCCTGAGGTTTGGGCGTCATCAATTGTTCGGAGGTCAACGGCGCTTCGGCTCCCGCAGGCGCGACGGGAAGTGCTTTGCCCGCAGCCGGTTGCAGCGCGACCTTCTTGCCGCATCCGCCAAGCGTCAACGTCCCCAGAGCCATTCCGATTGCCAATATGGTTTTAGTCGTCACAGACCTAATTCCTTCCGGGCGTCCGCGATGCGGGCGCGGACCTCTGAGGGCGCGGTTCCGCCGAAGCTGGTGCGGCTCGCCACTGAAGCATCGACCGTTAGCATAGCCATCGCCCCTTCGTCGATACGGCTATCAATCGCTTTAAGGTCTTCGAGGGTCAGCGCCATCAGCCCTCCACCCTTGGCTTCGGCCGCCTTGACTACCGCACCAGTGATATGATGCGCCTCGCGGAACGGCACCCCGGCCTCGCGCACCAGCGAGTCGGCAAGGTCGGTCGCAGTCGCAAAGCCGCTTTCCGCGAGCGCCCGCATCCGGTCTGTACGGAAAGTCGTGGTTTCCACCATGCCGCTCATCGCTGCGATGCTGAGCGCCAAGAGGTCATGCGCTTCAAACACCGGAGGCTTGTCGTCCTGCATGTCCTTGGAATAAGCGAGCGGCAGGCCCTTCATGGTCATGACGAGCGCGGTCATGCACCCGGCGATGCGTCCCGAATGGCCGCGCACCAGTTCGGCAGCATCAGGGTTACGTTTTTGCGGCATGATCGAGCTGCCGGTCGAATAAGCGTCGGGTAGGCTCACAAAGCCGAAGGGCTGGCTCGCCCAGATAATGAACTCTTCGGCAAGACGCGATAGATGGAGCGCGCACTGGGTTGCAGCCATCAGATAGTCGAGCGCAAAGTCGCGGTCGGAAACGCTGTCGAGGCTGTTCCGGGTAGGTGCATCGAAGCCGAGCGCCTGCGCGGTCGCCGCGCGATCAATCTTATGGCCGGTTCCGGCGAGTGCTGCTGCGCCCAGAGGCGACTGGTTGAGCCGCGCGCGCGCATCGGCAAAGCGGCTGCGATCCCGCGCGATCATCTCGTAATAAGCCATGAGATGATGCCCCAGCGTCACCGGCTGCGCGCTCTGCAAATGGGTGAAGCCCGGCATGATGCTCTCGGCATATTCCTCTGCACGCCCGACCAGCGCCGCCTGCAACGCCGCCAGCCCCGCATCGACCTGATCGATCGCATCGCGCACCCACAGCTTGAAACCGGTCGCCACCTGATCGTTGCGCGAACGCGCGGTGTGCAGCCTGCCTGCCGCCGGGCCGATCAATTCGGCAAGGCGGGACTCAACGGTCATATGAATGTCTTCTAGCGCCATATCGACGGGAACGCCGTTCGCTTCATAGTCTGCTGCGATGCGCTCTAGCCCGTCTGTAATTGCGGCCGCGTCCTCGCGCGAAACGATCCCCTGCGCCGCCAGCATCGTGACATGCGCCTGGGACCCGGCAATATCCTGTTGCCACAGCCGCTTGTCGAACGGGATGGACGCGTTTATCTCGCGCATGATCGCGCTCGGCCCTTCGGCAAAGCGTCCGCCCCACATGCTGTTCGACTTTGGAGTATCGCTCATGTCCACCTTGTCCCGCATCGCGTTCGGCCTGATCGCCGCCAGCGCGCTACTTGTCGGCGGTTGCGATAAGGAAAAGGCGGGCGGCGAGCAACCCCGTCCAGCCGCAAATAACGCAAGCGATGATGGAACCGTGCCGGCCATAACCCCCGCGAGCGATGCGAAGGGAGCCGACCTTTCTTATACCATCGACCGCAGCCGCAAGGGTAAAGCCGTCGCGGACATTGCTTTCACCGGTGATGACGACGCCGCGATTGCGCTCAGCGACTATCGTGGCAAGCCGCTCCTCCTCAACCTCTGGGCCACCTGGTGCGGCCCCTGTGTTGTGGAAATGCCGGCACTTGATACGCTGGCGGGAGAAATGAACGGGAAGATGCAGGTCGTTGCCGTGTCGCAAGATTTGAAAGGCGCCGAACAGGTCGATCCCTTTTTCGCCAAGCGCAATTTCAAAAATCTGAAGCCCTATCTCGATCCTGACAATAAGCTCGGCTTGGGGCTGGGCGCGACGAGCCTGCCGACAACGCTGCTCATTGACAAGGATGGCCGCGAAATTGCGCGCGTGACGGGCGCTCTCGATTGGCATGGAGCGGAAGCACGGGCGCTACTTGCCGAGGCGGGGTCATGAGGGCTCCGCCAACTTTCGGAAACCCACCCACCAGCCATCCACAATAATCGCCAATTTACGCTCAGGCCGCTTTCAGGCGATCAAGAAACGCAGCGCTTTGGAGCCGTAACCCGTCTGCTTGCTCGCGCAAGGCCGATGCGGTTTCGCTTAACCCCTGTGCGACCGCGCCGCTATCTCCTACGCGCTTGCTCAGCTCATTCATCAATGTACTGATTTGATCCGCACCGGCAGCAGCTGTCGCAACGTTACGATTGATCTCGCCGGTGGTGTCGCGTTGCTGTTCTATCGCTGCGGCAATGCTTGTCGCGATTTGGGCGACGCTTTTGATCTCGCCTCCGGTATGTTCGATCAAGCCCGCCGCAGTCCCCACATGACCGTGGATCGCATCGACTTGTCCGGCGATCGTGACGGTTGCGCCGCGAGCCTGCTCGGCCAGCATTTTGACCTCGCCGGCGACAACAGAAAACCCCCGGCCCGCCTCACCCGCGCGGGCAGCCTCGATGCTGGCATTCAAAGCCAGCAAATTAGTCTGCTTGGTAATCGATTCTATCGTCTGGACGATAGTGCCAATTCTGTCAGCCTCGGATGACAATATGCTGACTGCCCCGCCGCTTTCGGTCGCCAACCTTTCGGCCCGGTCACTATAGCGGACGTGGTCCGCAACCTGACGAGCAATTTCGCGAATGGACAATTCAAGTTCATCCGACGCGGCGGCAATACCACTCATGCTGGAGGAAGATTGCGCCGCTGATTGGTTGACGTCGCGCGTCTTTATGATCGTTTCGTTGGCCAACGACTCGAGCGAAATAGCCGCTTCATTCAAATCGTCAATGGAATCGACAACGGCATTGACCAGTTGCACCACCGAGCCTTCAAACGAGGTTGCCAGCGCCATCATTTCGCTATTGCGTTGTTCGGCTTCCCTCCCCCGTGCTTCGGCAGCCCGGGCGCGTTCTTCATCTGCCAATCCGCGGGCTTCGGCTGCGCGGGCCCGCTCTTCGGCCACCTGCTGCGCTTGCCCGGCTTGTTCGGCAGCGATCCGCTTTTCTTCCTTCGCATGTTCCGTCAAATCGGACAGCAAGGCTTCGTTGGCCATCGTGATCCCGACAAATTGCTGGGTTTGGTCAAATACCGATTTGACCTGCATGAGAAAGAAGATGACGAGCATCGGCAATGCAAGAATGGTTATGCCAAGATGGCCATATACGACCGCCAGTCCCAGATTGATCGCCACGATCGATCCGTAAACAAGATAGGCGACCGGAAGATGGACGAACAGCAAGGCCGATACGGACACAAGGGAAAGTGCGAGGAAATACATCAGCAGCGCATTGGGGTGATCTGAAAAATAAATAACCGAGCACGTAACAGCGGTCCATCCAAGCGCCATGAGACCGGAATAAAAGAGATTTCGGACAGTCAGGTTTTTTAGCCTTGGCATGTCTCGCGCCGGGTCCATCTTGCTCGGCAGGTAAAGCCGCGCCGTCAATGAGGCTAGCTGAACCATGGCCAGCCCTCCGAGCAACAGCACATGATGGCTGATCGGCCAGAACACATATATCAGCAAAGCCGCCATCGGTAAGTTGATCGTGTCCATAACCAGCCGGGCTTGGGTGGTCGTTTCGAGCTGGCGGTAGAAAGCAAGCTGGCGCGCCGGCTCGGCGGTAGGCTCAATGCGCACCAACTCTCGCAAACCCGCCACCATCGCGGTCATGAACCCGTGTTCGCCCATGTTCGATCTATCTCCATCCGTCCCGTCGGCGCACATATTCTGAACGATGGCGGGACAGCCGTATCGGGCCACCCGCTATCGCGTTCGACGCTCGTCGCAGACTAAGGTAAAAGTGAGGTTAATCGAGATCAATATCGTCAAGAAATTGACAGCGATGCAGTTGTTTACAAAGCATAAGGGGCGCTCCAGATCTCTCCGGAGCGCCCCTTTTTAAATTGCAAACCGAAGGCTTAAAATTTGACTTCGGCGAGAATGTTGAACGAACGTCCGCGCGGATCAGCCACACGCGGCTCCCATGAACCACCCGAACCTCCGAGCGAGTCATAGGAAATCGCAAATGGCGGATCCTTATCGAACAGGTTACGCACGCCTGCGGTCAGCTTAAGTCCGCCGAAATCGTAGCTGGTCGACAAGCTATAGGTGACATAATCCTTTACGCGTTGATTATATTCCGGTCGCGTAATCTGCCTGATGCAATGCCGGGCAGCGCTTGGTTTCTGTAGCCCAGGCGGAATAATTGCGACAACGAGATGCTGAACTTATCCTTGGCATAAGTCAGCCAGGCATTGTGCTTCCACTTGAGTCCGAGGTCGCCGGTGTACGTGAACTTGCCAATCAAGCTCGGTCCCCATGGCGAATTGGCCAGCAAGCGTTCCTTTTTCTGGAGTAGATAAGTGCCGTCCATTCCCATCGAGAAACGCCCGGTTTCGAGATCTCCGAGCGCTCCACGCAGCGACACTTCAAGCCCCTGCGTCCGGCGTCCGCCGGCGTTCGCCCAGGTTGAGTCAATTTCGGTGATCACACCATTTTCACGGGTAAAGCGATCTTTGAACAAGCCGTAATTGTCGAGCAACTGCCGGAAGGTGAAAACCGCGATGGTGTCATCGACGTTAATCATCCACCAATCGACCGAAGCGCTGAAGTTGCTGGCCGGACGCAAGACAACGCCAACGCTCGCCATCTTGGCTTTTTCCGGCCCAAGATTGCGATTGCCACCCGTCACCACAACCGGCGTGATCAGCGCGCAGCCCGGATTGGTCGAAACGGGAGCCGTCGGCGTCGGGCAGGTTTCAGGATCGGCAATATTTGCGCCCGTATTGAGGTCACTTTCTGTGCGCCCGTAAAAGATCTGATTGAATGAGGGGACGCGGAAGCCGGTGCTGTACGATCCACGCAGCATCAACCAATCAACTGGTTGGAATTTGGCCGATACTTTAGGATTCACCGTGCTGCCAAAGCCGGTATAATCATCAATGCGAGCCGCCGCGCTCAGCTCCAACATATCAAATATCGGGAGCAACACTTCCGCATAGGCGGCCTTCACTGTCCGATCCGCCTTTTTCAGCGCATTGACGTTGTCGAACGCAGCGAGGAAGATGTTAGGCGCAAGGTCATCACCCGCCGCTGACCCGTCGAAGCGATAGCTTTCCTTGCGGTAATCAACCCCGACCGCCAATTGGGCATCGCCGCCCGGCAAGGTAAAGAGCGAGCCAGAAATCGACGCGTCAAACTGACGCACCTGATATTTGCCGCCATACATTTTTTCGCCGCGGGCGGATACGGATTCCAGTGCCGCAATGGCTTGCGGTGTTTGCGTCAGCGAGAATGGGTTGAGGATGCCAGCATTGAGCAAACCCACAAGACCGGGATAGGTCGCTCCCGGCGCCGTCGGCGCGCGTGTGTCGATCAAACCAATATCATTTTGGGGCGTCGCCGGATCGTTGAACGCTTTGACACCGCGATAATAATAGCCGCTGCCCAGTTCCGAAATAACCTGGCTTTTCGCATAGGACCCACCCACGCGATAATCCCATGTTCCCCACAAAGGACCATCAATACCAGCCGCTACGCGGAACGTCCGACTGTCGGTCTTATATTCACGTTGACCGCACTCAATGCACCGCCAGCGATAGGCAATCGGCTTGCCGTAATTGGCCGATATGCTTGGGAAAACCGTCAGCAACTGCTGATAGATGCTGTTATACGTATCTCGCGTCAGATCATTGAGCGGGTAAGCAATCTGCAGGTTGGTTGTATTGCCCGACACCTGTGCATTCGAGAAGCGCTTGGCCGATTTCGCACGCGATCCGGTAACTTCAGCATAAATCTGATGATCGCCTGCAAACTTCAATGTTGCACGACCATAATAAGTGAAGGTATTGATCGGCTGCTGCAAGACCACAGCGCGCCCCGTATCCCATGCGCAAGCATAGCGCGCCGATGGCGAATTCCACAGCTCATCGTCATAGGCCATGCCGCCGTCCATCGTTTCGCAGCCGCCACCGCCCGGCAAATCAAGCACGTTAACGCCGCCAGTCGCACGAACCGTCGTGCTTCCTGGAATGAACGGTGCAGTTGCCGCAGTCCCCAACAACGTGCCGTCTCTCAGTCCGTTGACGCCATTGGCAGGATAATACGCGCTCGTAATCACGTTTGACGGAAAAATTGTCGCAATCGGCGTACCACGCGTATCGATCGAAAGCCCACGCTGCGGCTGATTGCCCGATGTAAAATCGCGAGCATTGCCGTTCAATATCTGGTTCCAGCGGTAACTTACCGCACCCATGACGTTAAAGCCCTGATCGTCAAGATCACCATAACCGGCGATCCCGGACAAACGATAGATATTGCCCCCACCTTGCTCGGTGAAATCGGTGAAAGCGGATGCGCCGATCCCGTTGTAATTGGTTTTGGTAATATAGTTGATCACGCCGCCGACCGCATCGGTGCCGTAAATCGCCGAGGCACCATCCTTCAAAACTTCGATCCGTTCAATGGCGGCAAACGGGATTTGGTTCACATCGACCGCCGAGCCGGAGAGCCCGTGAGCCGCCACACGCCGACCGTTGAGAAGGACGAGCGTTCCTGCCGATCCTTGACCACGCAGGTTAGCGCCCGACAGGCCATTGGTGCCACGCTGCGCGCCGCTTACCACATCCGCGTTCGACGCAAGGTTATCAGGGCCGGTACCATTAGCGGAAAGCTGCATGATCATCTGCTCAGGGCTTGTAATCCCGTCGCGGGTCAAATCTTCGGTGGTGATGATCTGGAGCGGCAACGCACTCTTCGCCGGGTCCTGCTTGATGCGGGAGCCAGTGACGATGATTGCATCTTTATCCGTCACTGTGGACCCGTCGCTATTTGTCGTGGGAACGGCGTCCTGCGCGTAGGCGGGCACCGCCATTGCTGATGCCGCCAACACCGACGCCGACACGAGATAAGCCATCTTCCTGATCATCGAAAATCCCCTTCTTCCCGTCCGGCGACATTTGTCATACCGGATTTTCGAGAAACGCTAACCAAAGCCCGGGCAGTTAGCAATCAGGTTGATGACGATTTGGTTACAGATTTCCGACGCAGTGCGACAATCGCGCCACAAACTTGAGCCAAATATCAGGAAAAAGTGGTGCCTCGGGGCGGATTCGAACCACCGACACGCGGATTTTCAATCCGCTGCTCTACCAACTGAGCTACCGAGGCACTCGGTGGGCAGGCGGTTCAACGACCGGCTGCCGGAAGCCGCGCCTTTAATCAGTCATCCGTGCCGCTGTCCAGCCCGTTTCTTGCATTTTTTTCGATTTTCTCCAACGCATCGTCGTCAAGCGCAACACCGGGCAGTTTGTAACCCTCATCCGCCCATTGCAGAAAATCGCGATCACGGCAGCCTTTGCTGCAAAAAGGACGATAATCTTGCACCGTCGGTTTGCCGCAAATCGGGCAGGCGCGCTGGCGTTTCGCAGTGGAGGTAGGCTTAGTCGACATAACCACCCCCGATGCCAAGCGCCGGGTCGCTTGCCAAGCGAATTTCGCGCCCCAAGCTGCGGGCGAGCTTTGCGCCCCAATCGGCACGCGTTTCGAGGAGCGCAATAATAGACGGGTGCGCTGTCAGTGTTGCAACGCCCGCTCCCTTCGCCCGCTCGGCCCTGCGCAGCAGCGCCATAGCTGCCGATTCGAGTGGCGTATATTGGAACAACTCGGCGAGTGACGCGCGCTCACGCTTACGCACCAGCTGAAGCAGCCCAAAACCATTGACCGCAGTGCGTTCAAATGGTTGCGGCACAATCCGGTCGATCGTCTCGGCGATGGCAGCGCGCACCGCTTTGTCCTCGACCGTAGGAAAATCGACAACGATATTGCCGGCAAGCCCCAGGCGTTGGACAGCCTCGGCCACCGCGACAGCACTGCGGCGCGCCAGTTCTGCCGGCTTAAGCGGGCCATCAATGTCGATGACCGTCATCGCAGGCGTCAAGGCGATCCGCAGTGCACCGCCATCAAACGCTACCTCACCGCTTTCCGCCTCCTCGAGTAATTCGCTCCACCCTGCGGCTTCAAGCCGATCCTCGGGATCATGCGGGCTCGCCATCAGCACATTATGCCCCGTCGTGCGAATGCGTTGGAGCAGGCTTTTACCCGGTTGTGGTTTGGGGTTACCCTTCGCGCCGCGCGCCTTGGCAAGTTTGAGGCGTCCGGGTTCGGGGACCGCCTCGCGCAAAATCTCGACCGTCAACCGTCCCCCTTCGGTCACTTTGGGCGGGATTGGCTCGAGCAGCACGTCCTCGCCGCCATCAAGTTTCACGATGCCGCGCATTTTGGGGATAAGTTGCTGCACCATCCGGCCGGCAACAATAGCACCGGCCCGTACACCCTCGCTCTCGCGCTCAATCTGTGCTTCGATGATGCGACCTTTATGGACGAGCGCAGCCCGCCCTTCGCCGATGCCCTCTTCGTAAATCCATTCTGCCATATCAGTCGACCGGATAGCGTGCCGAACGCAGCAGCGCACGCACCTCATAAAGCGGAAGGCCCACCACGCCGGTGTAAGTCCCCGACAAGAAATCAACCAAAGCGGCGGCGCGCCCCTGAATGGCATAGCCGCCTGCCTTGCCGCGCCCCTCCCCGCTCGCGACATAGGCGGCAAGCTCGATGTCCGAAAGACGCTTGAAGCGGACAATGGTATCGGTAATCCGGCTGCGCATCCGGCCCTTGGCGTCAATCAACGCTACCGCGCTCCACACATGATGACGCCGCCCCGAGAGTATTCCGACCAGCTCACCCACCATCGCATCATTATCGGCCGGGGGCAGTACGCGGCGGCCCAGTGCAACGGTCGTGTCGCCCGCAAGCACGATGTGGCCATCAGGCCTTGCAACCGTCCGCGCCTTTTCCTCCGCCATGCGCAGGGCATAAAGGCGGGGGAGTTCACCCTTATGCGGGCTTTCGTCAATATCCGGAGATTCGATCGCGTCCGGGATCACACCGATTTGCGCGAGCAGGTCGCGCCGACGCGGTGAGGAGGATGCGAGAATAAGGGGCGGGGTTGAACCGCCCTTCCCTGCCATCAGGCAGCTTGCGGGCCAGGTCCGCCGCGGCCCGGCATGAAGCGATAGGTGATACGCCCCTTGGTAAGGTCATAGGGGGTCAGTTCAACCAACACCTCGTCACCCACCAGCACGCGGATGCGGTTCTTGCGCATCTTGCCTGCGGTGTGACCAAGAATTTCGTGATCATTTTCCAATTTCACACGGAACATCGCGTTGGGGAGGAGTTCCACAACGGTCCCGCGCATTTCGAGCAATTCTTCTTTCGCCATAAATCTCTTTGTTGTCCAAGGAATCCGATAGAGTTTGAGCGCGCCTGTAACGGCAAAATGCGAAAAAAGAAAGCCCCGGCCGGGTTAGGGCCGGGGCTTTCGACATGATTAGCAACAAATGGGTCGCTTACATTCCCCCATGCGCCAGCGCGGCCAGCAGGAGCAGCGCGACGATGTTGGTGATCTTGATCATGGGATTGACGGCCGGACCCGCAGTGTCCTTGTAGGGATCGCCGACGGTGTCGCCGGTCACGGCTGCTTTGTGGGCTTCGGAACCCTTGCCGCCATGATGGCCGTCCTCGATATATTTCTTGGCATTATCCCATGCGCCGCCGCCCGAGGTCATCGAGAGGGCGACGAACAGGCCGCCGACGATCACCCCGAGGAGGAGAGCGCCCAGGGCCGCAAAGCCATTGGCCTGCCCGGCTACGGCGGTGATGACGAAATAAACCACAATCGGGGCGAGCACCGGCAAGAGCGACGGGATGATCATTTCCTTGATCGCCGCCTTGGTCACAAGATCCACCGTACGCGCATAGTCGGGACGCGACGAATAATCCATGATGCCGGGGTTCGATTTGAACTGCTCGCGCACGTCTTTGACAACGTCGCCAGCCGCGCGGCCCACGGCGGTCATGCCCATCGCACCGAACAGATACGGGAGCAAAGCGCCTAGCAGGAGCCCGACAATCACATAGGGATTTTCAAGGCTGAAATTGACGGTGAGGTTGCCAAAATATTCCTTGAGGTCGGTGGTGTAAGCCGCGAACAACACGAGCGCTGCGAGACCCGCGGAACCGATGGCATAGCCCTTGGTGACCGCCTTGGTGGTGTTGCCCACTGCGTCAAGCGCGTCGGTCTTTTCACGCACCGAGTCATCAAGGCCCGCCATTTCGGCAATGCCGCCCGCATTATCGGTCACCGGACCATAAGCATCGAGCGCCACGACCATGCCTGCGAGCGCAAGCATTGCGGTTGCCGCAAAAGCAATGCCGATGAGGCCCGCCAGTTGATAGGCAATGATGATCCCTGCACAAATCACCAGCGTCGGGAGCGCGGTTGCTTCAAGCGAAATCGCGAGGCCCTGAATGACGTTGGTACCGTGGCCCGTTTCCGACGCCTTGGCAATCGAGCGCACCGGACGATAATTGGTGCCGGTATAATATTCGGTGATCCACACGATGAGACCGGTGATCACCAAACCAAGCATCATGCACCAGAAAAGGCTCATGCCGGTAAAGCTAGTGCCGTTAGGACCTGCAATCGGCGCATTGAGATCGCCAAGAGCATGTTTTGTCGCGAAAAAGATCAACGGGATCGAGGTAATCGCGGTGACAAGGAAGCCCTTATACATGGCGCCCATGATGTTTTTGCCGTTGCCGAGCTTGACGAAATAGGTGCCGAGGATCGAGGTCAGAATGCACGCCCCGCCAACCAGCAGCGGAAGAGTCATCAGCGGAAGCAGCATATCGCCCGCGCCTTTCATCAGGAGCGCAACGAGCACCATGGTTGCTCCAACCGTCACGACATAGGTTTCGAACAAATCTGCCGCCATCCCTGCACAGTCGCCGACATTGTCACCGACATTGTCCGCGATCACAGCGGGGTTGCGTGGATCGTCTTCCGGAATACCCGCTTCGACCTTGCCGACAAGGTCAGCACCCACGTCGGCGGCTTTGGTAAAGATACCGCCGCCCAGACGCGCAAAGATGGAGATGAGCGATGCACCGAACGCTAGCGCTACCAGCGAATCCACTACGGTACGGCTGGAAGGTTCATGACCCGCAATACCCACGAGATAGTAGAAGAAGCCGGAAATGGCGAGGAGAGCGAGGCCGGCCACCAGCATCCCGGTGATTGCCCCGGCGTTGAACGCCAGCGTCAATCCCTGCTGCAAGCCCGACTGCGCGGCAGCGGCAGTACGCACGTTCGACTGCACCGAAATGTTCATTCCGATAAAGCCTGCAACCCCCGAAAGCACTGCGCCGAGCGCAAAGCCGATTGCCGAAAGCGGCCCGAGGAAAACGGCAACAAGGATCGCAACGACAACGCCGACAATAGCAATGGTGCGATATTGGCGACCAAGATAGGCTTTGGCCCCTTCCTGAATAGCGCCAGCGATTTCCTGCATTTTTTCGTTACCCGCCGACGAGCGCATGATGCCCGCCCGGGTGATAAAGCCATAAATCACCGCAGCTAGGCCGCAGGCAATGGCTATCAAAACCACATTCATGTGATGATTTCCTTCCCCTTTTTATGATCAGGAAAGCGGCCCTGCTAATCCGCAGAACCTACCTCCCTGACGAATATTCTTTCGTTTGACCGCCTGTGTATGCGGGCAAAGTTGCGACAGGGCAAGCCCGACCAAGGCTTTTTGTGCGGCTTTGGGGCTGTCTAATGCTGATAGCCGAGGCGATCCGGCAAGGGATAATGCGCGCCGGCATAGGCCAAGGCGAGTGGAGGATGCTCTCTTTCCAGGGGGGCATAGCACTGACCCACACAGCTTGCCGCGACCGGAGGGTCTTGCTCCTCGGGCAAGGTGAAAAGCAGTTGGTAATCATCCCCGGCGCTCGCCGCCATGATACGGGCCGCCGCATCCTGACCATTGAGCGCGATATAATCGGGCGACAGAGGGATACGGTCGAGTTCGATCTGCATGGCAACCCCGCTCGCTTTCGCCATGCGCTCGGCGTCGATTAAAAGACCATCCGATATATCCATCATTGCGCTGACATAAGGGGCAAGTGCCTGACCTTCGGCAAGGCGCGGTTCGGGGCGATTATAGGCGGTCAGCAAGGCTGCCGGTTCGATGAGGCCGCGCTCGGCCAGCTTGAGACCAGCACCTGCATCGCCAATGGTGCCGGTGACCCACAGCCTGTCGCCGACCTTGGCCCCGTTGCGCGCCGGCGCAACCTTGGCCTTGCCCAAAGCAGTGAGCCCGATAGTCCGGTTCGAGCCGCCGGATATCCGCACCGTATCGCCGCCCAGCAAGGGGACCGCGAAATGGTCGAGTGCTTGCTTTAATCCCTCTACGAAGTGCAGATCCCATGCATCATCGCCAGAGAGGCAATAGCCCATCAGCACGCCAATCGGCACCGCCCCTGCTGCTGCAAGATCGGATAGATTGACCGCTACCAGTCGCCAAGCGACATCGGCAGGATCGGCTTCGGGAAGGAAATGAACGCCCTCCCCGATCATATCATGCGTCATCACCAGATCGCCGAGCACCGCGCAATCATCCTCAAGCCCGCGCGCTGCCGGATCGGTGGCAATCGTTTTTAGCGCATCAATGAAGGTAGCTTCGCTGGTCATGCGATGCATAGCTATGCGTTATTGCCATGGGCGTCGAGAGGGGACATGCTGCGACCGCATTGGTAGGAGAGAAAGATGCGGTTGGTCCTTGGGTTTTTGATGTTGGTCTTGGCCGCCCCCGCATTTGCGCAAGGCGGGGGCCGGATCGTTGAGGTCACCGATTTTGCGACGACGACAGTCAAGCCGCGCAACATCTCCATCTGGCTTCCGCCCGGTTATGAAGCGAGCGGCAAGACCCGCTATCCGGTCATTTATATGCATGACGGGCAGAATATTTTCCTTCCCGGCCGCGCTTATGGCGGCAAGGAATGGGGGATTGATGAAGCGATGACCCGGCTCATCGCCACCAAGCAAGTGCGGCCCGCGATCATTGTCGGCTTGTGGAATACCGATTTGCGTTACCGCGAATATTTCCCGACCAAATGGGGTGCCAAGCTTCCCGCGGAGTCACTGGCGCGCCATGCCCGCTCGGAGCCGTGGCCGCCGCTCGCCGATAATTATCTCGCTTTCCTCGTCAAGGAGGTGAAGCCTTACATTGATAGCCATTATCGCACCCTCACCGGTCCGCAACATACCGGCGTAATGGGGTCCTCGATGGGCGGACTCATCTCGCTCTACGCGATTGCTGAATATCCGCAGATATTCGGGCGTGCAGCATGTGTGTCGATCCATTTGCCGATGGGTGAGGTTGAAGGCCCCAACGCCCCTGCGCCCGATGAACCGCAGCGCGTCGCCAACGCTCTCAACACCTATCTTGCGACCAGCAAATTGCGGCCCGATGCCGTCCACCGCCTCTATCTCGATCAGGGTACGGGCGTGCTCGACCATCATTATACCCCTTATTTTTCAGCGGTCGAAAGCGTGTTGCGGTCTCGCGGCTGGAACGCGAGCAAGCTCACCACGCGGGTATTTGACGGCGCGGACCATAATGAGGCGGCATGGCGACAGCGGGCGGAGGTGTTGCTGGCGTTCCTGTTGGACCCTCCCAAATAACCAAGGTCAGGACGCTGTTTGTGTACCCACGCCGGAACTTCCCGCCGCTGGCCCTTGATCTGCGCCGCCATAGATTATGGACCCTGAAACAAGGTCGGGGGTGACGGCCTAAACTATTGCGGAATTTACCCCCGCACCGCCTTCGCCACTGCGTCCAGCAGGCCGTTGATAAACCCGGCCTCGCGTTTGTCATAGAACGCCTTGGCGACATCGACATATTCGCTGATCACGCTGCCCGTCGGAACATCGGCGCGGGCGAGCAGTTCATAGGTGCCGACGCGCAGGATCGCCTTCATTGGCTTGTCGAGCCGCTCCAGCGACCATTGCGCGGAAAGTTTCGAGGCGATCAGCCCGTCAATTTCCTCCAGCCGCGCATCGGCACCAGAGACCAGATCGTCAAAAAAGTCGACCTCGGCGTCGGCATATTCGACATCCTCGATCGTCGCGCCCAGCCGGTGGTGATGGAATTCGTGGAGCAGCGACGGGATCGGGGTCCCTTCCATTTCCTTCTGATAGAGGGCCTGCACCGCTGCAAGGCGTGCGGCGGAGCGGGATTGGGCTTTGTTGGTCATTTAGGCGTTCCTATAATAATCTTTGCCGCACCGATAAGGCGTGCGCGGGCAGGCCTTCGGCTTCGGCGAGCGTCACGGCAGCCGGGCCGATTGCGCGCAAGGCCGCTTCGTCAAGCGACAGGAAGCTGGTGCGTTTCATGAAATCGGTGACCGACAGGCCGGAGGAAAAGCGCGCACGGCGTCCGGTCGGCAACACATGGTTCGGCCCGGCAATATAATCACCAATCGCTTCAGGAGTCGAACGGCCAAGGAACACCGAACCGGCATGCTTCACCTCGGCAAAAAGCTGTTCGGCATTGTCGGCGGCGAGTTGCAGATGTTCGGGAGCCAGGCGGTTGACGAGCGGGATGGCCTCCTCCAGCGCGGGCACGATGATGACCGCGCCGTGCGCCGCCCAACTCGTCCGCGCCGTCGTAGCGGTCGACAGCGTCGGTGCGATCCGGTCAATGGCATCGACCACCGCATCGGCAAAATCGTCATTGTCGGTGAACAGGATCGACTGGCTGGTCGGGTCATGTTCGGCTTGGCTGAGCAAGTCAACCGCGATCCATTCAGGGTTATTGAGCCCGTCCGCGACCACCACGATTTCGCTTGGCCCCGCGACCATATCAATGCCGACGACGCCATAAAGCTGGCGCTTGGCTTCGGCGACCCAGGCATTGCCGGGGCCGGTGATGACATCGACCGGGCGGATACGATCCGTGCCGAGGGCAAGCGCGGCAATCGCCTGCGCGCCACCGATGCGCCATATCTCCTCGACCCCGGCAATAGCAGCCGCCGCCATCACGACGGGGTTGGTGTAGCTGTCACGCGTCGGAGTGACCATGACCAGTCTGTTGACGCCCGCGACTTTGGCCGGAACCGCATTCATCAGCATCGAGCTTGGGTAAGAAGCGCGCCCACCCGGGACATAGATGCCCGCCGCTTCGACCGCCGTCCAGCGGCTACCGATGGTCGCGCCGATGCTATCGGTGGTAACGCTATCAACCGGACGCTGCTTTTCATGAAAGGCGGTGATGCGTTCAGCGGCAAGTTCAAGCGCGGCCCGCAATTCACGCGGCAATCCCTCACGTGCGCTGCGGCAATAAGCGGGATCGACCCGCCAGCCGCCCGCGTCGAGATCATGTCCGTCAAATCGACGCGTATAGTCGCGCACCGCGGCATCGCCTTGCTCGCGCACAGCGGCAATGATCGCGGCCACGTCGCGCGCTATATCGGCGTCACTTTCCCGCCGCGCATTGACCAGCGCGGTAAAATCCTCGGCGAAATGGGGGGCGCTTGCATCAAGCCGCAACATTGACGCCGTCTCCTCCAACGATCTGCCGGAAACGATCCACCAGCGGCACGACATCGGCACTGCGCTGCTTAAAGGCAGCACGGTTGACAATCAAACGCGCGGAAACTTCCGCAATCACTTCTGTCTCCTGGAGGCCATTTTCGGCAAGCGTTCGTCCAGATGAAACCAGATCGACAATCCTCCGCGACAAGCCCAGCAGCGGCGCAATCTCCATCGCGCCGTTCAATTTGACGCATTCCGCCTGAATGCCGCGGGATTCATAAAAGCGTCGCGTGGTTGCCGGATATTTGGTAGCGACGCGCACATGGCTCATACCGCGCACATCTTCTTGCGCGAGGCCCTGCGGCTCGGCCACAGACAAACGGCAATGGCCGATTTTAAGGTCAACCGGTGCATAAAGTTCGGAATAATGAAATTCTTCAATCACGTCCGATCCGACAATGCCCAGTTGCGCCGCGCCATGGGCGACAAAGGTCGCGACGTCGAACGCACGCACCCGGATGATGTCAATATCCGGACGGCTCGTCGCAAAAGTCAGCGCGCGGCTTTCCTTGTCAAAAAACGCAGCTTCCGGTTCGATCCCCACCGCCTTGAGCAACGGCAAGGCCTCGTCTAGAATCCGTCCCTTGGGGATTGCAAAGATCAGCTTTTCGGTCATGGTGCGGTGCAGCGATACGCGAGCGCGCCGAGGAGGGCAATATCGATGACCGATCATGGTGTGATTTTGGCGGCTTTTGAAATCCAGGCTGCTTATTGTGATGCCAATGACGCGCCGATTACGGCAGGCCTCTGCCGCGCGCTGGCTGGCGCGCTCGATGAAGAGACAGAGACAGGACGGACGGTACTGAACTGGCCCGGCAATGCGGTAGCCGACGGGCTGGTCTTGCGGCTGGTCGGCGGATTGCACGCGCTGTGGCTCGCGGGCGAGGCACCACAATTGGATGCGTTGTTCAAGGATGAAGCGCCGGCCGACGCCATCCGCGCGGTCGGCGATACCCTCAGGCACTCCGATACGAGGCTGCGCCCCTGGCTCGACGGGCCACCGCAAACCAATGAGCCGGGCCGGTCGGCGGCGCTGATGACCGGCCTTCTCCACATTGCCGAACGGCATGGGCCCAAAATCGAAATCCTTGAAATCGGCTCAAGCGCGGGGCTCAATCTTCTTATTGATCGCTTCGCCTTCAATCTCGGCGGCGTGAGGCTGGGCCCGGCGGACAGTCCGGTGCTGATCGAGCCCGACTGGCGCGGTCCGCCCCCGCCCGCCGGCCCCATCGACATCATCTCGACCAGGGGCTGCGACGTCCAGCCGATTGATGCGACCGATCCCGACAATGAACGCCGACTGCTCGCCTATGTCTGGCAGGATCATCCGCAACGGTTCGATCGGGTTGCCAAAGCGATTACAATGCAGCGCGAGCGCCCGGTCGATTTGGTCCGCGCCGACGCCGCCGACTGGGTCGAAGCCCGCCTCGCCGAGCCACAAGCCGAAGGCGTGACGCGGCTACTCATGCACTCGATCATGTGGCAATATCTTGATGAGACGCGACAACAGCGTGTCACTGCAGCGATGGAAGCAGCAGGCGCCCAGGCAACGCCCGAACGCCCGCTGGGCTGGGTGTCGGTCGAGGCCGACCGCCAGTTCAACCGCCATGACATCCGCATAAGAAGCTGGCCGGGCCATGCCGAGTCGCGGCTTCTCGGTCACGCCCATGCGCATGGTTTCTGGGTCGAGCATGAGCCCGCCTAACCATAGGCCAGGCTATAGCGAATGACCGCCCCTTACCGCGCGCGGGTCAGATATTTGATCGCCAGCGCTACGATTGCCGGAATCCCAAAAACCAGCCCCAATATGGGCAATTCTTCGCGGAAACTATAACCCGCCGAATAGACGCCAACCAACATATTAACGATGCTGAGGAGTAGCCACAACGGAATAAACCGCTTGGCTGCCCCTGCGTAATTGCCATTGGCGGTCGCCAGCATCACGCCCAGCATGACAAGGCCCGCGATAATCACAATCATGGTGTGGGACATGGTCGGCTCTCTCTCATTCTATAGTTTCAGGGGCACCTAACGACGGCGGGCTTCGATCCGTTCGCTCCACGCGTCAGACACGCGCTTCCACGCACGTCCTATACGTCCTCCGCGCCGTTCGATGCGTTCGATCCAGCCGCCATGAAACGAAAACCATTCCCACACCGCTACCGTCACATAAGTCAGCGCCGCCGCCGCCGCGAGGGTCAAGGGCTGGGGATGGCCAAACCAGCCCCAGGCAGCAATAGCTGCAAACAACATGATGCCGACGATGTGCGACAGCGGGAACCACGGATTGCCGCTAGTGATGCGTTTGAACAGCGCGGTGCCGCCGAGAAACAAAAACCCCGCCGCAACCATGATCCACAGGAAAAAGGGTTCGACATGGCCATAAGGGTGCGCGAGTATCTGCTCGTCGATCACCGCCGCCAGAATGATGCCCGCGACCAACGGGATATGCGCATAGGTATAGGCATTGCGCGCTACCCTCCCCGGATCGTCATGGCGTTCAATATGGTGCGCGCCGCGCTTTGCACCAAGGTCGAAGTAAATCCACCACATCGCCACCGAACTGAGGAAGGCAACGAAGAAAGCTGCAATCGAACCTTCCACCCGCTCGGCATCGGCAAAGGTCGCACCAGTAAGTACGATGCCCTCGCCGAGCGCGATAATCACCAGCAACGCGCAGCGTTCGGCCATGTGCCCGCCCGATATGCGCCACTCTTCACTGCGCGACCGGCCCAGCCCGGGGACATAAAAATAACAAAAAGGCCCGGCATATTCGATTGCCAGCGCTGCAAGCCAAAAGATGCAGCGTAGCCCGATATCGGCGCTAAGCCCCCCGGCAATCCAGAACGCGCCGCTGACGATGAACCACAACATCGCTCTGGTGAGATTTTTCGTCGCTCCCCGGTGCCATTCGCCCATCGCCCAGGCAGTATAGACCGTGCGCCCGATCTGGATCGCCACATAAGCCAGCGCAAACCAGATGCCATAGTCGGCGAAAGCTTTGGGAATCGTGGCGGACAGCACAAGGCTCCCCATCATCACCAGCGCGAGAAGAATACGGATCGGGGTACGTTCCGGATCAATCCAGTTCGTCGCCCAAGTCGTGAATATCCATGCCCACCATACGGCCAGAAACAAGATCGTTCCCTGCAACACCCCTTCAATCGTCGGATGGTGCAACACATAATGCGAAAGCTGGGTGATCGCGAACACATAAACGAGATCGAAGAACAGCTCCATATTGCTGACCGGACTCTGTCCGTTCGGCTCTCGCGCCCGCAGCAAATCGGTGCGGGCTTTGGGGTTTACGTTCGTTTCGGGCATGTCGTATCAGGCCTTCACATGCTCAATGCTGGACCAGCCATTCATCCATCGCGGCGTTGACCGCATCGGGCTTTTCCCACTGGACGAAATGGCCGGTGCCGGAGATTTTCACTATCTTGAGGTCGGGAATGACCTCTTCCATCCCGTCGAGATTGCATGGCGGCAGTGCCTGATCGTCCATCGCCCAAATCACCAAAGTCGGCATCGTGATCGGCGGGATCGGCGCGTCGAGGATTGCGGGACGCTCGGGTTCTTCGTCCATCGCCGGAACCGTAACCGCCGAAGCGCGATACCAGTTCAGCATGGAAAAGGCTGCACCTGGCACGCTCCAGTCGCGGAAATAAATCTGCTTGTCCTGATCGGTCAGCGCATCGCTTCCCGCCCAGCCGACTTCCTTCATCAAGATGCCCGGGATGCCCTGTTCGCGCACCAGCTCATCATTGGCGGGGTCGCGGAACCCCCTCATATATTGGCTCGCCGCGCGCTGTTCGGGATTGTCGAACAACAGCCTCTGGAAAAGATAGGGGTGCGGCGCGTTCATGATGACGAGCCGCTCGACCCGTCCGCGCAAGCCTTCCGGCCCGTTGGCCCCGCCCATAAGGGCAATGAGCCATGCAATCGCGCCGCCCCAATCATGACCGATCAGCGTAAAGCCGCCAACTCCGAGCGCATCGGCAAGTTGGAAGATATCGCCCGCGAGCTTGTCCGGCATATAATTATCGCTGCCCTCCGGCTTTGACGACTGGCAATAGCCACGTTGATCGGGAACGATCACACGATAACGATCCGCGAAATGCGGGATCTGGTTACGCCACGACCAATGCGATTCGGGAAAGCCGTGGAGAAAGATCATCGCAGGCGCATCGCGCGGTCCCTCATCGACACAATCAAGCTCAATCCCGTTGGCGAGCGTCACACGTTTCAATTCAAATGGCTGGCGCATCGGGCTATCCTCCTCAGTTGGTTCACATTACCCTGCTGTCATACGCCCATTGAAGCAAGGCCTGTCTTTGGCGCGGGCGACAAAATGGATCGCCGGGCTCACAAAATTTGCGCACTTGGGCAGCATGACGGGCAAAAGCCCTCCACCGCTTGATCTGCCGCGCATCGTCGGCGTGGCGACGACCGCGATAATAGCGGCAATACCATTGGAACCAGCCGCGCGGATCATCCGAGTGGATCCAGCCCTTGCGCTGCCATTCCTCAAGCGGTTGGCTCGCCAGTACACCGAAATAGTTGAGGCTTTTGTCGGGTTTGCCGCTGGCTGAAAGCTGCGCGTTTGCAAACCAGGCGGCAGGAAATTCGCGCGCGCCATCGGTCATATACAGACCGCCGAAGACGCCGAGTTCAAGCATCTTCGCCGGGGTTAATTGCGGCGCGAAATCGGCATCAAAATCCTCGCCCTCCCCCGCTTCGAGTTCATAGCGATAGCCGCGCTGGAAGCCGTCATTGACCAAGACGCTCGGCGTCACTCCCCCGGCGCTTTCGCCTTTATGCTGAGCGCGTGGATACGCTCTTTCATCAATGCACCCAGCGCCTCATTGACCAGCCGTTGACGCGCCACCCGGTTAAGGCCTGTAAAGCGGCCGCTCACCACCTCAACGGCGAAATGGCTCTCGCCCGATCCGTCATAGCCGCCATGGCCGCGATGCTTTTCACTATCATTGGTGACGATCAGCAAATCGGGGCTGAGCGCCTCGCTTAAGCGCTGTTCCATCTCTTGTTGCACTGGACCTTTGGTCATAAAATCCCCATCTGAACCAATCCTCGTCATTCCCCCGCAGGCGAGAATCCATCACCCGACCTTGGTCTTAACCGAACGGTTATGTGAGGGATCCCCAATCACGTCGGGGATGACGATATTAAAAATGAATTGCTACATTACTCAACGCTACCAATGACAGACAAGACCAGACATACAAGATTTCATGGCCGGGTCGGGAGCGGGCAGCACCCTTGCGCGGTCGCTGGTTGCCCCGAACCTGGAGAATTTCGCGCGCCGCCGTTGGGCGGGATGCCAGAGGATGGCTCGCCGCCTGCATGGCGTTGGCTTTGCCTTGAGCATGTCCGCGAATTCAATGCGGGGTTCAATTATTTTGCAGGCATGACCACCGAAGAAATTTATGCCGCGCAAACCCCTTATGCAGGCTGGCAGCGCGAAACGCGCGCCTTTGCGTCCAATGGCGACCCCGGTCCGCGCTGGGCCGATTATGCCGATCCGTTGGATGCCATCGGTGCGCGCTATGCCGCCTATCGCAAGACCCCGCCGAGCCGTAACGGCCACATGCTGTCCGCCGCCGACGAGCAGGCGCTCAAGGACCTTCAATTGCCGCCGGATGCCGACCGTAAGGCGATCCGCAAGCGCTACACCGAGCTGGTGCATAAATATCATCCCGACCGTAACGGCGGCGACCGATCTTATGAAAAGGCGTTGCAACGTGCGGTTTCCGCCTATACGCAGCTTCGCAACTCTCCTTATTTTAGAGATTCCCAATGACTGATCTGCCGAACGTCCAGCCTGCGAGCATGGAAACCACCATCCTTGATGCCCCTGACAAGATGGTCAAGGTGCGCGAGATGTTCGGCATCGATTCGGACATGGAAGTGCCCGCTTTTTCCGAAGCCGATGAACGCGTACCCGATCTTGATCCCGCTTATGTGTTTGATCCGGATACCACCTTCGCCATCCTCGCGGGCTTTGCGCATAACCGCCGCGTGATGATCCAGGGCTATCATGGCACGGGTAAATCGACGCATATCGAACAGGTCGCCGCGCGCCTCAAGTGGCCCTGCGTGCGGATCAACCTTGATAGCCATATCAGCCGCGTTGACCTGGTCGGACGCGACGCCATCGTTCTGCGCGACGGCAAGCAGGTCACCGAATTCCGCGAAGGCCTGCTCCCCTGGGCGCTGCAAACGCCGACCGCACTTGTGTTCGATGAATATGATGCGGGCCGCCCGGATGTGATGTTCGTGATCCAGCGCGTACTCGAAACCGACGGTAAGCTGACCTTGCTCGACCAGAACCGGGTGATCCGCCCCAACCCTTATTTCCGCCTGTTTGCAACCGCGAACACCATCGGGCTTGGCGATACCAGCGGGCTTTATCATGGCACCCAACAGATCAACCAGGGCCAGATGGACCGCTGGAACATTGTGGTGACGCTCAATTATCTCCCCGCCGAGACCGAGGCCAATATCGTGCTCGCCAAATCGGGCGAATATGATGCGCCGGGCGCGCGCGATCTCGTTGACAAGATGGTGAAGGTGGCGGACCTCAGCCGCCAAGGCTTCATCAACGGCGATATCTCGACCGTCATGAGCCCCCGCACCGTGATCAGCTGGGCGCAGAATACCGAGATTTTCAAAAATGTCGGCTTCGCCTTCCGCCTGTCCTTCCTCAACAAATGCGATGAGGCTGAGCGGATGATCGTGGCGGAATATTATCAGCGCGTATTCGGCGAAGACTTGCCCGAAAGCATCATCGGCAAGGCGTAATCCGTTTAGGGTCTGGCGTGGATTGCATCTCGAATGCCGGTGGGCCAACGAAACCGCCCACTTGTTCTCCGTGCGCGCCGAATGCTTACATCAACCCGCCGCGTTTCTGTTTTTCAACGCGCATTCCCTTGGGAACCTGTGGGCCATCAATGCGGTCCTGAAGCACTTCCATTCCGGGCGTAGCTTCCGGGGCCGGAGCAGCCTCGGTGGTTGCCTGCTGGCCCTGCCCGCGTTTCCACAACCAATATCCAGCCGCAGCCAACGCCGCCACAGCCAGCAGGATCAGGCCCCACATATAGGCAGGCATAGTCCCTTCCGCTCGGACAAATTCGGTCTGTTCCTTCCAGCGCTGCACAGGATCATAACCCAGATCCTTACTGATTGCGGCAAGTTGTACATCATCAAGCGGAATCGTGCGATCGCGGCGGAATAGCACATAACGCTGCGTCGCGGGCTGATAGCCCAAGTCAAAATATTCGCCATTGACGCCATAAGGCGCGCGATCCGGCAAATCGACCATCGCTTCAACGGCCTTGTCGTCGCGCACCGTCTCGGCGCTCTGGGCGTTAGCCGGAAGCGCTTGCGTCATCGATAGCAGCGCAAAAGCCCCAATGATGCCCCGTTTTTTAATGGTTGAAATACCGAACATGAGAAATCTGCCTCTTATGCTGCGGCGGCTTGTTTGCGCCGAATTGTCATCACAACGCCCACAACCGAAATTAGTGCCGAAATGAGCATTGCGATAGGCCAGAACCCGAAGCCACCATCTTCCACTTCCGCCGCGCCGGTGAGGGCCAACGGCTGCAAAGGCGTTTTTCCTGGCACCGCATGTTCGGCCTCAAACACCTCAATGGGATCAAAGCCCAAGACTTCTTTCAATCCGGCTCTTTGCTCCGGTGAGATCGGGACGGACTGCGCTTTGTTGTAAAAGACATAGCCAGCGCCATCTTCATGATAGCCAACGTCGAAATAACCGCTGCCGATTGAAAAGGACGGCGTGTTCGGCAGGTTGTACACGAGCGCGATTCCCGTCACCCCTGCTTCGCCCGCCATATCTTCCCCGTCCGTTTTTTTGGTGACACGCGGTACCACGATCACGCGGGATTTTGTCGCGGTGTGAGCGACGGAAGACGCCGATGAACCGGAAGAACCTATCGAAAAACGGCGCCGCGCTTCGGCGCTGTCAGTGGCCGCAACCATGGTCACGGCAGTCAGCAGAAAGGCTCCGAGCAGCCTCATCAATATAACCATAACTATCCCCTCCCCAAGCTATATGCCGGGAGAGCATCGCATCGGAACCTTAAGAATTAGCAAAAGCGGCGGGGGTGCCTGTTAGTGCGCCTTTTTATGCGTCACCATATGATGGACGGCGACAATAATGCCGCCGATGATCACGCCGAAAATGCCCGATCCGATGGCATGGATGACCCATTCGATAAAGCCCTGTGCAACGCCAACTAACGCAGCGCCCTGGTGCGCGACAGCATCCAGCCATTCGGGCAGCTTGGTGATGTGGAATTCATGCATCCCGTGGAGGATGATCCCGCCGCCAACCCAGATCATCGCCGCGACCCCGATCACCGACAAGGCCTTAAGAACCTTGGGCATCGCGCGCACCAGCATATGGCCGATGCCTTGCGCGCCGCGCCCTTCTTTTTGCGCCATGTGGAGGCCGATATCGTCCATCTTAACTATGAGACCGACAACGCCATACACCGCCGCAGTGATCGCGACCGCAACGACAAACAGCGCAGCGGCCTGCATCCACATCGGCTGATCCGACACCTCAGCGAGTGCAATCGCCATGATTTCCGCCGACAGGATGAAATCGGTGCGCACCGCGCCTGCGACCATAGTGGCCTCATGGTCCGCCGCGCTCATTTCGGCCACTTCTTCGTCGAGCGTTTCCTCATGGCTATCGAAGAAATGCTCGTAGAGCTTTTCCGCGCCTTCAAAGCATAGATAAGCGCCGCCGACCATCAGGATCGGCGTAATCGCCCACGGCAGAAAGGCGCTCAAAAGCAACGCTACCGGCAGGATGATGAGCAGCTTGTTACGGATCGAACCCTTGGCGATCTTGGCAATGATCGGCAATTCACGCTGCGGCGTAAAGCCGGTCACATAGCGCGGCGTAACCGCTGTATCATCGATCACCACGCCTGCCGCCTTGGCGCTGGCTTTACCAGCAGCCGCGCCGATATCGTCAACCGAGGCGGCAGCAAGCTTGGCAATAGTGGCGACATCGTCGAGCAGCGCGGCGAGACCAGAGGGCATAATTGTCCTTAAAATCGGTGTGAAAGCTTTGGCTATATTCCATAAGCACAGCCGCTAACGCTTGTCGAGCGAAGCCGTTGCACGAATCCGGCTTCCGAACTTCCAATAAGATCGTTAGGACCCAAGTCATGTCCACCCGCTCGCCCCTTGATGATTTCAAAACCGTGCTGACATCGACGGCGCGTGCGCTGGCACGGGAACCGGAGGTCGAGCTTGCCTTTACCGCTGATGCGCCGGGGCAATCGAACAAGCATTTCCGTGTGCCGATGCCGGGCCGCGCCTTACCGCGCGATCAGGTGGCGGAAGCGCGGGGCTTTGCCGACAGCATGGCGCTGAAGCTGCGCCATCATGATGCCGCGCTCCACGCCGCCAAGCGCCCGGGTGATCCTGTGGCAGGCGCGGTGTTCGACGCGATTGAAAATGCGCGGGTCGAAGCGTTGGGCGCGCGCTCCATGGCGGGTATGGCACGCAATCTTGATGCCGCGATGGCCTTGCGGATGAGATCGGACCCCATCGCACGCGCGCAAATAGCGGACGATGTGCCGCTCCAATCGGCGCTCGAACTGCTGGCGCGCGAGCGATTGAGCGGCGCGGCGGTCCCGGCAAGCGCTGAACCGGGCGTTGCGCTGGTGCGCGACTGGATCGAGGACAAGGCGGGGGGCGACCTTGATGCGCTTGCGCTTGCGCTGGATGATCAGGCCGCATTTCAGAGCCTTGTCGGAAAATTGCTGGCCGACCTTGAGCTGGTCGAAGGCGAAGTCGCGCCCGAGCAGGAAATGGAACCCGACGAGGCCGAAGAAGAACAGGACGCCGAGCAGGACCAGAACGAATCCGATGATGGCGACCAGTCCGGCGAAAGCCAGCAGACCGAAGCCCGCGCCGAGATGGAAGGCGAGGATGCCGATGATGGCGATGCAGACCCGTCCGAAGATATGGATGGTGAGGCCGACGGCGAGACGCAGGAGTTTGACGACGATGGCATGATGCCCGTCCGCCCCAATCGGCCACAGGGCGGTGACATTCCCAATTTCAATTACCGCGTCTTCACCGATAAATATGACGAGGTGGTCGAAGCCACTGACCTTTGCGACGAGGACGAACTCCAGCGGCTACGCGGTTTTCTCGACCTGCAAATGGCGAACCTTCAGGGTGCGGTGACGAAGCTTGCCAACCGCCTGCAACGCCGTTTGATGGCACAGCAGAACCGCGCCTGGGATTTCGATCAGGAAGAAGGCCTGCTCGATGCCGCGAGACTGGCACGCGTGGTGATCAACCCCGCGTCCAACCTCAGTTACAAGATCGAACGCGACACCGATTTCAAGGATACGGTGGTAACCATCCTGATCGATAATTCGGGATCCATGCGCGGACGGCCCATCGGCATCGCGGCGATTTCTGCCGATATCCTGGCGCGCACGCTGGAGCGTTGCGGGGTCAAGACGGAAATACTCGGCTTTACCACCCGCACCTGGAAGGGCGGGCAAAGCCGCGAGGAATGGCTCGCTGCGGGGCGTCCGCCTGCCCCGGGGCGACTCAACGACCTGCGGCATATCATCTATAAAAAGGCCGACGAACCTTATCGCCGCGCGCGCCGCTCACTCGGGCTGATGATGCGGGAAGGGTTGCTCAAGGAAAATATCGACGGCGAGGCGCTCCTCTGGGCGCATAACCGCCTCGTTTATCGTCCCGAAGATCGGCGCATCCTGATGGTAATTTCAGACGGAGCGCCAGTCGATGATAGCACCCAATCGGTCAATAATGGCAATTATCTCAACCAGCATTTGCGCGAGGTGATTAGCTGGATTGAAAAGAAATCGCCGGTCGAACTGGTCGCCATCGGCATCGGCCATGATGTGACGCGCTGGTATAGCCGCGCGGTTACAATCATGGACGCGGAGCAACTCGGCGGGACGATGATCGAGCAGCTGGCGTCTTTGTTCGACGCGGGGTAGCGGCGCTATCCGCCAGCGGTGCCGCGACCGCACCAGAGGCGGGCAGCACCACGCAATCTTCCGAAATCACCTTTTCGATGAGCCCGTCAATATCGGCAAGGCGCACCTGACCATCAAGGATCAGCATCGCAAGCCCGTGAACATTGGCCCAAGCCCGCATTGCCGCGACCAGCCGCGCTTCGGCATCTACATCGTCGCCGACCAGGCTGGCGATATTGCGCGTGAGGAGGCCCGCCGCACTGTCCTCCGGCGCGGTTTCAAACGGGTGGGTTTGGGCGAGCGCACAGGAAAAGATCATGCGGAACAGCGACGGCTTGGCAATGGCGAACCGCACATAAGCGCGGCCCGAGGCAATAAAGGCCGCCAGCGGGTCAAGCCCGGCCATCGCTTCGCGCTGCGCATCGGCCAGCATTTCAAAACCGCGTGAGGCAATCGCGCCCATCAGCGCATCCTTGTCCGGAAAATGGCGGTAAAGTGCAGTGGCGCTTACCCCTACCTTGCGGGCTATATCGCGCAGCGACAGCTGATCGACGCTGAGATGTTCCAGTTGGCGCATGCCTTCATCAACTGCTGCGGCCCTTAAATCGCCATGATGATATTTCGGCTTGGCCCGCCTTGCGGGCGCAATGTTGACACTGTTATCATTATCACTCATGTTGTCACCGTAAACATTATCGAGTCGGCGCGCAACCACCGGGCCAGCCGCTTGCAGGAGCCACACTATGTCCACTTCATCGCTTGAGAGCAATATCCACAGCGCCGTTGGCAAAGGTCTGTCGGCGGTGGGCAAACTGAGTGCCGCACTGAAGCCGGCACCGGATGCCCCACACCCTTATCTCACCGGCATTCACCAGCCGATGGGCGAGGAATTGACGCTGACGGACCTGGCGGTGACCGGCACCATTCCGGACGGCCTCAAGGGTCGCTATCTGCGCATCGGCCCCAATCCGGTTACCGCGCCCAACCCCAACGCCTATCACTGGTTCGTTGGCGACGGCATGGCCCATGGCATCCGCATTGAAGGAGGTAAGGCGCAATGGTATCGCAATCGCTGGGTTCGCACGACGGCGGTGAGCGAAGCACTGGGAGAACCGCCTGCCCCCGGCCCACGCGGCGTGCTTGAGGTCGTCAATACCAATATCATCGGTCATGCAGGCCGCACATTTGCCATTGTGGAAGCGGGCGGCTTTCCGGTCGAGCTCACCGATGGTCTGGAAACGGTGGCGCATAACCCGTTCGATGGCACGCTCGAAAATGCCTTCAGCGCGCACCCGCATATCGACCCAGCGACCGGTGAAGCGCACGCAGTTTGCTACAAAGCAGGTGTGATGGACAAAGTCTGGCATACTGTAGTCGATGCTAGCGGCAAGGTGATCCGCGAAGAGCCGATCAGCGTGACGCATGGACCTTCTATCCATGATTGCCAGATTACCTGCGACCACGTGATCCTGTTCGATCTCCCGATCACCTTTTCCATGAAGGCGATGCTGGGTGGCCACTCATTTCCCTATCGCTGGAACGACAAGCACAAGGCCCGCGTCGGACTGTTGGGTCGCACCGCGCCCGGGGACAGCATCATCTGGTATGATGTCGACCCCTGCTATGTGTTCCATCCCGCCAACGCTTTTGTCGATGAGGCCGGGCAAACGGTGGTCGATGTCGTGGTGCACGACCGGTTGTTTGACGCGGTTACCTTCGGCCCGGATGAATCCCGCACCGCCTTCGAGCGCTGGACCTTTGACGAGGCCAGCCGCCGCGTGATCCGCGCGGTCATCGACAGCGATGGGCAGGAGTTTCCGCGCTATGACGAGAGACTAACGACGCAAGCCTATCGTTATGCCTATGCGGTGGGCGTGCGCAACGACCGGCAGGACAGTCTCATCAACGACACCACGCTCATCAAGCACGACCTTCAATCCGGACAAAAGCAGGTCCGCAACTTCGGTGCCAACCGTCACCCGGGCGAATTTGTGTTCGTGCCGCGCCATGAAGACGCCGCCGAAGATGAAGGCTGGCTCATCGGCCTTGTCGTCGACATGAACGATGACACGACCGATCTCATAATCCTCAACGCAGACGATATGCTGGGTGATCCGCAAGCCATCATCCACCTTCCCCACCGCGTGCCACCCGGTTTTCACGGCAATTGGGTAGCTGATCGCTAAAGGGCGGTCACCAGTGCCGCCGTCCCGAGCACTACGCCCGGCGCGTTGGCGACAATGATGGGCCAATCGCGCTTGGGTTTCACAAATCCATAAGCAGCCCATAAGGCACAGTTTATCATCGTTGCGATCGGCTGGATGATGGAACCCTTCTGCCCCGCAAGGTTCAGGCGGATCTGGTCGAGATAGGACATATACATGGTGATCGCGGTGATCGTCGCGACCCAACCAAGGATAGTAATCCAGCGCGCCTCTGTGGGCGGCGATAATCCGTCTGTCTCAGCTGGAATAGTTTATCTCCTTGGGAAAGGGCGTAGTTATCGACCTGCTCCTTAAAACATCTTACGAAAGCTTAGTTCCACATAACGTCCGCGCGGATCGATATAACCCGGCTGATAGGACAGCGGCACCTCGCCTAGCCCATTGGTGACCTTCTGCTTCACATTGGTCACATTGTTGATCGACAGGCGGAGGCGGCTGCCCTTGAGGAAGGGCACGTCTTCGATGAGTTTCGCCTTCTGATCGAAATTGATGAACGCCGACAGATTGAAGGCCAGCAGCCCTCCAAAGCGCAGTTGATCTTCGGTCAAATCGGTGTTGACGGTGGTAGGGCTATAATATTTGGCGTTACCCCGGAAACCCAGTCCCTTGTAGAACCAGCCGCCGTCCAAATCGACAATATGCCGTGAGGTGCCACCGTTGCTACCGGTTGCGCCCCCGTCCATCAGATCAAGGATCGGCAAGTCCGGCCCCATGTTGATCGTGTCGGTGAGCCGGATGGTGTGATAAAGCGACACATTCCAGCGCCCACCCGCGCCGCCGCCGCCCGCCCCCATCATGCCTGCACCACGCGGTCCGCCGCCACTCCGCATCGCGCCACCCCCGCCCGGTGGCGGCCCACCTTCACCGCCGCCGCGCATCGCGCGACCGCTGCCACCGCGACCGCCTTGACCACGCGGCGGCTGGCCAAAGCTTTTGAAGAAGGTCAGCCCGTAGCGGATATTGCTGTTGTCACTGCTGGCATAGTTGAGCGGCCGGTAATCCACCCGAACCAGATTGCCCGCCGCATCGCGGGTCACCCGGTCCGGAAATGCCGCTTCGACCTCGGGCGTTAGCAATGGCAATGAACCGATGGGATTATCGGTATGATTATTATAATAATTGGCGCTGAAGCGGAGATTATCGACCCAAGGCAGGCTGTAATTGAGCCCTAACTTCCATTCGCGCTTCTTCTGCGCGAGGAGGTCGGGATTGCCGCCGCTGACCGATTCCACCAACACCGTCTGCCCGGTCGTAAAGTCATAAACCGTGCGGTTGGGGTTGATCACCGTCGGCGAACCCAGTTGCGACATAGAGGGCGCGCTTTCGTCAATCGCAATCGACGCGGACAGGTTGAGCCGCTCGCTCGGCCCCCAGTTCAACCCCGCACCCCAGCTGGTGAGGCTGCCGAAATCGCTGACATGGCTATAGCCCGCATTGGCGTTCAGCGTCAGTTGGCCAAGGAATGGCAGCACGTCGCTGTCGGCATCTGCAATTGGCACGTCGACGCTGGCGAGGACATTGCCTTCCTGCCGCTTGAGGTCGGTCGTGGTATAGCCGCTCGCGCGGTCGCTCCAGCCTTCATAGTCGCGCGCAACAAAGCCCGTCGTGAGGCTCGCCCGCACACGACCTGCGGGGAGGTCAATGAGCGGTCCGTTGAACACGGCGGTCGCATCGGTCGAAACGTCCTGCCCCTTGGAGATATCTTCGTCGCCGAGCGCGATATCGCGCCGGTCAACGCGGCTGGTCGTGTTGGTGCGGTCATGATTGGCCGAAAAATTCCAGCGCCAGCGCCCGATGTCGCCATTGAGCCCGCCGCCTGCATGGAAAGTGCGGCTGCGGTTTTCCGTATCGATCCGCCCGTCGCACAATAGCGCTGATGGCGACGCGCACAGGGTCGATCCATCCGTCCAGTAACCGGAATAGCCCGACGCGCCATCGCTCTTCGACATTTCATAGGTGAGGTTGAGCGAGCCTGAGATATCGTCGGTCAGATAGCGCTGCAGCGTGCCGTCCAGCTTGGCATTGAGGCTCTTGCTGCGCAGGGTGCGATAGTCACCCTGCGCCGTTCCCGACGGATAGACGATGGGCGGGTTTACCGCCTCATAGATGATGCCCCGTTCGCTTTCATAAAGCGGCGAGGATCGATCGACTTCCGCCGTAATATTCGTGCGCCCGTTTTTCCCGATACGGAGGAGGCTCGCTTGTAACTCCTGCGCCGAATAGCCACCTGCGGTCGGCATCCCATGTTCCGCTTCGACCGTTATTGCGCGAAAATTTTTCTTGAGGATGAAATTCACGACCCGCTGGTCCGGCTTATAGCCTTGGGACACCGCTACCTCTTCCGGATAGACCTCCATTTTTTCGATAGCTTCGGGCGGGATGTTGTGGATTTCGCGGAAGCTCGACACGCGGCGACCATTGACGAGCACCACGGGGCGGCCGGAGCCGCGCCCTGATTGGGTCAGCGACGCGGTCGCGGTCAGCAACTCGTCAATCGAGGACGCGCCATAGCCCTGGATAGTGGTTGTATCGAGCACCTGCTCGGCAGGGGTATCGGTCACTAGCGATCCTGCGGTGCTACGCCCTATTACGACGATAGCATTATCATCATTTAGTTCTTCGCTTGCCGTTTCGGTTTCTGGAGTGTCCGTCGCAGGCTCGGCTGGCACCGGTTGATCGGATGACGATGGCGGCTCGGCAGCTGATGGCTGGGCGGCGGGTGATTGCGCGGATGGTGGCTGGGAGGTCGCGGGGGTGGCCGCCTCCGGCACAGGCGCAGAAGCCTGCGTCTGGGCGAGGGCCGCATCCGCGCTAAAAAGCGCGAGCAGCGCGACACCGGCGTAAAGCTCAAATCGGGTCATTCGGGGCACAAAAAATCCGGCCAAGGTCCATCTACCTTATTTGTTAGTCGCGGGTTTGTGCGGGGTAGCGGCAAAATGTATCAAAAATGTCCCCGATCCCGTCGTAATTTGTATCAACATAAAATTGCGGACCCGCGTATTATCATAGCGCCGCAGAGTAACAATCATGCGAAATACTGGTTCCGTGCGATATGGGGCTTGCTCCCCGGCTCATTCAGCGCCAAGGCCGTGAGCTTCATGTTGCATTGCGGCAAAAAGCTGCGATGACTATCTATCTTTGACGATCACTGATGACGCAGGAGTGAATGAACGTGGCGGCGAACTGGACCCCGACAAGCTGGCGGACGCATGAGGCAAAACAGATGCCGACCTATGCCAACGCCGATGCCCTCGCGGCAGCAGAAAGCGAACTGGGAAATTATCCGCCGCTGGTATTTGCGGGCGAAGCGCGTAACCTCAAGGCCGAACTGGCCGATGTTGCGGCGGGCAAAGGCTTCCTCCTGCAAGGCGGCGATTGCGCGGAGAGCTTTGCCGAATTTCACCCCAATAATATCCGCGATACTTTCCGCGTACTCCTCCAGATGGCGGTGGTGCTGACCTTTGCCTCCAAGCTCCCGGTGGTGAAGGTCGGGCGGATGGCCGGCCAGTTCGCCAAGCCCCGCTCGGCGGATTTCGAGGAAGTGGGCGGCGTCTCGCTCCCCTCCTATCGCGGCGACATCATCAACGACATCGCGTTTGAAGCAGAAGGCCGCGAACCTGACCCGCAGCGTATGGTGCGTGCCTATAGCCAGGCGGCGGCAACGCTCAACCTGCTGCGCGCATTCTCGAACGGCGGTTACGCCAATCTCCATCAGGTTCATGCCTGGACGCATGATTTCATGGGCCGCAGCCCTTGGGCAAAAAAATATAGCGAGATGGCCGACCGCATCGGCGAAGCGCTCGCTTTCATGGAAGCGTGCGGGATCAATCCGGAAACCGTGCCGCAGATCAAGGCGACGAGCTTCTACACCAGCCATGAAGCCTTGCTGCTCCCCTATGAGCAAGCGCTGACGCGGCAGGACAGCCTGACCGGCGACTGGTATGACACCTCTGCGCACATGTTGTGGATCGGCGACCGCACCCGCTTCGAAGGATCGGCGCATGTCGAATATCTGCGCGGCATCGGCAACCCCATCGGCATGAAATGTGGGCCGTCGCTTGAGCCCGACGCGCTGCTCAGGATGCTCGACACGCTCAACCCGGGCCGAGAACCTGGGCGGATGACGCTCATCACCCGTTATGGTCATGACAAGATTGAAGCGGGGCTTCCTAAGCTCGTGCGCGCGGTCAAGGCGGAAGGCCATCCGGTGATCTGGTCCTGCGATCCTATGCACGGCAATGTCATCAAGGCGGCAAGCGGATACAAGACACGCCCGTTCGAGCGCATCCTTGCCGAAGTGCGCGGCTTCTTCGCCGTGCACCGCGCCGAAGGAACCTTTGCGGGCGGCATCCATGCCGAAATGACCGGACAGAATGTCACCGAATGCACCGGCGGCGCGATTGCCATCACCGATGAAGGTTTGTCGGACCGCTATCACACCCATTGCGATCCGCGCCTGAACGCGGCACAAAGTCTGGAACTTGCATTCCTGCTGGCAGAGATGCTTAATCAGGAAATGGCAGACCGGGGCAAACGCGAAGCGGCTTGAGAGCATTTGTGGCTGAGTACTCGTCAAAGCTGACCGTCTATGCAGCTTTGGCGGGCAATGCTGCTGTCGCCGCGACCAAACTTGCGGCGGCAATTTTCACTGGCAGTTCGGCAATGTTCAGCGAAGCGGTGCATTCGCTGGTGGATACCGGCAATGAAGGGCTGCTGCTCTACGGATACCGGCAAGCCAATCGCCGTCCCAACCGGATTCATCCTTTTGGCTATGGGCGCGAGCTTTATTTCTGGAGTTTCATTGTCGCGCTGGCGCTGTTTGGCCTCGGGGCGGGCGTGTCACTCTATGAAGGCGTGCAGCATATAATGAACCCGCGCCCGACCGAGCATGCCATGGTGAGCTACATCGTACTGGGCCTCGCCTTTCTGTTCGAAAGCGGGTCTTGGTGGGTCGCGTGGCGCGGCTTTGAAGAGGCGCGAGGACAAACGCCCTTCTGGACCGCATTTCGGCAAAGCAAGGATCCACCTGCCTTCATGGTATTGTTTGAAGACAGTGCTGCACTCATCGGCATCGCCATTGCTGGCGCCGGAATTTTCGCTGCAGATCATTTCAACCAACCGGTTTTTGACGGCATCGCTTCTGTCCTGATCGGCCTGGTGCTGGCAGTGACCGCCGGGCTGCTAGCCATCGAAAGCAAGAGCCTCCTTATCGGCGAACGCGCGTCCCCGGCGCTCGTGACCTCAATCCAGCAAATTGCCGAATCAGTGCCAGGGGTTATCCGGGCCAACAGCGCGCTGACCGCACAGCTTTCGCCCGATCAGGCGGCGGTCGGCCTCAATATCGAATTTGACGACGCGCTCACCACACCCCAGATCGAACAGATTGTCGAGCAGATTGAAAATAAGGTACAGGCCAGTCATCCAGAGGTGACGGCGCTGTTCGTGAAACCGCAAACGCCGGAACGGTTCGAACATTTGAGCCGCAAGCGCTTTGATCCGGACCAGATGTGACGCCTGTTATTTGATAATGGACCGGCAATGTGATTGTATGCGTCGCAACCATATGAAGGAGAGACCCGATGTTTACCGACATGCGCGAGGGCACCGCAGAAGATTGGGCAGCGATCTCGGTTGCGCATGTGCGGCATCAGCAGGCCAAAGTGCCGCAGCAGATGCTCGACAATCTGCGTCGCCTCGCCGATATGGAATTGGGCTTTGCTGCTGACCAATGCGCGCATAGCGTGATGGCCGGCACATTGGCGCGGCGGGCTGGCGCCAGCGATGAAGAAATTGTCGCCGCGCTCTGCCATGATATTGGCAAGCTGTTTTCAGTGCCCAATCACGGCCCCATCGCTGCCGAAATGCTGAAGCCTTATGTCTCCGAGGAAATCTACCACGCCATTTACTGGCATCAGGATTTCCAGGGCGAATATTATTATGACTATCTCGGCAAAGACCCCAAGGCGCGCGAACGCTTCAGCGGCGAGCCATGGTTCGCATTTGCCGAGAAACTGGTTGATGAATGGGACGCCCCGGCGTTCGACCCCGCCTATCCCGCAGACCCGCTCGAAAGCTTCCTGCCCGAACTGGAGCGCGTTTTCTCTCGCCCCAAATCCATGGCCTGAGCAGGCGGAGTTCATATTTGTCTTTGGAAAAATAGATGATTCAATGCTTTTGCGTCTATAATTTATAGAATCGCGATTTGAATTATCGATATCTTAACCAAGACACGCGATAACCCTCGTTCGCAACGCCGTCCGGTCGAGACGGCATCTAACGGGGCCAAAGCATGCAAGACACTATGCGCAGGACAATCGCCGACACCAGCCGGTTGGAGCGTGGCCGCATCGCATCGATCATCAAAACATATGGCGTTGACCGCCAGTTGCGCGCCGTGCTGCGCGAAATATGGACGCATTTTTCCGAGCCGATTACCGCCTTTGCCCGTGCCAGCTGGGAAACGGTCATTTCCGATATCCATGTCGCCAACGCTTCGCAGCGCCTTGGCGGACCGGTCAGCCGCGAGGCGGTAGTTGAAAGCGCAGTTGAAACCAGCCTCGCCCCCTTCGTCGCGCGGGACGAATATCAATGGGTCGACGAATATGCCGGGCTGACGGTTGAAGCCTGGCTGGCAAAGGAAGACGCGACCTTACTCAACAGCCTCAGCGAGGCCAATGCGGCGATGATCCTGCTGATCCTCCCGTTGTGCCAAAATGACCTTCAGCGCCAGCAGGTCGTCGGCGGCATCTCCAAGCTTTCGACCGTGCAGGGCGAAGTCATCATGGGCCAGCGCGCGCTGCTCGAGCGCAAGGAAATCCTCATCAGCATCGGCGATGATGGCGCGCAATATCGCGATGCGCTGCTGCAATTGATGGATGGCGCCTTGACCGATACCTCGCGACTACGAAATGCGACCGGCGAAACTGTCGATGCAGCGCAGCGGGTGCTGCATAAATCAGCCGAGATTACGGCGGTATCGGAACAATCCGCCGAAGCGATGCAGAGCGCGGCGCGAACCTCGGCCGGCCTTATCGCGGTCATCCACAAAATCCTGCAGCAACTGACCGACGCCGAACAGATTACGCTCAAGGCCGCGCAGCGCGCCGAAGAGGCGGTCTCCATCGGTGCCCATCTGCTCGATCATGCGCAGACGATCGAATCGATCCTCGGCATCATCCACAGCATCGCCGGACAGACCAATCTTCTCGCGCTCAATGCAACCATCGAAGCGGCGCGCGCCGGTCAGGCCGGACGCGGATTTGCGGTGGTGGCGCAGGAGGTCAAAACGCTCGCAAACCAGACTGCGCTGGCCGCCAACGACATCCGCGACAAGGTGGCGCAAATCCAGACGGTGACGCAACAATCCGCACAGGCGAGCGCTGCAGTTTCGAGCGCGATCCTTGATGTAACCGCGCAAGCGCAAGAGATACTCGGTCACGTCAATCAGCAGTCGGATATCGTCGCCGATATCTCGTCCGCCATCGACGAGACAGCGACGGGCGCAATCTCGATGTCCAAGCTGATCGCCGACATCCACGCCGATACGGACGACGTGGTACGACAGATTCAGCTCCTCGCCGACGGCTTTGAAACGGTCGATGCGACGATCAATCAGGCGAATGACGACGCGCGGACCTTCGTCGGCAAGCTCGCCAGCCTCGCCTGATCAGAGCGGCACGAACCGAATCGCCTGACCACCACCCGGAGCGAGTTTCACCGTGAGCGTGTCGCCGCTCGTCACCGTCTTTTTCTCGACCACAAAGGCGAACTGGTTGGTCTTGTAATCCGCCCCATCGCCATCGCGGTAGATTTCCGCCCGATAGCGCTTGCCCTTGTCGAGGAAGGAAAGCGGCACCTGGAGGGTCCGGCCTTCCTCATCGGTAAGGCTCCCGAGGAACCAGTTTTTGCCGTTGCGCTCCTTGCGCGCAATCGTGACATAGCGCCCGACCTCGCCATTCAGCACGCGCGTATCCGACCAATCGACCGCGACATCCTTGATGAACTGGAACGCATCCTTGTGCGCCTCGTAATTTTCGGGAAGATCGGCGGCCATCTGGATGGGCGAATAGATGGTGACATAATAAGCCAGCTGCCGCGCCAATGTGGATTCCAGCGGCGTGTCGCCCCGCCCTCTGAGGCTCAAAATCCCCGGCGTGAAATCGAACGGCCCGCCAAGCATGCGGGTGAAGATCATTTCGACATCATATTTGGGCGGGTTCTTGGGAACGCTCCATGCATTATATTCCATGCCGCGCTGGCCTTCGCGGGAAATCCAGTTGGGATAGGTGCGGCGGAGGCCCGTATCCTTGACCGGCTCATGCGGATTAACCGCGACATGATATTTGGCCGCCGTCTCGACAACCTTGAGGTGGTGATTAACCGCCGCTTGACCTTCATGCCAGCCAAAGCCGATGGACCCATCCTCGCGCACAGTGCGGAAACCGCCCGCGTCCGACACATAACCGGTCTTGACCGTATCGACGCCCATTTTCTGATAGAGCGCCATCGCGGCTTCAAGCTGGCTTTCATAATGGGCGGCATTGGCTGATGTTTCATGGTGGCCGATCAGCGTCACGCCCTTCTTGCGGCCATAATCGGTGACTGCCTTGATATCGAAATCAGGATAGCTTTCAGTGAAGCTGAAATCCTGGCCGTTGGCGAACCAGTCGCCATCCCAGCCCTTGTTCCAGCCTTCGACCAGCACGCCAGTAAAGCCATTGGCGGCGGCGAAGTCGATCATCTTCTTGGTATATTCTGTGGTTGCGCCATGCTTCGGCCCCGACGCCCAGCTTTGCGTGTCGAGATGCATGCCCCACCACACGCCGACATATTTGCGGGGGTGCACCCAACTCACGTCACCCAGCTTATTGGGCTCATTCAAATTGAGGATAATCTTGTTGGCTTCGTAAAGCTTCGCTGCGTCTCCGGTGATCAGCAAGGTGCGCCACGGCGTTGTGAAGGGTTTCACCGCATCCAGCTTGACCGAAACCTTGGGGCCACCATTGCCCGGATAGAGCGCGGCCTTCAAAAGCCCGCCCTTGACCTTGGTCACATTCATCGCCGAATAATTGACCAGCGCCGCTTCATGGATCGCGACATGGGTGCCGTCCGCCAGCTTCAGCGTAAGCGGGGTCATCGACGTCCCCATCTCAGCAATCGGCGTTTCGTTATAGAGATATTCCTCACGGTTCGATTCAAACCCCGTGGTCCACCATGCGGTCGCGGATTGGGCGATGTCGAACTGGGTCAGCTCTTCACCAATGTTGAGCGCCTTCAAATTGGCCTGCATCGGAACTTCATAGCGAAAGCCGACGCCATCGTTGAACACCCGAAAGGTCACGTCAAATTCCCGGGCCAGCGGGGTCGATTCCTTGAAGCGCAATTTCAATTCACTGAAGCGGTTGTTGACCGTCTTCCATTCGCCCCACGGCTGATCCCAATTTTCGTTGATCGAACGGCGTCCGACTTCGCTCATCAAGAGGTTGCGGTGAAGCTTGGGCGCGTCGGTCAAGATGAAGCCGAGTTCCGACGGATTGACCACCGCCTTGCCATTGCGGGTGATGCTATAAAGCGGGCGGCCTTCGCCGTTGGTGGTGACGGTAACGGAAAGCGCCTTGTCCGGCGATTCCACTGTTGCGGAAAGCGGCGTGGCGGGCGTTTGCGCCAGTGTCGGGGTTGCCACCATAGCCAAAATCACGCCCATTGGCGCCGCAAGTTTCCGCATTACCCGTCTCCTTAATCTTATCTGCGCGCTATATAAGCGCCGAGCGGCGGCAATTGCGCGAGGTTTGCGCCATTTGCCGACGCGATCATCATGCATTGGTCGCACGCGCTCCATTCGACCGTTTCGCTGCCCAAATTGAACGCGCAGACCAGCACTTCCTCACCATACCGTCGTTCGAAGGCGACGACCTCATGGTTGGTGTCGATCATGCGGATGGTGCCGAGTTTGAGTGCGGCATGCGCCTCACGCAGCGCCAGCATCTGCCGCGTCCAATGGAGGTTCGATTGCGCGTCTGCCTCCTGCACATCAACCGCTAGCGGCAGATGCGTGTCCATCATCGGGAGCCACGGTTCGGCGGTTGAAAAGCCGCCCTGCGCCGCTTCCTTTTGCCACGGCATCGGTGTACGCGCGCCATCGCGGCCCAACGTTTGCGGCCAGTTGGCAATGGCTTCGGGATCAACCAGCCGTTCGAACGGCACTTCGCCCTGCGGCAGGCCCAGTTCTTCGCCATAATAAAGGAAGATGTTGCCGCGCAGCGAGGCGAGCAGCATCGTCTTCAACCGCGTGAATGCGTGCGGATCGCGTCCTTCCACCCAGCGCGACAAGGCGCGCGGCGCGTCATGATTTTCAAACGCCCAACTCGGCCAATAATCGGCACCAGCATCCTCCGCGCTGCGGATCGCATCGCGCACCGTTTCGGCAGTCAGCTCGTTGGCATAGAGATAGACGAAGCTATAAGCCGTATCGAGCCGCGCATCGCCATCGGTGAACAGCTTCATTTCCCGCGCCGCATCATCGCCGCCGACTTCCGCGACGGTGAAGCGGTCAGGATAGCTGCGGATCGCCGCTGCCAGCCTTTCGAGGAAGGGCACAATGTCGGGATGGCCCTGATTATAGATTTTGTCCTGAAAATCGAACGGGCGCGTCTTGGTGACATCGCGCTTGGTGGCGGGGTTATCGCGGAATTGGGGATCGTGCATCGCAAAGTTGATTGCATCAATGCGGAAGCCATCGACGCCCCGGTCGAGCCAGAATTTGGCCGCCGCGATGATCGCCTCCTGCACTTGGGCATTATGCACATGGAGCTGCGGCTGCTCTTTCAGGAAATTGTGCATATAATATTGGCCGCGGCGCGCATCCCACGTCCAGGCCGGGCCACCAAACACGGATTGCCAGTTGGTCGGCGGCGAGCCATCGGGCTTGGCATCCTTCCACACATACCAATCGGATTTAGGATTATCCCGGCTGGAGCGGCTTTCGACGAACCATGCATGCTGTTCACTGGTATGCGCATAGACCTGATCGATCAGTACCTTGAGGCCCAGTTCGTGCGCGCGTGCGACCAGCCGGTCAAAATCCTCGATCGTGCCGAACATCGGATCGACGCCGCAATAATCGGCAACATCATAGCCGAAGTCGCGCATCGGCGAGGTGTAGAAGGGCGACACCCAGATGCCATCGACACCGAGCGAGGCGACATAATCGAGATGCGCGGTAATGCCGTTGAGATCGCCGATCCCGTCGCCATTGGTATCGGCAAAGCTGCGCGGATAGATTTGATAGATGCACGCACCGCGCCACCAAGGCTGCACTCCAAGCCCCTCTGCGACGGCGGGTTTATCCATGGACGCGACCTCATTCATTCTTGTTACCGCTTTCCTGTCATGTTCATCGCGTCGCTTTGCACACGGCATAGCCGAATGCAGGCAAGGTGAGGCTCAACTGCCCCGGCTTGACACTTGCCGAGGCACATTGCCCGACCAGTGCCGTCCACGCCTTTGATTGCATATCAACCTCGACATTGGCTGTGAGGCTTTGTGCAGACGTATTCGCAGCAAAAAGATATTCACCTCCATCAACCCCGATACGCGACCAGGCGACGAGGCCGGGCTTTTCGCCCGATGCGCGCAAGATAAGCCGTCCGCGCCGCAGCGCTTCATGATCGGCGCGCACCTTGGCGAGCGTCGCAATCTCGCGATAGAGCGGATGGTCAGGGTTGAAATTGGCAACCGCTGTGGTGCGGTCGGTGCCGATGAGGTTATTGTCGTTATAGACGGCAGTTTTGGAGGCAAATATGCTCTCGCGCGCAAGCTGATCGCCGCCATCGCCGGTGAAGCCTTGTTCATCGCCATAATAAATCACCGAAGGCCCGCGCGAAAACAGCATCAGCGCATGCGCGAGTTTCAGCCGCGCGAGCAGTTCGTCTTCGCTGGCCTTGGGGAAAGCTTGCGCGACGAACATGCCGATGCGGCCCATATCATGATTGCCAAGGAACACGGGGAGTTGCATCGCGCCCGCATCCCCGCCTTCATAGAGCACATCCTGCTTGTAGAGTTTTTCAAACACATCGGTGCCCGCCGTCCCCGCAACCGAGCGTTTGACCGCCTGCTGGAAGGAGAAATCAAGCACCGCCGGAAGCTTGTCGCGCCGCGTGTGAATGGCGAGGCTTCCGGGCTCCAGGCTTTCGTCGAACACTTCGCCGAAGATGTGGAAATTGGGGATGCCATTGGCCTTGGCGCGTTCCAACATGGCGGGTGCAAAGCTCGCCCAGAATTCCGGGTTCACATGCTTTGCGGTATCGATGCGGAAACCATCGACTTTGAAACGGTCAATCCAGCTGCCAAAAATGTCGATGAACCCAGCAATCACGCGCGGGTCTTCGGTCATCAGATCGTCCAGCCCCGAAAAATCGCCATAGGTCGAGCTTTCGCCCTTGAAAGTCGAATTGCCGCGATTGTGATAATAGCGGATGTCGTTGAGCCAGGCCGGAACCTTGACGTTTTTCTCCGCCGCCGGGACATAGGGCGTATAGGCGTAATTAGAGCTGGTGAGCTTTTCGAAATTCTCGCGCGTCTGGACCTGATCGCCCGCAAAACCGCCATTGATCGGCTGGCCCGTCGTTGCGTCCGTCCAATAGGGATAATCGGCCTTCGAGCGATAGTCGCAACCATTGGGGCATTCGCGGTTGGTGATCACGTCGGCCGTATGGTTGGCGATGATGTCCATATAGACTTTCATCCCCCGCGCGTGCGCTGCATCGACGAACGCCTTGAATTCAGCGTTGGTCCCGAAATGCGGGTCCACTTGCGTGAAATCGGTCACCCAATAGCCATGATAGCCTGCGCTTTCATCGCCCTTCGGCCCCTGCACCGGTTTGTTTTTGAAGATCGGCGCAAACCAGATCGCGGTCGCGCCCAGCCCCTGGATATAATCGAGCCGCTGCGTCAGGCCCTTCAAATCGCCGCCCTGGAAAAAACCCTTGGCGGAAGGATCAAAGCCCGTTTTGAGCCGGTCACCCTTAAGACCGCCGCGGTCATTTTTCGTGTCACCATTTTCGAAGCGGTCGGGGAGGACGAAATAAATCACCTCATCTTGCGGCAGTCGGGCGCGATAGTCGGTCGGAGTTGAGGCGACCGTCGGGGCTGCGGCAGCCGCGCCCTGTTGCGCCAATGCGGGGCTTGCGCTTAGCAACGCCGCGCCGAACAGCCATGATGCGGCCAGATTCTTCATGTCCTCACTCTCCTTCGCCGCCCCATTATTCGGGCGGGCTTTTGTTTTCATCAAGCCGCACAATAGCGGCTGACATACTCGCCATGATCGGGCGTGCGCTCCGCTTCGCGGGCGTAAAGCTGTTCGATCAGGCCCAAAAACTCTTCTAGTTCAGCCTCGTCCAGCTGGTCGGCAAGCGGATGATAGCCTTGCGGCACCAGCCCTTGCCCGATGAACATTTGGATCCAAGCAGTTTCGGCAAACAATTCATCATGCTGGCGCCAGATGCGGCCATTGGCGCGGAACAGGTCAATCTTATGGGCGAGTTCTTCCGGTAACTCCATCGTCCGGCAGGCGTCCCAATAGGGCAGGCCTTCGCGTTCATTCAGTACATAATGGCCGATGATGAAGTCGCGGATATGATCAAATTCAAACGCATTTTGCCGGTTGAAATTGTCGATGTCCGCCGCCGCAATGCGTCCGTTGGGGAGAAAATCCAGTAGCTTCTTAATAGCCGACTGGATCGAATAGATGCTGGTCGATTCTATCGGCTCAATAAACCCGGCGGACAAGCCGATAGCAACCACATTGCGGTCCCACGCGCGGGTCCGCCGCCCGGTGGTAAATTTGAGCAGCCGCGGTTCGGCCAGTTGCTCGCCGTCGAGATTGGCGAGGAGATCGGCGGTCGCTTCATCCTCGCTGATATAATCGGAGCAAAAAACATGGCCATTGCCGGTGCGGTGCTGGAGCGGAATACGCCAGTGCCAGCCAGCTTTGCGCGCTGTCGAGCGCGTATAGGGTGTAAGCGGGATAACGCTAGCGCAAGGCACGGCCACCGCGCGGTCATTGCGCAGCCAATGGCTATAGTCCTCCCAGCCAACCCCAAGCGTCTGGTTGATGAGAAGCCCCCGGAACCCCGAGCAATCGACAAACAGATCGCCCACAACCCCCGTCCCGTTTTCAAGCGTAACACCCGCTATATCGCCGCTCTCGCCATCGCGCTCGACAGAGACGATCTTGCCCTCGATGCGCGTTACCCCCTGCCCTTCGGCGCGCGTGCGCAGGAACCGCGCATAAAGGCCCGCGTCAAAATGATAGGCATAGGTGACCGGCGGCAGCGGCGAATTGGCCTCGCGCGGCATGTGCCCGAACTGATCCGCAAGGCTCAGCACATCGCCAAGAACATAGGTGCCGAACGGCTTGGCCTTGCCCAGTTTTGCCGCGCGCAGCCAATATTGGTGGAAGGGGAGCAAAGCCAATGCGCGACCCACCAGCCCGAAATTATGCTGATAGCGCGCGCCGTCTTTCCACCAGCCGCGAAACTCGACGCCAAGCTTGAAGGTGCCCATCGTCGCGCGCATGAATTCCGCCTCCTCGATACCGAGCAGGCGGTTGTAGAGATGGATTTGCGGGATGGTCGCTTCGCCAACGCCGACCGTGCCGATATCGTCGGATTCAATCAGCGTAATCTGATAGCCCGCCTCGCAAAATTGCGCGAGCGCCGCTGCCGTCATCCAGCCAGCGGTCCCGCCGCCGACGATGATGATGTGATAAGGCCGAGGGGCGGACTGAGGGGCACTCATGGGTCTGATACCCTGCCTTGGCGATAATGCCGGTTCAACAAAAAGAAGGCCTTCCGCTCAAGAAGAACGGAAGGCCCAATGGTACCAGATCAGAACTTGTAGGTAATACCCGCCATGAAGTTGCGACCATAATTCTGATAGTCGCGGATCTGGCGCGGATCGTTATTATAATAGGTCACAAACGGCTCGTTGGTGAGGTTCGACCCTTGCAGCAACACGCCCAGACCTTCGAGCGGGCCCGATTGGAAGGTGTAGCCAACCTGCGCGTCGACCACCATTTCGCTCTTGGCCTGAATGAGGTCACGGCGAAGGCTCAGACCTGACACTTCCGCAAGGAACTTCGACCGGTAGCGGCCGGAAACGCGCGCCTGGAAGCCCGCCTTTTCGAAATAAGCCGTGCCATTGATCACCCAGCTGGAGAGACCGGGCATCGAAATCGGAGCGGCCCCGCCTTCGCGCACCCGGCTCTTGGTGTAGGATGCACTACCCAATACACCGAAACCATCAAGCGACGACGAGAGCGCGGCGAACGGCAGCGACATCGAGGCTTCGGCGCCATAGATGTGCCCGCCATTGCCGTTGACCCACTGTGACGCAATACCCTGACGGATTGCTACCGTACCGCCATCGGGAACGACGGCACTTGTAAAATCGGCCAGCGTGTTCTGACGATAAATGTAGTTTTCGAGATATTTATAGAACCCGCCGACCGAGATATAGGCGCCCTTGCCCATATATTTTTCGAGGGCGAGGTCGACGGTATCGGCCATCAGCGGACGCAGCTTCGCGTTGCCGATTTCACCTGACCAAGGTGAATTAGCCGGATCAGTGCTGGCACGCAGAAGCGGGTTGAAGTTGATGCCGCCGCCGGGCTTCAACTGATCCATACGAGCACGCGCAAGCATGCGAGCCGCACCGAAACGCAGGAACGTGTCAGGCGCAAATTCGAACGAAAGGTTCATGCTCGGCAGAATTTCGGTATATTTCACCCCATCGGTAACCGGGCTGGAAACGGTGCGTGACAGGAGGTTCGTCGCCGCCCAGAAGCTCGATGCCGACTGATCGGTATGAACGATTTGTACCCCAGCATTGCCCTTGATCGGCGTGCTGCCTTCGGACGAGAAATTCGCCTGGAGGAAACCGGTTAGAACCTTCTCACGAACAACATAATCGTTGAAGACACGACCCGGCGTCCAGCCGGCTTCATCGGTCAGATTATAGTTGCCGTCGTTATAATAGCGCCAGCTATCAAACGAAACCATGCCGGGGATGCCGATGAAAGCCAGCGAAACGGGGTCATAGAGATAATCCGAAGGGACGGCAGTATTGGCCGGATAAGCCTTGCTGGTCAGAACAAAGCCACGATCATCAAGGCTCTTTTTACGATCCGAATAGTTGGCACCGATACGCACACTGCTGACCGGACCGTCAAATTCCTGCGTAGCTTGCAGACGGAGCGACTTCAATTCGTCCTTGATCGTGGGGGTGTTGACAAAACCATCCTGACACGCATCAGCCGTCTGACCGCAATTATTCCACCCTTGCGGATCGGTGATCACAAACAGGTTCGGATCGGCATAATTGAGCGAGGGATGCAGCATCATGCCATGGTCGGTCATTTCATAACCGAGCGCTGTTTCACGCGCGCCATTGCCGCCACCGCGACCGGTGCCGAGATAGACTTCCAGATTCTCTTCGGTTTTCTTGAGTTTCGACCAGCTAAGGTCTGCTTCAAGGGTCAGTCCATCATTGGGTTTCAACTGGTTGTTCCACCCAAACGCATAAATGTCGGCCTTCCGATGCACAACGTCGTTGCGCATGACCGCTTCCGTGCCAACCCAAGTGCCAGCCGTCACAAAACCATCGCTGGCCGTAAAGCCAGGCTGCAGAGTCGAATTGCCCCACGCCAGCGGGAATTCGATACCGCGCAAACGCTGGTCATCGTTGAAATGCGACCAATAGCCATCGATAGTCGAACGGAAGCTGTCGGAAGGCGCAAATTCGAGCACGCCCATAACCGCATCGCGCTTCAGTTCGTTCGATTTCACATAAGGTTTGGCGCCACCAATAACCTTATTCGGCGCTGCAACTGCATTATCGCCGGGATAGCCCCAAGCGTTAAAGCGCTCTTCTGCCGTCGGCGACTGCATACGTGCATAACCGAGCGCCCAGCCGATGGTGCCGTCCGCATTCTGGTCGATATAGGAAATATTGGCGCGATAGCCCTTGTTGGAAATATCGGGATTGAGCTTACCGAGATCATTGATCTCGAACCGCGCGCCAACTGCAATCGCGCGCTTGCCGAACGCCAGCGGACGCACCGTCTTCATGTCGATGGTGCCGCCGATGGCCTGACCGATGAGGCTCGCATCCGGGGTTTTGTAAACCAGCGCGCCGTTCAGCAATTCCGACGGATATTGGTCAAGTTCAACACCGCGGTTGTTATTGGCCGAAACCTGTTCGCGACCATTGAGCAACGTGGTGGTGAAATCGGGCGCGAGACCGCGGATCGAAACCACATTGGCGCGGCCATCGAGGCGCTGGGTCGCAAGACCAGGAAGACGCGACAAGGATTCCGCAATCGACAGATCGGGCAGCTTGCCGATATCTTCGGCCGACACCGCTTCGACAATCGAGGTGTTGTTCTTCTTCTGGTTGACGCTGTTCTGGATCGAGGCGCGGATGCCGGTCACGACAATCGCTTCGTCTTCACCGGCCGTAGTGGAATCCTGCGCCGCATCCTGTGCGAAGGCGGCAGTCGGAACGGCGAGAATCAGCGTAGCTGCAAGTGCCATGGCACTGCTGCCGACAGCAAGACGCACGCTTCCATGAGCAAATTTGGTCATCAAAAACCTCTCCCTGACAATTGTGTCCGACTGACCCGACGGGCACCGAGTAACGATAATTGGCCCGCGAAGGCGGGTGTAGAAATTGCGATTTTCGGATATACGCGATGCGGTTCCCTTCCCAGCCTCCGACATACGTATGCGAGTTGATGCGCCGCCGCCGCGCGGATTTTTCCGCCCCACTGTGACAATTTTGTTGCAAGCTTTTTTGCGGCTTTCCTGCTCGGAGCCCAGCATATGGACTTGGAAAATGGCGCGCAGCGGCCTAGAGCAATGACATACGAATGCAGCAGCCATGAAGGTTCCCGCGCATGCCGAATGTGCAACGCAAGCCCACCTCTTTTGATATTGCCTACCTCGCGGGTGTATCCCAGCCGACGGTTTCGCGGGCGCTGAGAGGCAGCCCGACCGTCAGCGAGGAAACGAGGAAGCGCATCGAGGCAATCGCGCAGCAGCTCAACTATAAGGTCGACAAGAACGCGTCGAACCTGCGCTCGCAGCAATCGAACACGCTCGCGCTGCTCTTCTTTGAAGATCCGACGCCCGACGACAGCATGATCAACCCCTTCTTCCTCTCGATGTTGGGATCGATCACGCGAACCTGTGCGCGGCGGGGCTATGACCTCCTCATTTCCTTCCAGCAATTATCGTCCAACTGGCATGTTGATTATGAAGACAGCCGCAAGGCGGACGGCGTAATCTTGCTCGGCTATGGCGATTATGAAGCCTATCAGGCGCGGCTCGATCAACTGGTGGCGCAAGGCACCCATTTTGTCCGCTGGGGCGATGCTGGTGTCGGCCCGCTCGGCTGTACGCTTGGCTGCGACAATCATCGCGGCGGGCTTGAAATCACCCGCCATCTGATCGCGCAGGGGCGCAAGCACATCGCCTTCATCGGGGAAGCCAACAGCCATTACCCCGAATTTTTTGATCGTTATAAAGGCTATGCCGATGCGCTTGCAGAAGCGGGCATGCTCGTTGATCCGCAATTACAGGTCGGCGGTCTCAATGGCGTCGATGAAGGCTATGCCGCGGTAAAGGCGTTGCGCGAACGCGGCGTGCGGTTCGATGCGATTTTTGCAGCGTCGGATACCATCGCCATGGGAGTTTTGCGCGCGTTACAGGAGGCGGGGCTTTCGGTCCCGGCGGACGTTGCGCTGGCGGGGTTCGATGATATTCAATCTGCGCAGCTCACCAATCCGCCGCTTACCACCTTCCGCCAGAATGCAGGGCAGGCCGGCGAAATGCTGGTCGATATGCTGGTGCGCCGGATCAAGCATGAGACAGTGGAAAACCAGATGCTGCCGGGCGAGTTGATTGTGCGAAAATCGAGCGGCGGCTGAGGTCGCTCGCGTCCATCCGTTTATACTTACGCGGCCGCGAGAAACGCGGTCGGCTTGCGCACCAGATCGGCGAGCGTAAACTGGTCCAGATGCTTCATAAAGGCTTCGACGCCGCCCGCTAGCGCATGCTTCAGGCCACAACTTGGTGTCGCGCGACAATTATTGGTGCCGGGGTCAAAACATTCGACAAATTGGTCAACCCCCTCGAGGCGCCGCGCCACCCTTCCAAGGTTGATGGCGGCTGCCGGATGAGCGAGCATCAATCCGCCACCCCTCCCTCGCGTGCTCTTGATAAACCCTTCGGTGGACAGGCGCTGCGCCACTTTCATCAGATGGTTTTTCGAAATGTCATAGTGCGCGGCAATCTCTTCGATGCGGTACTGGCCGTCATTAACGGCAAGATACATTAGCACGCGCAAGGCATAATCGGTCTGGACGGTCAAACGCATAAAATAAGTATATGACATATTGCTTTTCTCGACAAGCGGGTCCATATAATGCATATTAAATACATCTTTAAGAGGTGAAGCATGACCCCGACCCGTGACTATGTTGCTGAAGCCCGCTTCAAAAAGGCGGCGGTTGCAGAGTCGCTGGCCATCGACGAAGGGTTAATTTCTGATCTCGTAGAAACCTTTTACACCCGCATCCGTGAGCATGAGTTGCTGGGGCCCATCTTTGATCGCCATATCGCGAGTTGGCCGCCGCATCTTGCGCGAATGAAGGATTTCTGGAGTTCGATCGCACTCGAATCCGGCCGCTTCCGGGGTAATCCGATGCTCAAGCATATCGCCATTCCGGGGATTGATCGCGCGCATTTCAGCGCTTGGCTGACATTATGGGACGAAGTGCTGGCGGACGTCTGTCCCAGTTCCGAGACCGCCGCCTTCTTCGCTGATCGCGCCGGGCGCATCAGCGAAAGCCTGCAACTCGGCATCGCTTACCATCGTGACGGCATGCCCCGCCGCCCAGCTTAAGGAGATTAGATGATGTTGCTGGAAGAAACCCATGTCGCTGCCCAAAGCGGGGCCGTCGCCCATAGCCCGGATGCTGCGCCACGCGCGCTCAACCTCCCGCGCCTGGCAGAAGAGCTTATACCAGACGCTGTAACCGAACGCCGCCCGTCGCACGAGGTGCGGACATTCGAACTGCCCGGTTCGATCTGGGCCGGAATGGCCGCCGCTTATGCGATCTTCTTCGGCGGTATCACGCTGGCCACCGGCCATGATGGCTTTACCTTGTTCATGCTGGTGATTGCCGGGCTTTATATTGTGATGTTTTTCGGGACGACGGTCGCGCTGAACGCGATTGACGCGCACAACCGTCCCAGCGCGCCAACCGAAATTTATGAAACCTGGTCGGGTCCGCTTAATTATCGATCTGCCGCGGCCCAGGTTTTGACGGTGCCGTTATGCTTTGCCCTGTTCGGCATTGCCATCGTCATCATCCGCGCGGTGATCTTGTGAGTAACGATGCCACCAGTTCCCCCCAACAGGGGCAGGATCGGGCGGTAGGGGCCTCTCTCCCTAACGGACCCTACCGCTCGACTCCTGAATTTGATCAGACGACCTTGCCGCTCGCACTCCAGCGCACGCATAACACCAAGACGGGCGTCTGGGGTCGGCTTTGCATTCTCGATGGCGCGGTGCGCTTTATCGATGAGGCAGCGGGCAGTGCCGCCTATGATCTCGTCGCAGGCGAAACCCACCCCATCAGGCCGCTAGCCGACCATCATCTCGAACTGACCGGCCCGGTGCGGCTGCGCGTCGATTTTTACGATTATGATCCGGACGCCAGTCTGGAGGCTGGTGAGTGAGCCGGACTACCCCTCCCCTGCCATATCCATGATCGCGGCCCATTCGCCGTCCGATACTGGCACGACCGACAGTCGGCCCTGACGCAGCATTACGAAATCCTTTAGACGGGGGTCGGCCTTCATCTGGGTGAGTGTAACCGGCTGTTTGAGCTTGCGCTTGGGTTTGACCTTGACCGTCCACCATTTGCCGTCCTCGGCCGTCGGATCGCGGAACGGTTCACTGGATACTTCCATGATGCCCACGGCCTCCAGCCCTTGGCGGCTGTGATAGAACAGCACCTCGTCGCCCGGCTTCATCTCCGAAAGGTTACGCGAGGCGGTGTGGTTGCGCACGCCCTCCCACATATCCTCCCCCTTGGCGACCAGATGGTCCCAGCCATAGCAATCCGGTTCGCTCTTCATCAGCCAGTGGCGCATCAGCCCTGCCTCCTTTGATCTTCGTCATTTTCTCTACCCTTCAATCGGACGAAAGGCTAAACAGTCTTCATAACGACCAAGTTTCAGAAAGTAGAGATTGATAATGCCGAATGCGGTTCCCCTGATTTCCATGGCGCAAGACGAGGCCTCGTTCGCGCAAGCTTTTGGCGATAGCTTCCGGCGCTATGGCTTTGCCATGGTCAAGGATCATGGCCTCGACCCGGTGCTGGTTGAACAGGCTTGGACGACGGCGAAGGAATATTTTGCGCAAAGCGCCGAAGAAAAGCTGAAGCATGATGCGAGTGCCATCGGCGGCGCGCGCGGCTACACCGCTTATGGCAAGGAAATTGCCAAGGATGCGAAATATGTCGACCAGAAGGAATTCTGGCATGTCGGACGCGATCTGCCGGATGACCATCCGCTGAAAGCCTCGACGCCGGGCAATGTTTGGCCCGAGCGTCCCGTCGAATTTCGGGAAATATTCTCCAAACTTTATGCCGATTTCGATCAGGTCGGCGCAAAATTACTGCGCGCGATCGCCATCTATCTTGAGCTTGACCCCGATTATTTCGAACGCTCAAGCCGCGAGGGCAACAGCGTGCTGCGCCTGCTCCATTATCCGCCGGTCGATGAAAGCGCTCCAGGCATCCGCGCCGAAGCGCATGGCGACATCAACCTTATCACCATGCTGTTGGGCGCCGAAGAAGCGGGTCTCGAAATTCTCGACAAGGATGGGAGCTGGCTTCCCGTTTCGCCGCCACCGGGCGGCCTTGCGATCAATGTCGGCGACATGCTCGAGCGCATGACCAACAACCGCCTGCCCTCGACCATCCACCGCGTTCGCAACCCGGACGAAGGCCGCAAGGGTCATGCGCGCTACTCAATGCCCTTCTTCATGCACCTGCCGAGCGATTTCCCGATCCAAACGCTGGAAGGGTGTGTCGATGCCGAGCATCCGAACCTTTACCCCGAGCCGTTGCTGGCGGATGATTTCCTGCAACAGCGGTTGCGGGAGATCGGGTTGAAGAAATAGCAAATTCCTCCCCAGCACGGGGAAGGGGACCGCACGACTGAGCAAAGCCAAGGAGATGTGGTGGTGGGGGTGCGAGGTTTACCCATTCACTCCTGTTTAAACTGTGGGCCCCCTCCACCATTTGCAAGCAAATGGTCCCCCTCCCCGTCCCGGGGAGGAACTGGTGCTACCGCTCCATAAACACAAAATCGCGTCGATACGCCGTTAAATGCGCGCCGCCATCAACGAAGATGGTCTGGCCGCTAGTCGCCTCGGCACCCGCCAGATAAGCGACAGCGTCTGCGATTTGCGCGGGCGTGGGCAGCACCCCAAGCGGCATATCGCCCGCCAGTCGCTCCATCTGCCCCGCCGTAAAATCATCGGTCGGCAAGGTCATCCCCGGCGCAACAGCGTTGACCCGCGCCCGCGGACCGAATGCGACGGCCAAGGTGCGGGTCGCCTGCCACAATGCCTGTTTCGACAGCGTATAGGCGGTTTGGTCGGCGGGCGGATTGAGCACACGCTGGTCAAGAATATTGACGATAGCGGGCTTGCCCTCCCTATCCGCGCCCTCCACCACTGCTTTGGCCAACATCACCGGGGCGAGGCAGTTGACCTGCATATGCTCCGCGAGGCTCGATGACGTCATGGCGTCCCATCCACCCTGTCCGAACAATGAAGCATTGTTGACGAGCAAATCCGGTGCCCGCCCGAACCGCGCGGCTACCTCAGGCACCAGCGCCTCAACCGCTTGCGGGTCGGCAAGGTCGGCAAGGAACAGCGCGTGATCGGCGCCCGTCTCCGTCAACGCGTCTGCCAGCACCGCATCGGGCTCGCCGTCGCTACGCCCATGCAGCGCCAGCACATAATCTTCGCGCGCCAGCCGCGCTGCGATCGCCGCGCCGACCCGATGCAGGCCGCCAGTGACCAGCGCCAGCTTCATCGTCACCGCCGCTGCCGGGTCATGGTAATGCCAATCGATTCGCCCGCTTCGGCAATGGCGAGTTTGACAATTTTGACCTCGACCGCGCGCACCTTTTCATCCTGCAACAAGATGGTTTCGATGATATGTTCGGCGACCGCTTCAATCAGCGTGAAATGCACATCCTTGGGAATCGCATCGGTCGCGGCATGTTTCAAATGCATATAATTTTTTGAAGCGCTCAAGGGCGTATCCGGGTCATAGCGATCCGCCATCTGCATTTCCGCGCGCACCGAAATACGCAGCGGTTGCGGCAAATGGGTTTCTTCCGAATAGATACCGGTCAGCACATCGACTTCGACGTCGCTGACCTCCAGAAACAGGCTGTCTTTCATTGAGGTCCCAAAATTCTCGACAAAAGGCGCGCGCGCCCATAATGCGCGGCCCTTAACCCAAGCAGGGGCGCAACGCCACTGGAAAGCCACAGGAAAGATGCGAAGCCGCCCGTGCAGATTGTCCCGCTCAACCAGATTACGCCCGGAGCCGTTGAAACGCTGCTCGACCAGGCGTTCTGCACCGATCGTCATGGCCGAACGGCCTATATGCTGCGCGAAGGGGTGACGGCGCTGGACGCGCTGAGCTTTGCCGCCGTTGAGCGCGATAAGCTCATTGGCACCATCCAATGCTGGCCCTGCGGGTTATTTGATACCAACCGCGCGCTCATCCAGCCGCTGATCCTCGTCGGCCCCGTCGCGGTGACGCCGGATGCGCAAGGCCAAGGCGTTGGCAAAGCGCTGATGGAGGCGAGCCTCGCCGCGGCCGCAAGTCACGCCGACGGCCCGCTCTGCATGATTGGCGACCCCGATTATTATGGCCGCTTCTTTGATTTTTCCGCCGAGGCAACCGGAGCCTGGCACCTTCCCGGCCCCGTAGAACGCCACCGCCTCCTCGCCCGCGCGATGCACGGCGAAGCAATTGCGCGCGAAGGAACGCTGGGGCCGCGCCGATAATGGCGACAAGTCGTGTGTGAAGCGCTGTCTCCCGAAGCTTTCTTGTCTTGAAATCGTCATGCGAGGTCGTGACTATGGGCGATTTTGAAGGGAAATGCTTGCAAAATGCCCCAGCCCCGCCACAACGCTTTCACCCTTGGCGCAACTCTTGCCATAGCCCTCCTCCTCGCAGCCTGTTCGGGCGGGCCGGTGGAGCGGGATGATGGCACCATTTCTCCCCCGTCCACAGGGCAGGTACAGCAGATGATGCAGGCTTATTTTGATGCCCATCCGCAATGTGCGCCCTTTTTCGATCTGCCCCATGATGTCCGGGTTGATTCTGATGCGGGGCGTACGCTGCCGCAAGCCTTTGTCGAAGCAGGGCTGCTTACCGCCGAAGAACCCACCGCGCCGGTCGATGATTTGCGCACGCCCACACAGTCGGTTCGCTATGTCGCCACCCAAGAAGGCGCAAAGGCCATCCATGCAGGCACCGGCATTTATCAGCCTTACCCATCGGTTATCTGCTATGGCACGCGCAAGGTCGACAGCGTGACCATCGGTGAACCGGACAATTTCGGCGTCGATGTCCAATATCGCTATCATTTCGCCGATGTGCCCGCCTGGGCCAATCATCGGTCTATCCAGCAAGCCTACCCGCTGCTCGCCCAATGGCTTTCAACGCCGCAGGAAAGCTCCGTGAAATTTGTCGTCAAGGATGGTAAGCTCGTCATGGACGAGCCCGAAGGCATTGAGATGTTCGACTTCGTCCAGCGCGGGTTATAAGCGGCCACGCTCACCCGCTCGGATTGTCATGCGTCAATTGTAATGCGTCGATTCAGGACGTCGCGCGTTCCTTGAATCCGGCGCCGATCCTTTCGTCCGCGCCTTTGGGCAAAGGACGGTGAATGACGGCAAGGTTTCCCGGCAATTGGCACCAGCCATGAGCAAAACCAAACTTACCACCGCCGATGGCAGCCGGCTGGTCCATGTCGATGTGGGCGGACCCGGCATCACCCGCGAGCGCAAGGGCGACGCTTGGGTTTATCGCGACCCGGAAGGCCATATCATCCGCGCCGCCGACGAAATCGAGCGGCTCAACCGCATCGCGCTTCCGCCCGCTTATGGCGATGCCTGGTTCTGCCCGGATCCCAATGGCCATGTGCAAGCGGTCGGCTATGATGCGCGGGGACGGCGGCAATATCGGTATCACACCTCGTTTCGCGCCCATCAGGAGGCGGGGAAATTTGATCGTTGCGCCGATTTTGGCCGCAAGCTTCCCGCCATTCGCAAACGCGTCGAGAAAGATATTGCCCGTCGCAAGCTTGATCGCGAGCGCGCCGTTGCCAGCGTCGTGCGTATCCTTGATGCCGGTATCTTGCGCGTCGGCAATCAGGCCTATGCCAAGGCCAATAAAAGTTTCGGCGCGACCACCTTGCGGATGCGCCACGCGACATTGAAGGGCAGCAAACTCACGCTCAAATTTCGCGGCAAGTCGGGTCAGCAACAGGAGGTCGCCTTTAACGACCGCCAGCTTGCCCGTTTCGCGCGGCAAATGGCCGATCTTCCGGGGCAGGAGCTTTTCCAATATCTTGATGATGCGGGCGATCCCACGCCTGTCGGCTCGTCCGAGGTCAATGATTATATCCACGAAATGATGGGCGAGGAGTATAGCGCCAAACATTTCCGCACCTGGCACGCAAGCGTGATTGCGCTCGACATCATGCTGGAGGCGCTTGATGCCGGGGAGATGGACGCACTCACCATGAAAGCGGTCGCAACCGGCGTCTCCGACCGGCTCGGCAACACGCCCGCCATTGCGCGCAAATCCTATATCCACCCGCATTTGCTGCGGATTGCCGGCGACCGCGACAGCCGCGCGCTCAAACGACTGAAACGCCTTAAAGACACACGCTGGATGCGCGGCAGCGAACGCATGCTGATCGCGCTGCTCGACAAGTCACGCAGCGTGAAAGCGGAGGTGCGAAGGGCGGCATGAGCGAAACTTTGTGAACTTTACCCCTGCCCCCCTGTTAAATCCGCCCGGCCCCAGCTAGGCTTCCAATATTATGGCTGAACCCATCCAACCCCCGCCGCCTGATTTGGCTACCGCCTCCCTTGCCGAAATTGCAAAAGCGGTAGCGGACAAGCGCCTGCCGCCCGTCGAACAATGGAATCCCGAACGCTGCGGCGACAGCGATATGCGGATCGCGCGTGACGGGACGTGGTTCTATCAGGGTTCGCCTATCGGCCGCGCTGCGATGGTGCGGCTGTTTTCAACCGTGCTGCGGCGCGAGGCGGACGGCAGCTATGTGTTGGTAACGCCCGTCGAAAAGCTTGATATAGCGGTCGAAGATGCGCCATTTCAGGCAGTCGAGATGAAAAGCGAGGGCGAGGGGAAAAACCGCAAACTGGCATTCCGCCTCAACACTGATGAGATCATCGTTGCGGGGCCGGACCATCCGCTGCGTTTCATTGAGGCCGAGGACGGGCCGCGACCCTACCTCCAGGTTCGCGGCGTGATCGGCAACGGGCTGGAGGCATTGCTCGCACGTCCGCTTTATTATGAACTGGCCGAAATGGCGCTGGCGGACGATGAAACGCCGCCCGCTGTCTGGAGCGATGGCGCGCGCTTCCCGCTTGAACCGGCACCGGACGGCAATGGCTGAACGACCGGCGATGACCAGCCCCGACCCTGCGCCGCAGGTGGCGCCGGATGCGAGCCTCACCGAACGGCTGGCCGCGCTGATGGGACCGCCGCGCACCGACGATTACCGCTGCAGCGACGATGGTTTGGTTGCGGGCAATTTCCCGAACGGTCTCAAGGCGGCAGCAGTGCTCGCCGCCTTTGTTGACCATCCGCGTCCCACTTTGCTGCTCACGCGGCGTACCGAGCATCTTTCCAACCATGCGGGACAAGTGGCTTTCCCGGGCGGGAGAGCCGATCCGGAAGACGCGGATAGTATCGCTACCGCGCTGCGCGAGGCACAGGAGGAAATCGGCCTTACACCAACTGTTCCCTCTGTTGTCGGCACCGCCATCCCTTATCTTACCGGCACCGGTTTCGAGGTCACGCCGGTGGTTGCGGTCATTCCGCCCGGTCTCACGTTGGTCCCGCATGAAGCAGAGGTTGCCACCATCTTCGAAGTGCCAGTCGATATTGTGTTCAACCCCGCCTATCATCAACGCAAGACTATCGAATGGCAGGGGCGGATGCGCAGTTTCTATGAGATTTCAGGCAGTGCCGAATATATCTGGGGCGCGACCGCCGGGATGATCGTGGCGCTCGGTGAACGGCTGGGCCTTGCGCAAAATCCGCAACTGCTCAACAGGCCGACCGGATGAAGCTGCCCCTTACCGATTTTGCCGACACCGCCCATTTCCACAAGCTGGTCCGTGCGCTGGGCGCTGACGATGGCTTGGTGCGGGTCGTCGGCGGCGCGGTGCGCGACACAATGCTCGGCGCGGCGGTCGAGGATGTCGATCTTGCAACGCCGCTGCTGCCTGACGAGGTGACACGCCGCGCCGAGGCTATCGGGGCGAAGGTCGTCCCGACCGGCATCGCGCATGGCACCGTGACCATCGTCTATCGCGACCATGTTTATGAGGTCACAACGCTGCGCCGTGATGTTTCGACCGATGGGCGCCGCGCGACGGTTGCCTTTTCGGATGACTGGCAAGAGGATGCGGGCCGCCGCGATTTCACCATCAACGCGCTTTATGCCGATCCGCTGACCGGCGAAATCTTTGATTATTTCGGCGGGCTTGACGATCTTCAGACGCGAACCGTGCGGTTCATCGGTGATGCGGATCAGCGCATTGCCGAGGACTATCTGCGCATCCTGCGTTATTTCCGCTTCCACGCCCGTTTCGGGTCTGGCGCCCCCAATACCGAAGCCTTTGCGGCGGTAGCCAAGGACGCGGATCGCATGATGGGCTTGTCGCGCGAACGGATCGCGGATGAACTGCTGAAGCTGCTCGGTTTGCCTGATCCGGTGCCGACGCTTGCGCTGATGGACGAAGGCAGGATTTGGCGCGCGGTATTGCCCGAAGCCGATGGCACGGCGGTTGCGCGGGTCGCGCATCTGGTCGCCAACGAGCGCGCCGGGACAATCGCCGCCGATCCCGTCCGCCGCCTGATCGCCTTCCTCCCGGACGACGCCGAGATAGCGGCCCAGATTGCGGCAAAGCTGAAGCTCTCCAATGCCGTTCGCAAGCGGATCGCCAAGGTGCGTGGAGAGGGTCGGGCAGCACTGGCGCTACCACCGCGCACATTGGCCCATAAGATCGGCCTTGAAGCCGCCATGGACGTGTGGCTCATCCTCGGCGACAGCGTGGCGCTCAAGGACGCCTTATCGGTACTGAAGGATTGGGAGGTGCCCCGCCTCCCCATTGGCGGCGGCGCCATCGTTGCGCGGGGGATCGCCAAGGGGCCTGAGGTTGCCCGGCTATTACAGGCAGTCGAGCAACAATGGGTCGATGAAGGCTTCCCCGACTTGGCCCGGGTCGAGGCGATCACCGATCAGATGGTCGCAGGGATAAGCGAGGCTTCGAGAAAGACATAGGCGTCGGCGGCGTTTAACGGCGCGGCATAATGATAACCTTGTCCGTAATCGCATCCGAGGATCGCGAGCATTCGGGCGAGTTCAATGTCTTCCACGCCTTCCGCCGCGGTCTTGAGGTCAAGTGTTTCGGCCAATGACTGGATCGCCCGGACAATCGAGATTTTGCCATGGTCATCGAGCATGTCGGTGACCAGGCTGCGGTCGATCTTGAGAACATCAATCGGCAATTTCTGGAGATAGGCAAGGTTCGAATACCCGGTCCCGAAATCGTCCATCGCAATGCGCGCCTTAAGCCGCTTGAGCTCATGCAGCACCGCCGAGGCATGGTCCGGATCGCCGAGAATAGCGCTTTCGGTGAGTTCAAGCATCAAGCGATCACCGGAAATCTTCGCCTCGGCGAGCGCCTCCCTCACGATCCCCGGAATGTCCGAGCGCATCAATTGGATCGCCGAAATATTGACGCTGATATAAGGGGCACCCGCACTCTCCGGCAGGCGTGCATCCCAGTCAGCCAGCACCCGCGCGGCCTCGCCAATCGCCCATTGACCGAGCGGCACGATCAGGCCGCTATCTTCGGCAATCGGGATGAAATCGGCCGGCGATATGACCCCGCGATCAGGATCACGCCAGCGCGCCAATGCTTCGAAACCCGCAACCCGTCCGCTCTTCAATTCGATCAGCGGCTGGAACGCGAGCGTCAGCCGCTCGGTCTCGATGGCGCGCCGCAGTTCGGTTTCCAGGCTGAACCGGTCACGCGCCAACGCGAGGGTAGTCGGCTCATAGATTTCCAGCCGGTCGGTCTGCTTGGCCCGCTTCATCGCGATCTGCGCGTGGCGGACGACATCATCGACATCCACATCGCGGTTGCTTTCTATCGCGCAACCAATGGCGCAATCGACGCTGATCTGCAGTTCGGAAATGCGGCAGGGATGGTCGAAACAGGTGCGGATGCGACGGACGATTTCGCGCGCGTCCGCCCGCCCGTCGCGCAGCCGTGCGAAGATCGCGAATTCATTGCCGCCGATCCGGCCAATAAAATCGCCGCTTCTCAGCGACGAGCGCAGGCGGCGCGCAATGGTGATGATGAGTTCATCCCCGGCGAGCGGTCCGACCGCTTGGTTGATCCGGCTGAAGCGCGCCAGGTCGACCACAATGATCGCATAATCCTGGCCCGCAAATTCGGGCTGGGCGAGCACCGCTTCGACCGCATCTTCAAATCCGCTGCGGTTGGGAAGGCCGGTCAGGCTGTCCGAGACCATTTCCCGCCGCAGGCTGTTTTCGGTTTGAATTTCGTGTGTCCGGTCGATCAGCGTGAACAGCGCATGGTCGGCCAAGCCGTGATAGTCAGCCAGCGTGTGCACGGTGACGCGATATTCGCGGCCCGCAACCTCGTTGCCGACGCGCCAGTCGAGCTGGGCGCTGCCCTCGCGTCCGGCCGCAATCTCGCCGATTGCAAATTCCAGAGCTTCCGCTTCCTCCGGCCTCGCATCAACGAAGCGGATCGCGGCGAACTTCCCGTTGGCTGCAATCGTGCGAAAGCTGCCATTCTGACGCGGCACGATAATCGCGGCGGCAATGGGCAGGGCTTCGAGCCACAATGGGTCGAATGCAGGCGCGCCAGGCTGAAAAAACGCCTTCCCGACGTCGTCAAGCAGCGCGCCCATATAAGCCGCGGCGCCGCGGACAGGCGTTTCCCTGCGCCGCTGCGGAGCCGGTACGACCGCTTCTCCAAAGCGCTCTGGCTGACTGCTTCCCATAGGCTTTTTGTAAACGGGTTTCCGTAAAGCGAGAGTTAACGCCGGGTACGATTCGATAGTTTTAGTCAAATTTATTGTTACGCGGAAAACCAGTTGGCGGCATCCGCCCCCCTGCACCCCTTGCCACGCGCCATTGGGTGAGGTCCGTTTCGGTGCGCGTCCGCCCGGTTTCGCCGCCCATCGCCCAGCTTAGCCCCTCTTCAAACCGGAAGGTCTTGGCGTCAGACAGCCCGCCATCCTTATAGCGTTGCAAGGTCACCCCCTGCCCCCGCGCCATTTCGGGAAGCTCGCTCACCGGGAACACCACCAGTTTGCGGTTTTCGCCGATGATCGCAACATAGTCATGGCCGGCCCCAATCGGTCGCACCACAGCGAGATGCGAGCCCGGCTTCAAGTTCACCACCTGCTTGCCCTTGCGGGTTTCCGCGACAATATCGCCCATCTTGACCGTGAAGCCGCGCCCGTTCGAGGCCGCCAGCAACAGCATCTGGTCAGCTTTGGCCGGTTCAACGCCGATAATTTTAGCGGCCTCGTCAAGGTCCACCATGAGCCGCACCGGCTCGCCAAAGCCGCGCCCGCCGGGGAGTTTATCCGCCCCCACCGTGTAGAAGCGGCCATTGTCCGCGGCGATCAGGATCTTGTCCGTGGTCTGCGCATGGACGGCAAAGGCGGGGCCATCGCCTTCCTTGAACTTGAACTCCTCGGGCTTGCCGAGATCGACATGGCCCTTCATCGCACGGATCCAGCCGCGCTGCGACATGATCACGGTTACAGGTTCGCGCTCGACAAAGGCTTCGATGGAAATCTCGCGCGCGGGCCCCTGTTCCTCAACCGTGGTCCGCCTGCGGCCAAGCTCGGTTTCCGGCCCATAGGTTTCGCGCAGCTTGGCCAAGTCACGCTTCAACCGGGTGCGCTGGCGGGCATCGCTTTCGATCAGCTTGACCAGCTCTTCGCGTTCTTTCTCCAGCGCCTCTTTTTCGCGCCGCAGTTCCATCTCCTCCAGCTTGCGCAAGCTGCGCAACCGCATGTTGAGGATCGCTTCGGCCTGCCGGTCGGAGAGCGCGAACTCCGCCATCATCACCGGCTTTGGTTCATCTTCGGTGCGGATGATTTCGATCACCGGGTCGAGGTTCAGAAAGGCGATGATATAGCCGCCAAGCAATTCGAGCCTGTCGTCAATCTTGGCCAGCCGATGTTCGGCGCGGCGCTTGATGACGATGATCTGATGCTTGAGCCATTCGCCGAGCAGCTCTTTCAACCCCATCACCCGCGGCGTACGGTCCGCATCGAGCACGTTCAGGTTGAGCCCGAAGCGCACCTCAAGATCGGTCAGGCGATAGAGGCTCTCCTTCAATATCTCCGGGTCGACATTGCGGCTCTTGGGGACCAGCACGATGCGGACATCTTCGGTCGATTCATCGCGCACATCTTCGAGGATGGGCAGCTTTTTGTCGGCAATGAGCTGCGCAATCTGCTCGATCAGCTTGGACTTTTGCACCTGATAGGGGATTTCCGTCACCACCAGTTGCCATGCGCCCGCCCCTTGGGCCTTTTCCGGTTCGGCAAAGCGCGCGCGGATGCGCAAGGAACCCCGGCCGGTCGTATAAGCCTGCTTGATCACCGCCGGGCTATCGACCAACAAGCCGCCGGTCGGGAAATCCGGCCCGTGGAACACCTCCATCAGCTGGTCCATCTCGACCGCCGGATTGTCCAGCACCATCAGTGCGGCATCAATCACTTCCGCCACATTGTGCGAAGGGATGTTGGTCGCCATGCCCACCGCAATCCCGCTCGCGCCATTGGCGAGGAGATTGGGGAACAGCCCCGGCATGATTTCGGGCTCTTCATCCTCGCCATTATAGGTCGGGCGGAACTCGACCGTGCCTTCGTCGAGCCCCTGCATGAGGTCAACCGCAACCCGCGTCAGCCGCGCTTCGGTATAACGATAGGCCGCGGCATTATCCCCGTCGATATTGCCGAAATTGCCCTGCCCGTCGACCAGCGGATAGCGCAGCGAAAAGCTCTGGGCCATGCGCACCATCGCGTCATAAACCGAGGCATCGCCATGGGGGTGATATTTACCGATCACGTCGCCGACTACGCGCGCGCATTTTTTGAAGCCCTGGTTGGGATCAAGCTTCAAGAGCCGCATCGCCCAGAGGAGGCGACGATGCACCGGCTTCAACCCGTCGCGCAAATCCGGGAGCGAGCGCGCGGTGATGGTCGACATCGCATAGACCAGATAGCGCTCGGACAACGCGCTATCGAACGGATGTTCAACAATCGCGTCAAATTCGTCTTCGGGCCTGGCTTGCGAATTATCGTCTTCGGGAAGGTCGGTCGTGTCATTGTCGCTCATGCATCGCCCTTTCGCGCGGCCAGCGCCGCTTGGCAAGGGGAAGCGGCCAAGGCCAAGTCAAAAGCAACAAAAGCAACAGACTGTAGCATTTTTCGTACCAAAGCCCATCCCGTGCGAACTTTGCCATTTTCGGCAGAAATCCGCCGCCGACATAGGGAGATCACCCCAAGAACGGCACCTCGCGGCATTCCCCATACGTCCGTTCGTCTCGAGCGAAGTCGAGAGACGGGTAGGGTGCACCTGCATGTCCCCATCCCTCGCCTGCCAACCTCCCAATCTCACACGCCAATAATCGGTCGGCGCAACCACCTCCTCCACCTCGCCGACGCGCAGCCCAAGTTTGCCCCATCACACCGACTCGAAAGCGAGGCTGGCATGGCGCGCCATCTGTAGGAAAGCGAAATCATCGCCCGGGCAGGCGAGCCCACTACAGCTTCGCCGGGGGCACGGGTTAGATTTATTATCTCGCACGAAGCCACGAAGCCACAAAGGGAGGGTGACGGCGAGCGCGGTTCTTCGTGGCTTTGTGGCTTTGTGCGCGCAATCTTTGGGTTCTATTATTCATTGCACGCGAAGCCGCGAGGGGCGCGAAGAGGCGGATTTTGATATCGCCGTCTTTGCGGCTCGCGTGAAAATTCGTTTCGCGCAGAGGCGCAAAGGGAGCAGAGGCCGCAGAGATTGGAACGACACTTGCCACGAAGCCCTTCCCCTCCGCGATCTCTGCGCCTCCGCGTGAAATCATTCAGATCATGACATTGAATGTCGTGTCAGGAATGAAGGGTTTTCGCACCTGTCACCGTGATCGCCGTCACCGTAATCACCGTAATCACCGTAATCACCGTAATCGTAATCATCACGAATCCCGCCGCAATCGAGGGGCACAGGTTAGATTTATTATCTCGCACCAAGCCACGAAGCCACAAAGGGAGGGTGACGGCGAACGCGGTTCTTTGTGCCTTTGCGGCTTTGTGCGCAATTTAGGTTCTATTATTTATTTAAGTTAATGAGGCTGAATGACGCACCATCCGAATTTAGGGTTTTCCGCAACCCAGGGCCGGTCAATTTCGTGGCACTCCGGCATGAGCGACGGCTTGGCCAGAACCAAGCGACGAAATCTGTTCATTTTCCATACCCCACCGCGATGCTATGGGTCGCTGTCTTCCCGTGCCGGGGAGGTGTTAGGCGGTCTTGGTCGGCGGGCCTGGCATGGTGTAAATATGAGGAGAACCCCCAGCTTATGAACCGATTGGCTTTACTTGTTATGCCCCTTCCTCTCGCGCTGCTTGCGGGCTGCGCGTCGGTAACCACGCCGGACAAGCCCATCGAGGGGCCGGTGGCGCTGGGGCAGACGGCTTATGTCGGTGGCCCCGCCGTGACGCCGCTGGCGGTGCTGGAAGACAGCCGCTGCCCCAAGGGCGTGCAGTGCGTGTGGGCCGGGCAGGTGCGGGTCAAGGTTCGCGTGACCGGCGGTAGCTGGAGCAAGGAGCTGGAGCTCAATAATCGTGAGGGCGTGCCGGTGGCGGACGGGGAATTGCGGCTGATCGCGGTCACGCCCGAGCGGGTCAAGGATCGCGGCTTTCCGGCGCGGGATTACCGCTTTACCTTCCGCTTTGACGGCGGGTTGTAAGGCCCGCCCCCGCTTCCGCCCCCGCCCTTACTTTGCGGACGCGGCCTCGCCCAGCACGGTCTGCACTTTTTCGATGAGCTGGCCGACCGAGAAGGGCTTGGGCAGGAACGCGACATTGTCGAGCGTGATGGTCTTGCGCAATTGCTCCTCGGCATAGCCCGACATGAACAGCACGGGAAGGTCAGGGCGCGCCTCTCGCACCGTTTTGACCAGCGTCGGCCCGTCCATTTGCGGCATGACGACATCGGACACCAGAAGGTCGACCTTGTCCATCTTGGCGAGTTGCACCAACGCCTCCTCGCCATTCCCGGCCGTGGTGACGGTATAGCCCGCGCGGGTGAGCGCGCGTTCGGCAACCGCGCGCACCATATCTTCATCCTCGACGAGGAGAATATCGCCCGAGCCCCAATTTTCGCGCGGCTTGATTTCGCGAACCGGCGGCGCGGCGGCAATATCTGGCCCACCATGGACCGGGAAATAGAGGGTGAAGCTGGTGCCGGTCGGCTGGTTTCCCTTGCGCGTCGCGGCGGTGACGGAATCGGCAAAGATGAACCCGCCCGACTGTTTGACGATCCCGTAGCAGGTCGAAAGCCCCAGCCCCGTCCCCTTGCCGACATCCTTGGTGGTGAAGAAGGGCTCGAAGATTTTGGGGAGGACATCGGCGGGGATGCCGGTGCCGGTATCGCTGACCTTCATCACGCTATAATCGGCCTCGGGCAGGATATCGAGGCCAAGTCCCGGCACATCACGCGCCGCGAGCGGATAGGTTTCGATGGTGAGTTCGCCGCCATCCGGCATCGCATCGCGCGCGTTAACGGCAAGGTTCAGAAGCACCTGCTCAAGCTGGTTGGGGTCCGCGCGCACTGCCCCCAGCCCGCGTCCGTGATTGACCGTCAGCGTCACCGTCTCGCCAAGCGAGCGGTTGAGCAGCGCCGACACTTCGGAAATCACATCGGGCAATTGCAGAATTTGCGGGCGCAGGGTTTGCTGGCGCGAAAAGGCAAGCAACTGGCGGGTGAGCGCCGCCGCGCGGTTGGCGTTGGACTGGATCTGGACGATGTCGGCATAATCGCTGTCGCCCGGCGTGTGGCGCATCAGGATGAGGTCGCAATAGCCGATGATTGCAGTGAGGATATTGTTAAAGTCGTGCGCGACGCCGCCCGCAAGCTGGCCCACCGCCTGCATTTTGGAGGCTTGCGCCACCTGGCGTTTGAGGCGCGATTCCTCGCTATTGTCTTTGAGGCTCAACAGCACCGCCGCCTCGCCCATGCCGCGCACCCCGGCGATTGAGAGCGCGACCGGCTCATCGGCGTTACTGCGCAAGCGGACCGCAAGGTCGCCGCCCAGTTGCTGGCCGGTGCCATAGCGCCGCACCGCATCGCCGACCGCCGACTTGTCCTCCGCAATCACCAGATCGCCGGGATAAACAGGATGTTGCCCTTCCGTCAGCCCCGCCGCCCGGATGAAGCGATTGTTCATATGGATGAAGCGGCCATCGCGGTTGACCATCGCAACGCCGATGGGGAGGAGCGAGACGAGCTTCTTCACCGCCTCGGTCGAATTGCCGCGTTCGAGCGCCACGGCTTCTTCATCGACCAGCAGCACGAGGACCGGACCATTTTGTGCATCGTCGGGATTGAGCGGAACCTGGAGCAGCCGCACCGGCGTTGCGCGGTCACTTTCGCGGGTGAAATAAATGAGCCCGCGCTCATCCACCCGCAGGTAGGCGGCAAATTGCTGATCGGTAACATCTGTCTCGCGGCTTCCGGCGGCGCGGACCACAAAGGCGTCGTTCGCGGTACGGATGCGCCCGTCGCTGTCGATAACGCAGGCCATGATCCCGGCTACGCTCAGGGATTGCCCCACCGGGCCGCTAACCTGCCGGACGCTGTCGTTAACAATGTCCTGATGCAGGACGGGCCGGAAGCGCCACAAAAGATAGTCGTCGGAATTGCCCGAGCGGATAATCTCCGCTTCAAGCTCGACCTCGCCGCAGGTGAGCGTTTCGACGGCGGAAAGCCCATCACGCCAAGCGCGCCTGCCCGCTTCGGTGAGGAGCTCAACCCCGCGTCCATCGACCGGCAAGCCCGGCGGGGTCACGAACCCGCCAAACCAGCTTGCATAAAGGTCATTGGCGCAGACCATCCGCCCGCTACGGTCGGTGATCGCGATACCGATGCCGTCATGGTCGGCTGCCTCGCGGGTGATCGACCAATCGGGCGTCACGATTGCCGTCAGCGATCCGGCGGGATAGAGCCGCCGCAGGAGGATTGCGCCAGCGCCGAGCACGACCAGCGCCAACAACATGCCGGCCGCTAATACCCAATCTTCGAGCGCAAAAAACACCAGCAGCAGGCTGGCCGCCGCTGCAATGAGCAGCAGCAGCCATTCCGTTTTACTGAGCCCGCCATAAACGCCGGTTTCGGGCGCCAGTAACGGGCGATCCCTCAAGGCGCGCCGAAAGGCCAAAGCGGGTTCGTCTCCTTACCAGATGCGAACGCGCTGTTCAGCCGGCAGATAAAGCTTCTGCCCCGGCTGGACATTATAGGCGTTGTACCAAGGATCCTGGTTGCGCACGCTCCAGACCCGCTGGATCGAGGGCGAGTGCGGATCCGTGGTCAGGCGCTGCGACAGGTTGGCCTCGCGATAATTGCGCCGCCACACCTGCGCCCAGCCGAGATAGAAACGCTGGTCGCCGGTCATGCCGTCAATCACCGGCGCTTCCTTGCCGCCGAGCGAGGCTTTATAGGCATCATAAGCCACCGCGAGGCCGGCAAGGTCACCGATATTTTCACCGAGCGTGAACTCGCCATTGATCTTCTGCCCCGGCAGGACTTCATATTGGCTATATTGGTCGGCCAGCTTCTTGGCTGCTGCCTTGAACGCTTTAACGTCCGCGTCGGTCCACCAGGTGGTGAGCTTGCCGCTCGCGTCATATTTCGAACCCTGATCGTCGAAATGATGGCTGATTTCATGGCCGATCACCGCGCCAATGCCGCCATAGTTGATCGCATCATCCGCATTGGGATCAAAGAAGGGCGGCTGGAGGATCGCGGCCGGGAAGACGATCTCGTTCATGCCGAAATTGGCATAAGCGTTGATTTCCATCGGGGTCATGCCCCATTCCCAGCGGCGGATCGGCTGGCCAAGCTTGGACAGTTGGTCCTCATGCGCCCATTGGTTCATCCGCACCGCATTGCCGAACAGGTCATCGCTCTTGATGTCGATGCTGCTATAATCCTGCCAGCGGTCGGGATAGCCGATCTTGGTGGTGAAGGCCGCAAGCTTGCCGCGCGCCTTTTCCTTGGTGGCGGGCGCCATCCAGTCGAGCGCGTCGATGCGGCGGCCCATGGCGGCGACCACATTCTTGACCAGCCTGTCTGCCGCCGCTTTGGTTTCGGGCGGATAGAAGCGCGCAACATATTCCTTGCTCACTTCATCACTGAGCCCGCCGACGGTGAAGTTGACCGCCCGTTTCCAGCGCGGCTCCATTTCCGGTGTGCCCGACAGCGCGGTGCCGTAAAAAGCGAAATTTTCCTTGGTGATGCGATCCGGCAACACGCCGGCATAGGTCGACAGGCTACGCACGAGCAGCTGGTCGCGCAGCACCGAAAGCGGGGCGGCCTTGACCGCCTTGGCAATGCCGGCGAGCGCCGAGGGCTGGCTGACGATCACTTCGTTGCTGTTGACGCCGATGCCCTTCAGCCATCCGGCATAATCATAGCCCGGCGCAAGCTTGGTGAGCTGTGCCACCGTCATCTTGTTATAGGTCTTGTCCGCATCGCGGCTGTCGACCTTGGTCCAGTGGGCGGTTGCGATCTGCTTTTCAAAATTGAACAAAGCTTGCGCGCGGGCCGCCGCGTTCTTTTCCCCCGCCAGCGTCAGCATATTCTGTAGATAAGTCAGATATTTGGTCCGTGCGGCAGTGAATTGCGCGGCATTGGACAGATAATAGTCGCGGTCGGGCATGCCGAGCCCATATTGGCCGAGCACCGGAATATAGGTTTCGGGATTCTTGTCGTCCTGCCCGATATAGGCATAGTTGACCCCGCCAATGCCCATGCGGTCGCCCTTGGCGGCGAGCGCGACATAATCGGCCTTGGTCTTCATGCCGCGAACCTCGTTAAGCCAGGGCTCGATCGGGGCGAGGCCCTTGGCTTCTACCGCCGCATCATCAAGGAAGCTTGCATAAGCGCGACCGATATGGCTGTTGGCATCATTCTTGGCAGCATCGAGAATTTCGCGCGTGCGGCGCTTGGACAGATCATCCAGCACGGTGAACATGCCATAGTTGGACTTGTCCGCCGGGATCGTCGTGGTCTTGGCCCAGGTGCCGTTGGAATAGGCGTAAAAATCATCGCCCGGCGCGACGCTCTTGTCCATGCCGGTCGCATCCATGCCGAAATCGCCATATGTTGGCTTGGGCTTCGCCGGAACGAAGGTCGCATTGGCAGTCTGTTCGACCACCGCCTTGGCCGATTCCGTCTCGGCGGTTTCGCTAACCGTGGCGCAACCGGACAGCGCCGCAAGCGCAACACCCGCACCGAGCACACCGGTCCAACGGGCTTTTATGTTCAAAACGTGTTTCATATCTTTCGCATCCTCCTTGTCCTCCCTGGTGAGGCGACGTGCATAAATCCGCTATAAAACCAAGAGCGCAGGTTTCAACTCTGCTCCTTGCGCCTTTTTGCGCGCTGTTTCCACTTATGCGCGATCCACCAGCGCCAACCAAAGCTTGCGAGCAGATAGCCGAGCGCCGCGCAGACGATGGCGAGCGTGACCAGCCCGACCGCCGTGTTCATGGCAATCAGCCCCGCATTGCCGGTGAACCATTCCATCCAGGTTTCGACATGGTCGGAATGGGCGACCGCATTGAGCGGGCGGCCATAAGTCAGGCTGTCGATCCGCAACATATGCTGGCCGACCTTATAGGAAGCGGCGAGAATGAACGGTGTCGTAAACGGATTGGTGATGAAAGTGGTCGCCACCGCGACCGGCACATTGGCGCGCACGGGCAGCGCAAGCAGCGCGGCAATCAGCATTTGCGCGACTGGCACGACGGCTGCAATTACCCCCAAGGCGACCCCGCGCGGCACCGAGCGACGGTTGAAGCGCCACAATTCGCTGCGCAACACACGGTGGGCAAAGGGGCGTATATATTTATTTTCCGCCATCCCCTCGCGGGTCGGCATCTTTTCATTGGCCCAGTTTTGCAGCCGTTCGAGCATCGTCTTAGCCGCGATCCCTCAGGAGGCGGCCCTGCTCGCGCTTCCAGTCGCGTTCCTTGATGGTTTCGCGCTTGTCATGCGCCTTCTTGCCCTTGGCGAGCGCGAGCTCCACCTTGGCGCGGCCACGGCCATTGAAATAAATGGAGAGCGGCACCAGCGTCATCCCCTGCCGTGCGACGGCACCGTGGAATTTGTCGATCTCGCGTTCGTGGAGAAGCAATTTGCGCGGGCGGCGCGGTTCATGGTTGAAGCGGTTGCCGTGGCTGAATTCGGGAATGTTCGAATTGATCAGCCATACGCCGCTATCATTGACCTCGGCATAGCTTTCGGTGATCGAGCCTTCGCCAAAGCGCAGCGACTTGACCTCGGTCCCGGTCAGCACGATGCCCGCTTCATAAACATCGCCAATGGCATAATCGAACCGCGCGCGCCGGTTTTCGGCGACGGTCTTTTTCTTGTCAAAGGTGGACGGTTTGGGGCGGGCCATGAAGCGGTCTATATAATCAGATTTTGGCGGGATATAAGGGGTGGAATCGCGGAATATTACAGGTCAGATAAGGTCTGCTGCAACCAGTGCCTTATCCACCGCTTCGCGCGCCTCCGCACTTGCCGGAATGATCGGCAGACGCACTTCGGGATCGAACCAGTCATGGATGCGCGACACCGCATATTTGGTTGGTCCGGGCGAGGTGTCGGCGAACAGCGCGAGATGCAGCAATTGCAGGATATTGTTGATCTCGATCGCCTTGGCCCGGTCTCCGGCAAGGCTCGCCTTTTGCAATTCGGCACAAAGGCGCGGCGCGACATTCGCGGTCACCGAAATACAGCCAACCCCGCCCGCCGCGTTGAACGAAACCGCCATATCGTCATTGCCCGACAGCTGGCAGAAGCGCCGCCCGCAACCGATGGTGTGCGAGGAAACCCGCGCGAGATTGCCGCTCGCATCCTTGATCCCGACAATCGATGGGATTTCGGCGAGGCGCGCCACCGTTTCAGGAAGCAGGTCAGCGACCGTGCGCGAGGGCACATTGTAGAGAATGATGGGAAGGTCGGACTTTTCGGCGAGATGCGCGAAATGCGCGTACAGCCCTTCCTGGCTCGGCTTGTTATAATAGGGCACAACGATCAGCGCCGCGTCGGCACCTTGCTCTTGCGCGAACTTCATGTGGCGGACGGCGGTCGCGGTATCGTTCGACCCTGCGCCCACTATCACCGGAACCCGGCCCGCGGCCTGTTCGATGCACACCGCGATAACGCGATAATGTTCGTCATAGGATAGCGTCGGGCTTTCGCCGGTCGTGCCGCACGGCACGAGCCCGTTCGAGCCTTCGGCAATCTGCCAGTCGACAAAGCGGCGGAACGCGGATTCGTCAAACGCTCCGTCGCGAAATGGGGTCACCAGAGCGGGAATGGAACCCGAAAACATCAACTTGTTCCTTTACATACCCGTCCAAAGCCTCTTTAGGCTTGGGTCAGACATTTATTCCGCCTGCCGGCGCACGTTCAGCGTCTGATAAGGAGAACACCCCCATCATGGCAAGCATGGTTTCTCGCTTTGCTTTAGGTATTTCGCTTTTTACCGCCCTCACCTTCGTTCCCGCTGCTGTTTCGGCCGAGCCGGGAACTCAGCCCAACCCCACGGCGCAGCCCGCATCGACGACCATGCCGATCCTGGTGCCGACGCTGAAACCCAAATCACCGGTGCAGCATCAGCAAACCAGCTGGGCGCCGGTCAGCCAGCGCGGCCTGCCCGCCGACGCTTCGGTGTCGAACAGCGTTATGCAGTGGCAGCGCCTGGTCAACAGCTCGGGCGCAAGCTTTGGCGAACTGACCCAGTTTCTCGTCGCGAACCCCGATTGGCCCAATGAGGACAAGCTGCGCAAACAGGCCGAGAGCGCGCCCATCGATTATAGCCTCAGCCCCAATAGCGCGATTGCCTATTTCAACCGCTTCCCGCCGCTGACGCCCGGTGGCTGGCTGCGCTATGCGGTGGCGCTTGCGGGCGATAATAAGCCGGTTGAAGCGCAGGCCGCCGCGCGCCGCGCATGGCGCGAAGGCAATCTCAGCGCAACCGATGAAGCGCGGCTGTTGAGCCAGTTCCCCGGTGCGCTGACGCCGGTCGACCATGATGCGCGGATGGACCGCCTGTTGCTTTCGGGGCAAACCAGCGCAGCGGCGCGGCAGCTCCCCTACACCTCGACCAACAAGCGCCCGATCTACGATGCGCGCCTTGCGATGCGCACCCGCGCGCCCGATGCGGCGGCCAAGGCGTCCATCGTTGATGGCATCGCGCGCAATGATCCGGGCTATATTGTTGACCGCGCGACCTGGCTGCGCGCCACCGGCGATACGGTCGGCGCGCGCAACCTCCTGTCGCGCGACCGCCAGTTGACCAGCCGCCCGGCCGATCCCGAAGAATGGTATGAAACCCTCCTCGTCAACGCGCGCGGCGCGGCGGGCGACGCGCAGTTCATGACCGCCTATAATATCGCGAGCAAGGTCGATGACGCATTCGAACCCGGCGTCCTCATCCGCGAACAATCGGCGGGCGTGCGCGATGATTATACCAGCCTCGTCTGGCTCGCAGGCATGACCGCGATGAAGCAGCTCGGTCGTCCGCATGACGCCGAAGCCATGTTCCGCAAATATGCCGAAGCGGCGCGCTCGCCGCAAATCCAGTCCAAGGGCTATTATTGGGCCGGACGCGCCGCAACGCAGGCGGGCCATGCCGACCATGCGCAAAGCTATTATCAGCAGGCCGCGCAGCATTTCGACCAGTTTTACGGGCAGCTCGCGCTCGAACGGCTGGGCCTGCCGCAGCCCAAGCCCAAGCCGCCGACCACGGTGAGCTTCTCCGGCGCCGAACGCGATGCGTTCCAGAACCGCAGTGTCGTGCGCGCGGCGCGCCTCCTCGGCCAGCAGGGTGACTGGAGAACGCAAAGCCTGTTCGTGCGGGCGATTGCCAATTTTGCGCGTTCTGATGCCGACCATTATTTCGCCGCCCGCCTCGCGGATGAAATCGCCCGCCCCGATCTTTCGGTGATGGTCGGACGCAGCGCGCGGATGAATGGCCTTAATGACTATACCCCGGCGGGCTTCCCGACGGTCGCGGTGCCAGTGACGGAGCGCGACCAATGGACCATGATCCACGCCATCGCACGGCAGGAAAGCCAGTTCGACAAGCGCATCATCAGCCATGCGGGGGCCACCGGCCTCATGCAGCTGATGCCCGGCACCGCGCGCGAAACCGCAGGCAAGCTGGGCATGGGCTATGGCTATGAGCAGCTTTATGATCCGACCTATAATATCATGCTCGGCTCCACCTATTTCCGCGGGCTGATGAACCAGTTCGGCAGCTATCCGCTGGCGGTCGCGGCCTATAATGCGGGTCCCGGCAATGTGCGCAAATGGCTGCGCGCCAATGGCGATCCGCGCATGGGCGAGATTGAAATCCTCGACTGGATCGAGGCCATTCCCCTCACCGAAACGCGCGGTTATGTGCAGCGCGTGCTCGAAAATGCGGTGGTCTATGATACGATCAACCCCGAGCCCAAATATCGCCACGAGCGCAACCCCCTGTCCTTCTATCTCGGCAAGACGAGCAAGCCCGGCTGAGGTCCGGGCACGGGGGTAAAAGGGATATGGCAGAGCGGCCCAATTATATCACGCCCGCAGGCTATGCGGCGCTGAGCGAGGAATATCGCCAGCTGCTCGAGGTTGAGCGCCCCGCGATTGTCGAGGTGGTCTCCTGGGCGGCGGGCAATGGCGACCGCAGCGAAAATGGCGACTATCTTTATGGCCGCAAACGGATGCGCGAAATCGACCGGCGGCTGGCCTGGCTCGCCAGGCGGATGAAGGCCGCGCAAGTGGTTGATCCGCGCGAACAGCCGGACAAGAGCAAAGCCTATTTCGGTTGCACCATCACCATTGCCGATGAGGACGACAACCACCGCACGCTGACTTTGGTCGGCGACGATGAAGCCGATGCGGGCGCAGGCAAGGTCGGGTGGAACTCTCCGATCGCGCGAGCCTTGCGCGGCGCGGCGGTAGGCGATTTGCGCAAGGTGGTGCTGCCTGCGGGGGAAAAGGAATATGAGGTGATGGCGGTGGAATATCCCGCCGGATAGCGCGGCCATTGCGAAGGCACGTCCTTCGACAAGCTCAGGACTTCGGGCTATAGTGACGGCTACGCGCTACACAAATCCGTAGCCCTGAGCCTGTCGAAGGGCGGCTCTAAGAACACCGCAACGCCCTCGGCAAAATTCGCTCATTCCGTTCTTCCAGAGGGGTAGAAGGTTTGGGGCCTTACTCGCCCCCGCTATCCTTCTCGTCCAGTTTGAACCCGAACGCCTCTTCTGCCAGCGCGACCACTGCCGGATCGGCCGCCTCTCCGGTCATCGGGATCATCGTCTCCAGCCGGTCGCATACATAGGTCATCGCCGCGATCCGTCCGGCCTTTTTGTTGTTCATGTCAATCGCCTTCCACGGCGCCCAGCGCGTGTCGGTGAGCTTGAACATATCTTTATAGGCTTCGAGATAATCTTTGCGTTTCGACCGGTTGCGATAATCATCGGTGCCGGTTTTCCAGCGTTTCCACGGATCGTTCAGCCGCTCGGCAAAGCGTTTATCCTGCTCCTTCTGCGTCACATGGCAGAACAGCTTGATCAGGTGGGTGCCATTTTCCACCTGCTGCGATTCAAATTCGTTGATTTCGTCATAGGCGCGCTTCCATTCGGCCTCGCTGCAATAGCCCTCGATGCGTTCGACCAGCACACGGCCATACCAGCTGCGGTCGAACACCACGATCTCGCCCATGCCGGGGATGCGTTTCCAGAAGCGATAGAGGAAGTGGCGCTCTTTTTCCTCAGGCGAAGGCGCGGCAATCGGCCAGACCTCGTAATAACGCGGGTCGAGCATCCCGGTCATGCGGGTGATGATCCCGCCCTTCCCCGCCGCGTCCCAGCCTTCGATCATGATGATCGAGCGCTGTTTATGAATGATCTGCGCCTGCTGGATGCGCGTCATCCGATCCTGCAACGCGGCAAGATCGGCGTCATAATCGCCCTTATATTTCTCGCCTTTTTCGTAGTCCGAAAGATTGATGGTCATGGCTTTCCCCAAATCTTACCCGAAGGACTGAGCTTGTCGAAGCCCATGGTGTAAGACAGTGGCACGTCCTTCGACAAGCTCAGGACTACGGAAAAAAGAGAAACGAGACCGAAACGGTCATTCTTCCTCAACCACCTTGATATGCAGCTCCTGCAACTGCTTGTCGTTCGGACGTGACGGGGCGCCCATCAGCAAATCTTCGGCCTTCTGGTTCATCGGGAAGAGCGTGATTTCGCGCAGATTCTGTGCGCCGCAGAGCAGCATGACGACGCGGTCGACGCCTGCTGCCATGCCGCCATGCGGGGGCGCGCCATATTGGAAGGCGCGGTACATGCCGCCGAAGCGTTCCTCGACGTCTGCCTTGGAAAGCCCCGCAATCTCGAACGCCTTGACCATGGTTTCGGGCATATGGTTGCGGATCGATCCCGACGCGATTTCATAGCCGTTGCAGACCAGGTCATATTGATAGGCGTTGATGGTGAGCGGGTCCTGGCCCTCCAGCGCCTCAAGCCCGCCCTGCGGCATCGAGAAGGGGTTGTGCGAGAAATCGACCTTTTTGTTGTCCTCGTCCCATTCATACATGGGGAAATCGACGATCCAGCACAGTTCAAACCGGTCCTGGTCGATGAGGTCCAATTGCGTCGCAACGCGCGTGCGGGCGAGCCCTGCCAGCTTCGCGGCTTCCTCTTCCTTGGCGGACGCGGCAAAGAATAGCCCGTCATCGGGGCCGAGGCCGAGCGTTTCATAAAGCTTCGCCATGCCCTCTTCGCCATGGTTCTTGGCGATGGGGCCGCCAAATTCGCCGCCCTTGCGGGTAACATAGCCGAGGCCGGCAAAGCCTTCGCCGCGCGCCCATTCGTTCATATCGTCGAAGAATTTGCGGCTCTTGTCCGCGGTGCCTGGAGCCGGGATCGCGCGAACGAAACCACCACCCGACACGATCTTGTCGAACAGGCCAAAGCCGGAGCCTTTGAAATGCTCGCCGACGTCGGAGATCAGAATGGGGTTCCTAAGGTCCGGCTTGTCGCTACCATATTTGAGCATCGATTCTGCATAAGGAATGCGCAGGAATTGGCCGATGGGCGTGACCTTCTTGTCGCCGGCAAAGGCTTCAAACACGCCGCCGATCACCGGCTCCATGGTTTCCCACACTTCTTCCTGCGTGACGAAGCTCATTTCAAGGTCGAGTTGGTAAAATTCGCCCGGCAGCCGGTCGGCGCGCGGGTCTTCGTCGCGGAAGCAAGGCGCGATCTGGAAATAACGGTCGAAGCCTGCGACCATCAGCAGCTGCTTATATTGCTGCGGCGCTTGCGGGAGCGCGTAGAAGGTCCCGGCATGAATACGGCTGGGCACGAGAAAATCGCGCGCGCCTTCGGGTGACGAGGCGGTCAAAATCGGCGTCGAATATTCGGTGAAGCCCGCCGCTTCCATGCGGCGGCGCATGTCCGAGATGATCCTGGTGCGCGTCACGATATTGGCGTGGAGCGTTTCACGGCGGAGGTCGAGGAAGCGATATTTGAGGCGGATTTCCTCGGGATATTCCTGCTCGCCCGCAACCGGCATGGGAAGTTCGGCAGCCATCGACTGCACCACGACTTCCTTGGCGCGCACTTCAATCTCGCCGGTCGGAAGGTTCGGGTTGATGGTTTCCTTGGTACGGGCGATGACTTCGCCGGTGACCGTCACCACACTTTCGGTGCGCGCGCTATCGAGCGCCTTGAAGGCCGCGCTGTCGCTATCGGTGACGATCTGGGTCAGGCCATAATGGTCGCGCAAATCGACGAACAGCAAGCCGCCATGGTCGCGCTTCCTATGCACCCAGCCCGACAGGCGAACGGTTTCGCCGACATTGGCCGCGCGCAAATCCGCGCAAGTGTGGGTCCGATAGGCGTGCATATTAAAGTCTTCCCGAGAAAAATGCTTGAAATCAGGCGCGCAAGCCGCGCCGACAATATGGCGCTGCGTAAAGGCTGCAACTGCCCGCTTTGTCAAGTCGGCATCTCCTGTTATGGGGCAAGGCCATGCAGATTCATCCGTTAATTACCGACAGCGATTCCCTCGCCAAATTATGCGCCCGGCTGGCCAAAGCCGATTTTGTGGCGGTCGATACCGAATTTATGCGAGAAAATACGTTCTGGCCGGAACTCTGCCTCATCCAGATTTCCGACGGCAAGGAAGCCGCCGCGATTGATCCGATGGCGCACGGGCTCGATATGAAGCCGCTGCTTGATCTCCTCACCGATAATCAGGATGTGCTCAAAGTCTTCCACGCGGGCGGGCAGGATATCGAGATTATCTATAATCTCACCGGCAAAACCCCGCATCCGCTGTTCGATACGCAAATCGGCGCGATGGCGCTGGGGCAAGCCGAGCAGCTCGGTTATTCCAATCTGGTCGAAGGCTGGCTCGGCCATCATCTGGATAAAGGCGCGCGCTTCACCGACTGGAGCCGCCGCCCGCTCGACAAGCGCCAGATTGATTATGCCATTGGCGATGTGACCTATTTGTCCGAAATCTTCCCGATGATGGTCGAAAAGCTGCGCGCAACCGGACGCGGCGAATGGCTGGATGACGAGATGGAGCGGCTTGCCGATCCGTCCAACTATGCCTCATCGCCGGAGACCGCGTGGGAGCGCGTGCGCGTCGCTTCCAAAAAGCCGGACGTGCTCGGCCGCCTCAAAGCCCTGGCCGCCTGGCGCGAGAATGAGGCGCGCTCCAAGAACCTTCCGCGCGGGCGCATCGTCAAGGATGAAACGCTCGCCGACCTCGCCAGCCATCCGCCCAAATCGCAGGATGATCTGGGGCGGGTGCGCGGGCTTTCCGCCGCCTGGCGCTCCAACGATATTGGCGAGCGGTTGATGCGCGCGCTGGCCAACGCCCAACCGATGCCGCGCGAGGAAATGCCCGGCCAAGGCCCGCGCCGCGCGGGACCCGGCAAGGAAGGCTCGCTTGTCGCCGATCTGTTGAAGCTGCTCCTCAAAATCCGCTCGCGCGAAATGAATGTCGCCTCGCGCCTCATCAGCCGTTCGGATGATCTTGAAGCGCTGGCAGCTGGTGAACGCAAGGATCTCGCCATCCTGGCTGGCTGGCGCTACGATGTATTTGGCCGCGACGCGCTGGATCTGGTCGAGGGACGCCTTGCCTTCGCGGTCAAGAATGGCCGCCTTAAAATGACCCGGGCAACCGCCGAAGCAGCTGCGGCGGCGGCCGAATAAGCCCATTTGACTATTCAATGATCATGCCGAGGAACCCGATAATGACCAGGACCAAAACCCCCGCTGCCATTGCTGTTGCCGCGCTCGCGCTGACGCTCGGCGGCTGTTCGAGCCTTGGCGGGATTGGCGACTTGTTCGGCGCCCCGCGCGAATTGGTCCGCCTGCCTGAAAGCGACAATTGCGGCGCGCAGAAGCTTTCCTATCATCTCGGCCATGGCCTTTCGCCCGATGTCGAGCGCGACATCGCCGCCCGCTCGGCAGGCCATGAGGTGCGCTATATCAAGGAGCTTTATCGCGGCAACGGTGACCCGAAGGCGCAGCGGCTCGACGTCTATTATTATGGCGACAACCGCGTGATCAACGCGATAGTATGTAGCTAGGGGTGTGCAGCTAAAAGCGGCGAGCCGCTAAACGCTCACCATTTCAAAGCTGCATTTCATCTCGCTCGCGAGCTGCTTGAGGCGGCGCTGCACGGTTTCGCCATAAAGGCTCGCGGCATCGCCCGGCAGCATCAGGCGGATGCGCTTGCCATCACGCTCCAGCCGCGTTTGCCGCAACGGTTCCTCAACCCCGCCGGAGAGGCGCTGGCCGAGCCGCATGGCAAGACCCCACAGCCGCGCGCGGTGGATGGCGGCGGCGGACGCCAGGGGCTTGATACCTGCGGTCGCTACGCCTTCACCACCAAAACAGGCATCAAGTGCGGTTGCGATCAGGACACGCCCGGTTACATCAATGCCGTGCCAATTGCCGTGAAGCGCAATCTCCTGCCCGCGTGCGGCGCGGAAATCCGGTGTTGCCGACCAGGGCACATCGGACAGGAGGCAAGCAGCCATGCGCAGGCGCGCAGCTTCCTCGTCATCGTCGACGAACAAGGGCGCGATCCATTTGTCGAGCAAGCGGCCATGTTCGGGGAAGCGGGCGACACGCGACCCTTCATCCTTCGCCGCCGCGAGCAGCGGGTCCTGCGCCTTGATGTCGGCGGGGAGCCGCTGATAGAGCAATCCTTCACGCAAACCCGCAGACGATACGATCAGCGTCTTGCTCCCCAGCGCCTTGGACAGCGTCAGCAGCAACAGCGCGGCGTCATGCAGGGTCGGGATCCGCACCTGGCTGAGCCCCGGCACCGCCTTCAGGTCATCGAGGCTCAAGCCATCCAGAATGCGCACGAGGCGATCCGCCTCTTTGGGGGGCATCACATGATTATGCATCACGAGGAGCGGATTATGATCCTCCTCCATGATGAGCCGCGCGAGCGAACGCCACGATCCGCCGACAAGATAGAGCGGGAGGCCGCGCATCTCCTCAAGCCATGCAGCCTCGCGCAACGCCTTCTTGATATGGGCGGCGACCGCATTGCGCGCCTTGCCCTTATCCTTGATGCCTTCGCGCACCGCCGCCAAGCGCAGCACGCCGAGCTGGAACGACACGCGTTCGCCAATTTCGCCACCGCGCACCCGCACCAGTTCCAGACTGCCGCCGCCAAGATCGGCGACAATGCCATCCGCATTGGGGATAGAGGAGATGACCCCATAGCCCGCCGCCGCAGCCTCTTCCTCGCCGGACAAGAGTTCGACCCGAAGTCCCGCCTTGCGCGCGCCGTCCAATATCTCCTGCCCGTTGCGGGCATCGCGCACTGCGGCGGTGGCGACGCAGCGCACGCTATCGAGGTCCATCGCATCGACCAGCGCGGCAAAACGCTCAAGCGCCCGCAAGCCCCGCTCCATGGCTTCCTTATCAATTTTACCGGTTGCCGAGAGCGACCGGCCCAGGCCCACCATGATCTTTTCGTTGAAGATCGCGGTGGGCGCACGCCGCGCCCCGCCATAAACCACCAGACGCACCGAGTTTGAACCGATGTCGATGATCGCCTCCCGATGCTCGCGGTCCGCCTCGACCGCCGCGCTCGACGGGATCATCGAACGCGGCACACGATGGGTTTGCAACAAGCTTACGCTCTCGTTCACGCTTTATATCTTTCTATGTCGAGCGTCGGCACGTCCTTCGATTTACGAAGCGCATTGCCGCGCCCGGACAGCGACGGATTATTCATGAAATAACGGTGGAGGTTAAACGGTTTCTTGCCGGTCTTGACGCGCGTATAGCTGCCATCGCTTTCGAGTACCCAGCTTTGCTCATTGTCGATGAGGTTCGCCACCATCACCTGATCAAGCACCTGATCATGCACGGTGCGGTTGGTGATCGGCATCATATATTCAACCCGGCGGTCGAAATTGCGCTGCATCCAGTCGGCCGAGCTGATGTAGAGCTTGGCCTGCCGCGAGGGCAGCCCCTTGCCATTGGCGAAGGCCCAGATGCGGCTATGTTCAAGAAACCGCCCGACGATGGATTTAACGCGGATATTTTCGCTCAAACCCTCAACGCCGGGACGCAGGCAGCAAATGCCGCGGACGACCAGATCAATCGGCACGCCTGCATTGGAGGCTTCATAAAGCTTGTCGATCATGGCGGGGTCGACCAGGCTGTTCATCTTGGCCCAGATGCCGGACGGCTTGCCCTCGCGCGCATTGGCGATTTCATCGTCGACCAGCGCCATGATGTCCTGCCGGATCGAAAGCGGCGACATCGAGATCAACTCAAGATTGTCGGGTTCGACATAGCCGGTGATATAGTTGAACACCTGCGCCGCATCGCGCGCGGCGCGCGGGTCAGCGGTGAAGAAGCTCAAATCGGTATAGATACGCGCGGTAATCGGATGATAATTGCCGGTGCCGAAATGGCAGTAGGTACGGAAATTATTGCCTTCCTTCCGCACCACCATCGAAATCTTGGCGTGGGTTTTCCATTCGACAAAGCCGTAAACGACCTGCACCCCGGCCCGCTCCAGCTGATCGGCCCAGTGGAGATTTTGCTCTTCATCAAAGCGCGCCTTTAATTCGACCACGGCGGTGACCGATTTGCCCGCTTCCGCTGCATCAATCAGCGCCCGGATCACCGCCGATTGCTTGCCCGCGCGATAGAGCGTCTGCTTGATCGCCACAACGTCGGGGTCCGCCGCCGCTTGCCGCAGGAACGACAGCACCACGTCGAAACTTTCATACGGGTGGTGAACGATAATGTCCTTGGCTTTGATCGCGGCGAAACAATCCCCGTCATGTTCGCGGATGCGTTCGGGGAAGCGCGCGGTGAAGGACGGGAATTTAAGGTCGGGCCGGTCTTCATCGACAATCTGGTCAAGCTGGCCAATGCCGACAAAGCCATCGACATTGACGATGGTGGCGGCGTCGGCGAGGAACGCATCGCGCAGCATTTCCTCGACCGCCTCGCTCATGGCGGGATCAAGTTCGAGGAGAATGATGCGGCCCCGGCGGCGGCGCTTGATCGCGCTCTTATAATAGCGCACCAGATCTTCCGCCTCTTCCTCGATTTCGATGTCGCTATCGCGGATCACGCGGAAACAGCCGCTTTCAAGCACCTCATAGCCGGGGAACAATATGTCCGAGAACATCTCGATCATCGTTTCCATCGGCACATAGATCGCCTCCTTGCCCGCAATGCGGATGAAGCGCGGCAAGGATTGCGGCATCAGCACCAGTTCGCGGATCGCTTCCTTGTCAGAGCGGCGCACAAGGTCGAACACCACCGCCATGCCCTTGTTCGGAATGAACGGAAACGGGTGGGAGGGATCAATCGCCTGCGGGGTCAGCACCGGGAACAAATGGGTGCGGAAGTGCGCTGCCAGCCATTCGCGCCAAGGTTCCGCCTCGGTCGGATCGGTGATGACGCGGATGTCGAAATCGAGCAACGCCTTGCGGATGCGCAGCCATTCCGATTGCTGTTCGGAAAAAAGCTGGTTGGTCGCAATTTCAATCTCGCGCAATTGCTCGGTCGGAGTGCGGCCATCGACCGAGCGATAATCGATCTTCTGGATCTGCTGACCCTTCAAGCCCGCCACGCGGACCATGAAAAATTCGTCGAGATTATTCCCCGAAATCGACAGGAAGCGCAGCTGTTCGAGCAGCGGATGCGCCGGATTATTGGCTTCTTCGAGCACCCGCTGGTTAAACCGCAGCCACGATAATTCCCGGTTGAAAAAGCGCGTCCTGGCATCCGCCGCAATGGGCGCTTCGCTTACGCTGACACTCTTCAAACTGGGTTCAACCGCCATGACTTCACGCCTCTCCCTCATCTTGGCCGAACGCGATTTCGGGCGCGTCGATACCGGGCAGACCGGGCGCATCACGTTCGGCGAAAAACTGGCGCACAAAGGGGATCGTGATCCGCTTATGCTGCGCCAGCGCTACCTCGTCGAGGTGTGTGACAATTTGATGAATCGCCGCATAGCTGCGCTCGATGCGCGGGGCGAGCCACGGCGCGAGATCGGGCGCAACGCGCGTGCCGCGTCCCAAAAACATGCGGTCAATGAGCGGCGCGATGAGCCCATCGTCGGGCTCGCCCAGCGTCACCACCGGCGCTGCACCAACCCGCGAGCGCAGATCGGGCAGGTCGATCTTCCATTCAGATGGTGGGCTATCGGCAATCATCAACAAAGGTAACCGCGTCTCCTGCGCACGGTTCCAGGCGTGGAATAGCGCGTCATCGGCCTCGCCATGCACGGTATCGATCACCCCGCCGCCGGTCGCTTCGGCGAACAACCGCCCGAGCAGGCTGCGTCCGCTATAGCGCGGCCCGGTGAGGATCGTCGTGCGGACCGGCCAGGTTGCACTATGTTCAAGATGCCGCACGGCTTCGGCATTGCACGCGCTGACCAGAAAATCGGCAGCCGCGCCCTTGGCCTTGGTCCAATCAAGCGGCAGCGCCATCTGGTTCATAACGGGTGTTCCGGATCAGCGGCTGATGCGCAACGCGCCGCCGCCTTCCTGCACGCGCCAGCCGCGCGCGGCGAGCGCTGCCTTCAATCCGGCCATGTCGCCCTTATAGCTCACGCGCATCACCGAGGTGCCGCCGATGGCGACGCTCGAGGTATTGGCCGACTGGACGCCAGCGGCCCCGCGCACGCTCGCTTCGGCAGAATTGACCGCAGCGGCATCGGGCGAATCATATTGTACCGAAACGCTGATGGTCTGGGCTTCGGGCGCGGCGGGCTGGTCGGCGGGCTTGTCGTCCGCCGCATTGTCACTGCGATCTGCGCCGGTGTCGGCGGCCTTCTTGTCGGCCTTTTTCTCTTCGGCGGGTTTTTCTTCTTCCTCTTCCGCAGACGCATTGGGGTCTTCGAAGATGAGCGAGGTGTCGGCTCTCAACCTCCCGGAGGCGAGCGCGGCCTTATAGATATCATCGATCCTGACGACAGCCTTGGCCATCATGTCGGGGATCGCCTTGCTGGTCGGCGCGGTCATCTGGAAGGTGCCGAGCAGCGTGTTATCCGGCCCATAGCGCGCCGAGAAGGTGCCGGTGACCGGCCCTCCCGGATAGGAACGCTCAAGCCGCGCGATGGGCATGACCACGTCCGCGGCGCCATATTGGTCGAGGATCACGCGCCACCAGGCGCGGTTACGCCGGCCGATCTGCCCCGATTGCAGCATCAGCGGATCCGACCCGAGCCCCGAGGTGCGGACATAGTCAACGCTGCTGTCGCCGGTGCGGAACACGGCCCAGGCGCGCTGCCATTCGCTGCGGGTTTCAAATACTTGCGGCGCATCCCCGATATAAGTGACGGGGATGACAAGGAGCGGCGGCGAACGCAGCCGCCCGCCACTGACGCCCAGAATCTGCGACGAGCGCACCTTGTCGAACAACACGCCAAGCTTGGCGATATAGCGTTTTTCGCTGACCAGCTCTTCCTGCACCACAATCGCGGTGACGATGCCGTCCAGCGCACCATCCGAAAGCGCGGCGGGCGCGCCCATTTGCTTGGCGAGGCTCTGCCACGCCTTGCGCTGCGCTTCCTTCCAGCCCTTTTCGCGCGCATCGAACGCATTGTCGCCCATCACGTCGACTTCGACGCCGGTGACTTCAAAATCGCTCGACGAATTGATCGGCTGGATGCCGCGATCATCGCCCTCGATTTGCGCATAAGCGGCGCTGGCAATAGCCGCGATGAGGAAGAAAATCACCAGATGCTGCCGAATCGACAGGCCGCGCCACGCATCGCGCCACTGCCGCGCGGTCGCTAAAGCCGTCGCAAACCCCGCATTTGCGCGGGAACCGGAGCTGGAAAAGACGATATCGGTCATGCTTGCCGCCCTTTTGGCGACAATGGCGTGGAAATCCAAGCCCGTAATGCGTAAAGCGCGGCGAATGGACAGCAAGCACACCCCATCCGACCCTTATACCTATGCCGCAGCCGGCGTTTCCATCGAGACGGGCAACGCGCTCGTCAAGCTGATTGCGCCGCTCGCCAAAGCCACGCGCAGGCCCGGCGCAAACGCCGATCTTGGCGGCTTTGGGGGTTTTTTCGATTTGAAGGCAGCCGGGTTCAATGACCCGCTGCTGGTCGCCGCCAATGATGGCGTCGGCACCAAGTTGAAACTCGCCATCGATTCGGGGCAGCATGATACGGTCGGCATTGATCTCGTGGCGATGTGCGCCAATGATCTTATCGTGCAGGGCGCCGAGCCACTCTTCTTCCTCGATTATTATGCCACCGGCAAGCTCGACAATGCTGTTGCAGCCGCCGTGGTGGCGGGCATTGCGGAAGGGTGCAAACAGGCCGGATGCGCGCTCATCGGCGGCGAAACGGCGGAAATGCCGGGCATGTATGCCGATGGCGACTATGATCTTGCCGGTTTCTGCGTCGGCGCGGTCGAGCGCGATCAGGTGCTGACGGCGGACAAGGTCGCGGCAGGCGATGTGATCCTCGGCCTTGCCTCCTCGGGCGTCCATTCCAACGGCTATTCGCTGGTGCGCCGTTTGGCCGCCGACAAGGGCTGGAAGCTTGAGCGCCCTGCCCTGTTCGACCAGAATATGCGGCTGATCGACACGCTGATGGCACCCACGCGGATTTATGTGAAATCGCTCCTGCCGCTCATCCGCGAACAGAAAATCCATGCGCTCGCGCATATTACCGGCGGGGGTCTCCTCGAAAATATCCCGCGCATTTTGCCGGATAACCTCCACGCCTTCATCAATGCCGATGCGTGGGAGCAGCCGCGCCTGATGGCCTTCCTCCAGGCGCAGGGCAATATCGAGCCCGAAGAAATGGCCCGCACCTTCAACTGCGGCATCGGCATGGCGGTGGTGGTCGCGGCGGCGGACGTAGATTCAGTGACCGCCACGCTCACCGAGGCCGGAGAAACCGTCCACCGTATCGGAGAAGTCCGCGAAGGGGCGAAGGGCTGTACGGTATCGGGCAGCGCCGAGACCTGGAGTGCGCGGGGCGATTGGACGGCGACTTATGGTGGGTGACATACTCCCCGTAGTGCTGAGCTTGTCGAAGCATGTCCCTCAGTCTTGCGCTGCCCTCGAACACGCCCTTCGACAGGCTCAGGGCTACGGGCTAAAAACGAGCCGCGTGCCATGACCAAAACCCCCGTCGCCATCCTGATCTCCGGCACCGGCAGCAATATGGCCGCACTCCTCTACGCCAGCCGCTTGCCCGATAGCCCCTATGAAATCGTGTTGGTCGCCTCGAACAATCCCGCTGCCGCCGGGTTGAAACTCGCCGCTGCCGAGGGCATCGCAACCTTTGCGCAGAGCCATAAGGGCCATGAGCGCGCCGCGTTTGACCGGATTATCGACGCGGAAATCCGCAAAGCGGGCGCGCATTATGTCGCGTGCGCGGGCTATATGCGCATCCTGTCGGACGAATTTGTCGCCGCGTGGAAGGACCGGATGCTCAACATCCACCCCTCATTGCTCCCCAAATATCCGGGGCTGGATACCCATGCGCGCGCGATCGAAGCGGGCGACAAAGAAGGCGGCTGCACCGTTCACCTCGTCACCAGCGAACTCGATAGCGGCCCCATTCTCGGCCAGAGCGCGGTTGCGATCCTCCCCGATGATACGCCGGATACCCTCGCCCACCGCGTCCTTTATGCCGAACATCAACTCTATTCGCGTGTGCTGGCGGATTATGTTAGCCGTCCGCTGTCCGCCGATTGGCTGCTCGGCAAAGTGCGCGAACTTGCTCTCGCGCTTCCGGAAACGCATGAGCGCCCCTCGCACGGCGCACCCGGCTGGCGCGTGGGATCAGAAAAAAGCGGCAAATATTTCGCCCATTTCGCCGACCAACACCATGGCCATGAAGCCATCGCGCTGCTCGTCAAAACCGACAGCCTCGATGAAATGATGACGCTGATCGACCAGAATCCCGATCTCTATTTCAAACCGGCTTATTATGGCGCAAGCGGTTGGATCGGCCTCAAACTAAACCGCCCCGACACCGACTGGGACCATGTCGCCGACTGGCTCGCCCAAAGCTGGCGGCGGAGCGCGCCGAAGAATTTGACAAGGTTGATGGATGTGGCGGACGGGTTTTGAAAAAAAGGCGGCGACAACTCTAGCTGCCGCCGCCTTCCTCCAAAGCCGGAAGAATTATTTCTTCGCTTTTTCCGCCGTATCTTCAGCGATGGCGGCCTGACGCTCTTCCTCGGCTTTGAGTTTCAGCTTGGCGTGCTTGGCGTCAAATTCTTCCTTGGTGGATGGCGACAGATTTGGACGCCCCGCGCCAATGCCCGCGCCGATCTTGCATTTGACATATTGGGTTTCGCCTTCCTCGACTTCGAGGTTCAGCGTATCGGTAGCCTCCGACTTGGTGGTGAGCGTATGTTTGCCCGGCGTGAAGGGGGCAACAAAATATTTGCCGCTGGCCAGCGGACCGACCATCACGCCATTTTCCCGTACATTACAGCTGATTGCGACGCCCATCAGGCTGCCGGGCCGATAGAAAACGACCTGACCCTGACCCGGCGGCGGTGCCGGAACCGCAACCACTTCCTTCTGTTCCTTGGCTAGCGCAGGGGCCGACACCCCGACCAGCGCAACTGCCACCGCTGCTGTCATCATCTTAAATTTCATCTCTATTTCCCCTTGTTGTTAATTCGAAAATTCAGCGCGGTTGCTCGACGAGCACCAGTTCGCTTGCTGTTTTGGCGATGCCGCCCGTTCCGGCCGGAACGTTGACTTCCCCGCCCACCACGAACAACATGATTGGCGCTGCGACAATCGCTCCGGCGGCCGCCGCTTCGTCGGTACGGCTGGTGCCAACCGCTGGTCCATATTTGAAGCTGCGCAACGGAATGCGGACGCCGTTCCAGTCGAGATAGCGTGCGGCGAGGATGAGTTCGCCCGCTTTTCCCGCCGCGCGCGCCTTGGCGGCGTGGACAACCTCACCCTGCCCTTCAATGCCTGCGGGCACCAATATAACGCCATTTTGCGTGATCGGCGAAGCAAGACGGATCGGAAAGCTGGAGCCGATCTGTGCGGTTTTGGAATTGATGTCAGCGCGGATCTCGAGCGAGACCGGCGTCAACGCCGGAACGGTGACGGTCGCTGGTGATGTAACAGTCGTTTCCGCGACCGGTGCCGCAACAGGTGCTGCAACCGTTTCAACAGACGCCGTCACCGGCTGCGCATTCTGCGCAGCAGCGACCGATGAGGCCAGCACGAGACCGGCGATAACCAAATGATGAGCCCCCATCATCCCCCCCTTTTTGCCGATGTTTATAGTATCGCGGGATTGAGGCTTGGCAAGGACTAATCGACAAGATCAGCTCATCCAACACGGCCGTCATGCCCGACAGACCCCGGGCATCCATCACCTGAGCTCTCAACCGGCTCCGTCCGGTGATGGATTCCCGCGTTCGCGGGAATGACGGGACTGGGGAGCGGTGCTCGATGGTCGGGGGGTGCCTGCCCCCATTTTTTCCTTTCCTACAGGCCTGCTATCATGCTCGGGTGGGTGCTGACCTGGGTGCAAAGGCGTTACTCGGCGCGCGGGAAAGGAGCGATGGCGCTGGGGGAGGTGTGAACTTTGGGGCGCAACAGTCCACTCCCCGAAAAAGCAAGCCATGCCAATATCTTGGCGCAGGATACGCGTTTCAAAAGCAACAAAAGCGACAGGAGAAGCGGTGATACGAAAAAAGCTACAGTCTGTTGCTTTTGTTGCTTTTGAAAGAGGCCGCATGGAGGCACCGGACTGGCGCTCCGCACCCCCGACTCGGCCCTTCGCCGCACAACAAAAAAGGGCCGCCGGTGAGCGCAGCCCTTTTTCTCGATCTTCAGGAGAAGAAAGGTTTAGCCGACAATTTCTTCCGGCTTGAAGAAATAAGCGATTTCGATGGCGGCGTTTTCGTCGCTGTCCGAACCGTGGACGCTGTTCGCTTCGATGCTCTCGGCGAGTTCCTTGCGGATGGTGCCGGGAGCGGCATCAGCCGGGTTGGTCGCGCCCATGATGTCACGATTGCGCTGCATCGCATTTTCGCCTTCGAGCACCTGCACCACGACGGGGCCGGAGATCATGAAATCAACCAGTTCGCCGAAGAAGGGACGTTCCTTGTGCACCGCGTAAAAGCCTTCCGCCTGTTCGCGGGTCATATGGATGCGCTTCGAGGCAACGACGCGCAGCCCCGCATCTTCCAGCATCTTGGTGACAGCGCCGGTGAGGTTGCGCTTGGTGGCATCGGGCTTGATGATCGAAAAGGTACGGGTAACCGTCATGAATTTGCTCCGGAATGAAGGGGATGAATTTCGCCGCGCGTCTAGCGATGGACGGGGCAAAGGGCAAGTCTTTCCCGCGTGCCGCCGCCCCTTGCTCCCGGACAATCCCATCGCTCGCGCGTTAACGATTTCTTTTTATACAAAATGTTACAAATCAACGGGAATGCAGCAAGCGTCGATTCTCCTTTGGGCGATACCCGCAATATTCGCCGTGTTGGCCCTGACTTTCTATAAGGTCGGCGCGATGGTGCCTGCGCATCCCAGCCCGCGTTGGGCGATCGTTGGCTGTCTCGCCTGTTTTGTCGCGATTGTGTGTGAGGCACTGCCGCTGCGCGATCATCCGCTGGCTTATTTTCTGACGCCGCCCGCCAAATGGGTGGCCATTCTCGCCTTTGTCCGCGCGTTCCGCCTCCGTCATCAGCCGGACCTGCCGCTGCGTCCGGCGCTGATGTGGTTCGGCCTCTGTCTCGCCAGCCATATTATCGCCGGCCCCCTACTCGACGATGACCGGCTGCGCACCTTTAACCTGATGGTCGCGGCGCTGGGCTGCCTCGCCTTCGCCTTGCCGTTGATGCAGCACAAGGAAGCCGAGGTGGACCGCCTTGCCCGCCTGTTGCTGCCGGCCATCGCGGCGCCGATGATTTTCCGCAGGGTGGCATTCCTGCTATCGGATGATGTTGCGCTCGTGACACAAGCGCACTGGGGCCCCGATATTGAGCTATCCTACCTCTTCACGCTGGCGATTATCACGATGATCGCGCTGACCTTGTTGATGGCGATTGGTCGGGATACGGTGATGGACCGCGAGGTTGCATCGACGCATGATCCGCTCACCGGCATCGCCAACCGGCGCGCCTTCACCCATTGGCTGAGCGAAAGCAGTGCGGCCGGCGACCTTTATGGCACTGCAATGATGATCGACCTCGACCGCTTCAAATCGCTCAATGACAAGAACGGCCATGAAGCTGGCGATCAGGCGCTGGCCACCGTGGCCGCAATCCTGGCTTCCGAGGTTGGATCACATGGCAGAACGGCGCGGATCGGCGGAGATGAATTTGCGGTGGTGCTGCACAGCAGCGATGAATTGCTTGCCATGTCACTGGCGAACGCAATCCATGGCGCGCTTGATCGGGCAGCTTTGCACGAGATGCAACTGACCGTCAGCATCGGCATCGCCTGCCGTCGTTCAGGCGAAATGCTGAGCGATACGTTCCGCCGCGCTGACGATGCCTTGTATCAGGCCAAAAATAGCGGGCGAAACCGCGTCGTCGTCGCGGACAATGCGTTAGAGACAACGAGCCCACTCATTCCGACGATGACGAGGGGTGCGGGCGTGCAATTGGCAGCAGGCTAGGCGTTACGGACCTTCGCGCCAGCGACCGGCCTCGTCCTGCTTCCAATAATGCCGCTCGGCATCATCGCGGGTGGCAAGGCTTTTCCAGGCTGTGCGCGCGGCTTCAATCGAGGAGGCGTCGAACAGATAAAAGACGCGCTCGAACATAAAGGCCTCCTCGCGCCATCGCCCGTCGGCAAGCGCGATATTGCGGGCGGCATTGGGCGCGGCGCAGGTGGTATCGAGCAGGATCGGCTCGGCCATATCGTCATTGCCTTCCGCCCCCGCAACCGCGTGGGGGAGGAAGCTTTCGGCCTTATGGGTCCACAGCGCGGTGTCGAGCGCCTCAAGCGTGGCGGGGTCGTTCGCCACCACAGCCAGGCGCTCGCCATCGGCGAGGAGTTTGGCGGCAAGCTGAGGGAGAACCGCATCAGCGCCCGAACGGGTCAGGTGATAAAAGTCGATCCGCACGCGGCTTGCCGCCCCTTTCGCCGTTTCACGGCCCTTATATGATGGTTGGCATGTAAGGGTCCGTTCTTTCCCCTAACCTTCGAAATTATCGGCGATGAACTGGTTCATCAGCCGAACGCCATAGCCGGTTGCACCCTTGTCCCAAGTCGCGCCGGGCTTTGCCGCCCAGACCATGCCGGCAATGTCGATATGCGCCCATTCGACGCCGTCCTGGACGAAGCGCTGAAGGAACTGGGCCGCTGTAATCGAGCCAGCCTCGCGCGGACCGATATTCTTGATGTCGGCAATCGGCGAATCGAGCAGCTTGTTATAAGCCTCGCCCAGCGGCATCCGCCAGACCGGGTCGCCGCTTTCGGTCCCGGCTACGGTGATCTTCGCGGCGAGCTCATCATTATTGCACATCATGCCCGCATATTCATTGCCGAGCGAGATGATGATCGCACCGGTCAGCGTCGCAAAATCGAGCATTACCTTGGGCTTGAACGTCTCCTGCGTCCACCACATCGCATCGCACAGGACAAGGCGGCCTTCCGCATCGGTGTTGAGTACCTCAACCGTCTGCCCCGACATGGTGGTGACAATATCGCCGGGGCGCTGGGCGTTGCCATCGGGCATATTCTCAACGAGGCCGCAAATCCCCACGACATGCGCCTTGGCCTTGCGGCCTGCGAGCGCCATCATGGCGCCCGCGACAGCACCGGCGCCGCCCATGTCCCACTTCATATCCTCCATGCCGGGTCCGGGCTTGAGGCTGATACCGCCGGTGTCAAAGGTCACGCCCTTGCCGACAAAGCAGATCGGCGTCTTTTCCTTGCCGCCGGTGCCGTCCCAGCGCATCGCAAGGAGGCGCGGCTTGCGGATCGAGCCTTGTGCGACGCCGAGCAGCGCGCCCATTCCCAACTGTTCCATCTCCTTGTCGTCGAGCACGGTGATCTCGACGCCAAGCTCTTTGAGCTTCTGGCAGCGCGCGACAAAGCTTTCGGGGTAGATGATGTTAGCCGGTTCCGACACGAGTTCGCGGGTGAAAGCGACGCCGTCGGCTATCGCCTTAAATTCCGGCCAAAGCTTCTCTACCTCCGCCGCCGCGCCGCTGACGATGGTCATGTCCTTGAGCGTCGGCTTGCTGGTTTCGGGAAGCTTGGTGCGATAGGTGTCAATCCGCCAGTCGCGCAGCAAAGCGCCCAAGGCAAAATGGGCGATCCCCTTGGCATCAATCCTGGCCTTGTCGCCAAACACCACTTCGACCGCTTCAACCCCGCTGGTCTGGAGACGCGCCGTGATCGCCGCGCCCGCGCGTTCCAGATCGGTTTGACTGCCCTCGCCGAGGCCAACGAGCAGGATGCGGCGCACCGCACCATCAACAGTTGCAAAGCCTTCGAACAGCGCGGAGGCACTCCCGTCAAAGCGCGCCTGCACTGCAGCATCCGCCAGAAACGCCGCGTCTTGCGGCAGCTCACCGCCCACCGCTTCTACGCCCGCTTTGGTCACGGCATGGATCTGGACCAGGGCTTTGGGATCGGCTTTATCGGCGAAACGGATATTCATTACGACAGACTCCATGCTGTGTGCGGTTGAATGATGGTTGAGACGCAGATAGGGAGTTCCCCGACCTGTTGCAAAAGTTTATGCGCTTGGCGACAGGCGCATCTTTGCGTATCCCCCATAATGTGCGGGGGCCTTATTGAATTTTGTGTGCGGAGCCAAGTGTTGAGACCGATTGCCGTCCTTGCATTGTCCGGTCTTAGCCTGTCGGCGCTTGCCGCCACGAGCGCGGCGGCCCAAACCGCTGTGCCGGTGAAAGCGCAAGGCGAGGTCCCCGATATCGGCGCAGCCCCGCCCCCGCCGCCGGCCATGCCCTCCTTGCAGACCCCCGAGGTAGCCCTTCCGCCCGCGTCGCCCGACGCCATCACCTCGGTCGATGCCAATAATCAGGTTGTCTTCAGCGCCGACCGCGCCAGCTATGATAATGGCGGGGACACGCTGACCGCCGAGGGCAATGTCTATGTCGAACATGACGGACAAAGGCTGCGCGCGGACAAGGTCGAATGGAACCGCAAGGCCGACGAGGTCGTCGCGACGGGCAACATCGCGGCGACCAACCCTGAGGGCGATGTCGCTTATGGCGACCGCATCACGCTGGATGGCTCCTTGCGCCAGGGTGTGGTCGACAATCTGCTGGTGGTGTTCGAAAATGGCCCGCGCTTTGCCGCCAATCGCGGGCAACAACTCGCCAACGGTAATCTGATCCTCGATTACGCCGCCTATTCTCCCTGCGCGGTAACCCATGACAATGGCTGTCCGAAGCAGCCGAGCTGGCAGGTCAAGGCGGTCCAGATCACCTATGACAAAGCGCGCGACAAGGTGAATTATAAGGGAGCGCGGGCGGAACTGTTCGGCCTCCCGATCCCGCTCCCTTTCCTCAGCCACGGCATCCGCAACGAACCCAAGAGCGGCCTTCTGGTGCCGAGCCTGCGGCTCGACCGCGTCAACGGGCTTGAGGTCGAACTGCCCTATTATTTCCGTCTCGGCCCCGACCGCGACATTACGGTGACGCCGCACCTTTATACCGAAACCTTGCCGATGATTGAGGGTGAATATCGCGCGCTCAACCGTCTCGGCGCCTATCGGGTTACCGGTTACGCAACCTACAGCAGCAAGATCGACGTTTCACCAGGTGTTCCATCTACCGAAAACCGAGAATTTCGGGGCTATCTCGATGCCGTCGGCCGCTTTCAGCTTTCGCCCTTGTGGAGTGTATCCGGATCGATCCGGCGCACGACCGACCGGACCTTTCTGCGCCGCTATGATATCAGCCGCGACGACCGCTTGCGCAGCCATGTCGCGCTCGAACGGATCGGCGGCTCAAGCTATTTCTCGTTCGGCGGTTGGGCAGTCCAGACCCTGCGTGCCGGTGAAGCCCAAGGGTTACAGCCGGTAGCGCTCCCCGCGATTGATTTCCGCCAACGCTGGATCGAGCCAGTGTTGGATGGCCAGGTCGAGCTCCAGCTCAACAGTCTCGGATTGTTCCGTCGCGCCGGACAAGATACGCAACGCGCTTTTGCTGGTGCCCGCTGGGACCTGCGCCGCCTCACCGACTGGGGTCAGGAGATTGACTTCACCCTCTATGCGCGCGGCGACGTTTATCATAGCGACGAAAACGAACTGACTGCCGTGGCCTCCTATCGCGGCAAGAGCGGCTGGCAGGCGCGCGGGATTGCGGCAGCAGCAGTCGACGTCAAATGGCCGTTTGTCGGGGAAGCGTTCGGCGGTACCCAGCGACTGACACCTAGGATTCAGCTGGTCGCCTCGCCCCCCGTGCGCAATGTCGATATTCCCAACGAAGATTCGCGTGCCTTCGACCTCGAAGACAGCAACTTGTTCGCCCTCAATCGTTTTCCGGGCTATGACCGGTTCGAAGATAGCGCCCGCATTACCTACGGTGTCGAATGGGGACTCGACCGTCCGGGTCTCGCGATCAACGCGGTCGTCGGTCAAAGTTATCGCCTCAACAACAAGCCCGAACTATTCCCGCAAGGAACTGGCCTGTCTGATCGCCTGTCGGATGTGGTTGGTCGCACCACCGTCGCCTGGCGCGATTTCGTTCGTTTCACCCATCGCTATCGGCTCGACAAGGATAATCTTGCGGTCCGGCGCAACGAGATTGATGCACGCGTTGGTTCGCGTTCGACCTATGGAGAGGTCGGTTATCTAAGGCTCAATCGGGACATTATCTCTCTGGCCGAAGATCTGCGCGACCGCGAAGAAGTGCGCGTCGGTGGTCGGGTTCAGGTTACACGTTACTGGTCTTTGTTCGGCTCGGCGATCATCGACCTATCCGATAAAACTGACGATCCAAGCTACACCACCGATGGCTTCACACCGATCCGCCATCGCCTCGGCATCGCGTATGAAGATGATTGCATTACATTGGGCGTCACCTGGCGGCGCGATTATGAAGCTACAGGCGATGCGCGTCGCGGGAATAGTTTCCAACTGAGACTAGCCATCCGCAATCTCGGAGTCTAAACACACGCCAAACAAACCGCTCAGCATTTGTTCATCGCGTTTACGGCAATGGCGCGTTACGACACGAAGCTGAAATGGTCAGCTTTTTACAGGGGTTTCAATTTGTCAGGACCTATGCGCAAGACTTTGCACAACCAGTTTTTCCGTCAAGCGGCTGCAGGATTCGCAACCGCTGCGCTGGCACTCACGCCGATTGCCGTCTCGGCTCAGGCGGTGCAGGATCAGGAAATGCCCAATGCGGGGCTGAACGTGCCGAAGAACCTTACCATCTTCAATGATAAGGCACCCTCAAACGTTTATAAGCCAACGGCAGTCGTCAACGGCGAAATCATCACGGCCACTGACGTTGAACAGCGGCTCGCGCTGATCGTCATCGCCAATGGCGGCAAGATTTCGCCTGAGGAAGCCCAGCGTCTCCGGCTCCAGATTTTCTCCAACCTGGTCGATGAAAAACTTCAAATTCAGGCCGCCAAGGCGGCTGACATTGAAGTCAAAGAAGAGGAAGTGAACCAGCAATTCGCGCGCATTGCGGCGAATTTCAAGCAAACTCCAGATGCATTTTCCGCTTATCTGGCCAAGAATGGCTCGGCGGCTGCGTCGATGAAGCAGCAGATTCGCGGTGAGCTTGCCTGGGACCGCTTGCTTGGCCGCAATGTTGAACCCTTTACCAACGTGTCTGAGGAAGAGGTCAAGGCGACCATCGACCGCATGCAGGCTGCGCGCGGTTCGGACGAATATTGGCTCGGCGAGATTTTCCTTGCAGCAACGCCGGAAACGATGGCAGCGACAGCCGCGAACGCCCAGAAGATTATCGCCCAATTGCAGCAGGGCGGTTCTTTCCCAGCCTATGCCCGTCAATATTCCCAAGCTTCAACTGCTGTCGTCGGCGGTGATCTGGGCTGGATTCGTCCTGGCCAGTTGCCCGAGGAAATTGCGACGGCGGCGGCTCAAATGCAAAATGGCCAGATTGCTACCATTCAGGTCCCGGGCGGGGTTTCTATCCTGATGCTGCGCGACAAGCGTAAGGTGCTGGTTGCCAATGCGCGGGATGCAGTGCTCAGTCTCAAACAGATTTCGCTGCCCTTCCCGGCCGGCACAAGCCGTACCAAAGCATCGGAACTCGCCGGCAAATTTGCAACCGAAACCCGCACGATAGCTGGCTGTGGCATGGCCGATCAGGTCGCCACGAAACTTGGCGCTACGGTTGTCAGCCGCGACAATATAGCATTACGGGACCTTCCCGAACCGCTGCAAAATACGCTGGTTAACCTCCAGATAGGCCAGACCACCCAGCCTTTCGGATCACCGGAAGAAGGCGTCAGTGTTCTCGTTCTATGTGGACGCGACATGCCGAGCGAATCGACCTTGCCCTCGCTGGAACAGGTCGAAAGCAAAATCCGGCAGGATAAGGTCAATAAGCGCGCACAGCGTTATTTGCGCGATCTGCGCCGCGACGCCATCATCGAATATAGCTGATTTGTGCATATTCCTCCGGTCCCCTTGTTCAAGAGCGGGACCGGAGCGTTTTTTTCTGCTATAGCTTTTAACCGATGAGTTTCATCCAACCCTTTGTTGTTTCGTTGGGCGATCCGGCCGGAATCGGTCCGGAGGTCACCGCCAAGGCGTGGGAAGCGCGGCGCGATGCGCGGCTGCCGCCCTTCTTCGCGGTGGGCGATGCCGCCAGCATTTCCGCAGTATGGCGCGGGCCGCTCCACCTGATCGACGATGTGTCGGAAGTGAAGCGCAGCTTTGATACCGCGCTCCCGGTGTGGCACCTCGAATCGGGCGGCGTGGTCGAACCGGGCCATCCGACCACGGACGGCGCATTGATGGCGTTAAAGGCGCTTGAAATCGGGGCGGGCCTTGCGCGATCAGGCGCGGCTGGCGCGCTGATCACCGGGCCGGTTTCCAAGCATCAGCTCTATCAGATCGGCTATGATCTGCCTGGCCAAACCGAATATGTCGCGCAAGCCTGCGGCGTGTCAAAGGCCAATGCGACGATGATGCTGGCAGGGCCATCGCTCCGCGTCGTTCCGGTGACGATCCATGTGCCGTACAAGGACGTGCCGGCGCTTCTCACCATCGACCTTATCAAGGCGCGCGCGCGGGCGACGGTGAAGGGATTACGCCGCGACTTCGGCATTGCAGAGCCGCGCCTCGCCATAGCAGGCCTCAACCCGCATGCGGGGGAAAATGGCGCTCTGGGTCGCGAAGAGATTGAGATCGTGGGACCCGCCGTGCGCCAGCTGCGAGATGAGGGCATCGATATCAGCGGCCCTTATCCGCCCGATGCGATGTTCACGCCGCAGATGCGCGCCACCTATGACGCGGCCCTTTGCCTCTATCATGATCAGGGGTTGATCCCGCTGAAGACGCTCCATTTCGACGAAGGCGTTAATATGACGCTGGGTCTGCCGATCATCCGCACCTCGCCCGATCATGGCACTGCCTTTGCCATTGCCGGGCGTAACGAGGCGCATCCCGGCGCGATGATCGCGGCGATTGCGATGGCGCATGAGGCCGCCCGCCACCGCGCGCTTGAGCCCGCTTGAAACCCCGTGACTGAGCCCGCCCTACCCCCGTTGCGAGAGGTGATCAGCCGCCATGGCCTCTCCGCCTCCAAGGCGCTGGGGCAGAACTTCCTGTTCGACGAACAGTTGCTCGACCGCATTGCGGCGATCCCCGGATCGCTCAAGGGCGAGACCGTATTCGAGGTCGGGCCGGGTCCCGGCGGCCTCACCCGCGCGCTGCTCCGCGCCGGTGCCAGAGTGGTAGCCGTCGAGCGCGACTCCCGCTGCATCCCGGCGCTGGCTGAGCTGACCGAAGCCTTTCCCGGCCAGCTTACTGTGATCGAAGGCGATGCGATGGCGGTCGAGGTTGCGGCGGCCACTGGCGGCCAGCCTTACCATATCGTCGCCAACCTGCCCTATAATGTCGGCACCGCGCTGCTCACCGGCTGGCTGAGCGAGGAAATCTGGCCGCCCAGCTGGCGTTCGCTGACGCTGATGTTTCAGCTTGAAGTGGCCGAGCGGATCGTCGCCAAGCCCGATACCAGCGCCTTTGGCCGCCTTGCCGTGCTCGCTCAATGGCGCAGCGAAGCCAAAATCGCGATGAAGGTCCACCGCTCTGCTTTCACCCCGCCGCCCAAAGTCATGTCTGCGGTCGTGCACATCACACCAACTGAGGCCCCGGCAGGGGTTCGACCCAAGACCATGGCCGCGCTCACCGCCGCCGCTTTTGGTCAGCGCCGCAAGATGCTGCGCCAGAGCCTCAAGGGCTTGCCCGGTGCGCTCGACGCGCTCTCAGCGGTCGGGATTGACGAGACCCGCCGGGCGGAGACGCTGTCGGTCGGCGACTTCGTCAGCGTGGCTGCAGAGATGGAACACTCGTTGTACAAAAGTCGCATAGATCAATAAGTATTTGTTATATAAAAATTTTTAAGACAAGCCCTCAGCTTAATTCTTCGCTGGACCCGCTTCCTCACCCACGGGTTTAGGCTTCACTGCCTCGATAGCGAGTTTCGGCTGCGGCGGTCCGGCGGCGATGGCGCTTTCGAGTTGCGCGATTTCGGGGCACATGCCGGTCTTGCAAGCGGTGCGCAGCTTGGCGAGATTTTCGCGCGCGCGTTCCATCGCGCCCTTTTGCACCATTGCGCGGCCTTGTCCGGCCAGCGCCTCGCGGTCATTGGGGGCGATATCAAGCACGGCAATATAATAGCCGATGGCTTTACCCGGCAGGCCTTCATCCATCGCGGATTCGGCCAGCAGGCGATAGGCGGAGACATTGCGCGGATCGATGGCCAGTGCCGATTCATAAAGGTTGATGGCATTTTCGGTGCGGCCAGCTTTCTGTTCGAGCAACCCCTGATCGACAAAGGCGCTGGAGGCCGGGTTCACCACGACGGCTGGGGCGGTTTGCCCCTGACTGGCACTTGAAAAGGTGACGAGGATCAGAGCTGCACTCAGGGCCACCGGGGAAAAACGCATAAGCAACTCCATCCAACTTTCCCCGACCGCCTGCGTCGGAGAAGGACTATAGTGGCGTGCCGTCATGATCTTTGCAACCGGGCAAAATAAAAGCCGTCAGTGCCATCGTGGAGCGGGGTCAACAGCCGTCCTGCCCCGACATGCCGCCCCGGCCAGCGCGCATCGCCGATGGCTTCATCGGCCACCCAGCCTGAATGCCGCCTGACAAAAGCTTCCACCTGCTGCGCCCCTTCATCGCGTGTGATCGCGCACACTGCATAGACGAGCTTGCCGCCCGGTGCCACCAATTTGCGCGCAATATCAAGCAACATGGCCTGTGTTTCGACCAGCCGCGCGAGACGATCCGGGGTCAGCCGCCAGCGACTTTCCGGGTTGCGCCGCCAGGTGCCGCTGCCCGAGCAGGGCGCATCGATGAGGACGATGTCCGCCTGTCCTTCATATCCGGCCAGCATGTCGGTTTCCTTGCCGGGATTGAGCAGCAGCGTGTCGATCATGGTCGCGCCCGCCCGTTCTGCGCGTGGGGCAAGCTGTTGCAAGCGCGGCCGCGATATATCGCAGGCGAGGATTTGCCCGCGATTATCCATGGCCGCCGCGAGCGCCAGCGTCTTGCCCCCCGCTCCTGCGCAAAGGTCGATGACCTTCATCCCCGGTTGCGTTTCGCACGCCGCCGCGAGCCATTGGCTTCCCGCATCCTGCACCTCGATGAGACCATCGCGATAGGCGGGGAGCCGATCAATCGCGCTGTCGGATGCGAGCCGCAGCGCATCGGGCAATCCTGCCACCGGGAGGGCATCGGGCAACAGCGCGCTGATTGCCTCGCGGCTCGCCTGCAACCGATTGACACGTAAATCAAGCGGCGCGCGTTCGTGCATCGCGGCTTGTTCGGCGGCGCCGATTTGGGGGTAGAGGTGGGGGACGAACCAAGCCGGCACCGCGGAGGCCAGGCTCCCCGTTTCGTTTGCACTGATCGGCGCGGGCGCATGGCCTTCGCCGGTAAACAGCGGCGCAAGATCCGGATCATCCTCCACCAGCCCGATCATGGCCGCGCGCCCGCTCGCGGGGCGTTCGCCGCTGCGCCGGATCGCGCGATAAACCAACTCCCGCACCGCCCGCCGATCCTTGGAACCCGCATAGCGCCGCTCTTTCCAATAGCGCGCGATCAAAACATCCGCCGCCGCCCCGCCATCGCGCGCAGCGATGATGATCTGGTCGAGAAGCTCGATAGCAGCCTGAACGCGGGCGGACGGGGTCATTATTCTAACTCTATGTTGCGTGTTGTGGCAGGACGTCCTTCGACAGGCTCAGGACTACGGATTCTGAAAGAACGGCGCGTTTCCCCCATCCCGTTAGTCCTGAGCCTGTCGAAGGACGTCCCTCCGTCATGCGCCAATCTTCGGCCTGATCCTCCCAATCAATGCGTCGGATAGTTCGGCGCTTCCCGCGTAATCGACACATCATGCACGTGGCTTTCCTTAAGCCCCGCATTGGTGATGCGCACAAAGCGCGCGCGTTCCTGCAAATCCTTGATCGTGGCGGATCCTGTATAGCCCATCGCCGCTTTGACGCCGCCGACGAGTTGGTGGATCACATCCTTGACCGGACCCTTATAGGGCACTTGGCCTTCAATCCCTTCGGGCACCAGCTTCAGTTGGTCCTTGATGTCCTGCTGGAAATAGCGGTCGGCGGAGCCGCGCGCCATCGCGCCCACGCTCCCCATGCCGCGATAGCTTTTATAGCTGCGGCCCTGATAGAGGAAGGTTTCGCCCGGCGCTTCTTCGGTGCCAGCGAGGAGCGAACCCACCATCACGCTGGCCGCGCCCGCCGCGAGCGCCTTCGCAAGGTCGCCCGAGGTGCGCAAACCTCCGTCCGCAATAATCGGCGTGTTCGATTTTGCCGCCTCATTGGCCGAATCCATGATCGCGGTAAGCTGCGGCACGCCGACGCCCGCGACAACGCGCGTGGTGCAGATCGAGCCCGGACCGATGCCGACCTTGACCCCATCCGCGCCTGCCCCGATCAGCGCCTTGGTCGCCTCCGCCGTCGCGACATTGCCGGCAATCACCTGCACGCGGTTCGATAGTTTCTTGATCGCCTCGACCGCTTCGCCGACCATCTTGCTGTGGCCATGCGCGGTATCGACGATGAGAAGGTCGCATTCGGCATCGAGCAACGCTTCGGCCCGTTCGATGCCTTTATCCCCCACCGTGGTCGCCGCCGCGACACGCAGCCGCCCGCTTTCATCCTTGGTCGCGGTCGGATAGGTCACCGCTTTTTCGATATCCTTGACCGTGATGAGGCCGACGCAGGCATAATCATCATCCACCACGAGGAGTTTTTCGATGCGGCGCTGATGCAGCTGCTTCATCGCTTCTTCCTGGCTCACGCCTGCGCGCACCGTTGCGAGATTTTCGCTGGTCATCAATTCGCTCACCGGCTGGGCCGGGTTTTGCGCAAAGCGCACATCGCGATTGGTGAGGATGCCGACCAGTTTGCCGTTCGCCTCGACCACCGGGATGCCGGAAATATTGTGGCGCGTCATTATCGCCTGCGCGTCCGCCAGCGTTGCGGTGGGGAGGATGGTGATCGGGTTCACCACCATGCCGCTTTCAAACCGCTTGACCTGTCGCACTGCCGCCGCTTGCTCTTCAATGCTGAGGTTGCGGTGGAGGACGCCGATGCCGCCTAATTGCGCCATCACAATCGCCATATCGGCTTCGGTGACGGTATCCATTGCGGACGACAGGATCGGAATATTGAGGCTGATCCCGCTGGTGATGCGGGTCGACGTGTCCGCCTGACTCGGCAGGACACTGGATTCGCCGGGCTGCAACAGCACATCGTCAAAGGTCAAACCAAGCGGGATATCGAGATGGGCCACAGCAATTTTCCTCATGCGAGTCGGGTAAGTGGCGGCCCATGTAACCAGTCACACCCGATTATGCCAGTGGGGGATGGGCGCGTTCGCTCCTGAGCGGTTCGTGTCGTCAGGACGGCCGCGGCAATAGGGCATTTAAAGGTTACAAAAGACACGGGGTGTATAAAAATTTGTTCGTGCACCAGTGTAACCTTTGCGACTCTTTGGAAACGGCCAATGCGGGCGCTTACCACCCTAACCTCTCGAGTCGCGTTGTAACCCCAACACAAGGAGAATGTGTAGGACACAAAAAAAGCGGGGCGGCTTTCGCGCGCCCCGCCTTGTTTAGACGTTGATGGTCAAACTGTCTTAACGGCCCATCATCTTTCCGGCCATGCCCATGATGTCGTCGAGCGGGTTGCCGTCGCCGTCCATGTCGAGCATCGAGCCGAGGCCGCCGAGACCGCCCGCGGGCGCTGCCTGCGGAGCCGCGGCACCGCCGCCGAGGATGTTGCCGAGAATGCCGCCGAGGCCGCCAGCATCTGCCGGAGCAGCCGCGCCTGCATCGCCCTGACGACCCTGCCAAGCCATATAGCCGGCAACCGCCATCGCGAGGAGCGGGAGCATCTTCTTCAGCGTTTCGGCATCAATGCCCGACTTGGCGGCTGCATCCGCCGCGACCGAACGGCTCACATCTTTCGACCCGAAAATCTGGCCCAGGACATTGTTGCCGGTGTCGACGCTCGCCGCATTGGGCGCGATGATCTGTTCAAGCATCCCTGCACCGCCCATGCCGCCGAGCATACCGATGAGGTCGCCAAGGCCGCCCGACTGTTGCTGGGCCTGGCTCTTCATGCCGCCGAGGATCGACGGCAGCAAGGCACCGGCGCCCGCGCGGGCCATTGCGGGCGGAATGCCCAGCTGGTTGGCGATGCCGTCGATCGCGCCGCTCTGAACGAGAATGCTGCTAATATCCATGATTATACCCTCCATGATGGATTGCCCTAATTTTACGAGCAATGCGGGGAACAGTTGGGCCTTTGCCTCGTTGGTTACAAGGGTTTAGCGGGGTGAATGTTCCCGCTTGTGCAACGAATTTACACGATGATCCAATATTGGTGGTTTGAATCCGTTGCGCCCGCCCCTACATCACCCGCAGCGGGGGCCGTGTGAGGTCCGCGTCATATGGAGGAAAGGAATTACCATGGGTATTTTTTCGCGCATCAAAGACGCTATTTTCGGTGCATCGGCTAACGCTCAGGAAGCTCCGGCTGCCGACGCGACCGTCGCTACCCCGATCGAATCGATCGCTATCGATTCGGTTGACGTTGCCAACAACCTCAACAGCATCGCTGCTGCCAAGGGTTCGGACCTCAACTGGAAATCGTCGATCGTCGACCTGATGAAGCTGCTCGACATCGATTCGAGCCTCGAAAACCGCAAGGAACTCGCTCAGGAACTCGGCTACACCGGCGAACTCAACGGTTCGGCTGAAATGAATCTGTGGCTCCACAAGGCCGTGATGAACGAACTCGCTGCCAATGGCGGCACCGTTCCGGCTGACCTGCGCGACTAATTTCGCGCTGGGCTGCGAAGCCAAAAAAAGGGCGTCGGGAATAATCCCGGCGCCTTTTTTATTTGGTGAAAAGTTGATTTCTCGTCATGCCCGACTTGATCGGGCATCCATCACCCGGGCGTTCGGTTAGAACTGGCGGCCCGGTGATGGATCCCCGCCTGCGCGGGGATGACGAGATTGACGGCTTCGCTTACTTCTTCCCGAACAAACCCTTGGCCGCATCGGCGATGTCGTTGAGCGGGTTGCCATCGCCATCCTTGTCGATCGCGCCGAGCCCCTTGTTGATCAGCCCGTCCTCGCCGCCGAGGCCGATCTTGTCGAGCATGCCGCCTTCGGCGTTGAGCTTGCCCATCATGCCCTGAAGCTGCTCCATCGAAATGCCATATTCGGCAACCGTGTCCTTGAGCGCCTGCGCCTGATCGCCGGTCGCCGCGAGCTTTTCTTCAAACTTGCCCTGAAGACCTTTCACGATTTCCGGATCAAGACCCAGTTTTGCCGCCATGTCGGTGAGGCCGTCTAACATACCCATAATATTCTCCCTGAAATGTGGATGGACAGGGATTTAGGAACTCGCGGGCGCTTTGCCTAGCAGGGCTCCAAGTAAATTCGCTTAAACCGGCGGGAGCGGGGCAAGATCGGGTTCAATGAAGCCCCGGCGCGCCGCAACCGAAAACAACCGGTCTTTGCTGTAAAAGCGAAGCGGCCAGTCGCGGCGGCCATAATCGCTGGCGAGGAGGGCATTGACGCTATCGACCAAGCGCTCCTCCCCTTCGCGCCCCGCCAGATGCAACCGCACGCCAAGGATGAAGCATTGCGTGATGGTTTCATGATAGCCTTGGGTATCATCATTCACCCCGCCGACCGCGACATTATAGCCCGAAATGATCGGGGCCATATCCTGTTCGGGCCGGATATCGGCCCGTTCGCGCACGATATAGAGGCAGGCGGCAAGATGCGCCTCATGCGTCCAGTCGGGCCGGGGCAGGCTGCGGTCGAGTAGCCCCTCGCCGATGCGGACAATCGCTGCGTCGCTTTCAAACATCCGCATGAGAAAGGGGCTTCCTGACGCCGGTCAGAAAGCCCCTCCTCTCCTCAGCTCTACAGCTGTATTCCTTTGGCGTTAAGCCGCCTTGGGCGCGGCCTCGCGGACACCTTGGTCAACATGATCCGCAAACTCGGCAAAATTGTCAATAAACAGATTGACTAGCTTCTTGGCTGTCGCATCATAGTCTGCGCCATCGGCCCAGGTGCTGCGCGGATCGAGGATTTTGCTGTCCACGCCCGGCACCGCGACCGGCACTTCAAAGCCGAAATTGGGATCGATGCGGAACTCGGCATTGTTGAGGCTGCCGTCAAGCGCCGCATTCAACAGCGCGCGGGTGGCCTTGATCGGCATCCGGCTGCCGACGCCATATTTGCCGCCGGTCCAGCCGGTGTTGACCAGCCAGCAAGTGACGCCGCCCTTGGCGATGCGCTCCTTGAGAAGGTTGCCATAGACGCTCGGGTGACGCGGCATGAACGGCGCACCGAAACAGGTCGAGAAGGTCGCTTCGGGTTCGGTTACACCGATTTCGGTGCCGGCAACCTTGGCGGTATAACCCGACAGGAAGTGATACATCGCCTGATCCGGCGTCAGGCGCGCAATCGGAGGCAGCACGCCGAACGCGTCGGCGGTCAGCATCACCACATTTTTGGGCACCGGCCCCATATTGGCTTCCGACGCATTGGGGATGAAGTCGATCGGATAAGCAGCGCGGGTATTTTCCGCGAGGCTGTTATCATCAAGATCAAGTTCACGCGTTTCGGGGTCCATCACCACATTTTCGAGCACCGTGCCGAAACGCTTGGTCGTGGCGTAGATTTCGGGTTCCGATTCCGCCGACAAGCGGATCATCTTGGCGTAGCAGCCGCCTTCAAAGTTGAACACCGCCGTGTCCGACCAGCCATGTTCGTCGTCGCCGATCAGCGTGCGGCTGGCATCGGCAGAAAGGGTGGTCTTGCCGGTACCGGACAGGCCAAAGAAGATCGCCGTATCACCATTGGGGCCGATGTTGGCCGAACAGTGCATCGGCATAATGCCTTCGACCGGCAGCAGATAGTTGAGCAAGCCGAACACCGACTTCTTCATCTCTCCGCCATATTCGGTGCCGCCGATGAGGATCAGCTTTTCGGTGAAATTGACCGCAATCACGGTTTCGCTGCGGCTGCCGTGGCGCGCCGGATCAGCGCGGAAGCTCGGAAGATCGATGATGGTATAATCGGCGGCAAAGCCGTTCAACTCGTCCGCCGTCGGGCGCACCAGCATCGTGCGGATGAAAAGATTATGCCAGGCATATTCGTTGATAACCTGAACCGTCACCCGATGTTCGGGCTGCGATCCGCCGAACAGGTCCGCGACGTAAAGCTGAGTCTTGTCCTTCAACGCGGCAAAAAAATCGGCCTTGAGGTTGGCAAAATGCGCCGGGTCCATCGGCTTGTTCGATTTGCCCCACCACACCGTATTTTCGGTTTCGGCATCCTTGACCGTAAACTTGTCCTGTGCCGAACGGCCGGTATGCGCGCCGGTCTTGACGACCAGCGGACCATCCTTGGCCAAATGGCCTTCACCATTTTTAAGCGCTTCTTCAACCAGCGCCGCCGTACCCAGATTTCTGGCAATGGCAGCACCGGTTTCGACAGTGTCGGACCCGATCTTAAGGGCGGTCATAATCGCAAAGGCCTCCTTGGCCAACATACGTATGCGAATAAGGATTCGCTAGGGGTTGGAAAATATGCCGCCCCATAGAGCGAGCGTTCGATGGCGTCAAAGGATAACGGATGTAAAATAAATCCGGTGCCTTTCACGCCCACATTCCATGCCCGCACCGAACTCCAGATTTCCCAAGGTCTCCCTGAAACCGCTTTTCGCATTGCTGCGTTAGTAGCTTCCGGACATATCTGCATATTCCTTGCCTTACAGTCTTGCCCTGGACAAATTTTCTCAAATCCCCGCCGTGCTATTTGCGGCTCTACGGCCCGGGCAATTGATATAGGTTAATTTGTTTGACTCGGCCCAAGTTGGCGGATGAACGAAGATGACCCAGGCCACTTACGAAACCCTCGTAAAGGGTGTTACCCTGACAGCGCAGTAAACTTTACTTCGGGATGTTCAAATGGACGCCGTAATAGATTTTCCTAACGATTTTTCGCCCAATATTGACATGTGGCGCGTCAAGGGTTTCGCCAATCTCGAGGTCACCTATGACGGTGCACGATATCGACTGTCGTTTGTGGATCTGGGTAATGTCAAACAAGGTCTGACGGGACAGGGGGGTGACGCTGAATTTTTCGCCGAGCCCGGTATGGTCGTCGTGAAAGAGATTTCCGAAGCGATCATTCGCAGAGCCGTACATAAACTTGTTAAAACCGGCTATTCGCAAATATCGTCCCCGTTAGCCGCGGCGCATAAGATTGGTTTAAACCACTATACACACTTGTTGAGGTAGCGGTCGCTTAAGCCTCGCCAGCTGTTGCACGCGGTGAAGATGGCCTTGCGGGTCGTGCCGACTTGCCCGGCATTTGCACCCGTCAAAGTCGTATAGCCGTTCGGCTCCACATTCTCTTCACTATTGTTGAAGACGCAGAAAACAGCGCAAACTCATTTTCTTCTAAGGTCCTGACCCTAATTCCGGTTTGCCTTTGCCGGCATTTTTAACGCGCATCATATTCGCCATGTGGCGATGCAATTGCGCGCGATACTCGGGCGCGTAGAGATCGGCAGCAACACCCTGCGCTGCGGCGATTTCAACAAGACGTTATATTCTATCTTGACCGCCACACTTCGAATCAATATCTCTACAAAAATAATAGAGATAATTTGTTCCCCTTGTAAATCTCTATTATTGGGAGAGTGATCTATGAAAAAACTGTGGATTTCCGCAGCGTGCGGAGCGTTGGCTCTGAGCGCTTGTTCTCAGCAACATGCCAATATCGAAGGTGGCCGTCACGATGTGGAGGCCGATGCGGTGGAAGACAATGCCACCGCGCGCGCCAGTGCTGACGCTGCCGTCTCCGCCAGCAACGCCCCCTTTGCGTCCCGACCTTCCGGCGACACGCCGCGACCGCCGGCCATCCGGACCGGGGCTGCCCCCAATGTTGCCTTCACCCATCGCTATGACTTTGAGCTCCCCGGCAAGGCCATTGGGAGCGTGCAGGAAGAGCATGTCAAACTTTGCGAAGAATTGGGCACGACGCGCTGCACCGTCACCGGCATGAATTATGACATGCAGCAAGATGAGCGCATCACGGCCATGCTGCAATTCAGCCTCGATCCCCAAGCAGTGCGCTTGTTCGGACGCGAGGCCGGGATGATCGTGGAAGAGGCCGACGGTCGGATCGCCCGCAGCAATATCATGGGCGAGGACAAGAGCGATGACATCAAGCAAGCGCAGCATGGCGGGGCTAAAGTGGACGAACGCATCGCCACGCTCGACCGGGCGCTTGGCAGAAAAGGGCTGAGCCAGGCCGAACGCGCGCGATTGATCGAGCAACGAAGCGCATTGGTCGAGGAGCGCGAGGCGCTCGCCGATAGCGTGGCGCAGCATCGGGATGCCATCGCGCGGACGCCGGTTGAGTTCAACTATCGTTCGGCAAGCGGGTTCGGCTGGGGCGGCAATGCGTTCGGGTCGGGCCTCGCGGCCAGCCTGTCGGGTCTCGGCACGGTCGGCGGCTGGCTGCTGTTGCTGATAGGCTTGCTGCTCCCTTGGGCGCTGATCATCGGCGGCGTGGTGTGGCTGATCCGCCGCCGCGCGCGCGGTAATGCTGTCATGGCGTCAAATGCAGCGCCCGACGCTGCCTGATGCAGAGGATGGGGCACCGGGGCGCAAAGCCGCTCCCGGTGCTCCATGTATTACACGTTGTGTTATACCATATCATTCTATAGAATATGCTCACGCCCTTGCGGATTGGAGAAATGAACAGGGTTCGCCGCAAGCGCGCGAGAAGGAGAGGATATCATGAGAAAATCCCTTTTGTTCGCCACTGCGGCCATGCTGCTGGTCACCGGATGTTCGCAGAAAGATGAGCGCAATAACGAGATGCGGATGGATACGGTGGATGTATCCGAACCAGCGCCAGCCTCACCCAGCTATGATATGCCACCCCCGCCACCTCCACCCATCGCGCGCGATCCTGCGGCGATGAGGGCCCCCGAAGCGTCGGGGATGGGGGCACCCAATGTCAGCGTCACCGCGGCGCCCGGCGTGGCGTTCAACTATCGCTATGCGTTCCGCTTGCCCAATAATCGCATCGCGGCGGTGCAGGAGGCGCATGCGCAGGCGTGCGAAAAGCTCGGCATCGCCAAGTGCCGCATCACCGGTATGCGCTACAACCTCGTTGACGGCGAAGATGTGCGCGCGATGCTCGCGTTCAAATTGTCGCCGGAAATTGCGCGGCAATTCGGCAAGGACGGGATTGCGGCCGTCACCGACGCTGACGGGATGCTGGTCGATAGCGAAATCAGCGGCGTTGACGAAGGAAGTGCGATCAAGGCGTCCACCATGCGCAGCGCGGAATTGAAGGACCGGTTGAACGCGGTGGAAAAACAATTGCGCGCCCCCGGCCTCAAGAACGCCGACCGGGTGCTATACCAAAATCAGGCCGACAATCTGCGCCGCCAGATGCAAGGCGAAAACCAGAGCCGCAGCGACAGCGAGGAAGCGCTCGCCAACACGCCGATGGTTTTCCATTACGGATCGGGCAGCAGCATCCCCGGCTTTGACGGCTCCTCGCCGTTCAAAGATAGCTGGCGCGCGGCAACCCATTCGTTCGCGACGATGTTGGGGATGGTGTTGCTTGGGGTGGGCGTGTCGCTTCCGTGGTTGCTCCTCGCCGGGTTATTGGTCGCGCTCTGGCGCTCGGCCCTGTTCAACGGCGTGCGGCGGTGGTTGTGGACGAGGGAGGTGGAGCGGCAAGAGGTGAGCCCGCGGGTCTCGAATCCTGAGCATGTCGAAGGGCTCGACACGAACGGGGAGATGGAGAAACCGACAACAGCCTAAAGCAAGCCTCGACAACGGCCCAGGGCGTCACCATAACTCCGAGGGAGTACTCTTCACTTCCGTTCGTGTCGAGCGAAGTCGAGACACGCTAACACAGGGGTAATTTGTGGCGTTCTGGGCCTATATTGTGCAATGCGCGGACACATGACGCCCTCGCCTTCTTCCCCTCCCCGTCCCGGCTTGCTTTCGCGCATCGTGCGCAGCGCGATTATGGCTTTTTATGACCGCAAGGGCTGGCGGGTGTTCGATGAAACCGGCGGCGGCATTCCCAAAGCGGTGATTATTGCCGCGCCCCATACGAGCAATTGGGATTTCATCTATTATCTCGGCGCGACCCGCGACCTTGGAATTTTTCCGCGCTTCATGGGCAAGCGCTCGCTGTTCAAATGGCCGATGACGCGGTTCATGTACGATATGGGCGGGGTTCCGGTCGACCGCTCGCGCTCGCGCGACATGGTCTGGCAGATGGTTGACCAGTTTGCAGCGCATGACAATTTCCTCCTCACCATCGCCCCCGAAGGCACCCGCGAAGGCGCGACCAAGTGGAAGACCGGCTTTTACCAGATCGCGCTCAAGGCTTGCGTGCCGGTCCTGTGCGGCGTCATCAATTATCGCGACAAGACCGTCCATCTGCGCGGGCCCGTATGGCCGGGCGGCGATTATCGCGCCGACATGCAGACCATCCTCGGCCATTATGGGGATGGCGTTGGCCGCAACGATGATCATTCGATTGTCGGCAAGGCCGAACTGGACGCTTTCGTTTGAGCCCGCACGCGGTTAAAGGCGGCGCTCCATGACCACCGCCCCCGCCTTTACGCCGCAGCAACGCAAGCGCGCGATGTTCTTTGTGTTGATGACCATCCTCATCGACGCGATCGGCTTTGGCATCATCATTCCGGTGCTGCCCGAACTGGTGATGGAGGTGGGCAAGGTCGATCTTGCCCGCGCGACCGAAATCGGCGGCTGGCTCGCGCTCGCTTATGCGTTTACGCAATTCGCGCTGGGGCCGACCATCGGCGGCATCGGCGACCGTTTCGGGCGCAGGCGGGTGATCCTGTTCTCGCTCGCCGGCTATGCGATCAATTATCTGCTGATGGGCTTTGCGCCGACCTTGGTGTGGCTGTTCGCGGGGCGGTTTCTCGCAGGGATTTTCGGCGGCACCTATGGGCCGTGCCAGGCAGCGCTCGCGGATATTACCCCGCCCGAAGATCGTGCCAAGACCTTTGGTTATGTCGGGGCCGCGTTTGGTTTAGGCTTTATCTTCGGTCCCGCGCTCGGCGGCTTTTTGGGCGAGATTGGCCACCGCGTGCCCTTTTTTGCGGCGGCCGCGCTGGCAGGATTGAACCTTGTATTTGGCGCGTTCAACTTTCCCGAAACGCTGGATGATGCGCATCGCCGTCCGTTCGATTGGAAACGCGCCAATCCGCTTGGTGCGGTGGTGCAGTTCAGCCGCACGCCGGGGCTGCTATTGATCGGGATCACCTATTTGCTGTGGCAGGTCGCAAGCATGGTTTATGCCGCGATCTGGTCCTATTATGGCGCGCTGCGTTATGGCTGGGGCCCGGGCATGATCGGGATTTCGCTCGCGGTGGTGGGGCTAATGATGGTCCTCTGCCAGACCTTCGTCACCGCCCGCGCCGTCCGCCGCTTCGGCGAACGCAAAGCGGCGATGATCGGACTGGTCGCGGCGATGACCGGCTATTTTTCCTATGCCTTTACCGACAGCGGCACGGTCGCCTTTTTGATCATGCCCGTGTTCATCATCTCAAGTCTGGTGCAGCCCGCGCTCGCGGCAATGCTGTCGCAGCGGGTCGCCGCCAATGCGCAAGGCGAAGCGCAAGGCTTTGGTGCGAGCGCGATGGCGCTGGCGTCGCTCTTAGCGCCGCTCATCTACAATAATAGCCTCGCTTATTTTTCAAGAGCGGGCGCGCCGGTTCATCTCCCCGGCGCGCCGTTCCTGATTGCGACAGCCATCGCGGCGGTCACGCTCATCGCTTTAACGCTGACCCCGCGCCGCCGTTCGGTCTGAACCGCTCAGTCGGGCTTCTTGGCTACGCCGACCATGGCGGGGCGCAGCAGACGATCCTTGATCATATAGCCGGTCTGCATTTCATGGACGATGTGGCCGGGCTCGGCCTCGCCATGCGGGATTTCGACCACTGCCTGATGCTTGTTCGGATCAAGCGGCTGACCGATGGAATCAATCTTGGTGATGCCGTTGCGTTCAAACACGCTATGGAGTTCGCGCTGGGTCGCCTCGATCCCGGCCACGAGCGCCTTGATCGCTTCATTTTCCTTAAGCTCGGCGGGAACCGCTTCAATCGCGCGGGTGAGGTTGTCCGCCACCGACAGGATATCGCGGGCAAAGCCGGTCGCGGCATAAGCCTTGGCGTCCTGCGCGTCTTTTTCGAGGCGGCGGCGCACATTCTGCGTGTCGGCCTGCGCGTACAGCACTTGCTGTTTGGCGGCGGCCAGCTCTTCTTCAAGCTGCAGCACACGCTGCGCCATCAAGTCACCTTCGGGGCGCGGCTTGTCTTCGACGCCAGCCATATCGAGCGCCTCGTCAATCACCGGGTCAACGCCCGGAGCTGCTTCATTTTCCGTCATTTTCTTGTCTTCACTCATCTTATCAGTCTCGAAAGGGTTTTCGCCGTGAAGTCCACCATGGGGACGATGCGAGCATAGTTCAAGCGGGTCGGGCCGATTACCCCTACAACGCCGACCACCCGGCCATCGTTCCCGCGCCAGGGGGCCGCGATCACCGACGAGCCGGACAGGGGAAACAGCTTGTTTTCCGATCCGATGAAGATGCGGGTCGCGGTGCCTTCGCGTGCGCTGTCGAGCAGGCGGGCGATTTCCTGCTTTTCTTCCAGCTCGTCGAGCAATTGGCGCACGCGCTCAAGATCACCTTGCGCGGCATCGTCAATGAGATGCGCCTGCCCGCGCACGATCAGCACCGGACGGTCGGACGGGTCAGAGGTCCACACCGCAAGCCCCCGCTCGATCAAATCGGTCGAGGCACGGTCGAGCGCCAGCTGCTCCGCCGCGATCTGCTTGCGCAATTTGGCCTGCGCATCGGACAGGGTCAGCCCGGCGAGCGTCGCGCTGATATAATTGCCCGCCTCGATGAGCGCGGTCGCAGGGATTGCTGCGGGCAGATCAATCACCCGGTTTTCCACCGAACCGTCGGTTCCGACCAGCACGACCATCGCCTGACGTTCGGAGAGCGGCACAAAACCGAGCTGGCGCAGCACCGGTTCCTGCTTCGGGACCATCACCAGCCCGGCACATGCGGAAAGGCCGGAGAGCGCCGTGGTCGCGGCCGACAGCGCTTCCTCGATCGGCCCGCTGCGCGTCAGTTGTGCTTCAATCGCAGCGCGGTCTTCGGGCTTGGGCTCGGCCACCTGCATCATGCCATCGACAAACAGGCGCAGGCCCGTTTCGGTCGGCATCCGCCCGGCGCTGGTATGCGGCGAGGACAGCAAACCCAGTTCTTCCAGATCCTGCATCACATTGCGGATCGAAGCGGGTGACAGGTTGAGCGTCGCCACCCGCGAAATCGTCCGCGAGCCAACCGGCTGGCCGCTTTCCAGATAGCTTTCCACCACGATGCGGAAAATATCGCGGGCGCGGCTGTTGAGTTCGGTAATCGGCGGCGTTGTCATGGGCCCCCTTATGTAGGGATGTTTGTGCGGCATTGCCATAGTCTGCGGTGCCCCTTATGGCACGAGTTTCAAGACAATAAGGAGTGTTGCATGCGCCCATCCGGACGCGCCCCAGATCAAATGCGGGCCATCAGTATCGAACCCAATTTCACCCGCCATGCCGAAGGGTCGGTGCTGGTGAGCTTTGGCGATACCAAGGTGCTGGTCACCGCAAGCGTCGAAGACCGCTTGCCGCCGTGGATGCGCGGCAAGGGCGAAGGCTGGGTCACCGCCGAATATGGCATGCTCCCCCGCGCCACCCATACGCGCGGCAGCCGTGAGGCAGCCAAGGGCAAGCAATCGGGCCGCACGCAGGAAATCCAGCGGCTGATCGGGCGCAGCTTGCGCGCGGTGACCGATCTTAAAAAGCTCGGCGAACATCAGATCACGCTCGATTGCGATGTAATCCAGGCCGATGGCGGCACGCGCACGGCGTCAATTTCCGGCGCATGGGTGGCCTTGCGCCTCGCGGTCGACAAGCTGCTCGCCGAAGGCAAGATCAGCGAAGACCCGATCCAGCAGAAGGTCGCCGCGATCAGCTGCGGCATCTATCAGGGAACGCCGGTGCTCGACCTTGATTATGACGAGGACAGCAATGCAGGCGCCGACGCCAATTTCGTCCTGACCGCCGATGGTGCGCTCGCTGAAGTGCAGGCGACCGCGGAGGGCGAGACGTTCGACGAGGAAGGGCTCCTCCGGCTCCTCCGCCTCGCGCGCATCGGCTGCAAGGAAATCTTCGCGGCGCAGGACGCTGCACGAGATAAGGCTTCGGGACGCTAAGGCCGTGGCGGAGCATCGCAAACTTGAGGCCGGTCGCATCGTGGTCGCAACCTATAATGCGGGCAAGGTGCGGGAAATCCGCGAATTGCTCCATCATCTCGGCATGAGCCCGATTTCGGTTGCCGAATTTGACCTTGAAGAGCCCGAGGAAACCGAAGACACATTTGTCGGCAACGCGCTTATCAAGGCGCGCGCGGCGGCAGAAGGCACCGGCATTGTTTCGCTCGCCGACGATAGCGGGTTGATGGTCGATGCGCTGGGCGGCGATCCCGGCGTCTACACCGCCAACTGGGCCGAACTGCCCGATGGCACGCGCGATTGGGCGATGGCAATGCAAAAGGTGGAAGACGCGCTAGAGGCACTCGGGCCCGATACCCCGCGCGGCTGCCAGTTTGTCTGCACGCTCGCGCTAGTCTGGCCAGACGGGCATGAAGAGATATTCGAAGGCCATGTGCGCGGCCACCTGGTCTGGCCGCCACGCGGCGACAAGGGCTTTGGCTATGACCCGGTGTTCCAGCCCGATGGCCACGACCAGACCTTCGCCGAAATGGACCCGGAAAAGAAACACGCCATGAGCCACCGCGCCGAAGCGTTCCGACGTTTGGTGGCGGCGTCGATTTAGGGGGGCATTTGCCTCACCCCGCCCCGATTTCCTTGCGCAGATCGGCAATGAGGTCTGCGACCGTGGTCAGGCGCTCGTCCTCCTCTTCGAGAATGGCGAGGAACAAGGCGCGGCGCAATTCGGCAAGGCGGCCGGGCGGGAGTGCATTGCCCGCAGGCATGGCGGACGCAATGATGTCGAGCATCCGCTCCGCCCCATGGAGCCTTCCCCACAAATAGTCATTTTCGCGGTAGGTGCGGCTGAAAAACGCGCCGAAGCTATTGAACTGGATGCCCTTCAGCGTAGCCTGTGCACCGCCCTGCCGGATTGCCGTCGCATCGCTCGGCGAGATCCGGTCGACCTTGATCGGATCATATTCGTCATTGCCCTCGCCTTGCAGCAGCGGCAGGGTCGCAATGTCATAATAGGGGAAGCCCAGATAAGAGAGCAGCATCTCGCGCCGCTCGACTTTGGGGAGGACGGACAGCGCGGTTGCGATTTTTTCGTCAACGCTGCGGTCCGTCGCCGCCAAACCGCAGTCATTTTCAAGCTGCGTCAGCACCTCGCCAATGCGCTTGGGCGCGGTCGCCGGATCGCCGAAATTTTGCGGATCAAAAAAGGCCTTGGACTGGCGTTCGAAATAAATGGCGAGCCCTGCATAGATGGCATCGCGCATCCGGGTGATCGCGGTTTGGTCCACGCCTTCCTTGACTTCCACCGCCTCGTCCAACCGGCGTGCGAGAAAGCGCAAGCGACGCACACGAAACGCGAGATCGAACGCGCGGAAAAAATGGATCGTTGCAGCGCTCGCGCCGCCCGATGCGCTGATATCATCAAGGCCGCGTGCGCGAACTTCAGCCCATAACGCGTGCCGCAAATCCTCCCGCGCGCGATTGTCTGAAAAGCCGAAGATGCTGTTGAGTTGCTCAGCCAGGCTTTCAACCAAACCCGAAAGTTTGAGGTGCCCGTAAGCGGCGTAGGCAAAGCCCGCCTCATCCGCCGCCTTTTTTTGCGCGTCACCGCGCCAGTTGGCGAGCCGTGCAGGGGTTGGCCGGTCCAGAAAGAAGGTGCGCCCGAAGAGTTTTTGCACCCGCTCTTCAACTTCCTCGCGCATCGCATCAATGATCCGCCGCATCCGCCGGATCCGCGCCGAACGCTGCTCGAGCATTTCGACGCTATCATGGATAGGCTGTTCGCGCGGAATATCCGACATAGCTCCGAAAATAGTGGTGAAGAAGCCGGGCAAGGCCGACCCGCTCTCATTTTTTTTGGACGTGAGCGTGAAGCTGCGCATGTCGGGTTTGGGGTCGATATAGACGAAACGGCGATCAACCTCGCGCCGCGCCGGGCGGCCTTTCAGCATTTCAATCGCTGGACCGAAGGGCGCGTTGGCGAGCACCGACCCGTCAATCAGCACCGTGTCTTCGGCATGGCCGATGGCCGCCTGACGCGGTAATTGCGCCGTAAGGAACGCGTCCCGCTCCGGCCATAAATGCTCGCGCTCGGCAAGCACCGCGTCCAGTTCGCGCACGGTGAAGGGCGGAAAAGCACCGGGAAAACTGGCCGTTGCGCGCGCCGCAAAAGCGAGACCCGCCGCATCACCCAGGTCATCGCACGCGCTCTGCTGGAAGCGGAAATTGAGCGTCAGGCGATGTTCAGTCTCGGTCACTTCGGCGGGGCTGTGCAATTCCATCCGCTGCGGGTAGCCCGCAAAATCGGTCACGGTGACGATGAGATCGAGCGGCTGTTCGGCTGGCAATAAGGGCCGGGGCTGCTCGCCTTGCGGGGCTGAGCGGGCCATCGCATCGAACGCATCGAGCAGCATGTTGGAGAAAATCTTGCCCCCGAACGGCGGCTCGAACCAGCGCGCACGGACGAATTGCGAAATTTTCGCGCGCACTTCATTGCGACCGGCGCTGTCCATCGAACTGATCGCGCCTTCATCCTTGCGCTTGGTCGCAGCCCAGGCCAGCGGCACCGCCCAGAATTTGGTGAAACCCGATAAAGGCCGCGCATCGGGATCAAGCAATTCCTCCACATCCGCGCGCGTAAGCCACATATCGGTGAGTGGATCGAGCGATTGCCCGGTTGCGATTGCCTGCGCGAGGAACACGCCGTTAATCCCGCCCGCACTTGCGCCTGCGATAATATCGACAATCACCCGAAGCCGCGTCGATGAGGCCTGCTCGATCTCCGCGATCAGTTGGCGATAAATGTCCGCGGACGGCGAAAGAGCAGTATGGCGGTCATGATAGGCCCGGCTGGCGCGCGCCGCAGTCCAGATTTCCTTGGTGATACCGTGCATATAAACCGCAAGGCTGATGCCTCCGTAACATACCAGTGCCAATCGCAACTCTTTTTCACGCATGGAAGAGAGGGATAGCAGTTTTGCGCAGGCTTGTAAGGCCCTTCCGCGGGAACCGGCTCGCAAACGAGGCGTTGGAGGGGGGACAAACTCGTAACAGGAGGTTGAAAAACGATGCTCAAATTCTCAGCAATGATAATTGTTGCCGCTGCCACTGCGAGCGTTGCCGGGCCCGCTTCAGCGCAGCGCATGTCTGATGGCCGCACGGCTGCGGAAATCGCCGCTACCCAGCAGCTTAACGCCGAGGCCGCGGCAAAGGCCAAGGCTGACATCGAGGCAATCAACGCGACCAAGGCGGCCGCTGCGGCAAATGTCGCAACCAATGAAGCCAAGCAAAAGGAATATGAAGCGCAGCGCGCTGCGTGGGAAGCAGAAGTCGCGCGCGTCAAAGCCGACAATGAACGTCGCCAGGCTGATTATCAGGCGTGTGTCGCTGGCGATAAAGCGCGTTGTGCGCTGCTGCCCGCTGCGCCGCAATAAACCGTCAACGCATATATTCTGATACCCCGCGCGCCGATCTTCAGGATAGGCGCGCGGGGGGTGACTAGGCCCTGCCCCTAAGTCACATTGCATCTGACTTGGAATGTGACGCTGCTATTGGCCGGAAAGGTCGGAATAGCGGTCGGCCCTGTCATTATATTTGCAGGCGTGGCGGGACAGGTCGCGCCGTTGCTGCCCGTGCAATTCTGCACCAAACAACCGCTAAGCCCGGTGCCGGGCGAATCTTGTACCGTCGCCCCATCCGCGCTGGCGGGACCCGCATTATTAGCCGTTATCGTATAAGTGGTGGTCGTGCCGGAAACCAGCTGGGTCGTGCCATTGGATTTGGTGATCGATAGCCGAACTTCGTTGGTATCATTATTGGTGATGGTACAGATCGCGCTGTCGCCGTCGTTAAGCGCAATGCTGTTCCCGCTCACCGCCACGCCCCCATTTTTGGTGCAGCTATAATTGCTCGCCGTATAGCCGGTAGGCGTCGCCGATTCAGTCAAGCTATAGCTGCCCGCAGCAACGACCGCGTCGGTCACGGCGGTTGAGCCCGTCGCGCCGCTGATCGCCGTCGGGCCACTCCCGCTCAGCGTCCAAGCGCTGGCCAGCGCCGTCCCGCCATTGTCGTTGATCACCGTCTTCCGCAAGGTGAGGCGGGTCAGCATCACGCCCACGACAAAACCTTCTGCCCCGTCAATTTTCGAGGCGATCGCCACCGAGGTCGGGCTCGGCGTCGAGGCCAGAAACGATCCGGTCGACGAGGATGAAGCTGGCGCTTGCCAGGTGAGCGTTGTCCCCGCAATGCTAAGCGTCGGCACCGGATTAGGCGGCAAGGTCAATATCTCCATCTGCCGCCACGAACTAGTCGTGGTCATGACAAAATTTTCCGAATTATCGGTATTTTCATTGTCCGCGAAAACCAGCGCAAAGGGTACGACGGCGTTGGTCGCGATATTCCGCACTATAATATTGCTGATGGTGAAAGAATAATTGCCCGGCGATCCCGCGCCGCCGATGAGCAGGGGACGCCCCGCGATGTTGGTATAATAATTGCCCCCGAACACCCGGAGTTGCGGCGGGGTCGCCTGTATCGACGGCCCGGAATTCTGCTTTACCGTTAAGGTCAACCGGTAGCCCGCATAAGGACCGGTCAGATCAAAGGTGAAATTCTGCGCGGTTGTGCCTGCAACATATCCTGTGAAATCGAGCCAGCATACCGTGCTCGCATAGGTACCGCTTCCGCTCGTTGCATAATTGCATATATTGGCCGAAGCCGCCGAAGGCAGCGCGAAAAAGGCCGCCAACGCCGCGAGCAAGCGCAACAGCACACCCCCGTTGAAAATCCGCGCCCCAGATCGCCGCCACCCCCTAAAATCACGTGACATTAGCGCTCATACTTTCGTTGCATTCGACCCACCCTTGTTACCCCCGGACGCGCTATCGACCCCCTTGGGCCGGCGCGGCATCCATTTTTCAAATGTAAACTTTGAATAAAACTATAGTTTTTCGCTACACATCGAATCAATTTCCAAAACTGGATATGTCAATCAGGGTAATTTTTCACCCTAAATTCGGTCCTGTGTCCAAATTTTTACAACTGCGGCTGCGGCCGGCGCGCAAACCGATCCCCCGCTTCCCCTCGCAGGCGGGAGCGCCTATCTGTCACCCGTTATGAATCGCGCCCGCGTTATCCTGATGAATTCGGCTTTAGGGCCGCTCGATTATCGTGTGCCGCATGATATGCGGGTCGAACCGGGGAGCGTGGTTGCAGCCCCGCTGGGGCCGCGCCAATTGCTCGGCGTGGTGTGGGAAGATGCCGCGTTCGAGGTCGAGGAGGTCGGCGACAATCGCCTGCGCAATCTCCTTCATGTCTATGACATCCCTCCGCTTGCCAAGCCGCTGCGCGACCTCGTGCTGTGGACCTCGGACTATTATCTCGCTCATCCGGCGTCCGTCCTGCGGATGGTCATTCCGGGCTCAGCGCTCGGTGCCCCGGGGCGTCCGATCATCGAATATCGCGCATCCGGCACTCTTCCCGAGCGGATGACCGCGCAGCGCGAACAGGCTATGGAGCGCATCAGAGACGGCCAAGGTACGGCGCGCGAACTTGCGGCGCTGGCCGAGGTAAGCGAGGGCGTGATCCGCGGGCTAATCAAGGCGGGCGCGCTTGAGGCCGAGGAGGTTTCGGCTGACCACCCCTTCCCTGATCCGGACCCTGATTTCGCGCCGCCCGATCTTTCTGCCGATCAGAACGCCGCTGCCACCCGCATGGTCGAGGCGGTGCGTGCGCAGAATTTCCAACCCTTCCTGCTTGACGGCGTCACCGGGTCGGGCAAGACCGAGGTTTATTTCGAAGCCATTGCCGAGGCCATCCGCGAGCAGCGGCAAGTGCTGGTCCTGCTCCCCGAAATTGCGCTGACCGAACCGTTTCTCACCCGCTTTACCGCGCGCTTTGGCTGCGAGCCGGTGACCTGGCATTCGGGGATGCGCTCCTCCGAGCGCCGCCGCGCCTGGCATGCAATTGCGAGCGGCGAGGCCAAGGTCACCGTGGGGGCGCGCTCCGCGCTGTTCCTGCCGTACAAGCAACTTGGCCTCATCGTCGTCGATGAAGCGCATGAGACCAGCTTCAAACAGGAAGAGGGCGTCCATTATCACGCCCGCGACGTCGCGGTAATGCGCGGCAAGTTTGAAACCTGTCCCGTGGTGCTGGCCTCGGCCACACCGCCGATTGAAAGCCGCGTCCAGGTCGAGGCGGGGCGCTATGAGGAACTCACCCTCCCCTCGCGCTACGGAGCCGCCGAGCTTCCCGACATCCGCGCCATCGATATGCGCGAAGACCCGCCTGACCGGGGCATGTGGCTCGCGCCCAAGCTGGTCGCCGCGCTCGCCGACCGGCTGGAGAAGGGTGAGCAATCTTTGCTCTTTTTGAACCGCCGGGGCTATGCGCCGCTCACGCTCTGCCGCACCTGTGGGCATCGTTTCCAATGCCCCAATTGCAGCGCCTGGATGGTCGAGCACCGCCTTGTCCGCCGCCTCGCCTGCCACCATTGCGGCCATGTCATGCCGCCGCCCGACGCCTGCCCCGAATGCAAGAGCGAGGACAGCCTCGTCGCCTGCGGCCCCGGCGTCGAGCGCATCGCCGACGAGGTCAAGGCGCTGTTTCCCACCGCACGCGTTGCGATCATCACCTCCGACACCTTATGGTCGCCCGCCAAGGCGGCGGAATTTGTCGCGATGATGGAGGCGGGCGCGATCGACATCATTGTCGGCACGCAATTGGTGACCAAAGGCTATCATTTCCCCGAACTGACCTTGGTAGGTGTGGTCGATGCGGACCTAGGGCTCGAGGGCGGCGATTTACGGGCCGCAGAACGCACCTTCCAGCAGATCGCACAGGTCGCGGGGCGGGCCGGACGCGGGGAGAAACCGGGCGAGGTGCTGATCCAGACGCGGCTTCCCGAAGCGCCGGTGATGGAGGCGCTGGTTTCCGGCGAGCGCGAGGATTTCTACCAGACCGAAACCGAAAGCCGCCGCCACGCCCATGCGCCGCCCTTTGGCCGCTTTGCCGGGATTATTGTGTCATCGGAGGACGCCGAACTCGCCCAGCGCATCGCGCGCGACATCGGCGAGGCTGCGCCGCAATCGGACGATATGCACATCTACGGCCCCGCGCCCGCGCCGCTCGCGATGCTGAGGGGGCGCCACCGCTATCGGCTCTTGGTCCACGCCAAGCGCAATTTCGCGATGCAGGACGCTATCCGCGCTTGGCTCGGCAGCGTCGAATGGCCGAGCAAGGTGCGGGTGATCGTGGATGTTGATCCGTATAGTTTTGTGTAATGAATGTTAAAGTGCCGCCGCGAGAATATTACCCTTTTCAGTTAGGCCATAAGCGCTGGCTGGAGGATAACCGCTAACAATCTCGCGGTTTATGAGATGATGGTGCATTAGCCCCTTCAGACTTTGCGACAGCGCCCGCGGATTAGAATCCGGCAATGCCCTGGCCATTGCACTGAACCTAATTTCTCCTTCATCAACGACACGGATCAAAGGCAGGGACCAGCGTGACAATGACGTTGGAGGTATGTCAAAGTTAGTTTGCACCCCCACAATGTTGGAACACGCAATCGCAGCAGATTGCCCCGCGTCGGTAAGAATATATTCCGGGCGTAATGGGTGCCCGTGACCAGAGTTACGCACAATCCAACCGTCTTCCAGTGCACATTGCAGAGTACGAGACAGGCTTTCACGGCTGATCGCCAAGGCGTGTGCCAGTTCCACAAACCGCGCGCCCTTTCGGGCCGCCATAATCGCCAGCAGAGATATCAACCAGCGTTGACGGCTGATCTTTTGCAGTTGGTCTATAGTCAGCGTTGACATGAATTTCTATATACTATACTTTTGTGACTGTAGCAACAAAAGGATTGCCCTATGTCACTAGATTTTGTTCCAGAAATTACCGCTTCTATGAGTGTAAAAGATCTTGATTCGGCAGTTCAATGGTATGAGAAAATACTGGGTTTTAAGCTACTTTATAGGGTGGATGAAATTGGCTGGGCGGAGCTCAGCACCCACATGCCCGGTGTGAATGTCGGCCTCAGTCAGAATGAATCGGTCGTGCAGGGAGGTGGAGCCACGAACGTTTGGTCGGTTGCTGACATTGATGCTGCCAAAGCACATCTGATGACGCACGGAGTTACACAGGATGGCGAAATCCAAACTATTCCGGATATGGTCAAACTCCTCACCTTCTTCGATCCGGACGGAAATGCAATGATGTTTGCACAGTCGCTCTAGGCTGTGAGGGTGAGTTTAGTCGGAACTGGGAGAGGGATAAGCGGTTGCATCGCATCCGTGCGAGTTCCTTGAACTCGCACGCCCTCATCCAACTGTGCCTAATTCGCTTCGCTCAGCAAGGCTACGTTACTGCACCAACACTGGCCCTGGCCACGCCTTCAAACTGCCGAAATGCCGCGCCAGCGCCACATGCAAATCCGCATCCTCCGCTGCGCCTGAGAGGATAATCTTGTCGCCCGGTTCATCCTTGGGGCCGTGATAATCGCCGCCAAGATAGGTTTCGAGCTTCTTCATGTCGGCAAAGCTGCCGCTCACCATGACCATCGGCACGCCCTTGGCTTTGAGCGCCCAGCCGTCCTGGCGCTGGATCATGACGTTTGAGTCCGTGCCCATTTCGGGCTTGCGACCCATTGCGACGCTGACCCGGTCGATGTCGCTATCCAGCCCGGTCGTGCCGCGCCCGATAATCGCGACTTTCTCGCCCTTGGGAGCCACCGCGATGGTGTCGATGTTGAACGCCGCAACGATGCGTTCGAGCGGCACGGGCGGCTTTTCCGCAAAGGCCTTGGCTCCGAGCAGGCCTTTTTCTTCAGCGGTGGTGGCGACGAAATAAATGTCGCGGTCAAGCTCTGGTCCTTTAGCCAGCCGTTTGGCCGCCTCGATCAGCACCGCGATGCCGCTCGCATTGTCGACTGCGCCATTACAGATGCGGTCGGCGTCGCCCTCGGGACGGCAAAGCCCAAGATGATCCCAATGCCCCATGAAGAGGAGCACGCCATTCTTCGCGCCAAGCTTTCCCGGCAATTTGGCGATGACATTATAGCTGTCAAACTGGCGCCCTTCGCTGCTGGCAGCAAGGCTCACATGGCTGCGCAACGAGACCGGCTTGAATCCGGGCTTCCCCGCGTCGGCGGAAAGCTTGGCAAGGTCAAGTCCGTTGGCGGTAAAGAGTGTGGTCGCGGTGGGCGCGCGCAGCAATCCGCTGATGGCAAGCGGCGCGGGCTGCGGGTTCAGCTGAACCCGTTTTGCATAAGCGCGCTTATAGCCGCCCCACGGGAAGTTTTCCGATGTGATGCCGATCACGGCCCGCGCGCCCGCTGCTGCCAGCACCGCGCTGGTCTTGTCCATATCGATGCGCTTGCCAGTCACCGGATCAGTATAGAGGACGAGCACAGCCTTTCCTTTGACCCTGCCAATCGCCCGACCATCGGCGTCGAGCCCGGTGCCGGTGAAGATCATCGGCAATTTGGACAATTCGGCGTGCGGACGGTCGGTCCATAGCATCACGGCATCGCCATCGAACATGGCCCCCGCGCCCTTGCCCGACAATGTCATGCGCTGTTCGCCCGCGCGGGTTTCGCCGAGCGTAACCGGCTGGAACCAGCTGCCGTCGGGCATCCCGCCCTTTAGCCCCGCATTGGCCCATTGCTGCGAAATATAGGTGATCGCCTTGGTCTCGCCCGGAGTGCCGGGAGCGCGACCTTCAAATTCGTCGCTAGCAAGGATCGCGATATGAGCGCGGAGATCGGCTTCGCTAATCGGTGCATCCTTGGCCGCGAGCGGACTTGCGGCGATGACCGCTAGGGCAAGCGCGAGGGCCCGTCCAGCCTTGAACCTGATCATGCGTCCGCCCCCTGTCCCCGCGCCAGCATCGCGCGCGCCATTGCAACATGCATATCTTCAACCATCCGCCCGCGAAAGCGCAGCGCGCCGATCCCTGCCGGATGCGCCGCTGCGGCCGCAAGCAAGGCTTCGGCATCTTCGATTTCCGCCGCGTCCGGTGCAAAGCCCTGATTGGCGGGGGCGACCTGTCGCGGATGGATCAGCGTCTTGCCATCAAAACCCCAACGCCGACCCTGCGCGCATTCCCGCGCAAAGCCCGCTTCATCCTCGAGCGCATTATAGACGCCATCAAGGGCCCAGCCGCCAGCGGCCCGCGCCGCCAGCACAATCTGTTGCAGCGCCAGCATCAAGCCTTCGCGCGCCGGATCGGCGGGAAGCCGCATATCATGCGCAATATCATTCACCCCGGCGATGAGGCCAGCGACACCCGACGCCGCCGCAATATCGCCCGCCCGCATGACGGCCGCCGGTGATTCGATCATCGCCAGTAGTGGTCGCCCGATGCGGGCCGCGAGCGCCGCGACCTCGGCAGCATCCTCGACCTTGGGGACAACCACGACCTCGGCAGCCGATGAAGCCGCTGCCGCCACATCATCCTCATGCCAGGAAGTCCCCGCGCCATTGATCCTGAGCGCCTTAATGCTGCCGCCAAAATCGCCGCGCAGCGCCTCTATCGCCGCCGCGCGCGCTTCATCCTTGGCTTCAGGCCGCACCGCATCTTCCAGCTCGACGATGACCATGTCCGCGCCCAGTGTAGCGATCTTCGCCAGCGCCTTGGCATTGGATGCAGGCACAAACAAAGCAGAGCGTGGCGATAGCAAATCCGTAATCATTCCCCGTCTATTGTCCGATTATGCTTGGCGAGCAAGCGCGTTGCGGGCAATATCCCTGCATCCTGATAATTTCGGCCAAATCCAAACCGGCCAAACTCATATAGGGGGAGCGAAATGGAATATTTTGTTGGCGCACTGGCCCTTCTGGCGATCTTCATCGCTTTTTCGGCGATCACCGTGGTGCGGCAGGGTTATATGTACACAATCGAGCGCTTCGGGCGCTTCACCCATACCGCCGCGCCGGGGTTCAACCTCATCATGCCGTTCGTCGATCGCGTCGGGCGCAAGGTCAACATGATGGAGCAGGTGCTCGATATTCCGGGGCAGGAAATTATCACGAAGGATAACGCGATGGTCGCGGTCGACGGCGTCGTGTTCTTTCAGGTGCTTGATCCGGCGAAGGCAGCCTATGAAGTCTCCGACCTCATCACCGCCCTGCTCCAGCTTACCACCACCAACCTCAGAACGGTGATGGGGTCGATGGACCTCGACGAGCTTCTCTCCAAGCGCGACGAGATCAACGCGCGTCTGCTTGCGGTCGTTGACCATGCGACGGGCCCGTGGGGGGTCAAGATCACCCGCGTTGAAATCAAGGATATCCGCCCGCCCGCCGATATTTCCAACGCAATGGCGCGGCAGATGAAGGCCGAGCGCGAAAAGCGCGCCGCGATCCTTGAATCGGAAGGGATGCGCGCTTCGGAAATCCTGAAAGCCGAAGGTGAGAAACAATCGCAGATCCTGCAGGCTGAAGGCCGCCGCGAAGCCGCTTTCCGCGATGCCGAAGCGCGTGAGCGTGAAGCCGAGGCCGAAGCCAAAGCAACCCAGATGGTGAGCCAGGCGATTGCGTCAGGCAACGCGCAGGCAATCAATTACTTCATCGCGCAAAAATATGTCGATGCGGTCAAGGATTTCGCCAATTCGCCCAACGCCAAAACGATCCTCTTCCCCGTAGAGGCGACCAACCTCATCGGCACGCTGGGCGGGATTGGCGAACTCACCAAGGATGTCTTCAAGGACAAGGAATAAGCCGATGTTCGATTCCCTGACGCTGTCGAGCCCGTGGATGTGGTTGACCGCCGGGCTCTTGCTGATGCTGGCCGAGCTTGCCGTGCCCGGCTTCTACCTCATCTGGATCGGCGGGGCGGCGCTCCTCACCGGACTCATTGCCTTTACCGGCATGAGCGGCGCGATGCAGATGGTGGTCTTTGCTTTGTTGACGGTCATATCGATCCTCGTCGCCCGGCGCTGGTTCAACACCTATCCCATCGTGTCGAGCGATCCGCTCCTCAATGACCGCGCCGCGCGCATGGTCGGCGAGATGGCAGTCGTCGTCGCGATGGACGGCGGCAGTGGCCGCGTGCGCGTTGGTGACAGCGAATGGGTCGCCCGCGGCCCCGACCTCCCCACCGGCACCCGCGTCCGCATCGTCAGCGTCGACAGCAGCGGCCATGTGACCGTGGAGTTGCCGTGATTCCACCCCTCCCTGGCGAGGGAGGGTAAGGCAGGCTGCGTTCAAATCAGCGGTGTATTTTCCGGCGGCAACTCAGCCGGACGGGCATTCCTCACCCACATCGGATGTTTCAACTGGCCGCGCTGGATCGCGAGGCGCAGGATCGCCAGCCCTGCTGCCGTTGCGACGATCAGCGCGGGAACCGAGGCTTCCAATCCGAACGCGCCGCCGGTCATCCAGTCCGATCCGGTGATCTGGGTCGAAACCAAGGACGGCGTCGTATGACCCGAAACGGGGATCCCGAAAATATAACCTTGGGTGAAATTCCACGCCGCATGAAGGCCGATGGCCGCCCATAAGCGCCGCGTCAGCATATAGATGGCGCCGAGCAAAATCCCGGCTTCGACGGCAATCGCTGCACTGGAAAACCAGGTCGCATTGGCATTGCCGATATGGAGTAGCCCAAAAATCCCTGCCGAGAGCGCCAGCGCAAACCAGCTGCCCAGCATTTTTTCAGCCAAGCGAAACAGCACTCCGCGAAACAGGATTTCCTCGCCAACCCCGCTCGAAATTGCGAGGCCGAGCATCACCGCCAGCCCGCTCCATCCGCTATGTCCCCAACCGGTGATGCGATAATCGCCCATCAGCGCAACGAACCCGGTGACGAGCGCCATCAGCCCCGCGCCAATGACAAGCCCTCCGGTCAACTCGCGGCTCCATTTCCAGCTTGCAAAGTCGACCATGGGTTCGCCCTCGATCTTCTTGAGCAGCCAATAGGCCAACACCGACAGTCCCGCCGCCGCGATGCCATAAACAAGGTCGAGCGGGTTGTTGGTGAACACGCTGGTCGGGTCGAGATCGCGGGTGAGAATGAAGCGAAACATGCCCGCCACAATCTGAGCGATCAGGTACAACACCGTGCCGATGACGATGAGCGTCAGGGGAAAGCGGATGAAGCGCAAAAAACCGCTGGTCGGCGGCGGCGGAACCTCATCCACGGGCAGTTGCGATTTTCCGTCCGTCCAGCCCATGCGTCCCTCCGTTAGCAGCAAGCGGTTTAGCCCATCGCTAACGGGTTTTAGCGGTCGATGCCAGAAAATCCTCAAGCGCTTATGCCGCTGGCGGGAGATGAGCATTGTACCGCCAAAGCTCCTCCCCATCGCTCATAGAGCGATGGGGAGGTGGCGCGCTCCGCAGGAGCGTGACGGAGGGGTCGCCCGCGAGCAGCGGGCGGAAGGTTTACGCGACCGCCTGTTTGCTGCGCTGGTACGCCGTGTCAGTATGCGTTGAGAGGCCGCCCGCTCGCTTTGCTCGCGACCCCTCCACCATCCTTCGGATGGTCCCCCTCCCCGTTCCGGGGAGGAACTTGGAGTAGTTTTGCGTTAGGGAATTTAACTCCGCTCCTTGTCGAGCAGTGCCTGCTTGCGTTCCAGCCCATAGGCATAGCCGCCCAAACTTCCATCGGTGCGGATGACGCGGTGACAGGGGATCAGCACCGCCACATTATTCGCGCCATTGGCAGAGCCCGCCGCGCGCACCGCTTTGGGCTTGCCGACCGCCGCGGCGATATCGGCATAGGTGCGCGTCTCGCCCGCCGGGATGCGTTGCAATTCGGCCCAGACCGCGCGTTGAAACGCAGTGCCGCCAAGATCAAGCGGAAGGGTCGGCATGTGGTCGGGTTGCTCCACCGCCGCGACGGCCTGTTCGAGGAGCGCGGCGAAGGCGGCATCTCCTTGCGTCAGCGCTGCGTTGGGGAAACGACGCTGCAATTCGCCTTCATCCTCATCGAAGGACAGGCGGCAAATCCCCTTGTCTGTTGCGGCGAGCAGCATCTTGCCGAGGCTGGTCTCCGCCACCGCCCAATGGATCGTCACCCCCGCACCGCCCTTTTTCCATGCCGAAGGAGCCATCGGAATTTCTGCCTTCATGGCGTCATAGAAACGCGAGGGCGCGGAAAAGCCGCCTTCATAAATCGCTTCGGTGACGCTCGCGCCTGCTTCAATCGCGCTGATCGCGCGCTGCGCCTTGAGGCCGCGCACATAGGCCGCCGGGCTAAGTCCCGTGGCGCGCGCAAAGGTGCGGGTGAAATGCGTCGGCGAATAACCAACAATCGCGGCGAGTTGCTCAAGCTTGGGCGGTTCTTCGCCCGAGAGCAATTTTAGCGCGGTGGCGATAGCCTGCTCATCGCGCGCCACATCGTCGGGGAGGCAGCGCTTGCAGGCCCGCAAACCCGCCTCCCGCGCGGCTGCACCATCGGCAAAGAAGCGCACATTCTCCCGCGCCGGATGCCGCGCCGCACAGGAGGGGCGGCAATAAATGCCGGTGGTGAGAACGCCGGTAACAAAGCGCCCGTCAGACGCGCGGTCACGGCGCTGGACAGCGGCCCAGGCGGTGTCGGGGTCGATGGTCAAGTTGGTTGGCAGATCGGTCACAATCATCGTCATAACTCCAATTCGCTGATGATGCGACCGGTGTTAGGCGAGTGCGCAAAACGGCGCCTCCCGTTTCTTGCGGTGAAAGTTAAGCAGCGGTTATTGGCGACGATTGCCCGACATCGCAACGACGAGCGCTCTCACTTGATTTCGCATTTTGCTGAACGCCGTCTCGCCTGTATCCGGCGCATACCAGTTCACGGATATGAGTTTGTTGTCGACTGTAGTCATGCACAGAACCATAGCCTTTGTATATCCTTTGCCTGTCTGCGATGTGAGTTCCAGTGTACCGCCCAAATAGACGCAAAGGTCATCCGACCCCTTGAATCCGATAGGTCCGCTAAGCCTAACCCCTGCGCCGGTAACTTTGTTAAAGCCGTCTTCAGCTTGATTGACAGACTCCTGAAAATTCATCGCCGGGTCGCCTGCAGCTTTAGCAAGTTCTGCGACAGCCGTCTTGCGATCTATCGTCACCAACAAAGCATCGCGTGGTGTTTTTAGGATAAAATACTCCCCATCGCCCATCTTCGTCGATTGTTCATCACAGCGCGTCGCCGTCAAATGCGTAACATTCCTGTCGTCTGCCGCAGCCGACAACTGCTCTGCGGCTCGCTCCTTTTCGGTTCTAGCCAGACAGAAGCCTTGCGGAATCGGCACGTCGATTGCAGTCGTGCCAATCATTATCCGGCTAATTTCAGGGGCCGCCTTAGCGGATTTCGCCATCAAGGGCGTCGCCAGGGACAGTCCGACAACCATTGTAGCAAAGCCAAATAATAATTTCATACGTCCCCCCAAAAAATAGCCGAGAAACATTATATAAAATTCATAGCTCGCGTAAACGCCTCATCGCGCGCTTGTGGTGCGGCATTGATTTTATTGCTCGTTATCCCTCCCCCGCCTTATCCAGATACCCCAACAGCTCCCCCGGCTTTGCTTTCCCCGCGCGGCGTTTCAGGAAGATTGAGGCGGTTTCCACCGTCCCCACTTTTTCCGCAACCGCCGCGGCGATCCATTGGTTGAGCGATACGCCATCCTCTTTGGCGAGCCGCATCGCCGCGTCCTTTACCGATTTGGGGAGTTTGAGCGGATAGGCAGCTTTGGTCATAGGGGGATCCTTGCCATATAGTCTTCAGGGGTGAGCACAGCGACATCGAATATCTGTCCGGCCAGCGCGAAATTGCGGGGGCGATGGGTGACCAAGGCCTCGGCATTGCCGTTGACCGCCGCTTCGAGCAGCAATTCGTCGGCCGGGTCGGTCATCTGCGGGCGCCACAGGAAGGTGACATCGACTGGCACCGCCGCGCTGGCAAAGGCGGCGAGCGCTGCCGCAATTTCGTCCAGCGACAGGCCATGCGCCAATCGCGCCTCCGGCTCCTTGAGTGCGGTTTCATAGTCCAGCATCAGCGGGGTCGAGACCAGCGGCACCAGCACGCCTTCGGCCACTGCACGCAGGAGATGATGGCTCGCGCTGCCCTCGCCTTCACTTTTGCCCCCCACAAAAGCAGACGTTAAGACGTCGGTACCGATTGCAACATATTTCATATCCCATTTGATATCATATCTTATAAGACATCACAAAATTGAATCTGCATTAACCCATCCCCCATCTTGCATTGCAGCAAAGGCGGTGCTAACCGCCGCCCCAATCGCACGGCAGGGGCATATTTTTCGCCCTCTTGGCTCATGCGAATCGATACCCCTAGGGACCAAAAGGACACGACGCGTGGATCATTCCGGCGGCATTCAGGCTAGCTTGGCAGGACGGTATGCAACCGCCCTGTTCGACCTTGCCAAAGAGCAAAAAGCCATTGAAAAGGTTGAAAAAAGCCTTGAGACGTTGACGGGCGTGCTCGATCAATCCAGCGATCTCAAGACGCTCACAACCAATCCGCTGCTGACGCGCGAAGATGCCGGCAACGCGATTGCGACCGCGGCCAAGACAATGCGGCTTGATTCGCTCACCACCAATTTCCTCGGCGTGCTTGCGCAGAATCGCCGGCTTGGCGAGATTGCCAATGTTGCCCGCGCGTTCAACATGCTCGCGGCCAATGAGCGCGGCGAAGTGGCGGCAGAAGTCACCACCGCGCATCCGCTTGATGCGGCCCAGTCCCTTGCTTTGAAATCGCGTTTGCGCACTCGCGTCGGCCGCGATGTCAATGTTACCTACACGGTTGATCCTGCCATTTTGGGCGGTCTGGTGGTCAAGATTGGCAGCCAGATGATCGACAGTTCCATTCGCACACGACTCAACACCCTCGCGCAAGCGATGAAAGGCTAATCCATGGATATCCGCGCCGCAGAAATCTCCAAGGTCATCAAGGACCAGATCGCCAATTTCGGCACCGAAGCTACCGTTTCCGAAGTGGGTTCGGTTCTCTCGGTGGGTGACGGTATCGCCCGCATCCACGGCCTCGACAATGTTCAGGCCGGTGAAATGGTCAAGTTCGCCAATGGCGTTGAAGGCATGGCCCTGAACCTTGAAGCCGACAATGTCGGCGTCGTGATTTTCGGGTCGGACGCGGAAATCCGCGAAGGCGACACCGTCAAGCGCACCGGCACCATCGTTGACGTGCCCGTCGGCAAGGGCCTGCTCGGCCGCGTCGTGGACGGCCTTGGCAATCCGATTGACGGCAAGGGCCCGATCATTGCGACCGAACGCAAGCGCGTCGAAGTCAAAGCCCCCGGCATCATCCCGCGCAAGTCGGTGCACGAACCCGTGCAGACCGGCCTCAAAGCGATTGACGCGCTTGTCCCCGTTGGCCGTGGCCAGCGCGAGCTGATCATCGGTGACCGTCAGACCGGCAAGACCGCCGTCGCCATCGACACCTTCATCAACCAGAAGGAAGCAAACAAGGGCAAGGACGAAAGCCAGAAGCTGTATTGCATCTATGTCGCTGTCGGCCAGAAGCGTTCGACTGTTGCGCAGATCGTGCGTGCGCTCGAAGAAAATGGCGCGATGGAATATTCGATCGTCGTTGCCGCGACCGCTTCGGAACCGGCACCGCTTCAGTTCCTTGCGCCTTACACCGGTTGCACCATGGGCGAATATTTCCGCGACAATGGCATGCACGCGCTCATCGTTTATGACGATCTGTCGAAGCAGGCCGTGGCTTATCGCCAGATGTCGCTCCTCCTCCGCCGTCCTCCGGGCCGCGAAGCTTATCCGGGTGACGTTTTCTATCTCCACAGCCGCCTCCTCGAGCGCGCCGCGAAGATGAACGACGATAACGGCAATGGTTCGCTGACCGCGCTCCCGATCATTGAAACGCAGGCGGGCGACGTTTCGGCTTATATTCCGACCAACGTGATTTCGATCACCGACGGTCAGATCTTCCTTGAAACCGACCTGTTCTTCGCCGGTATCCGCCCCGCAATTAACGTGGGTCTGTCGGTGAGCCGCGTGGGTTCGGCGGCGCAAACCAAGGCGATGAAAAAGGTGTCGGGCTCGATCAAGCTTGAGCTTGCGCAATATCGCGAAATGGCGGCGTTCGCGCAGTTCGGTTCGGACCTCGACGCCTCGACGCAGAAGCTGTTGAACCGCGGTGCGCGTTTGACCGAACTCCTCAAGCAACCGCAATTCTCGCCGATGCCGTTTGAAGAGCAAACCGCGTCGATTTTCGCGGGCACCAACGGCTATCTCGATAACGTCCCGACCGATCAGGTGACGCGTTATGAAAGCGAAATGCTTTCCTATCTGCGCAGCCACGCGGGCGATGTCTTGAAGGAAATCCGCGAAAAGAAGGATTTGACCGACACCGCCAAGGACGGCCTCAAGGCTGCCCTCGACGCATTCGGCAAGACGTTCGGGTAAGATATTTAGCAAACGTCACCCTGAACCTGGTTCAGGGTCCATAGTCCCGGAGCCATCGACAGCGCGGGACATATGGATGCTGAAACAAGTTCAGCATGACGAAATTGGGATAAGTCAGGGCACAAATGGCCAGTCTTAAAGAACTCAAGGTCCGGATCGGATCGGTCAAATCGACCCAGAAGATCACCAAGGCCAAGCAGATGGTTGCCGCAGCCAAGCTCCGCAAGGCGCAGGCAGCAGCGGAAGCGGCGCGCCCCTATGCCGAACGCCTCGAAGGCGTGGTGGCGAGCCTTGCTTCCAAGGTTGGCAAGAGCGACAATGCCCCGATCCTCCTCGGCGGCACGGGCAAGGATGATGTGCATCTGCTCGTCGTCGCGAACTCCGACCGTGGCCTCGCGGGCGCGTTCAACTCGAACATCGTCAAGGCGGCGCGCGACAAGGCGTTTGAGCTTCAGGGACAGGGCAAGAAGGTCCAGTTCTTCCTGATCGGGCGCAAGGGCCGCGCGGTGCTGTCGCGCCTCTTCCCCGGCCAGATTGTCGGCCATTATGAAACCACCGGTTTCCGCGAGCTCGGCTTTGCGCAGGCGCATGAAATTTCCGACCAGATTTCGGAAATGTTCCAGGCCGGCAAATTTGACGTTGCCCACCTCTTCTTCTCCAAGTTCCGTTCGGCGCTGGTGCAGGAAGCGACCGGGCAACAGATCATCCCCGTGGTCGCGCCCAAGGCAGCGGTCGATACGGGCGGCAGCGTGGTCGAATATGAGCCGGACGAAGAATCCATCCTCGCCGACCTCCTGCCGCGCAACGTCACCATTCAGCTGTTCAAGGCTTTGCTGGAAAATGCCGCGTCCGAACAAGGCGCGTCGATGACCGCGATGGACAACGCGACCCGCAACGCCGGTGACCTCATCAACAAGCTCACCATCCAATATAACCGCAGCCGCCAGGCCGCGATCACCACCGAACTCGTCGAAATTATTTCGGGTGCGGAGGCTTTGTAACTATGGATTGGTCGGAGGACAAAGCGCGACTTAGCGAACTGGGCGGAGGGATAATTACTCTTTGCGTCGCTCTGCTCGCGCTTGCCGTCCTTTCCATCGCCCAAACCGTTCTAGTCTGGCGGGTCGGCCAAAATCATCTTGCCGAATATGGGGACGATCTGGCTGGAATGGTGTATTACAAGACGGCACTTACTGCGTTGAATGTCGTGTTGTTCTTTGTGTCTGCAGCCGCATTGTTTGTATCAAACTCGAAGTGGGCCGTAATTCTAGCGCTTGGGACTCTTGTATTTGCTAATTTTGGCAGTCTTATGGTCCTTATGCATAGAGTTTCGGTAAATTACTGGTCTTCTTTGTCAATTTGGGAGTTGATAGGGTACGCGATTTTCTTCTCTATGATCGCGTTCCTCCTTTTCTCTAAGGACATTGAAAGAGTTTACCAGTTTGGATCGCGTAGATTTTTTACGCATGATCTCGTCAATTTGTGGCGAAAGGGACGCAATCGCCCCTCTCTCGAAGACTCTGAGGCTGATCGCCTCAATAATACGTTCAATTAAGGAAAATCGTCATGGCAACCGCACCCAAGACCACCAAGGCTCCGGCTAAGGCCGCTGCCACCAAGGCACCCGCTAAGGCCGCTGCGCCCAAGGCTGCTGCGAAGGCTCCCGCCAAGAAGGCCGCGACCGGCGGCAATGTCGGCAAGATCAGCCAGATCATTGGCGCGGTCGTCGATGTGAGCTTTGCGGGTGGCCAGCTCCCCGCCATTTTGTCGGCGCTTGAAACCGACAATAACGGCCAGCGTCTCGTGCTCGAAGTGGCGCAGCATTTGGGCGAAAACACCGTGCGCACCATCGCTATGGACGCGACCGAAGGGCTTACCCGTGGTCAGGACGTGGTCGATACCGGCGCGCAGATTTCGGTTCCGGTTGGCCCCGAAACGCTTGGCCGCATCATGAACGTCGTCGGCGATCCGATTGATGAACGTGGCCCCATCGGCGCCAAGGCTTCGGCTCCGATCCACGCCAAGGCTCCGGAATTTGTCGATCAGGCCACCGACAGCTCGATCCTCGTCACCGGCATCAAGGTTATCGACCTTCTCGCGCCTTACGCCAAAGGCGGTAAGATCGGCCTGTTCGGCGGCGCGGGCGTTGGCAAGACCGTGCTTATTCAGGAGCTCATTAATAACATCGCCAAGGGCCACGGCGGCACATCGGTATTCGCGGGCGTCGGTGAACGCACCCGTGAAGGCAACGACCTCTATCACGAATTCCTCGACGCAAACGTCATCGCCAAGGACGCGGACGGCAATGCGATTTCGGAAGGCTCCAAAGTGGCCCTCGTTTATGGCCAGATGAACGAGCCCCCGGGTGCCCGCGCGCGCGTTGCTTTGTCGGGTCTCACCATCGCCGAATATTTCCGCGATCAGGAAGGCCAGGACGTTCTGTTCTTCGTCGACAATATCTTCCGCTTTACGCAGGCTGGCGCCGAAGTGTCCGCGCTTTTGGGCCGTATTCCTTCGGCTGTGGGCTATCAGCCGACGCTCGCCACCGACATGGGCGCGCTCCAGGAACGCATCACCTCGACCAACAAGGGTTCGATTACCTCGGTGCAAGCCGTTTACGTTCCCGCGGACGATTTAACCGACCCCGCGCCGGCCACCTCCTTCGCTCACTTGGACGCGACGACCGTTCTTAACCGCGCGATTTCGGAGCTTGGCATCTATCCGGCGGTTGACCCGCTCGATTCGACCAGCCGCGTCCTCGAACCGCGCGTTGTCGGCCAAGAGCATTATGAAACCGCGCGTAAGGTTCAGTCGACCTTGCAGAAGTATAAGTCGTTGCAGGACATCATCGCGATTCTCGGCATGGACGAGCTTTCGGAAGAAGATAAGCTCACCGTCAGCCGCGCGCGCAAAATTCAGAAGTTCCTGTCGCAGCCGTTCCACGTTGCTGAAGTCTTCACCGGCATTTCGGGCAAGTTCGTGCAGATCGAAGACACGATCCGCTCGTTCAAGGCCGTGGTTGACGGTGAATATGACCACCTCCCCGAAAACGCCTTCTACATGGTTGGTGGCATCGACGAAGCGGTCGAAAAAGCCCAGAAGATGGCTGCTGAGGCGTAAGGAAATCCAAGCCCTCTCCCGCTTGCGGGAGAGGCAAGCAAGGCCAGCTATGCGAATAGCTGGTCGTAGCGCGGTGAGGGAATACCCTCACCAACTCCGCCTAGTCCTTCGCATAGCTCAGGACCAAGGCTCCGTATCCTCTCCCGCAAGCGGGAGAGGGATTAGGATTGAAAAATGGCTCTGAACTTTGAACTCGTAACCCCGGAAAAGCTGGTCCGTTCGGATAATGTCCATATGGTCGTCGTGCCCGGCAGCGAGGGTGATTTTGGCGTGCTGGAAGGCCATGCGCCTTTCATGTCCACGGTGCGTGATGGCGATGTGCAAATCTATGCCAGCGCAGGCGCAGCGCCTGAAATCATCCGCGTGGAAGGCGGCTTTGCCGAAGTTAACGAAAAGGGGCTGACGATTTTGGCGGAACGCGTCGTCGCGTAAGGCGCGCGGTCATTGCAACCGATTAAAAGGGCGCTCGCGGGCGCCCTTTTTTATGGGCTGAATATACCCTGCTCTGTTCGCGCTGGCGAACGGGGTCAGGATAGCGCCGGATTGTCCATGCCCAGGTGCGCAAAATTCCCCTTCCCTCTCTGCGCATTTTGCAATTGTTTTACATCCATTAGGAACTTGTCAAAGTTTACCCGTTATTCACCAGACTCGTAAGCAATTGGTTCGGTGGCGCGATCAGGTCCTGATCGCACAAAAACGGGGTGACATGATGAGTGCTTTTGGACGCAAGGCTGGACTTTCTGCGGCACGCCCGGCCTTTGGTGTAGCAAAACCGATGCAGGGCGGCGCACAAAATGGTGGTCCGCGCGGCGTTCCTCAACCGATGGGCGGTGAACAATTCCCGCCGCTCGACACTGTCCCTGGCGCTGTCGATGCCCCGCCCGCCGCCCCGGCGCAGGAGGATGCGCTCACCCGACTTGCCGCGCGTGCCTCTGCCGAGCATCTTGAACAGGAAAAGCCGCAAGGCTTTGAAGCCTCGGTCCACAAGATCAAGGAACAGGTGCTTCCCCGCCTGCTCGAACGCGTCGACCCGGAAGCGGCCGCGTCGCTCAACAAGGAAGAGCTTACCGAGGAATTCCGCCCGATCATCATGGAAGTGCTGGCGGAGCTCAAGTTTACGCTCAACCGCCGCGAACAATTCGCGCTTGAAAAAGTGCTGGTTGACGAGCTGCTCGGCTTTGGTCCGCTCGAAGAATTGCTCAACGATCCGGATATTTCCGATATCATGGTCAACGGCCCCGAGCAGACCTATATCGAAAAAAAGGGTAAGCTGCAGATCGCGCCGATCCAGTTCCGCGACGAGGAACATCTGTTCCAGATTGCACAGCGCATCGTCAACCAGGTCGGCCGCCGCGTCGACCAAACCACCCCGCTCGCCGACGCCCGCTTGAAGGATGGCTCTCGTGTGAACGTGATCGTGCCGCCGCTTTCCTTGCGCGGCACCGCGATCTCAATTCGTAAATTCTCGGCCAAGCCGATCACGCTCGATATGCTCAAAGGCTTCGGCGCGATGAGCGAGAAAATGTGTACCGCGCTCAAAATTGCGGGCGCGTGCCGGTTCAACATCGTCATCTCGGGCGGTACCGGTTCGGGTAAGACGACCATGCTCAACGCGCTTTCCAAGATGATCGACCCCGGCGAGCGCGTGCTGACCATCGAGGACGCGGCAGAATTGCGCTTGCAGCAGCCGCACTGGTTGCCGCTCGAAACCCGTCCGCCGAACCTTGAAGGGCAAGGCGCGATCACCATCGGTGACCTTGTGAAGAACGCCCTGCGTATGCGTCCTGACCGCATCATCCTCGGGGAAATTCGCGGGAGCGAGTGTTTCGACTTGCTCGCCGCGATGAACACCGGCCACGATGGTTCCATGTGTACGCTCCACGCCAACAGCCCGCGCGAATGCCTTGGCCGTATGGAAAACATGATTTTGATGGGCGACATCAAAATTCCCAAGGAAGCGATCTCGCGCCAGATTGCGGAGTCGGTCGATTTGATCGTTCAGGTCAAGCGTCTGCGCGACGGTTCACGCCGGGTCACCCAGATCACCGAGGTTATCGGGATGGAAGGCGACGTGATTGTGACGCAGGACTTGTTCAAGTTCGAATATCTCGACGAAAGCCCCGACGGCAAGATCATGGGCGAATATCGCCCCGGTGGCTTGCGTCCCTACACGCTCGAAAAAGCGCGCCAGTTCGGCTTCGACCAGCCGTTTTTAGAAGCCTGTTTGTAAGGGTTTAGAAGGTAACCACCGGAACTCCCGTCCCCCACCCTCCCTTTTGAGGGAGGGTCAAAGGGCCAAGCGCAGCGCGCGAACTTTACCCCTTTAACGCGTAAATCAAGGCGCCGAAGCTCACGAACATCGCGCACATGAAAACCCCCTGCCAAGGCATGAAACCGATGCGGTTGATGTCGGTGCGGCGGCTGCGGCGGCGGTCGGCGAGGGACGCGATGATTGCGACCCCCAACGCTGCGATCGCGACGGCTGCTGCGGGGTGAAAGGTGATCCAGTTGGTCGCGCTTTCGACCGCAGGCGGGGTCGGCATCATGATGCCCGCGCCTTTCGCACCAGTGCGCTGAGGCTCATCAGCACCACATACCAAAAGGCCAGATTGGCTATAAACGCCTCTATCCGGATATCATCTTCAATGCCGATCTGGTGCGGCACCGATGTTGCCGTGCTATCGGCTATCCACGGCGCGGGCCAACCGCCCGTGAGGCGCGGCTTCACCATATCATTGAGCGTGCCCATATTGCCATAGACCGCGACTTCCTGGTCGCTGCGTTGGATTTTGGCGCTGGCGATGGTCAGCAGCAACGCCGCAAGCAACAGGCCAAAGTAGCGCGCCATGCTCACGCCGCCTTATCCGCCTCGACCTTGACCAGCAAGGCTTCGACCTGCACCTGATCGCCCTCGGCGGCGTTTAATTCCGCGACCGTGCCATCGAATGGCGCGACGAGGCTATGCTCCATTTTCATCGCTTCCAATGTGAGCAATTTCTGCCCCTTCACCACCTTGTCGCCTGCTGCCACCGCGACCGCGATGATCTTGCCCGGCATGGGGGAAAGGATGGCGCCGCTGCCCGCGCCCGCTCCGCCGCCCCCGCCGCGTGGTTCATAAAGACGGAACGCGCGGTAATCGCCGCCATATTTCATGACCAGCGGGTTCTTGCCCCAATCCTTGAACTTGCGCTTGGGCTTTTTGGTGAGGTCGACAACATGGACCTCGCCATGGTCATCAATCAGGCACAGCTCGGCGCGGCCCGGGCCGTTCATGCGGAAGCCCCGGCTGTCGCGCCACGGACGGCCCGGCTTTTTCTTGGGGAAGAGTTTAAGTTCATCCGCCGCGTGCGCCGCCATATCGGCGAGCGGCAGCTTGGCTTCGAGCAGTTCATCGGCATGGCGGTCGATGAAGCCGGTGTCGATTTCCGCCGCCCGGAATTCTTTCATCCTGAGCGCGCGGGCGACAAAGCCGAGATTGGTCTTGAGCGGCCAGATCATCGTGCGCTCGCAAACTTCCGCGAGCTGGTCAATCGCCTCCCAGCGCGCTTCGGCATGGACGATAATCTTGCCGAGCATCGGGTCATAATAAGGCGTCACCTCGTCATGCCAGTTGACGCCCATATCATAGCGCGGATCAAGCCCCGGACGCGCACGCGGCAGCTTGAAATGGTCGAGTCGCCCGATGCTTGGCAAGAACCCCTTGGCCGGGTCTTCGGCATAAAGCCGCGCTTCGATGGCATGGCCGTTAATCGACAATTCTTCCTGTTTGCGCGGAAGCGGTTCTCCGCTCGCGACGCGCAATTGCCATTCGACCAGATCCTGTCCGGTAATCTCCTCGGTCACGGGGTGCTCGACCTGGAGCCGTGTGTTCATTTCCATGAACCAGATGCGATCCGCGCGCAGCCCTTCGGAGGCATCGGCGATGAACTCGATGGTCCCTGCGCCGACATAATCGACCGCGCGCGCCGCATCGGTCGCGGCCTTGCAAACCGCTTGGCGGGTCGCTTCATCCATGCCGGGTGCGGGCGCTTCCTCGATCACCTTCTGGTGGCGGCGCTGGAGCGAGCAATCACGCTCGAACAGATGGACGATATTGCCGTGGGTATCGCCGAACACCTGCACCTCAATATGGCGGGGCGAGAGGATATATTTTTCGATCAGCACCACATCATTGCCGAACGCGGCCAAAGCCTCGCGCTGGCACGAGGCAAGCGCCTCGGCGAAATCTTCGGCGCGGTCAACGCGGCGCATCCCCTTGCCGCCCCCGCCCGCGACCGCCTTGATGAGTACGGGGTAACCAATGGCATCGGCTTCTTTCTGTAGGCGCGCAAGGCTTTGATCCTCGCCAAGATAACCCGGCGTCACGGGCACGCCCGCATCGGCCATGAGTTGTTTCGCCGCGTCTTTCAGCCCCATCGCGATGATGGACGCCGGGCGGGGCCCCACCCAGATGAGGCCAGCGTCGGTGACGGCCTGAGCAAATTCCGCATTCTCGGACAGGAAACCGTAACCAGGATGGATCGCCTCCGCGCCGGTTTCTTGAGCGGCGGCAATGATCTTCTCGCCCAACAGATAGGATTCGCGCGCAGACGGAGGCCCGATCAACACCGCCTCATCGGCCATGCGGACATGGAGCGCACTGGCATCAGCTTCGGAATAGACCGCCGCAGTGCGGATGCCGAGCTTCTTCGCGGTACGGATGATCCGACAGGCAATCTCGCCACGGTTGGCGATGAGGAGGGATTTGATCATATTTCCGTCTTTCCAAATTCCTCCCCGGAACGGGGAGGGGGACCATCCGAAGGATGGTGGAGGGGATTACGCGCGCGACACTGATCCATCAGATACACTATCACGCCGTCCATATTATTGAGCACGTCGCGCGCAGCAATCCGAACGGTGGCATAGCCGCTCGCAGCCAGCCATTTGTCGCGCTTGATATCCTGAAAGTGGCGGTCTTCGCCATCATGTGCCGCGCCATCAATTTCAATCGCGAGCTTTGCGCTCATACAGACAAAGTCTAGGATATAAACGCCTGCTGCATGCTGGCGCCGGAATTTATAGCCACCGGGGCGTTTCTTTAATTCGCGCCACAACAATCCTTCCGGCAAGGACAATTGCTTGCGCAATTCGCGCGCGCGGACGACAGTGCGAGATGTCCCGGTTAGCGCCACGCAATCCCCTCCACCCCGCTGCTGCGCAGCGCGGTCCCCCTCCCCGTTCCGTGGAGGAATTGTTCGCGGCATACACCAAATTCCTCCCCGGCACGGGGAGGTGGCGCGCCATAGGCGTGACGGAGGGGATTGAGGACGCGACCCATCCTCACATCCGAAACACCCCAAAACGTGGCGCATCCTCTATCGGTGCTTCCAAACACACGCCCAGCGCCAATCCCAGCACATCGCGTGTCTGCGCCGGGTCTATAATGCCGTCATCCCACAGCCGTGCGGTCGCGTGATACGGGCTACCTTGCGCTTCGTAATCCTCGCGGATCGGTTGTTTGAAGGCCTCCGCCTCCTCCGGCGTCCACTTGTCCGCGTCGCGGTGGACCGTTGCCAGCACGCTGGCCGCCTGTTCTCCGCCCATCACGCTAATCCGGCTGTTGGGCCAGCTGAACAGGAAGCGCGGCGAATAGGCCCGCCCGCACATGCCGTAATTGCCTGCGCCAAAGCTGCCGCCGATGAGGACGGTGATCTTGGGGACGCTCGCGGTTGCGACTGCTGTCACCAATTTGGCGCCATGTTTGGCGATGCCCTCCGCTTCATATTTGCCGCCGACCATAAAGCCCGAGATATTCTGCAAAAACAGCAACGGAATGCGGCGCTGGCAGGCGAGCTCGATAAAGTGCGCGCCCTTGACCGCGCTTTCTGAAAACAGGACGCCATTGTTGGCGAGGATCGCCACCGGCATCCCCCAGATATGCGCGAATCCGCAGACGAGGCTCGCCCCGTACAGCGCCTTAAACTCGTGAAATTCGCTGCCATCAACGATCCGCGCAATCACCTCATGCACATCATAAGGCGCGCGCACGTCGGTGGGGATTATGCCGTATAATTCCTTGGGATTATATTTGGGCGGGCGCGCCTCGATCAGCGTGAGGTCGGTCATATGACGTGGGCCAAGGTGCGACACGATGTCGCGCACGATGGTGAGCGCATGCTCGTCATTATCAGCGAGATGGTCGACTACCCCAGATTTGCGCGCATGAAGATCGCCGCCGCCCAGATCTTCGGCGCTGATTTCCTCGCCCGTCGCGGCCTTGACCAGTGGCGGACCCGCGAGGAAGATCGTGCCCTGATTGCGCACCATCACGCTTTCGTCCGACATGGCTGGGACATAAGCGCCGCCCGCAGTGCAGCTTCCCATCACGCAGGCAATTTGCGGGACGCCCTTAGCCGACATATTGGCCTGATTGAAAAAGATGCGGCCAAAATGGTCGCGGTCGGGGAAGACCTCGGCCTGATGCGGCAGGTTCGCGCCGCCGGAGTCCACTAGATAGATGCACGGCAAGCGATTGGCCTCGGCAATTTCCTGCGCGCGCAAATGCTTTTTGACCGTCATTGGATAATAAGTGCCGCCCTTAACCGTCGCGTCGTTGGCGACGATCATGCACTGGCGACCGGAAACGCGCCCGATAGCGGCGATCATCCCCGCGCCGGGAACCTCGCCATCATAAAGATCGCATGCGGCGAGCTGCCCGATTTCGAGCAGCGGCGAACCGGGGTCAAGCAGACGCTCGACGCGTTCGCGGGGGAGAAGTTTGCCGCGCGCGGTGTGACGTTCGCGGGATTTCTCATTGCCGCCAAGTGCGGCTTCACGCACGCGGGCGTAGAGTTCATCGCGCAGGCCTTTATTGTGCGCGTAATTGGCTTGGTAAGCCTCGCTCTCGCGGTCGATTTTGGTGTCGAGAATGGGGGCGGTCATATTAGTTCCTCCCCGGCACGGGGAGGGGGACCGTCCGCGCCAGCGGATGGTGTAGGGGGCCCAGCCTCTCGGCAAGCCATAACGATACCCACCAAAACATTATCCATATGCTTCAACACCTGCTCTGCTGATATGCGCAAGATACGAAATCCTCTCTCAGTCATTATCTGATCGCGCTCAAAGTCGTGTTGCGGTTGATTGCCGCGATTATGAATCTCTCCGTCAACTTCAAGTATGAGCCGGGTTTGTGTGCAAGCGAAATCGGCAACATACGGCGCGACCGGAAACTGCCGCCGGAACTTGAATCCGCCCGGACGCTTGCGTAGCTCCTGCCATAACAAGACTTCCGGCAAGGTCATCTCCTTGCGTAATCGACGCGCGCGTTTGACCGTCTTGATCGGATTGATGAGGATAGCTGGGCCCCCTCCACCACCAGCCTGTGGCTGGCGGTCCCCCTCCCCGTTCCGGGGAGGAATTTCACTCACATCCCCGCCCCCACCAACTCGCGCCCGATCAGCATGCGGCGGATTTCATTCGTCCCCGCGCCAATATCCAACAGCTTGGCATCGCGCATATAGCGTTCGACCGGCCAGTCCTTGGTGTAACCCGCGCCGCCCAAGGCTTGCACCGCTTCATTGGCGACCTTCACCGCATTCTCGCTCGCGAGCAAAATCGCGCCCGCCGCGTCAAACCGCGTGGTCTGGCCCGCATCACACGCCTTGGCCACTTGGTACACATAGGCCCGCGCGCTATTTAACGCGACATACATGTCCGCAACCTTCGCTTGCATCAATTGAAACGACCCAATCGGCTGGCCGAATTGTTTGCGTTCGCGCACATAGGGGAGCACCGTGTCGAGGCACGCCTGCATGATGCCAAGCTGGATGCCGGAGAGCACGACGCGTTCATAATCGAGGCCGCTCATCAGCACGCCGACGCCGCCGTTCAGCGGCCCCATGACATTTTCTTCCGGCACCTCGCAATCGTTGAACACCAGTTCCGCCGTGGGGCTGCCGCGCATCCCGACCTTGTCGATCTTCTGCCCGATGCTGAACCCTGGCATGTCCTTTTCGATGAGGAACGCCGTGATGCCGCGGCTGCCCTCGCCCGTCTTGGCATAGACGACGAGCGTATCGGCATAAGCTGCGTTGGTGATCCAGAATTTGGTGCCATTGAGGACATAGCGGTCGCCCTTGGCGTCGGCGCGCAATTTCATCGAGACCACGTCCGACCCTGCCCCCGCTTCCGACATGGCGAGGCTGCCGACATGCTCGCCCGAAATCAGTTTGGGGAGATATTTGGCCTTTTGTTCGGCATTGCCCCAGCGGCGGATCTGGTTGACGCACAGGTTCGAGTGCGCGCCATAGGAAAGCCCAATCGAGGCCGACGCGCGGCTCACTTCTTCACACGCGATGACATGCTCAAGATAGCCAAGTCCGAGCCCGCCAAATTCTTCCTCGACCGTGATGCCGTGGAGGCCCAGTTCGCCCATCGCGGTCCACAACTCCTCGCGCGGAAACCAGTCGTCGGCGTCAATCCTGGCGGCGAGCGGCGCGATTCTATCCGCCGCGAATTTAGCCGTGGTATCGCGGATCGCATCGGCCATCTCGCCGAGTTGAAAATCAAGGGCGGGCGCGGTCATGAAAGGCATCCTCTGTCTGGCTTTGTAATATTATTGCCGACCTAGCAGAGTTAGGGGGAATTGCGGAAGGGGGGAATTGGGGGTAGGCATCAAAGCAAATCAACATTCGTCATTCCCGCGAAAGCGGGAATCGATCACCCGAGAGGTCGTGTAAAGCGAAAGGCCCGGTGATGGATCCCCGATCAAGTCGGGGATGACGACAGTTTTTAAGGACAGCCGTCTCGTGACCACCACCGCCTCCGACCCCATCGTCATCCTCTCCTTTGCGCGCACGCCGATGGGGAGTTTCCAAGGATCGCTTTCGGGTGCCTCGGCAACCGAACTCGGCGCAACCGCGGTCAAAGCGGCGGTCGAGCGCGCTGGCGTTGCGGGCGAGGATATTGAGCGCATCTATATGGGATGCGTGCTTCCAGCTGGGCTTGGCCAGGCCCCGGCACGGCAAGCGGCGCTCAAAGCCGGCCTGCCCCAATCGGTCGAAGCGACCACGGTCAACAAGATGTGCGGCTCCGGCATGCAGGCTGCGATCATGGGCGCCGAAGCCTTGGGCTCGGGCGCGGTCGATATGATCATCGCGGGCGGCATGGAATCGATGACCAACGCGCCCTACTTGCTCGCCAAGCACAGAGGCGGCGCGCGCATCGGCCATGACCGCATCATGGACTCGATGTTCCTGGATGGCCTTGAAGACGCTTATGAGCCGGGCCGCGCGATGGGGAGCTTTGCGGAAGAAACCGCAGGCGAATATCAGTTCAGCCGCCACGATCAGGACGCCTATGCCATCGCCTCCTTGAGCCGCGCGCAGGATGCACAGGAAAAGGGCCTGTTCGACCTCGAAATCGTCCCCGTAACGATTCAGGGCCGCAAGGGCGAAGAGGTCGTCACCCGCGATGAACAACCGCCCAAGGGCGATGTCACCAAAATCCCGACGCTGAAGCCTGCTTTCGCCAAGGACGGCACGATCACCGCCGCTAACGCCTCATCGATTTCGGACGGCGCGGCGGCGCTGGTGATGACCCGCGAAAGCGTTGCCGACGCCAAAGGGCTAAAGCCGATCGCGCGGATCGTCGCGACCGCCGCGCACGCCCATGAGCCCGCGAAATTCACTACAGCGCCCGTCAAGGCTATCGAGAAGGTGCTCGACAAGGCTGGCTGGGCACTCGCCGACGTCGATCTGTTTGAAGTCAACGAAGCCTTCGCCGTAGTCGCAATGATCGCGATGCGTGACCTTGGCATCCCCCACGACAAGATCAACGTTCATGGCGGCGCCACCGCCCTCGGCCACCCCATCGGGGCAAGTGGCGCGCGGATCATGGCAACACTGATTGCCTCGCTGCAAACCCACGGCAAAAAGCGCGGCATTGCGAGCCTCTGCATCGGCGGGGGTGAGGCTACGGCGGTGGCGGTGGAGTTGGTGTAACTACCGACCACCAAGAGCGCATTGATCGCGTCGGTCTTTTGGGCTCAAGGCTCTGAGCGCTGTTAGGAGCGTCGAGAGCCTTGAGGCATGGTCTCAATATTGGCTATTAAGCAATAAACTTGCCTCTCGGGCGCGCCGGTTAACCAGCCCTGGCATTTTGGTCTGACCACTGAAAACCACCGTGTTCATGAAAGCAGCAGCATCCTCAATTTTGCCGGCGTTTACAAGATCGATAATCTCATCCAGAGAGCCGCCCGGATTGTAGGCGAATGAAACAAGCGCATCCATCTGGGCCTGCGTTACTGGCACCTTCAACTGACTTTTGACGTTGGCAACATATGTTGGAAGAACTTGCCCCAGCAATTGTTTTTCCTGATCAGGAGTAAGGTTTACCAGACCCCGGTTATCGCGCACAAATTGCGCTGCCGCGTTACCGCGCAAACCTGCCGCTTCCGCTACTTGCGCCGCGACATCCGGTGCAATGCCCACAGCAACAAGATCGCGACTTACGGTTTCGGCCGTGCGCGCGCCCATGTCATAGCCAGGGCCCAATGTTACCCCACTATTTCCTTGCGGCCAATGCAACCGGTTGCTCACCCCCGCTTGCGCTTCGAAGTTATAGATGAGGTCAACGCCCTTCTGCGATACACCGGCTATGTTTGGTGATTTTAAGGGAGTTATAGTGGGATTGCCGATTGCGGTCCCGCTCAGCGGAATACCTGCTTTGCCGAAAAATTTTCCTAAATCGGCTTGGCTCATCGCCTTAACGCCAACGCGCGATAACGGGTCAGCGACCAGATAGTCATTGCCCTGTTTCCCGATAACCGCGATGATATGTGCGCCGTTCGGAGGGATTCGGGCGTAGTTGCCGCCGGATGCAAAGTTCGTGTCGCCGTAGACTTTGACGTAGTTGAGCGAGACATAACCGTTCAAAACTACCGCTTTGCCGGACGCAAGATCCTTATCCAATTGTGCCCAACTATTCGCCGCTTGGCCGCCAGCAGTGCGGCGCTCGGCGGTTGCGCCCGCGGCTAAAGCTGCCGTTTTGAAGTGATCGTGATTTGTATAGCCGGTGTAGGCCTTTGGCAGGCCCATTTTGGCTCTCACATCCTTAATATCGATAGCATTGTCTCGAAGCGTACGGACCCCCACGGCTGCAAGAGCCATCGCGACGCTCGTCGGACCGCAACTATTTTCTGGATAATAAGCGATCTCGCCCGGACCATATTTTCCCTTGTTATAGTCGGGATTGTTGAACTGATTCATAAAAAACTTGTTCGCCTCTGCAACCGTTGTGGGCAGCTGACTTTTGCTGTTCTTGGGTGCAGGATCGAATAATGCCTTGAAGGTGGTCGGCCCCACAATGCCGTTGGGTTTGAGGCCCACAGATTGCTGGAACTCTTTGAGCGCGGCATCAGTCTTGGCGCCGAACACGCCATTGCCATTGGCGAATTTAGGATCGAGTTTTCCCGTTTTAACGAGAGCCGATTGGACCGTGTTGACCAGCGCCGGGGGTGCGCTGCCATCCATCTTGGTATTTAGGCTGAGGATTGATCCCATCGCTTCGCGAGTTTTGGCATCAAACTGTCCGGTCTTGTCGAGACCGGCTAAAGCTTGGAATTTGGTCAATGCGGTCGTGGTCAGCGGGCCAAAATTGCTTGGGCCGGGCTTTGAGGGAAGGTCGCTTGCCTGCATCATCCCCAGCTTGACCAGCGCATCCTGCAAACTCCGGGCTTCCTCGGTCTTCTTCCCTTGCGGGACACCTGCGGGTGGAAGTCCGATACGGTCAGCGTCATTATATTGCACCGCTGCCTTGGCCTTATCTTTGAGCGGGCCAGCCGGTAAAGCCTCAATCTTTTTACCGATTTCGACCGCCGCTTTCGGATTACTTTCAAGCAGCCCATTAAACGGCGCGAGCGTCTTTGCATCCGGCAGCAACCGGTCCAGTGCAGCGGTAAACCGCTCGCCTGATTGTGCGGCCAGCACGTCGGCTGCACCCGCCAGTCGCGCTGCAGACACAGGGAAATCCTTTTGACCCGGCTTCACCTCACCCAGTTCACGGTTGAGATAGCCGTTCCGGGCAGCAGGCGATGCGTGCGTCGCCATAGCGCCGGCAAAATTGCGCACATCGCCGGGTGCAACTTTATCGAGCGATTGGGCAATACGCGAAGCAGCGTCACCATCCAGGCTGGCAGCAGCCTCTTTCGCAAACGCAGCCTTGTCGGACAAAGAGGCCTTGGCCTCCTTGCCATATAAGCTGTCAAGAGTAGCGTCCAGCTTGCCGTTTGCATCGAGTGCTCTCACCGCATTATTGTCGGCGGCTTCGCTGCCACGCAGCATTGTGTTGGCGAGCGATTCACCGCTGGACGTTTTTGCGTTCGCATTAAGCGCCGTTTTGACAACATCCACGGTTGTCATGGAAGTTGAATCCAAACGCATCTTTTGACCCTCTCTGCTTTGTGAACTCGGGGTCAAAATGAAATATCGCGTGTCGTTTGCATATAATCGATTCGTTTAGATCACGCGCTTTTTTCAGTAATAATTATAAGCAGATGTGCCGGGATCGCTCCCGGCACATCGCTTCAACTTCTTCGCTACACCAAGACTACCAGAAGAAATTATAGATCACGTCGACCACGCGACCGCGGCGCAGGTCCACCAGGACGACGTCATCATAATAGCGTACCCAGCGCATGTACGACGGGACCGGCGGGAGGCGGTAATAATAAGGATCGCGGATCCAGTAGCGCGAACCATAATAGCCCGAATTGATGCTCAACCCGATGCGCAGGCGGCTATAGCCGTAATTACGATAGGGCGAATAATAGGTGCCGATGCGGTAGCGGTCACGATATTGGTTGCGATAGCTCTGCCAGTCATAACGGCGGTCGCGGCGCCAGTCATTATACCAGCGGTCGGACTGGGTCTGGGGCCTACGACTGTCATAGCGGTTATCATACCGGCCCCGATCATTATCCCAGCGGCGATCATCGCGATTACGCTCTCGGTTCCAGTCGGGAGTCCGATCATTGCGGTTGCGATCCCATTGCGGCGGGGTGCGCTGGTCGCGATTATTATCCCACTGGCGATTGTCGGCCTGAGGGGTGCGGCCCGGAATGGTGCGGCGATCTTCGCGGCGTTCCCAACGCCCGTCCGAGCGGCGATCATCGCTGCGTTGGACGCGTTCGGCGCGGCGATTGTCATCGCTGCTGCGTTGCGGTCGTTCGCCCCGGGCTTCCGAGCGTCGGCCATCATCGCCGCCCCGGCGCCAGTCTTGGGCCGAGGCCGGAGCCGCCGTTACGACAAGTGCTGCCGTCGCCAGCAACGCGCCCGTAAGGCTTTTCAGATTATATTTTGTGATCATCGCTTCATCTCCATGAACCGGCCCCGGCATATGGCAAAATCAGGGACTAGGGAGTCATGCCGGGGCCAGCCTGATACCCCGCTTAATGATTCGTCCCTGTGATATCGCTGAACTGACCTGTCAGCAAATAGACAGGTCCGCTTGAGCCATGGTCAGCCGCGTTGTATTTGCCCGACCAAATTGGCGACAAAAGCGCAGAGGAACGTACCGAGCGCCGCCCAGGCGATGATCACGCCTATCGCAATTGCTTGGGCCACCAATTGGCTGGCCATGCTCATGCGTCCGTCATAGCCGGTACCGCCCAGCGCTGGTGCAAGGAAGATCGGGGTGAGCACCATACCGATCATGCCGCCAACTGCACTGGTCGCGAAAATAGCATTGACGTCTGATCGTCCGATGCGATTCTGCACCGCGCTTGCCGCAAAATAGCATGCGGCAGCACCGATGGCACCGCTCAGCATCGCTGCGCCAAGTCCGATATAGCCCGCCCCGGCCGTTGCCGTCACCAAACCCGCTAAAGCACCCGCTGCGATACCGGAGGCCGTCACCTCGCCCTTGAACAGCTTTTCAAGCAATGCCGTGACGAGCACAGCCGCACAGGCCGCAACATGGGTGGTGATGATGGCAAAGGTCGCATCGTCGCTAGCGGCGAGTTCGCTTCCACCGGTCAGCCCCGACCAGCCTACCCACAACATCGCTGCACCCGCGAGCAGGGGTACGGCACGAAAGCCAGAAAAACCGTCGATGGCCTTGGCGCTATCCGTCGGCTCTTCTCCCTTCCCCACCATCAGCGCCGTAACCAGCGCCGAAACCCCGGCAGCGATATGCACTACGGCCCCGCCCGCAAAATCGAGCGCGCCCTGCGCGGCGAGCCAGCCCCCGCCCCACATCCAGTGCGCTATCGGCGCGTAAACGATCAGCGTCCAAAGGCTCGCAAAAACGATCAGCCAGCCAAGGCGCGCGCGGTCGATCACTGCGCCCGCCGCCAAGGCTGCAGCAAAGCATGCAATGAGCATGTGGTACAAGGCGAACGCGGATTCGGGAACGGTCGTGTTGCCGCGCACCATCCCCAGATTGGTTAACATCGCGTTGTAGCTGTCGCCAATATACGGGCTACCGGTTGGCGAGAAGGCCAGGCTATAGCCGATCAATACCCAGATGAGCGACACCGTGGCGACAATTGCAAACACGCCCAGCCCAACTGCTGCTGCGCCCCGCGACGTCATCGCACGTCCACCATAATAAAGCGCAAGCCCCGGAAGCAGCACGAGCAAGACAAGTGCCGAAGCGCCCAACATCCACGCAGTATCGCCGCTGTCGGGGACGATCTGCTGCGCCGAAGCGGCGGCGGGAAATAACAGAATACCCGCCCCCAGCATCAGCGAAACTACCCGAACCCCAGCGTTCATTCTGGCCCCTGCTTGTTGATCAAAGAACGGGTGCGCCGCCGCGTCCCGCTTACATCCAGCCTTCGAGTACCTGATCCGGGGGGCGGTGGCCGTCGGACCAAGCCTTGATATTGGCGGTGACGCGCTCGCCCGAAGCTTCGCGGCCTTCGAATGTGGCTGATCCCATATGCGGCAACAGCACGACATTATCGAGCCCAAGCAGGCGCGGGTCGATATTCGCCCCGTGGCTATAGACGTCAAGTCCCGCACCGGCCAGTCGGCCCTTTTCAAGCGCATCGACCAGCGCCTCTTCCTCGATAATCTCCCCGCGCGCGGTATTGATGATATAGGCCGAAGGCTTCATCGACGCGATCCGCGGGGCACTCACCATCTCGTGCGTTTCGGGGGTATGCGGACAATGGATCGATACGATATCGGCGATGCGCAGCAGCGTATCGGGCGTTGCATGATAGCTTGCGCCTAGTTCGGCTTCGACCTCGGGGGGAAGGCGGCGGCGATTATGATAATGGACCGAAAGGCCGAACGCTGCAGCCCGGCGCGCGACGGCCCGACCGATCCGCCCCATGCCGATAATGCCCAATATCTTGCCGCCGATGCGGTGGCCGAGCATGCCCGACGGCGTCCAGCCTTTCCATTGCCCGGTGCGCACCAGTTTTTCGCCCTCGGCAAGGCGGCGGGGCACTGCAAGGATCAAGGCCATCGCCATGTCGGCGGTGTCTTCGGTGAAGACGCCCGGCGTGTTCGTAACGATCACGCCCTTGGCGCGTGCGGCCTTCAAATCGATATGGTCGGTGCCGTTGCCGAAATTGGCGATGAGCTTCAACCGCTCGCCTGCCGCTTCGATTAGCTGCGCATCAATCTGGTCGGTCAGCGTCGGCACCAGCACGTCGCAATCCCTGACCGCCGCCACTAATTCTTCGCGGGTCATCGCATGATCGTCGGCGGAGAGCACGACTTCGAACAATTCGGCCATGCGCGCCTCGGCCATCGGCGCGAGTTGGCGGGTGACGATGACGCGGGGACGTTGCGGGCGGGTGGGATCGGACATGAGCAACCTCTTAATGCGACGAGAGGCGGAGGTAAACAGGTTGGTGGCAGGATGGGATGTGACACATATTACATCCTGCGCCCCTTGCCGATTTGGGCATATTATGGCACTCGCCCCTCCATGATAAAACGCGCGCTGGCCTTGATCATTTTCCTGTTTGCCGCCCTCCCCGCTACCGCCGCCGACGAGGAGGAGCGCAAGACCCCTTATTGGGCTTCCATCGCGACCGATGATGCGCGCATGCGCAAAGGCCCTTCGGAAGCGATGCCGGTCTTGTGGGAATATCGCCGCGAGAACCTGCCGATCAAGGTGATCGAGGTTTATGAAAACTGGCGCAAGATTGAGGACCCCGATGGCGTCCAGGGCTGGATGGCCGCGCGGCTCCTGTCGGCCAAGCGCACCGCGATGGTGACCGGCAGCATCCGGCCGATGCGCGCGACGCCAGCAGACAACGCGGCGCCACGTTATCGCGCCCAGCCCGGGGTGGTTGGGTTCATCACCGATTGCGCCGACGGCTGGTGCCTGTTCAATGTCGGTGGCAAGCGCGGCTATATCCGCGAAGCCCATATTTGGGGCGTGGGCGTACCTTAGACGGCGTTGTAAATTTTTCTTCTCGCTCCCCTTGCCAGCGTGGGCCGAACGCTCCACGATGGTTACAAATGAAATAAAGGGAGAGAAGCTGATGCGTCGCAGGGGAACCATCAAGTTATTGCTCGCGACCGGCGCACTATTGCTGGCAGCAGGAGCGGCGCAGGGCGAAACCCGTATCATCTATGCCGGCAAGATTTTGACGAGCGCCGATGCCTCGGTCGAAGGACCGGCGACGATCACCGTCACCGACGACAAGATCGTCAGCATTACGCCGGGACGCATCCCCGCGCCAGCCGGCGCCAGCGTTGCCGACCTTGGCGATAAGACCGTGCTCCCCGGTCTCATTGATCTGCATGTCCATCTGACCGGTGATCCGGGTGGTTCTTTCTGGAAGCAGGCGGTTGACCCCGAAGAATGGGGCACCGTCGTTGGCGCGAAAAATGCGCGCATCACTGCCAAGGCCGGTTTCACCACCGTGCGCGAGGCCGGTTCGGGCCAATATAGCGCCTTTTCCCTCCGTCGCGGCACCGCCGAAGGTATGATCCCGGGTCCGCGCATCATCGCCGCCGGGCCAGCACTGTCGATCATTGGCGGGCATGGCGATGTCACCGGCTTTCGTGAAGACGTCCATGAGGTGCTCGACGATGGCTATACCTGCACCGGCGCGGAGGAATGCGCGGCCAAGGTGAGGAAAGCGAGCCGTGCGGGCGCGGACGTTATCAAGATCACCGCAACTGGCGGCGTCTTGTCGCAACAGGGGCGCGGGCTCGAAGCGCATTTCACCAATCCCGAACTCAAATCTATCGCCGATACCGCCCATTCGCTCGGGCTTAAAGTCATGGCCCATGCGCATGGCGCGCGCGGCATCGAAGCTTCAGCCGCCGCAGGCATTGATTCCATCGAGCATGGCACCTTTGCCGACGAGCAAGCGCTTAAAGTGATGAAAGCCCACGGCACTTACATGGTCCCGACGCTGATGGCCTTGCAAGGCGTGAGCGAGCGCATCGGTAAGGGCGTCTATACGCCGGTCGTCGAAGCCAAAATCCGCGAGACGATGGGCAAGGCCGGGAAGGCCGTGGGTCTCGCCAAAAAGCTGGGCGTTCCTATCGCGTTCGGCACCGATGCGGGTGTGTTCGAACATGGGCGCAATACGGGCGAATTTGCACTTATGGTCAATGCCGGCATGACACCGCGCGAAACCATCGCCAGCGCCACCACCATCGCAGCCAAGGCGCTCGATATGGAAAACCAGATTGGCCGCATCGCCCCGGGCTATTCCGCGGATATCATCGCGGTCGATGGCAATCCGCTCGATGATGTGCGCACGCTTGAACAGGTCAAATGGGTGATGGTGCGCGGACGCATTATCGAATGAAACCGGCTTGCGCCGGATCATCATAAGTGTATTGTTTAAATAGAACAGTTAGTGGAGACCGAGTCCCGATGAACGCCAAACTTGCCCTTACCTCACTCATGACGCTCGCCCTTGCCGGATGCGCAACTGCGCCAGTCGCGGAACCTGTCGCGCCGCCGCCACCGCCGCCCCCCGCCGAATCCCCCGCTCCGGTTGATCAAGCGGCCACCCTCAAAAAGCTGTTCGCCGAGTCTGACGAAGCCGAGCTCAAACTCAATCCGGTGAACGCCATCTATCGCGGCGATATGCGCTATGCCGACCGGCTCGGCGATTATTTTAGCGATGCCTATAATATCGAGAGCAAAAAATTGGTCGAATGGAACCTCGCCGAACTGGCCAAGATCGACCGCGCAGCGCTCAATGAAACCGACCAACTTGCTTATGATGTCTTCAAATTTACCAATGAAGATCGCCTGGTTGATTTCCGGCCCGAATATATGGCGCTCACCGATGTGCGCCCGATGAACCATTTCTTCGGCTTTCACACCCTGTATCCGACCTTCTCGTCGGGACAGGGCGCCGCGCCCTATAAGACGGTCACGGATTATGAAAATAGCCTCAAGCGCAACAAGGAATTTGTGGCGATGATGGACCGCGCGATTGCGCGTTTCAAACAGGGGCAAGCCTCGGGCGTTGTCGAAACCAAGATGACGGTCAACAATATGATCGCGCAGCTCAATGCGCAGCTCAAGCAAAAGACGATGGAATCGCCCTATTCGGGGCCGATCCGGAACTTTCCGAAGGATATGAGCGATGCCGACAAGGCGCGTTTCACAACCGCTTATACGGCGTCGATTGAGCAGGACATTTATCCTGCCCTCACCCGCCTGCGCGATTATCTCAAAAATGATTATCTGAAATCGGCGCGTGATGGCGCTGGCCTCAAATATATGAAGGGCGGAGATATGCTTTATCAACGCCTGGTCGACAGCACGCTGACCATCCACATGACCCCGGGCGAGGTGCATAATCTGGGCCTCAGTGAAGTCGCACGCATCCGCACCGGCATGGAAGACGTCAAGAGGGAGGTCGGCTTCAAAGGCACGTTGGCGCAGTTTTTCAATCATCTGCGGACCGATCCCAAGCTCAAGATGAAGAGCCGCGAGGCGCTGACCCAAGGCTATTATGACATAGGCAAAAAGGTCGATGCGAAGATTGGCGACTATTTCTCGACCATCCCCAAGGCCGGGCTCGACATCAAGCCGTACGAACCGTTCCGCGAAAAATTCGAAGCGGGCGGCAGCTATGAACCCGGCACACCCGACGCCAGCCGTAACGGCACCTTCTATTTCAACGCTTATGATCTGCCTTCGCGCACGACGCCCGGCATGACGACGCTCTACCTCCACGAAGGCGCGCCGGGACACCATTTCCAGATTAGCCTGGCACAAGAAAATGCCGCGCTGCCGCCCTTCATGCGCTTTGGCGGCAACACCGCCTATGTAGAGGGCTGGGCGCTCTATTCGGAAACGCTGGGTTACCCGATGGGCTTCTATAAGGACCCCTATCAGCGTTTCGGCACATTGTCGGACGAGATGCTGCGCGCCATGCGCTTGGTGGTCGATAGCGGTATCCACGCCAAGGGCTGGACCCGCGAACAGGCCATCAAATATATGATGGACAATAGCGATATGGGCAAAACCGACGCCACCGCCGAGGTTGAACGCTATATCGCGATCCCAAGCCAGGCCCTCGCCTATAAGGTCGGCGCACTCACCATCCAGCGCCTCCGGAAAAAAGCAGAGACCGAGCTTGGCCCCAAGTTCGATATCAAGCAATTCCACGAACAAGTGCTGATGACCGGATCACTCCCGCTCAAGATATTGGAAGAAAAAATCGACCGCTGGATTGCGGCGAAGAAAGCAGGTTAAGGCGATGAAATTCTATCTGACGGCTTTGTTACTGGCGGGCGGCTCCTTGATGGTGTCGCCTGCCCTGGTCGCGCAGACCGCGCCGGTCGCCGCAACTAAGGATGAGGCCACTCGCCTCAAGGCGCTATTCCAGGCGAGTGATGAGGAAAGTCTCCGGCGCAACCCTTCTAGCGCATTGTCCCGCGGCGATATGCGCTACGCCGACCAGATCGGCAATTCACTCACCGATGCCTATGATGCGGCGACCAAGGCCGCCGCCGAGAAGAATTTGGCAGAGCTCGGCAAAATCGACCGTGCTAAACTCAACCCGACTGATCAACTCGCTTATGATGTGTTTGCCTATACCAACCAGCAGACGCTCAAAAATTTCTCGCCGGAAATCGCGCCGCTCCTGCGGGCGCGACCGATGAACCATTTTTATGGTCCGCACACCGCCTACCCCACTTTCTCCAGCGGCAAGGGCACCGCACCGTTCAAGACGCTGGCCGATTATGACAATGCGCTGAAGCGCCACAGCCAATATCCCGGCGTCATCGACAGCGCAATTGCCCGCTTCCGCGAAGGCAAGGCGAACGGCATCGTCGAGACCAAGCTTACCGTCACCAACATGATCGCGCAGATCGACAGCCAGTTGGCGCAATCAGTCGAAGACTCAAGCTATTACGGCCCGATCAAGCTGATGCCGGAAAGCTTTTCAGCCGCGGATCGCACCCGGCTCGATGCCGCCTATCGCGCGGCAATCAGCAACGAGGTAAGGCCTGCGCTGGTCAAGCTGCGCGCCTTCCTCAACGATGAATATTTGCCTGCCGCACGCGAGGGCGTCGGCCTTAAATTTATGAAGGGTGGCCCTGCGCTCTACCAGCATCTGATGGACCAGACTCTCACCATCCATATGACGCCCGATGAAGTCCATCAGCTCGGCCTCGCCGAAGTCGCGCGGATCAAGCGGGGCATGGAGGATGTCCAGAAAGAGGTGGGCTATAAAGGCACGCTCAACCAGTTTTTCGACTATCTTCGGACTGATCCCAAGTTCAAAAAGCCGACGCGCGAAGCGCTCACGCAAGGCTATTATGACATCGGCAAAACGGTCGATGCCAAGCTTGGCGATTATTTCTCGACCATCCCCAAGACCGCGCTCGAAATCCGGCCCTATGAGGAATTTCGCGAAAAATATGAAGCGGGCGGCTCCTATAATCGCGGCGCGCCCGATGGCAGCCGCCCGGGCATTTTCTATTTCAACGCCTATAATCTGCCCGAACGCACCACGCCCGGCATGACCACGCTCTACCTCCACGAAGGCGCGCCGGGGCATCATTTCCAGAACAGCCTGGCGCAAGAAAATGAAGCGCTCCCGCCCTTCCTGCGCTTTGGCGGTTTTACCGCATTCGGCGAAGGCTGGGGGCTTTATGCCGAAACATTGGGCTATGAGATGGGGCTCTACAAAGATCCCTATCAGCGCTTCGGGACGCTGTCGGCAGAGATGCACCGTGCGATGCGGCTGGTAGTCGATACCGGCCTCCACGCCAAGGGCTGGAGCCGCGATCAGGCGATCCAATATATGCTCGACAACAGCAATATGGGCCGCAGCAATGTCGAGGCCGAGGTTGACCGCTACATCGCCATCCCGAGCCAGGCGCTCGCTTACAAGATCGGTGCGCTTACCATCCTGCGTCTGCGCAAAAAAGCCGAGACCGCATTAGGACCGAAGTTCGACATCAAGCAATTTCATGAGCAAGTGCTGATGACGGGCCGCCTGCCGCTGGAAATATTGGAGCAGAAAATCGACCGCTGGATTGCGGCGAAGAAATAAAGCCGTTTTCCGAAATGCTTACCCACAAAAGCGCTGCTTTGGCTTGCCAAGGGAGCGCTTTTGCTTATGGTTGCGGGGCATAGGGGAACCGCCTTTACTCGCATAAAGCGGGGCTGGCGTCGATGACGGGGGTCGCATGGGACAGGTCAAGGCCATCAAGCCGACCGATATTTTTACAACCGAAGAATGGGCGGTCCTGACCGCAAGATCGCCTTGGCGCGGACTATGGCTGGTGGCGCATGCCTGGGGCAGCATCCTCCTCGCGATTATCGCGGCGGTCTGGATCAATCACCCGATTGCCTGGATCATCGCCATTTTCTTCATCGGCGGACGTCAGCTTGGCCTTGCCATATTGATGCACGAGGCCGCGCACGGCCATCTCCACCCCGACCGCAAGCTTAACAATTTTCTCGGCGAATGGCTTTGCGCCGCGCCGGTCGGCACCGACCTTCAAGCCTATCGTGCCTATCATCTGAAGCATCATGCCTATACGCAGCAGCCAGAAGACCCGGACCTTTCGCTCTCCGTGCCCTTCCCTACGACGACCGCGTCGATGTGGCGTAAAGTCGCGCGCGATTTGAGCGGCCTGACTTTTATCCGGTCACGTAGCGCGCAGGTCAAGATGGCGCTCGAGGGGCTCAAGCCCAACGCCAAGGAACAACAGATATTCATCGGTCGCGCACTGGTGCGTTTCGGCCTGTTCCAGCTAGGCCTCCTCGCTGTGAGCCTGCTTTCCGGCCATGGCATCCTCCCCTTCGCGCTCTGGTTCATCGCGCTTGCGACCAGCTTCCAGTTGGTGCTGCGCATCCGCAATATTGCCGAACATGCCTGCACCTCGACCACCAGCGATGACCCGTTCAGCCACGCGCGCACCACCATCGCCTGCATGACCGAGCGCGCACTGGTCGCGCCCTATTGGGTCAATTATCATCTCGAACATCACCTGTTCATGGGCGTCCCCTGCTGGAACCTCGAACGCGCCCACCGTGCGCTCCTCAGCAAAGGCTTGGGCGAGCGTATGACGATTGCGGAGGGTTATGCGGCGATCATGCGCGAGGTTGTGGAGCCGCGCGTGGCGATGGTTTGACTCACATCGCGGACGCTACACACCTTCCCCCCACTCTCCGCAAATGCGTTGAGAAACGATCGCATAAGCGCGCCGTTTTTTCCATCAAAACGCTCGTCAAGCTCAACAGCACTATCGATGCGCTCGGAGCGAAATGCGCGAAAGTCGCTGCGCTGTTCGCACCACGCGCAGACCAGTGTCACATGGCTGTAGAGATACAGTCCCAATGGCCAAATTGTTCGATATGAATGCTGGCCATCCGCTCGGCGATATCGAATTTTAAGTTTACGGCTGTCGCGGATTGCGACGCGGATCACGGCAAGGTGCTGACCGAATTCAACGCCGCTTTCAAGCCGATGCGGAACCATCAGCATCGCCTTCCACGATGCGTCTAAGACATAATCAGGTACAACCGCTCGAACTTTTGCGAGAGCGTTCTTCGCACCTCTCGAAAGCTCCGGATCACCACGCTCTACGACCATATTGAGACCTAGCACGACCGCTTCGATCTCGGTTGCTTCAAACATCAACGGCGGGAGATCGTAGCCCGGACGAAGCACATAACCAACACCAGCTTCACCATCAATCGGAACGCGCGAGGCCTGTAGCGTGGCAATGTCCCGGTAGATGGTCCGAGGCACAACTTCCAATTCATCTGCGAGCTTTTGCGCCGTGGTCGGGCCGGTCGAACGCCGCAGGACTTGAATGATTTGTAAGAGGCGATCCGCGCGTCTCAATCTCCATCCTCACCCGATTACTACTGACATAATGCTGTCAGCAGCGTGCCTGTAACATCGTCGAACATCAACCCCAGGAGCATCTTGTTATGAGCCCGTTCGAAGACACTATTATCGATCACCTCAATATCGGCGTTTCGGATGCGGAACGGTCCAAGGCATTTTATCAAGCAGCGCTGGCTCCACTCGGCCTCAAGCTCCTGCTTTCGATCCCGCCCGAGCAGGCAGAAGAGGGGGGCGAGCAGCAGAAAACACATGGCACCATGTATGGCTTCGGGCGACAATATAAGCCGTTGTTCTGGATTGTCGGGCAAGCGAAGGTCGGCGAGGCAACACATTTTGCATTCATTGCGCAGACCCGCGCCCAAGTTGATGCCTTCTACAAGGCTGCACTTTCAGCGGGCGGAACCGACATCGGTGCACCCGGTATCCGGCGCTATCATGACAATTACTACGCAGCCTTCGTCTACGATCCCGACGGCATCAATATTGAGGCCGTGTGCAATGCGCCGGTGTGAAACGGCTAAACGGTTTCGGCGTCCCGCGCGACCCCGCGCTTGGCGACCACCACGGCAATCGCTGCCGCTAAACCAAGGATGGCGGCGGCGATGAAAAAGGTCGTGCCGGGGTGCGGGATCAGCGCCTCCGCGCCAACCGTCTTGCCATAGGCCCAGCCGAAGAAGAGCGGCGAGAAGATGCCCGCGATACTGCCGACGCTGTTGTTCGCGCCCTGCAATTGGCCCTGTTCGCTTTCCGATACCCGCCGCGTCATCAGCGACTGGATCGTCGGCATGGCAAGCCCCCAAAAGGCGTTGGGAACCATCGCCGCGATAAACTGCCAACCCGTCCCGGCAAGCCCCATGCAGGCGATGCCGATGGCGCCCATCACCAGCCCCGCGATCATCGTCCGGCGGTCGCCGAAACGCTTGACCAGCGGGCCGACGACCAGCCCTTGCATGATCATGTCAAGCACTCCCACAAGGCCCAGCAGCAAGCCCACTTCAAACGGACCCCAGCCATAGCGATAGGCGGCATAAAGCACGAACACCGCACCGAACAAATGATGCGAGAAATAGAGCAGGAAATTGACCAGCGACAGCCCGGTCAACTCCGGGTGCGAGCGCAGCAATTTAAGCGCTCCAAACGGATTGGCGCGGGTCCAGGAAAAGGCCATGCGTTTATCTTGCGGCAGGGATTCCGGCAGCACGAACCAGCCATAGAGAAACGTCACCGCGCTCAATCCCGCCGCCGCCCAGAAGGGCACGCGCGCGCCATATTCGCCGAGCACCCCGCCGATCAACGGTCCTGCGACAAAGCCTGCACTGAACGCCGCGCCGATGAGGCCATAAGCGCGCGCCCGGCCTTCGGGCGGGGTGATGTCGGCCATATAGGCAAAGGCGGTGGTGAAGCTTGACGACATCAGCCCCGACAAGATCCGCCCCGCCGCGAGCCACCACAGATCGGGCGCGAGCGCCATCAGCACAAAATCCGCGGCTGTGCCGATGGCCGACAGCAGCAGCACCGGTCGTCGCCCATAATGGTCGGAGAGCGACCCGATGATCGGCGAGCAAACGAACTGCATCGCCGCCCACAGCGCGATGAACAGGCCATTGTAAAAGCCCGCCCGCGCATTCGAGCCGACCATCTCCTCGACCAACTGGGGGAGCACCGGAATGGTAATCCCCATCGCCATCACGTCGATCACCGCGATGACGAGGATGAACGCAATGGCGGGTGAAAACCGCCTTGGGCTCATCAGGCGAGTGCTTCCGCGATCAACTTGCGCGTATTGTCGACCCCGTAAAGCGCGATGAAACTGCCCATGCGTGGGCCTTGTTCGGCACCGAGCAAGGTTTCGTAAAGCGCCTTGAACCAGTCGCGCAGTTGCGCAAAGCCGTACGCTTCATCCTTGCCGATGGCATAGACGATGTTCTGAATGTCCTCGGACGGGGCATCGGCAGGCAGCGCCGCGAGTTCGGCATCGAGCTTCTGGAGCGCTGCCATTTCTCCACCCTCGGGCTTGCGGCGCTTCAAGGTGGGCGCAACAAAATCCCGGTGATAGGCGAGTGCGTGCCCGACCAGTTCGTCGAGTTCCGGATGGCTTTCGGGGCTCGCATCCTCGACATAATTGCCGAGATAGCCCCACACCTGATCGCGCGTCGCCCCGGCCGGCATCACGCCGACAAGGTTCAGGAGCAACCCGAAGGTCACGGGCAAATCGCTCTCCGGCACCTCCCCATTGTGGATATGATGCACCGGATTGCCGAGCCGTTTTTCGACCGGTTGGTCATGCCATTGCGCGCGGAAGGCATAATATTCATCGACCGCCTTGGGGATCACGCCCATGTGCAATTGCTTGGCCGATTTGGGCTCGCGATAGGCGTAGAAAGCGACGCTATCCTGTGGCCCATAGGTGAGCCAATCTTCCAGCGCCAAGCCATTGCCCTTGGACTTGGAAATCTTTTCCCCTTTTTCATCGAGGAACATTTCGTAGATCAGGCTTTCCGGCGGACGCCCACCGAGGACGCGCGCAATCTTGCCCGACTGGACGCCGCTATCGGTCAAATCCTTGCCGTACATTTCATAATCGACGCCCAGCGCGACCCAGCGCATCGCCCAGTCGACCTTCCATTGGAGCTTTGCCTTGCCGCCGAGGATTGATTGGGTGACGCTCTCGCCATCCTCATCGGTGAAGCGGACGAGGCCGGCATCGGCATCAACCACCTCGAGCGGCACCTGCAACACGACGCCCGTTTTTTCGCTCACCGGCAGAACCGGCGAATAGGTCGCGGCGCGTTCCTTCCTGAGCGTCGGGAGCATGATGTCCATGATGCCCTGATAGTTACGCAGCACATTCTTCAGCGCCTCATCAAACGCGCCGCTTTCATAGCGTTCGGTCGCGGAGACAAACTCGTAATCGAACCCGAAACGGTCGAGAAAATCGCGCAGCATCGCATTGTTGTGATGCGCGAAACTTTCAAACTTGCCGAACGGATCGGGAATGCGGGTCAGCGGCTTGCCGAGATGTTGGCCGAGCATTTCACCATTGGGCACATTTTCCGGGACTTTGCGCAGGCCATCCATATCATCCGAAAACGCCACCAGCCGCGTCTTTGCGCCCGGCACCAAAGTTTCATAAGCCCGCCGCACCATCGTCGTGCGCAGAACCTCGTTAAACGTGCCGATATGCGGCAGGCCCGAAGGCCCATAGCCCGTTTCAAACAACACAGGTTCGACTTGTCCGTTTTTGGCGGGCTTGCCGTTTGGATAGCGTTTGACCAGCTTCTTCGCTTCCTCAAACGGCCAGGCCTTAGAGGTCAGTGCGACAGATTGAAGCTCGCTCACGAGACGGGTTCCTTACGTTGGATGAAGAGGAGGACGGTCCTTTCCCGTTTTTGGGACGGATTGCAAGAGAGAGCTCGAGAAAGGCTGATTTTCTCAACACTGCGACCAGACGGCCACAATGAACAAACAAGTAAGCCGCTGGTTTTATTGCTAATAATGTGACGTAGGAGAGGATTTTCGCTATGAAGAAACAAGCAAAATTGTATCGCTACCACATCATTTGTTTGCTGCTAGCGAGCACACCAGTTCTAGGCTTTGCGCAGGACGCACCGCCACCGCCTAAACTTGCTGCCCCAACAATGACGCCAGATCCGGCAACCAGTAAAAACATCCAGGGGAAGGGGCCATCGGTTGTTGAACGCAAATTCAGAATATCTGCGACAGAAGCGGCACGTCGTGAGGCACTAGCACTACTTTGGCAGAAGTGGATTTTTGAGATTCACAAGAGTCGCTTATCGTGATTCAAGATCGTCAGCGTGGAGGCTGGCGATGGTGGAAGCATGGCGGGATGAGCTGACGGAGTGGCTCGC
>JAEXAW010000005.1 GCA_023458055.1 Pseudomonadota bacterium
TTGGCATATTTGCCAATAGTCGCAATCGCATCGCGATAGGCTTGATAATAACGCTCGGCATCTTCCATCGTGCGCGCCGCTTCGCCCAGCATGTCGAACGAACAAAGCTCGTCCGGCGCGATTTTACTCGCGCGCTTGATCGCATCTTCGATGGTTTCCCCCATGACAAATTGCTGGCCGAGCAATTTCATCGCGGCGAAGGCGGCTTGCCGGATGACCGGTTCGCCCGATTTGCGGATCATGCGCTTCAAGATCGACAGCGGCGAGGATTTGCTGCCGATGCTGTCGAGCAGCAAGGTCGCACTGCCGAGCGACAAGCCCCATGCGGACATATCGACCAGCATCTTGCCGGATTTGGCATCGCTTTCGGTCCAGTCACGGCCGGCGATCTTGTCGCGGATCAACGCGTTTGCCGTTTCATCGTCGGGCACCCGCAGCAGGGCTTCGGCAAGGCACATCAGCACCACGCCCTCTTCGGTCGAAAGACGATAGCGGTTCATGAAGGCGTCGATCAGTGTTTCCTTATTATCGCCCGATTTCGCCATGCCGATAATCTTGCGGCCCAGTGCCTTGACCGCGTCTGAAGATGGCGCATCAACCGCGAGCGATGAAAGAAGGAAGCGCACCCGATCGGCTTCATCCGTGCGCTGCGATGCACGCAGCGGGCTTCTTTCATCTACCATTCGGTTGTCGTCCTGTTTCTTCAATTGCATCTTGATCAACTACTGCCGCCTATACTTAGCACTCTGAGATGCCGTGACTTGGCTATAGAAGCAGTCACCGGTTAAACGTCAGTGTCTCTTACTATCTTTCAGCATTCCGAACAGATTTTTGGGGTCTAGATTATCCGGAATTATATCAAGTCGTCGGCCAATATCATTTCGGACGGCCAGGTCATTGACTAGCCGCAGTGCCGAATAATCCTCGATCGCAAAACCGACCGAATCAAAGATGGTTATCTCATCCCGGTCGCGGCGCCCCGGTTCGGTACCCGCGATGACGCGGTGCAGTTCGCTCACCGGATGGTCGGGGGCAAGTTGCTGAATTTCTCCCTCGACCCTTGTCTGTGGTTCATATTCTACGAATATACGAGCCCGTTCGAGCACGGCCTTGGCAATCTCGGTCTTTCCCGGACAATCGCCGCCGATGGCGTTGATATGGATACCGCTACCCACCATGTTGCCGCTGATGATCACCGCCTTGCGCTTGTCGGCGGTGGCGGTGGTGATGATCTGCGCGCCCTCGATTGCCTCCTCCGGCGAAGGGCATATCACTGCGTCCAGACCTGCGGAGTTCAGATTGTCGAGGCATTTGCGGCTGGCTACCGGGTCAACATCATAGAGTCGAAACCGTTCGACCCCGAGCAATTGCTTGAAGGCGAGCGCTTGGAATTCCGATTGAGCCCCGTTGCCGATGAGCGCCATCGTGTGCGACCCTGCCCGGATCAGATAACGCGCAGCCAATGCCGAGGCAGCGGCTGTACGTAGCGCCGTCAGCAGCGTCATCTCGCTGATGAGCACGGGATAGCCCGTGTCCATCCGGCTCAGCGCCCCGAATGCCACCACCGTCTGCAAATCATTAAGGGCATTGGCGGGGTGGCCGTTAACATACTTGAAGCTGAACAGGCTGGCATCGGCGGCGGGCATCAACTCGACCACGCCAAGCGGGGAATGGGCGGCAGTACGCGGCGACTTGTCAAATTCATCCCAGCGCGCGAAATCTTCGGCCATATAGCGGGTCAAGTGGTCGAGAAAATGATCCACTCCCTCGCGTTGAATTAATGTTCGCATCGCCTCAATGCCGATATAAAGGGGACGGACCTCCGTCATGAGATAGCTTTTCCGTTGTTAATGACAGTCTGTGGGAGAAGTCCCCATGCTAACGGGTGCCGCGCTGCCTTTCCATAGCCCTACAAGATATAAATATTAATTTGATATTAAATGATAATTTATAAAACTCCGATGCGGGTAATTGCCGCAATGTGCGATTATCCGCCCAGACGCATGGGCGATTCGGGCGGCTTATCGCCCCGCTCACCCCGCGCGCGCGCGGAATGAGGCAAGGTCGATGTCATGGCGAGAAAGCTTGTCGTAAAGGGTCTTGCGCGGCAGATCGAGCATCGCCATCGTGGCGCGGATGTCCCCCTCGGTTGTTGCGAGCGCTTCGCGCAGCAACGAGGCTTCATAGGCTTCCAGCTTGCGGCCAAGCGATTGGGGCTTCTGCGTTTCTGCTTCGGCATCCTCGAGATCAAGCGCAGCATTAAGGGCAAAGTTGCGCAGTTCGCGCACATTGCCAGGCCAGTCATGCTCGACCAGATGGCGGCGTATTGCATCAGTCATCGAGAAGCTGTCCAGATCATGTGGACCGCCAAGGGTAGAGAGAAAATGGGCGAACAGAAGCGGTATATCCTCACGCCGCTCGCGTAAGGGTGGGATGCGCAGCCGGACGACATTCAATCGATAAAAGAGATCCTCGCGAAAACGACCTTGTGCAATCGCTTCGTCAATCCCAGTCTTGCTAGCGGCAATGACATGGACGTCAAGCGCGCGCGCTGGGCCACCTCCGACTGGCACCACCTCCCGCTCCTCTAGGAAGCGCAGCAGCTTGACTTGCACGTTGGGACTCATGCTGTCTATCTCATCGAGAAACAAGGTGCCCTTGTCAGCCGCTTCGAGCCTTCCGGCGATCTGCGATCCGCGTTCGTTGGTGTAACCGAACAGTTCCATGGCGGCATGACTTTCGGGCAGCGCGCCGCAGTTAATCGGAACAAATGGTTTGCCCCGCCGCGGACCCTTGCGATGGAGCAAGATCGCAACTAGTTCCTTGCCGGTTCCAGTTTCACCTTCGAGCATAACATCTACATCGGCTTCGGCCAGTTGGCGGATATTGGAGCGGAGGCGAACCATGGCTGGGCTTTCGCCGATCAGCGGGGAATCGGCGGCGGCCGCGACGTCGGCTGCCGCGCGCAACTTCCGGTTTTCGAGCACGAGACGCCGATGGGCCAGCGCCTTATCGATCGCTGCAGTCAGCCGATCAACGGAGAAAGGCTTGGTTAGAAAGTCGAAGGCCCCGTCGCGCAGCGCCTGAACCGCAATCCCGACATCAGCATGGCCGGAGATAAGAACAACGGGAATATCACTATCGACGGCGCGAATGCGATTGGCGAGTTCCACCCCATCCATGCCTGGCATTCTGAGGTCCGAGACGATTACCCCTTGGTAATCTGGCGTCAAATGCTTGAGGCAGGAGCGAGCTTCGGCAAAACCTTGGGCGTCGTAGCCCGCCAATTCAAGTGCGTCGACCGTCGCATGGCGGATATCGGTTTCATCGTCGATCAGCCAAACAGAGAGAGAATGTGTTATGCTCATGCCAGTTTCAACGTGATGAGAAAGCTGGTTCCTTCCCCATCCTGTTCCTCCAATTCAAGATTGCCGCCAAACTCGCGCATGATATCGCGCGCTATGCCGAGCCCCAAACCCAGCCCGTCGGACTTGGATGTGACAAATGGGGTAAAAATATGTTCACGCATATCGACCGATATGCCCTCGCCATTATCGGAGAAGCGCAAGAGTACATGGGTTCCGCTCCACTCCAGCGTCAGCCTGATGGTGGGGTTGTCGGTATTCGCCAGCGCGTCGGCTGCATTTTGCAGCAGGTTGATGAGCACCTGCTCCAGCCGCACCTTGTCGGCGCTTACAAAAACACCGGCCGGAACGCCGCAGCGGTCAAAGCCAATGTGCTGACGGCGCAGTTCATCGCCGGTCAGCAGCAAGGCTCCGTCGATGACCTGATCCAGCGCAACCGCACCCTGCGACGGCGTCCGGCGGCGCGCGAAACTTTTGAGTTCGGCGGTGATGCTGCCGATCGTGTGGCATAGTTCGACGATGCGACCGCTGGCCTCGGCGGCGCGCTCCAGCTCCTCACGCCTGATGAAGCTCAGCGCATTTTCAGCATAGGTGGTCATTGCCGCCAGCGGCTGGTTGATTTCATGGGCAACACCTGCCGTAATCTGCCCCAGCGAGGCCAGTCGGCTCGCCTGCGCTAGTTCTTCGCGCGCCGAGCGATAGCGAGCCTCGGTGGCCTCGCGCTCGGCCGAGGTGGCAACCAACTGCGCGTTGGTTTCTCTCAGCTGTCGGGTGCGCGCCGCCACTTCGGCCTCAAGCGCCTCGCTCCGCGCAATCTGGGCAAGGTTATGCGAGGCGTTACGCCGAATCGCCGCTACGAGCAATGCCAAGGCCATGAACAGGAGCAAACCGGTGGCCCGGGCATTGGCCAAAGCGCTGTTGAGGGAGGCATTGAGCGGCTGAAAATAATGCAGCATGGCACCTTCGAGCGGCACTGCGATCTGCGCGTCGCGCATCCGCATGTCGCTGTCGGATGACATGATATCGCTGCTTGAGGTGAATTTAAGATCAAGCGGTGCGAGCGGCAGCCCGCCAAACTGTATGGTTTGCCGAAAACGCTGTCGGTCCGCTTCGGACAGCGGCGTCGTGCTCCGGAACCGCCAAGCAGGGCGGCTCGTCAGAATGATGATGCCCGACTTGTCGGTGACGAAGGTGGGGCCGGGCTGTCCTTGCCATTGCGCTTCAATCCGGTCGAATTCCACCTTCACCACGACTACGCCGATCGCTTGCCCCCCTGCATTTCGGACCTGATGGGCAATAAACAGTCCGGGCCGGGCGCTCACCACGCCCAATGCGAACATTTCCGAAGAGCCGGATTCGAGCGCCTCTTTGACATAAGGCCGGAAAGCAAAATTTTGCCCAACGAAAGATTTCGGCAGGTTCCAGTTGCTCGCCGCCAACGTGAGACCTTGCCTGTCAATGACATAGATGGCACCCGCATTGGTTCGCCCTGCCAGCATCTGCAGCCGATTGTCGAGTATGTCTACGCGTCGCTGCGTTGGTCGTTCCAGGAGATCGCGTACTTCGGGATAATCGGCAAGGACAAGCGGTAAGAGGCGGAACTTTTGCAGCTCACTCGACAACAGGTCGGCATGCGTGCGGGCCATCTCAAGGCCGTTACGATCGCTTTCCGCTCGGGCGGATCGTTCAGCCCAGTGCCAGCTGCCCCACATGGCGACCGCGAAACCGGTGAACAGCAGCATCGAAAACAGGAATGGCCCTATCCGTCGACGAGCGAAGTGTAGCAAGTGTGCAATTTTTCGCTCAGCAGGGCTGTCGCTTTGTGCGGAATAATGCACGAGATTTGCGCTTCCCATTTTCACGCCTCCAAATAAATTAAGTTTTATCAATCCTGTAGCCATAAACATCAATAGTCTTGGCAGACATGGCGTGCCTGTTACCGTTGCATCATCCTTATTTTGGACGGACGCGGCAACGTGAAATTCGCATTAAGAACTGCAATAACCCGCACAAGATTCTGTGCTCCGACGGTGGATCTGTGGCGCCTCCTTTATGTGCAAGTGCTGGCCGCTATCGTTATCGGCGCGTTGCTCGGTCATTATTATCCCAGCCTGGGCGAAGCGATGAAACCGCTTGGGGACGCGTTCATCAAGCTGGTCAAGATGATCATCGCACCGGTCATTTTCCTGACAATCGTCACCGGGATTGCCGGTATGCGCGAAATGGCGTCAGTCGGCCGAGTGGCAGGCAAGGCCATGGCCTATTTCCTGACTTTCTCCACCGTCGCGCTGATCATTGGCCTCATCATCGCCAATGTGGTGCGACCTGGCGACGGGCTCAATATCGATCCGGCGCTCCTCCAGGACGGTAAGGTTGCAAGCTATGCGCAGAAGGCGCATGAAAGCACGCTGACCGGATTTCTCATGGATATCATCCCGACGACGATGGTGTCGGCGCTTACCGACGGCTCGATCCTCCAGACGCTTTTGGTGGCAGTGCTGTTCGGGGCTGCTGCCGCAGCAATAGGAGAACCTGTCCGCCCACTCATGGATACGGTCGAACAGGTCGGCGCGATCGTGTTCCATATGGTAGGTATCCTCATGCGCCTCGCACCGATTGGTGCGTTCGGCGCGATCGCCTTTACAGTAGGATCGTTCGGCATTGCATCGCTATCTAACCTGATCGGACTGGTCGCAACCTTTTACCTGACCTCGATTTTGTTCGTGACGGTCATTCTCGGCGCGGTTGCCCGATTGGCCGGCTTTTCCATTTTCCGTCTCATTGTCTATCTGCGCGAGGAATTGCTCCTCGTGCTCGGCACGTCTTCGTCCGAGGCTGCGCTGCCGGGGCTCATCGACAAGATGGAAAAGGCAGGGGCAAGCCGATCAGTAGTGGGTCTCGTCGTGCCGACGGGCTATTCCTTCAATCTGGACGGCACCAATATCTATATGACGCTTGCCGCCCTGTTCATTGCTCAAGCGTGCAACATCGAGCTGACGCTCGCCGAACAGCTTTCGCTGCTGCTCGTGGCGGTGATCAGCTCAAAGGGGGCGGCGGGCGTTACCGGTGCGGGCTTTATCACACTTGCGGCCACCCTCTCGATCGTTCCCTCCATTCCGGTGAGTGGCCTTGCTCTGATTTTGGGAATCGATCGGTTCATGTCAGAATGCCGCTCTCTCACCAATTTCATCGGCAATGCCGTCGCGACCATCGTGGTCGCGAAATGGGATAATGCGCTTGATGCCGAGCAACTCGAGCGCGCCCTTAATCCCCGATTACAGACCGGCACGGACATTCTGCCGCAACCGGCTTCATCATCAACAGGAGAGCAACCATGAACCGAACAATCCCCTTCTTGCTGCTGGCTGGCGCGTCGGGCCTCGCCTTCGCTGTCCCGGCTGCTGCGCAATCCACCGCCGAGACCGAGGCGAGGACGAGTGCGGAGCAGGACACGCTGCAAGACCAGCCGCCTGCGGACGGCGCCATTGTCGTTACCGGATCGCGTATCCAGCGCGATTCCTTCTCGGCACCGGTGCCGATCAACCTGGTCGACACGCTGGACCTGCAATCTTCGGGCTACACCAACCTCGCCGAGGCACTAGCGGATCTGCCGCAAGCCAGTCTCGATGATTCGCCGCTAGGTCCGACTTCGGGCGAAAATCAGAACTCAGGACTTTCGAGTGTCAGTCTGCGCAATATCGGGGGCAACCGCACGCTCACCCTGATCGATGGGCGGCGCACGGTTTCCAATGCCGCCAATCGCAGCATTGTCAGTACCAACACGATCCCTATCGATTTCGTTGATCGTGTAGAAATTATCACCGGTGCCGCGTCGGCCATCTATGGTTCGGACGGGATCGCGGGCGTAGTCAACATCATCACGCCCAAGCCCTTCAACGGGCTCAAGATCAGCACGCGCTTCGGCACCTCGCTCAACGGACGCGGGGGTGCGACAGAAAAGCAGTTTTCGGCGCTGGCCGGTCGCCGCTTTGCCGACGGACGCGGCAGTATCATGGTCGGCGCAAGCTGGGAGGATGACGGCGGCCTCAAGGCGCGCGACCGCGACCGCGCGCTGCGTTCGCGCAGCTTCAACTATCGGACCAACGAAGTGACGGATCCGTCGCTCACCACCTTCTTGCCCGGCGGCTGGTTCAACACCACGGCGGCGGCAACGTCTTATTTCTATAACGAGAACGGCCTCAATCGAGGCTTCGTCACGGCTCGGGACGGTTTTGACATTGCGCCCTACGCCAATCTGCGCGTGCCGCGGACGTCGCTGTCCTTTGCCGGCAAGTTTGAATATGAGTTCAGCGAGGCGGCAACCCTGTTCGCAAGCGCCATGTACAACAAGCTCGAAACCACCTTCGAGCGTGCTCCTGTTGGCATCAGCAGCGCCACACAAGTGTTCCCGCGCGATCCTGCAACCGGTGTGATCGAACCCGGTACGCCGGCCTATACCACCGGGCGTATTCCGCGGGCCAATCCCTTTGCCCCGGCGGCCATCCGTGCTGGCGCTACGGCGACCGGCATTGCCTGGTTTCGCCGGTTCATGGAGCTCGGCAATACGCGCTTCAATGAAGATCGCCGTACGTTGCGCAGCTGGGTCGGTCTGCGCGGTAAACTGGGCGGCGACTGGAATTATGAAGCCAGTTATGGCTATGGCGATTTCAAGCAGAATCAACTGCGTGAAAACGGCCTCAACCTCCAGAATGTGCGCTATGCTCTGGATGCGGTTTCCAACGGTGCGGCCGGTTTTCAATGCCGCGATGCCGATGCGCGGGCCAACGGTTGTGTGCCGCTCAACGTGTTCGGGCTTGATACGGTCACCCCGGAAATGGCCGATTACATCCGCGCCAACACAGAACTGAACGCGCGCCTTAAGCAGCATGTCGCGCAAGCCTATGTGACAGGATCGCTGTTCGATCTTCCGGCAGGCCCGGTCAAGATGGCGACGGGGATCGAGTGGCGACGCGATTCAACCTGGCTGGAAAGCGATCCCATCACCCGTTCGGGCTACACCACCAATGCGGTGGTGCCGTCGTTTGCCGGATCGATCAACGTCAAGGAAGCCTTTGCCGAATTGAGCGTCCCGCTCGTCCGCGATAAGCCCGGCTTTTATGATCTCTCGCTCGACCTTGCAGGGCGTGTGGGGGATTACAGCATCAAGAATGTCGGTACCGTCGCAAGCTATCGCATCGGTGCAGGCTATGCCCCGTTCCGTGACCTTAGGTTCCGCGCGCAATATGGCACCGCTCAGCGTGCACCGGATCTTGCCGAGCTGACCTCGCCGCCGCGCGATGATATCAACACCATCTATGATCCCTGCTCGGGCATCACGGCGACGACCGCAGGCGATTTTGCCATCAACTGCCGCCGCGATGCGGGTATCGCATCGGTCATCGCGGAAAATGGTGTGTTCATGCAGAGCACGACATCGATCAGTTCGCCCAATGCCGGCAATCTCGATCTCAGCGAAGAAACGGCAAAGACGCTCACCGCCGGGTTCGTGCTGCAGCCGCGCTGGCTCAGGAACTTGTCGCTGGCCGCTGACTATTATCACATCCGCGTGACCAATGCGATCGACTCCTTCTCCAACGAGTTCATCCTCGATCAATGCTATGGATCGGGCGCGCAGCCCAATGAGGACTTCTGCCAATATGTCACGCGCAGCGCGGAAAATGGGCAGATTCAGCAGATCATCCAGGCCCAGCAGAATCTCAACCGGATTTCCACCTCAGGCATTGATGTCCGCGCCCGCTATCGCACCCGTCTCGACGGGATCGGCGTGCCGGGTAATCTGCGCTTTGGACTCGATTGGAACCATCTGCTGAAATATGAGACTGAGTATACCGGCATCAATGGTCCGGAGATCGAAGACGCGCGCGGTACTGCCGCCAATCCGGCTGACCGCATTCGCGGCTTTGTCGGCTATGCGCGCGGGCCGCTCTATCTCCAGTGGCGCACGACCTATATCTCGCCGTTCGTGTCCAGCAAATATCGTCAGGCGGAGATCGAGAAGCTCGGCATCACCGATCCCAAATATCTCTATTATGATCCCTATTTCCGCCATGATCTCTACATGAGCCTCAGCAACAAGAATGTGATGTTCTATGCGGGTATCACCAACCTGTTCAACAATTCGGGGCCGGAACTGCCAACGGGTGCTACACCGGGCGCGTTTAACAGCTACACGTCCACCTATGGCGTGATTGGACGCACCGGCTATGTCGGCTTTGAGTTCAAGATGTGAACCACGCCATGCGCAAGACCTGGTTGCTTGTTTCCCTGGCGCTGCTGTGCGCTCCTGCGGCGGCGCAGCGCCAGCCAGTTGCCGACGCGTTCCGACCGCTTGCGGATGAGGCCTGGCCGACGCCGGGACCCACCCGCACGGGCTCGGGTGCGCCGGGGCCCGCTTATTGGCAGCAGCGCGCGGATTTCCGTATCGCGGCAACGCTCAATGAGGCGGACAAGACGATCACAGCCGAAGGAACCCTTACCTATCGCAACAATGCGCCCGAACCGCTCGACTATCTGTGGCTGCTGCTCGACAGCAATATTGATGCAAAAGCGACCGCAGCGCAGCTGACCGGCACCGTCACCGGGGCCGGCGGCAAGGCAAGCGGCGTCGAGGCAACCGAGCGGCGCGCCCGCTGGCCCGGCGGCTATCGCCGACTGACCGTCAGCAATGCACAAGGCAAGCCGCTGCCGACGCGGTACCAAGGGACATTGCTCAGGGTCGATCTGCCTCAGCCGCTACGACCAGGCGAGAGCGTTGAATTGAAGCTCGGCTGGACCGTTGCTATTCCGGAAACCGGAGTGGTCGGCGGGCGCGCCGGTTATGACTGCGCCGATGCCAGTGGCAGCAGCTGCATCTATCTGGGCGGCCACTGGTTCCCCCGTCCGGTGGCATTTTCGGATTATCGCGGCTGGCACGTGGATCCCTTCCTCGGGGATGGTGAGTTCGCACTTGAATTTGGCAATTACGACGTCGCGCTGACCGTGCCGTCCAATCATATCGTGTCGGCAACAGGTACCCTACAGAACGCACCCGAAGTGTTGACGGCCGCGCAACAGCAGCGACTGGAAGCAGCGGCGGCAGCACGAGAGCCCGTCATGATCGTCTCCGGGCAGGAGCTAACGCGCAGCGGCTCAGGCACCAAGACCTGGCGCTTCCGGGCCGAAAATGTCCGCGATTTCGCTTTCGCAAGCTCTGCCCGCTATCAATGGGACGCGATGGGTGTCGATGTGGGGTCCGGCAAATCCGTGCTTGCTATGTCCTTCTACCCGACCGACGTCGCCAAATTATGGCAACCCTATTCGACCCGCTCGGTCGCACACGCCCTGAAGACCTATTCGGCAGCGCTTTTTCCCTATCCCTATCCGGTTGCGCAGGTCGCTTATGGACCGGTGGACGGGATGGAATATCCGATGCTGGTGTTCAACGATCCCGCACCGCGCAGCGACGGGTCCATCGGTACAGTCGACAAGGCGGGGCCGCTCAACAGTCTCGTCGGCATCCACATCCATGAAATTGGTCATATCTGGTTGTCGCAGATCATCAACAGCGACGAGCGACAATGGTCGTGGATGGACGAGGGACTCAATTCATATCTCCAGTTCCGCTCGGAGCAGGCTTGGGATCCGCAGTTCCTGTCGCGCCTAGGTGGTCCGCCGCAGAGCGTCCGGCATATCATGGCGCGGCCGCGCCAAACACCGCTGATGACCCATTCCGACAGCATGAGCGATTATTTCGATCATAGCTATATCAAGACGGCGACCGCCCTTAACGTGCTGGGTGAAGCGGTACTGGGCCGCGAAACATTCGATCATGCTTTAGCCGATTATGCCCGCCGCTGGGCATTCAAACGGCCCACTCCTTATGATTTTTTCCGCACGATAGAACAAAGTTCCGGTACGAAACTTGACTGGTTCTGGCGGGGTTGGTTCTATGGCGTGGGTCATGTCGATCTCGCGCTTGATGCCATACGCGAGGCCAAAGCCCAAGGCGGGAGCGGTCGTTATTATCATTTCGATTTCCGCAATGCTGGGGGCATCGTCATGCCCATCTGGCTGCAGCTCAACTTTGCCGATGGCAGCAGCGAAAAGCTGACAATTCCGGCCAGCGTCTGGCGGCGTGACAACGCCGCAGTGCGATGGCAATATCGCAGCGACAAGCCAGTTACAGGCGCTCGTATCGACCCGGACGGCATCACCGCCGATATCGATCCGTCGAACAACGGCGCCCGCACCGGCGCTGCTTCAAAAACTCCTCAGGACTATCCATGAATAAGCTCGCTCTCCAATCATCTCTACCGGTGCTGGCCGCGCTGTTGCTCACCCATCCACTGGCAGCGCGGCCGGCCAACCAGCCCGGAACGACAACGCCGGTCGCGCTGGCCGGACTTGAACAGCCAGCCGAAATTCTGATCGACAAATGGGGGGTGCCGCATATCTATGCCGCCAGCGTCAAGGATGCCTTTTTCCTCCAAGGCTATAATGCCGCGCGCGACCGACTGTGGCAGATCGACCTGTGGCGCAAGCGCGGCCTTGGATTACTCGCCCGCGATTTCGGTCCTTCCTATGTGGCGCAGGATCGCGCCGCGCGGCTTTTTCTCTATCGCGGCGCGATGGACGCCGAGTGGCGATCTTATGGGCCCAACGCCAAAAATTATGCCGAAGCCTTTGTAGCAGGCATCAATGCCTATGTAGGTGAGATTGAGGCGGGCCGCGCGCCCCTGCCGCGCGAATTTTCTATTGCGGGAACGCGCCCCGACCGCTGGGGTGCCGAGGATGTAGTTCGCATCCGCAGCCACGGTCTTTCGGGCAATGTCGAGGAGGAAGTCGCGCGGGCGCGGACCATCTGCAAGGCAGGGCTAGCGGGCGATGCCTATCGCCAGAACCTAGAGCCCAAATGGACGACGAAAGTGCCCGAGGGGATCGACCCCTGTTCGGTGCCGGAGGATGTGCTCAAGGACTATGATCTCGGTACGCGCTCAGTTAGCTTTACAGGCCTCGCCAAGGTCGCCGAAGGCCCAACTGCTGGGCGCGGCGCGATCGGCTCGAACAATTGGGTGATCCGACCCGAGCGCTCGGCCACTGGGCGACCCATATTGGCGAGCGATCCGCATCGCGCCCACGCTATGCCTTCGCTGCGTTATATCGTCCACATGAATGCGCCGGGATTTTCGGTGATTGGGGCAGGCGAGCCTGCGCTTCCCGGCATTTCGATCGGACATAATGGTCGTATCGCTTTCGGTCTCACTATTTTCGCGATCGATCAAGAAGATCTTTATTCCTATGAACTCGACACCAGCGGTACCAAATATCGCTACGGATCAGGCTGGGAGCCGATTCAGGCAGTCATTGAGGAAATCGAAGTGAAGGGCCAAAAGCCGCGCAAGGTAATACTGCCCTTCACCCGACACGGCCCTGTGCTTCAGCGCGACACCGCACAGAAGCGTGCGTGGGCGTTGCGGACGGTCTGGCTTCAGCCGGGGACTTCGGCTTATTTCGGCGCGTCAGACTATATGACCTCCAAAAACTGGACGGAGTTTCTCGCCTCGATGGACCGATGGGGGGCGCCGGGCGAAAATCAGGTCTTTGCCGATACGCAAGGCAATATCGGCTGGGTGGCCGCAGGCATGGTGCCGCGCCGCACCAATTATGACGGATTGCTCCCAGTACCGGGCGATGGCCGCTATGAATGGAAGGGTTTCCTTTCCCGCAAAGAACTGCCAAGCGAATTTAATCCGGTACGGGGCTGGATCGCGACGGCGAACGAGATGAATCTTCCCGCCGATTATCCCGTCAAGGAGCGTCGCATAGGTTTCGAATGGGCCGACGCGTCGCGCTATCGCCGCATTTCTGAGATGCTGGACGCGACCCAAAAAAGCGACCTCGAATATTCGATGGCGCTGCAAAATGATACTAACAGTCCGCTCATGCGCGATTTCGTCCAGCTCATTAAGCCACTTGCGCTGCCGCGCGAAGCGAGCGCCGCCGACCGCAAGGCGCTTGATTTGGTGCGTGAATGGAACGGCAGTTCGGACAGCCCGAGTGCCGCAGCGATGATCGCCGAGCTCTGGCTCCTTCGCTATCTGCCGCGCCGTACGACGGCACTGCTCTATCCCGACGCAGCAGGAGAAATCGGGCGGCCTGCTACCAGTAGCCTTCTCGCAACCTTGCAAGCGCCCGATGCCCGGTTCGGCGCCGACGCTAAAGCGGCGCGCGACCAACTGCTGGTCCAGAGCTTGGCCGATACGGTCAAGGAAATCAGCTCCAAGCAAGGCGCAGACCCCGTCAATTGGCGTTTCGACCGTTTTTATCAAGCGCGCTTCATTCATGCCTTGGAGGGCATGGCCAAGGCCAAGGGGGCCGAGCATCGCGCGTTTACCACTGGGCCTTTCCCTGGTAAAGGCACATGGAGCAGCCCGATTGCATCTTCCTACACTGCGAGCGGCAATATGGTCTCCGGCGCATCCTTCCGGATGGTGCTTGACGTCGGCGACTGGGATAATAGCCGCGCGATGAATACGCCCGGGCAGGGCGGCAGCCCATCGTCCAAACATGCGACAGACCTCGCACCCTTATGGGCGGCAGGCCAATATTTTCCGCTTGCATATACGAGAGCATCCGTCGAAGCGGTGGCGGAGGAGCGGATTCACCTCGTTCCTAAACGATAGTGCTGCAGTTGCCTGGGAGAAGATAGTAGAGAAAAATCAGGAAGGGTACGCGTCACCAAGTTCCGCCGACGAAACCACGTTCCGGTAGTGTAAGGTTGCTGGTTAGCAGACAGGCCTGTTATCCCAATCCCCGAACTCAACATTTGCATGCAGCGGTATCTTGGCAAGGTCATCGGCCTCGATCAAACTGATTTACTCTGCCCAATCCCCCTGGGCAAGAGGGCAACGTTCCTTGAGGGTGTAAGCCCGTCTATTTCATTAATGATCGGTCTGTTCAAGTTCGGTCCGTATGCAGAGTAAACTAGCAATGAAAATGAATATGCCAGCTTAGGATCGGCCGCCATACGTGCCACGATGCCAATTTCGCCTGTTGTCCCTTCGTCACTACGACGAGACCAAAACACTCCTTAAATCACAACCCCTATTCTGTGCCATAGGCGCTGACGGGGAACAGCTTAATATCAATCAACCAGATGAGGCCAGGGCTCCACAAATCTACCCCGCAATCAGTGCCATATGTTCTGACGACGGACAATGAGAAAGTGTCAAAGTAGTGCTAATTTTGCCATCTGTGGAATACTAGCACTACTTTGGCAGAAGTGGATTTTTGAGATTCACAAGAGTCGCTTATCGTGATTCAAGATCGTCAGCGTGGAGGCTGGCGATGGTGGAAGCATGGCGGGATGAGCTGACGGAGTGGCTCGC
>JAEXAW010000006.1 GCA_023458055.1 Pseudomonadota bacterium
CCTATTTCTCGACCTATCCCGGCAAATATTTTACCGGCGATGGCTGCCGCCGCGATGAGGATGGCTATTATTGGATCACCGGCCGGGTCGATGATGTGATCAACGTGTCGGGCCACCGCATGGGCACGGCCGAGGTTGAAAGCGCGCTGGTCGCGCACCCGACGGTTGCCGAAGCCGCCGTCGTGGGCATGCCGCACGACATCAAAGGGCAGGGCATTTACGCTTATGTGACCCTCAATGCCAATGAAGAGCCGACCGAACAGCTGCGCAAGGAGCTGGTCGGCTGGGTGCGCCAGGAGATCGGCCCCATCGCCACCCCCGACTTCATCCAGTTCGCCCCAGGCCTCCCCAAAACCCGCTCCGGCAAAATCATGCGACGCATCCTGCGGAAGATCGCAGAAAATGAGGTTTCCAACCTTGGCGATACATCTACTCTTGCCGATCCCGGCGTAGTTGATAATCTGGTCGCGAACCGCATGGGAGCATCATAGGCTCCCGGCATCGCGAGGGGAGCCAAAGGCCGAGGATGGCAGACAATGCCCGTCCGACCATATTGATTGCGGACGACCACCCGCTTTTCCGTCAGGCGCTTGTTCTGGCGGCGGGTAATGTGTGCCCCAATGCGGAGCTTGTCGAGGCGGCAACATTGAATGCCGCCATGAGTGCGGCGCAAGCAGCGGAACGGCTGACGCTCATCCTCCTTGATCTCAATATGCCCGGCGCGAGTGGCTTTTCAGGGGTGGCGCTCCTCCACGCCGAACAGCCGGAAACCCCGATATTGGTGGTATCAAGCGCCGATGCCAAATTGGTTGCCGAAGAAGCGCAACGCTTTGGTGCAATCGGTTTTATCGGCAAGGATCAGGATCTCGACGCGATGGAAGATGCCATCCGCGCCGCGCTGGAGGGCAAGCGGGTCATGGTGACGGCCAGCGATACCGAGCTTGACGGTGTTGCGGAAAAATTGCGCTCGCTCACCCCTACCCAATTGCGTGTCTTGCTGGGAGTCCTCGAAGGACGGCTCAACAAGCAGATTGCTTATGACCTTGGCATTACCGAGGCGACGGTCAAGGCGCATATGACGGCGATCCTCAAAAAGCTCGACGTGCAAAACCGCACCCAGGCCGTGCTGGCCGCCCGCGCGCTCGGCATCGGGCTGGATCGTTAGCGGCTCATTCTGCGGCCGTCGCTACCGGCGGCGCGCTCAGCCATTGTTCGAGCCGCTGCGCCGAAACCGGCTTTGCGAGAATATCGACCCCCGCCGCATGGGCTGGAACGGCGACATCGGGCCCGCGCTCGGCGGTAACCAGCGCACAGCGCAAGGATGGCTGGCGCGCCCGTAATGCCGCTATGAGGTTGAGGCCATTATGACCGGTTTCGCCCAGATCAAAATCGACCAGCGCCACATCGAAAGGCCCAGCGGCCCCTAACGCCTCCGCTGACGAATGGGCGGCGATGCTATAATGGCCGCCGGCCTTCAGATAGCTTGCCATCGCCTCGATATTATCGGGTTTGTCGTCAACGATGAGGATCGACAGCGCCCGCTGCTCGCTAAGCGGCTTCAGTCCCGCGTCGGCGACAGAGGTCAGCGAGCGGTCACGCATGTCCGGACGCTGCAAGGTCACGCTGAACCGGCTCCCCTTACCAAGGCGCGACCGTAGCGCAATCGAGGCTCCCAGCAGACGCGCGGTGCGCTCGACAATAGCGAGCCCCAACCCGATCCCGCTATCATTGCCGCTATCGAGCCGTTCGAATTCGCGGAAGATGACCTCCTGTTTGTCTGGTGCGATGCCGGGGCCGCTATCGACCACATCGATGCGCTTTTCGCGGCCCCGTCGCCGCACGCCGACGACAATACCGCCATGATCGGTATAGCGGATCGCGTTCGAGAGAAAATTTTGCACAATAGAGCGCAGCAATACGGGGTCGCTATGGACCTGTGCGCTCGTGGGAACATAACGCAGCGACAGATTTTTCTCCGCCGCCAGCGGGGACATGGTGGCGACAATATCCCCGAGCAGATCATCCAGCGCAATGAGGCGCGGCTGCGGCACGATCCCGCCCGCATCCAGTTTGGAAATATCGAGCAGCGACCGTAGCAGCGCATCGGCAGAGTCGATGGAGCGATCAACCCGTTCGAGTATCTGCTTCTGCCGCCCGTCAAGATCGCGTCCGAGCGCGGCGCTGAACAGTCGCGCCGCATGGAGCGGTTGAAGGAGGTCATGGCTCGCGGCGGCAAGGAAGCGGGTCTTGTCCTCGTCGGCCCGTGCGAGCGCTGCATTGGCTTGGCTAAGCTCGGCCGTGCGGTCCGCCACCCGCGTTTCCAGTTCGGCATTGGCGCGTTCTACCGCCGCTCTTGCTTCGGCTTCCGCCGTAATGTCGGTAAAGCACATCACATAGCCGCCGCCCGGCATCGGACCACCGACTGTCTTCAGCACCCGACCATCGGGACGGACGCGCTCGAAACTATGATGATTGGCGCTGCGCATGTGGTTCAATCGTCGCTCGACATGATCCTCCACCTCGCCGGGACCGCATTCGCCTTGGAGCGCATTATAGCGGATAAGCTCTGCGACCGGCGCGCCAATGCGGACCAGCCCGGGGGGATAAGCGAACAGGTCGAGATAGCGGCTGTTCCATGCGACCAGATTAAGGTCGCGGTCCACCACGCTGACGCCGGGGTCGATATTTTCCAATGTTGCCGCCAGCAATCCTTTGGAAAATTGGAGGCTCTGGACCGATTCATCGAGCAGGCGGGTTACGTCTTCATGGCTGAGGGTCGCGCCGGACAGCGCGGACGACATCAGCGCCCGCGCCGACGGACCGCCGACCACGCCAGCGATCAGCCGCTCTGCGGCGCGGGCGCTTTGACCATCAACCGGCGCCGCCGGATCATAATCGCCGATGGCATCGTCGAAATGGTGGCGGGTGACGAAGCGGCTGACGAAATCGCCGAGCGAGCCCATATCGCTCACCGCACCGCCTGCCGAGCCGCTTTGCCGCCATAATTGCGGGATCGCACGAGGTTGAACACGCCGCGCGGCAACAATTCCGTAGGCGAGCATATTTCCCCCGATACTCCACAAGACCCCGTGGGTGATCGGCGAGAAGCCCGAAAAGCCTAGCAAGGCGTTTGGATCCGCGAGTGTCCCGCGCAGCGACGAAGCGATGTCCGGCGGAATGATGAGGGGTATCGCCAAGGTATAAAGCCAAAGCAGCAGCCCAGCGCTAAGCCCTGCGATAATCGCTTTGTCATCTCCGCGCTGGCGATAGACGGCCATCACCAGAGCGGGCGCAAATTGGGCCATCGCCGCAAATGCGACCAAGCCAATCGAGGCAAGGCTTTCCTGGGCATGGATACCAACGGCCCAGGCCAGCGCCGCGCCCATGATGGCGAGGATGGTTCCACGTCGTATATTTAGCATCAACCGGCCAAAGTCCCGGCGTTCCGCTAAACGCGTATTACGCAGCAATAATGGGGCAATGAGGTCGTTGGATACCATGGTGGAGAGTGCAATCGACTCGACCAGCACCATGGCGGTGGCTGCAGAAAACCCGCCCACAAAGGCAATGAGCCCAATCCACGTCGCCCCGCTTTGAAGCGGCAGATTGAGCACATAGAGATCGGGGCGGGTAGCATTGCCGATCAAGCTCAATCCTGCGATGGTAATCGGCACAACCAGCACCGTGGTGATCAGCAAATAGGCGACGAAGGGAAGGCGTGCCGCGCTGACGTCGTCGCTCGATTCCGCTTCGATCACCCCGATATAAAATTGTCGTGGCAGGCATATCACGGCGGCCATCGATACGAGCGCAATGACGATTACGTCACCGGACAGCGCCGAAGGAGCGAAGTTTAATCGGAAATGATCAAGCCCGACCTGTTGATCCGCAGGGCTCGCGTTAAAATAGACCAGTGTGGCGAATATACCTACGACCATCAGCGCGGCGATCTTGACCACCGATTCGACGGCAATCGCGAACAGCACCGCTTCGTTGCGCGCTGAAGGTTCATAACGCCGGGTTCCGAACAGCATCGCGAACAGGGCGAGTAACGCCGCCGTTGCCGCCATCGGTAGGAAGCTTGTGCGCACCCCGGTTAGTGCAGCAAAACTCGTGCCGACAGAGCGTAGTTGCAGCGCGATATACGGTATGATGCCGAGCACCGCGATCAGCGTGACCAGCGCCGCCACCACCCGACTCTTGCCAAAGCGACCGCCAATAAAGTCCGAGATTGATGTCGCCCCGTCGCTTTTGACCGCATCGACGAGCTTGCGGATAAAGCCGCTACCGAACAGATAGAGAAATATCGGACCTAGGTAGATCGGGAGATAGGTCCATCCCGCCGTCGCCGCCGTGCCGACCGCGCCATAGAAGGTCCAGCTGGTACAAAATACCGCAAGCGCCAGCATATAGGCGGGCATGCGCAAACCCGCCTTTAACCGTCCCTGACCATCGCGCTCGGCCCATGCGGCAAATCCGAACAGGATGGCAATATAGGCCAGCACCACAATCATGGGGAAAAAATGTGGCATCCGCGCTCCCTCTCCCCCAAAGCCTGCCTCATGTCGCCGCGGCTGGCAAGATATCGTCGCGCGCCTGATGTACGACTTAAGGCCAATAGAGATGGGTGCGAGGTCGCCATATAATGAAGCGCAAAAGGAGAGTGCCATGCCGGATGCTTATGACCATGCGTATCGCATTAGCGTCGAGGACCCCGAGCGTTTCTGGCTTGATGCCGCCAATGCGCTTCATTGGGACCGTCCGCCGTCCGAGGCCCATGACGGCAATGCGTGGTTCCCGGACGGATCGCTTAACACCTGCTTCAACGCGGTCGACCGGCATGTCGAGCAAGGGCGCGGCGAGCAGGTTGCGCTGGTTTATGATAGCCCGGTAACCGGTATGGTGCAGCGCTGGACGTTCGCCGAACTCAAGGATGCGGTGGCGCAAACCGCTGGCATGATCGCCGCGCAAGGCGTCGGTAAAGGCGACCGGGTCATCATCTACATGCCCATGGTCCCCGAAGCGGTTTTTGCCATGCTCGCCTGCGCCCGGATCGGCGCGATCCATAGCGTCGTGTTTGGCGGTTTTTCTGCAACCGAACTCGCCAAGCGGATTGACGATGCTACCCCGAAACTGGTGCTCGCCGCTTCATGCGGGATCGAACCGGGACGCGTGGTTGCCTATAAGCCGCTGCTTGATGAAGCGATGCGGCTTGCCTATCACAAGGTCGAAAATTGCATCATCCTCCAACGTCCGATGCAGGAAGCGGAGATGCAGGCAGGCCGCGACCATGATTGGGACGCCGCCTTTTCTTTCGCACCCAAGGTTGATCCTGTATCGGTTGCGGCGACCGACCCGCTTTATATTCTCTACACCTCCGGCACGACCGGTATCCCCAAAGGGGTGGTGCGCGACAATGGCGGCCATGCGGTCGCCTTATGCTGGTCGATGCAGCATATTTACGGCCTCAATCGCGGCGAGACATTCTGGGCGGCGTCGGACATCGGCTGGGTCGTGGGGCATAGCTATATCGTCTATGGGCCGCTGCTCCATGGGTGCACGACCATCCTTTACGAAGGAAAGCCGGTCGGAACCCCGGATGCGGGCGCATTCTGGCGGGTCATTCGCGATCATGGCGTTGATGTATTTTTCACTGCCCCCACGGCCATCCGCGCGATTCGCCGCGAAGATCCCGATGGGGCTTTCATCGCGCGCGATGGATTAGGCCAGTTGCGGACCTTGTTCCTTGCCGGCGAACGCGCGGACCCGGACACGGTTCATTGGGCCGAACAGCATCTCAAAATGCCGGTCGTCGACCATTGGTGGCAGACGGAGCTTGGCTGGCCCGCCATAGCGACCTGCGTCGGCCTTGGGCGGAGCGAAACATTGGCGGGAAGCGCGGGTCATCCGGTGCCGGGTTATCGCTTCCATATTCTGGATGAAGACCATCAGAAGCAACCGCGCGAAACTATCGGCGAAATCGTGATCGAACTGCCGCTTCCCCCCGGCTGTTTCCCGACGCTGTGGAATAACGAGACCGGTTATCAGGAAAGCTATCTTACCCACCATCCCGGCTATTATACCGCAGGCGATGCTGGGATGATCGACGCCGATGGCCGCGTCCATGTGATGAGCCGGATTGACGACATAATCAACGTCGCCGGCCACCGCTTGTCGACCGGGGGAATGGAACAGGTGATCGGTTCGCATCCGGCGGTCGCGGAATGCGCGGTCATCAGCATCCCGGATGACCTCAAGGGCGAATTGCCGTTCGCGCTGGTTGTGACCAAGGCCGGTACCATGTTGAGCGAGGAAGACCTCGCGCGCGAACTCGCCGCCAAGGTCCGCGCCGAGATCGGTCCTGTCGCCGCCTTCCGACACTCGGCGATCGTGGACAAGCTACCCAAGACCCGATCAGGCAAGATCCTGCGCGGCACGCTGCGCAAAATCGCCAGCGGCGAAGATTTCGTGATGCCCGCAACCATTGAAGATCCGGTTGCGCTCGATCTCGCGCGCGTAGCGATTTCGAGGACAGTTGCAGTGGTATAAGGGCAGAACCGACCGCCGTGCGGTTCTTCCTCTAGTTTTTGCTTTTGGATCAGTGCTTTAGCACTCGAGCCGACGTTTATCCCTCGACCTGCAACCTTCTTGGATTGGACCAAGGGGTCCCCACCAAACAAATGGCAGCGCGCTAACCCGTTGATGTAATGGCGCACCCGACAGGTGCGTTTACAAACTCCCTGCTCGGAATTTTCGAGGAATGGAAGACCGTTCTCGACCATACCAGCCTAGGCCGAAATTCCCTCAAGCCAGCGAATGAAAGCAAGGATGGAAGCGCCCCGCGCGACGCCATCCCGGCAGTCGGGCGGAGGCGCAAGTCAGCATAAGGGGGAACGATGGCACGGAAGCCATACGATCCTCCCTTCTCCTTGCGGCTTTCTTTCGAGGAACGCGCCCGCCTTACTGAACAGGCGGGTGGAACCCCGCTCGGTGCCTATATCCGGGATCGGCTGCTGGCGGAGCCTCCGCGTCGGTCACGGCTCTCGCCTGCCGACCGTCAATCGCTGCTGCAAGTGCTGGGGACGCTCGGCCAGTCCCGCATCGCCCACAATCTGAATCAGCTCGCGAAGCAAGCCCATCTCGGCATCTTGCCCGTCACGCCAGACACAGAAGCGGAATTGAGCAGTGCCGCCGCCGATATTGCCGCCATGCGCGACATGCTGGTGAAGGCGTTGGGTCTGGATTGTGGTCCATGATCCTGAAAGCCAGTCAGCGGGGCGGTGGGAAGCAGCTCGCGGTCCATCTCCTCAACGGGGAGCAGAACGAGCATATTGAGATTCACGAAGTCCGGGGCTTCATGTCCGAAGGAGTAACGGGTGCCTTCAAGGAAGCACAGGCGATGGCGAGCGGGACTCGCTGCAAGCAATATCTTTTCTCTGTCAGCCTAAGCCCGCCCGAAACCGAAAATGTCCACCCGGAAGTTTTCGAAGGCGCGATTGCTGCCATTGAGGACAAGATGGGCCTGACAGGCCAGCCGCGCGTCATCGTCTTCCATGAAAAGGAAGGCCGTCGCCACGCTCATGCGGTATGGTCACGCATTGATGCCGCAACCATGACAGCAAAGCAGCTATCGCATTTCAAGACGAAGCTGCGCGACTTGGCGAAGCAACTCTATCTCGACAACGGCTGGAAACTGCCCGCTGGATTTATCGACAGCAAGACCCGCGATCCGCGAAATTTCACGTTGGCCGAATGGCAGCAGGCGAAACGTGCGGGCCTCGATGCAGGCGAGCTGCGCGGTATGGTGCAGGAATGTTGGGGCGCATCTGACAATCGCGAGTCGTTCGCCAAAGCCATGGAAGAACGCGGGCTGTATCTCGCCAAGGGCGACAGGCGCGGCCATGTCGTTGTCACGTATGATGGTGAGGTGTTCGCGCTCTCGCGCCTGACCGACCGGAGAGCAAAGGAAGTTACCGCCAAGCTTGGCAAGGCGGATGATTTGCGCTCGGTCGATGCGACCAAGGCGCATATCGCGTCGGTAATCGCACCGCGTCTCGGCAAGCTGATTTCGGAAGCGCGGCGCATTGGGCGCAATGCGATGCAGCCGCTGCTTGATGAGCGGCAAAATCTGAAAGCGCGTCATGCCGATGAGCGCTCCCGGATGGATGACGGGCAGCGCAAGCGGCAGCAAGTGGAAACGCGCGAACGCGCGGCGCGACTGCGGCATGGCTTCGCGGGCCTGTGGGACCGCCTGACGGGCGACTATCAGAAAATCCGGAAGCAGAACGAGGCGGAAGCGTTCTTCGCAATGCAGCGCGACCGGGCGCAGCGGCAAACCATGATTGCCGCGCAACTCGCCGAACGCCGCGAGCTACAGGATAAATTTCGCCAGACCCGGACACGCCATGCCGAGCAGATTTTGGCGCTCCATAAACACGCCGCCAATTATCGCCTGATGAGTGACCGCCGCACGCCGGAAGCGCGGCGTGAATTCAATCGCAGCTCGGGCGTGGAAGCTCCTCGCGCACCCAAGCCACCGGAGCGCGGTCTGGATTTCGGGCGCTGACAGGCTTTCCAGCCTTCGACCTCCTGCCGCGCAAATCAGCCCCAAGCCACTTGCCCATTTTTTTCCTATAGGTCGCAGCCCGTCCAGGCGCGTTCGTCGTCAATATATTCGCTGACGGTTCTATCACGGTGCAAGGCGTGAAGCCTTCTCCATGTTCATTGCGCCCTCTGGCGCGATGCACCCGGCACCATGCAGCGAAAGCCCTTCCTCCAACGCGGCCTGAAAGGCTGCCAACTCAAAGGAGGAAATTATGTTCAAGCTGTCCTGTGACGATTTGCACCGCAAGACCGATGCCCAACTGGCAAACCTGTTCAACCGCGCTGCCCGCGAAATCGGCAACGCCCCGCGCCCATCGCTTGCCTTCCGGCAAGCGTCGTCCGCGCTGCGACTAATCCGCGACGAACTGGCCCGTCGCGGTCTCGCCCCATAGGGCAAGGCCGCTATATATAGAACGCCAACTGATCCAGCGTTAGCAACGCCTGCAATGCTCTGGCCATAGTGTATTCGTCGCCCGCCACTCTGCCATGGCTGACAGCATGGCGAGAACCAGCAGTCCCGATGTCGTCCGGCTTGAAATCGGCGTAGGTGTAATCCTTGAGATACTGTCCAAATTCGACAGGGAAAAACAGAGTGTCCTTGCCGCCCGCTCTCTGCTCAGCCTGCTCGATCATGAAATGAGGAAGCTTGTTCGAACGATAAGGCCTTTCGCCATGAACCTGAAAATAAGCGTCTGACATCACGCCTTCTATTTCGCTCAGGATGATCTTGATAACAGTGACGGGTTCGGAATTTTTGAATGCGTTGATCGCGGGCCGTAGGATCGTTTCCCTGTCCTTGAGATGCGACCGCTCCATCCAGCGCGAAAACATTCTCTCCAACCGAATTTCGTCGAATGCGGAAATGAGGTTTTGCTCCGCCTCATCAAGCGGGAAATCGGCTTCGATCGTACCGAGAAGAACCCTGATTTCCACGATTCCCAATTCTAGAAATGGAAACCAGCCAGCTCCGACCATACCGCTGAAGGTCGGTTCATGCGCTAGGGATGCGTAAAGGTCTGCATAGCGCATACGCCGATAGAGTGTGCCGAGGGCACGCTTGGCTTCTTCTATAGCCAACTCTCCATCAGGATTGAAATCGAAGTACAGGGCGAAGCGCCATCCCTCGCGTACAATAGCTAAGATGCGGTCTTTTGGCCCGACCTCAACGCGGGGAAACCAGAGCCCGGTAAGATCGGCAATATCATTCTCGAAAATTACTGTACCTGCCAAAATAGTGCCGGGTCGCTTAATGGCATGGTAGGTTGTCATCGCTGCGGTATCGACCCACAGCTCTCCCGAATGGTCAGGACGCAGCACCAGAAACACATTCTGAGCCCGGCTAAGGCGTGGATGGGCTCCAACTTGATTTGCAGCGTGCTCGATCACGCCAGCAATGTTGCCGATAATTTTTTGAAAAAGGTCTTGGTCGGACGTTAGAGCCATCCTTGTCCATATTTGGACATTTTGACCACGTTGCGCAGCTTCAGCGCTGACGCCCGCCAAATTTAGCTCTTTGAGAAGGATAGGTTCCCCAAGGTTGTCTATGTCCCCAACCCTCGGCGCGGGTCTATCTTTGGTCTCTAAATCGATCATCTTGCAAGTATATTCGCTGCAAAGTTAGCTGACCAGACATGTCTATTGCCCCCCCGGAACAGGGCCACTGAACTGATGCTCGATCAGCAAGCCTCTTCCAGCGCGTCCGGCACTCGCGTTTCGACAAGCATCCATCGCGCTGCATCTAATCCGCAGTGAATTAGCCGGTCGCGGACTTCGCCTCGGCTGATAGCCGGAATGGCTGGGCAGCTCATTCCCCCGAGTCTGGCCTCCAACGCGGGCAAGCGATGAATGTCGGCTGATGCCGACAGCCCATCTCGCGCCGGGGAATCTTGTGCGGCGCTTGTCTGGAAAACCGCTGCATGGCCACATTTTCAAGCCGCACTGTCGCCACCCGCGATGATTGGCAAACTCCCACGTCCATCATCTCAGCGCTCGGAGATTTTGATTTGGACCCGTGCGCCAATATCGACAATCCAACGCGCTGCGCCGCGCGCGGCTTCACAGAAAAGCAAAATGGCCTGTCCCGTGCTTGGAAAGGCCGGGTCTGGCTCAATCCTCCCTATGGTGGGGAAGCGCCTGCCAAAATCTGGCTACTAAAAATGGCTCGGCACGGGAACGGCATTGCGCTTGTTCCTCCGCGTGTCGGTGCGCGGTGGTTTCATGAGATCGTGCTCTCAACCGCCGATGCGATCCTGTTTCTGAAAGGTCGTGTAGCGTTTATCGATCCGGCTGCGCAGATGCCCGTGGCGGGCAACAATGCCGACAGCATTCTCATTGCTTATGGCCCGGATAACGTCTTGACTCTCGAACATTGCGGCCTCGAAGGTCGGCTGTGGCGGTTGCGGCGGTAGGGCTTGGTCTTGACGACAAAAGGCGCAAGATCGAGCCTTTGGAAAACCGGTACGGCCCGAAGCGGGCAGTTTCTGCGTTAACGGTTGTCACCGATGGCGGAGGCTCCCGGAGCAAGCGCGCGTAGGACATGGTTCAACGGAGAAACGCCCGAGAATTTTTGGCAAAAATCGTTTCGAGACCGCATTGATGGCAGAAAACGCCTGCGGTAGTATCTTTTATGTTCTTTACTGTCATACCTCATGGTTCGCGCCTACCTACGAGCGCAAAAGACAAGGCCTTCCTCCTGACCGATAATTGGGACGACTGGTTCAAATTCTCGACCATGTACGTCCTCTTTTACTATGATGCGGACGGCGAGCAGCATCGGATAGGCGAAGTCAAGATTGGCCAATTCGGTCTTACCTCCGAGCAACGCAGGCCGCCCATACCACAGGAATTCAACGCTCTGGACGAGACATTCTTCTCGCTTGGGCAAGATGACACTTACTATGAGAACGCGAGCGAATTAGGCGAGGTCATTCGGCGGAAATTTTTTGAAGGCCTTCGCGATGTCGCGGTAGACAATGATCTTTTTGAACGCGCTCTTGACGAAGATGTGATGGGCGTTTCGCTCCTCCGCTCTGTCAGCCGCTCATCCGTTCGCGGCCAGTTTCGCCGTATCGCCAACGGCGGTGTCCGTTTGACGAGCTACGCGTTCAGCTACGAGCCGCCCCGGCGGCGATCTGCCAAGCTCGACCCAGTGAAATTCAAGTTCAAGGTCAATCCGGATTCAAACCCTCCGACGAACATTCATGTGCTCATCGGCAGGAATGGTGTGGGTAAGACGCATCACCTGCAACTGATGACGCGGGCATTGGTCGAGCGTGACGCGGAGAACAGTGAAGTCGGCACATTCCGCAACGACGATAATCCGTTGGAGGATTTCGAAGAGAATCCGGAACCCATTTTCGAGAATATTGTCTCCGTCACGTTCAGCGCATTCGATCCGTTCGAGCCATTGCCCGTTCGTCAGAACAAATCCGAGGGCGTCCGTTATCAGTATATCGGTCTCAAGAAAACGTCAGCGGCATCGGACGGAGCGCCCAAGACCCCCGGTATCCTGGGCCGCGAATTCGGCGCGAGCGTGAAGCTGGTAACAGGCCAACTTCCCAAGCTGGAGCGTTGGCGGAAAGCCCTCGCTGTCCTCGAAGCCGATCCGATATTCAGGGAAGCGAACATTGCAGCGCTGGCCGACCAAGATGACGAGGAGGAGGAGGTAAAAGGTGAAGCAGCAAAGGTGTTCGCCAAACTGAGTTCCGGTCACAAAATCGTCCTTCTCACAATCACGCGGCTTGTTGAAACGGTGGAGGAAAAGACACTTGTATTACTTGATGAGCCAGAGGCGCATCTACACCCGCCGCTGCTTTCAGCCTTCATTCGCGCATTGTCAGACCTGCTTTCCAACCGGAATGGGGTCGCGCTAATTGCAACACATTCCCCTGTGGTTTTACAGGAGGTGCCCAAGCGATGCGTCTGGAAATTGCGACGGTCGGGACGCGAAGTGGCAATCGAACGACCGGATATTCAAACTTTTGGCGAGAATGTCGGCATTCTGACTCGTGAGGTGTTTGGCCTCGAAGTTACCGATTCGGGCTTCCATCAGCTCCTAGCGCAAGCAGTCGAAACATCACCCGACTACGACGAGGTGCTGGAAAGTTTCGGCAGTCAGCTCGGCGCGGAAGCTCGCGCTATCGTGCAAGGGATGATCGCATCTAGTGAAGATGGCGGCGACGGCTAATGTGGCGCGTCGATAAACCAACGATCTCGGCGGAAGACGCCTTCGAAACCTGCATCAGCCGAATTCGGGATGCGGGTCTTAAGCAACGTATGAAAGATATAACCGATGCCGTGGTAGCATCGGCTGAGGCCTATGACACGGCGGCGGAGCAAGCGCAGTTGCATACGACAGCCGTTCATGCTGGCGTGAATGGGTCGGTGACGACCAAGGAGATGACGCGGCTTTACGATGGGCGGATGGCGGCGGCCAAGTCCCCGGGGCGAGGAATATATGACGCGCTGATTGCCTCGGCTGAGCATGGGCGATGCCCATTTTGCGGCCATCGCGTTGTGTCCACCCTCGATCATGTTCTCCCCAAAGCGCATTACCCGGCCTTGGCGGTGGCACCTGACAATCTTGTGCCGTCATGCGCGGACTGCAACAAGACCAAGCACGATCAGCCTCTCGCCGATGAGGCAGAGCAATATATTCATCCCTATTACGATGAAATTGAAGGCGAACTATGGTTGCGGGCAGAGGTGCTTGAGACTGCGCCTGCATCGCTGCGGTTCTTTGTCGAACCGTTCGAGGGATGGCCGGACATCCTTGGCCAGCGGGTAGAAAATCATTTTACACGCCTTGGCCTCAGCAGGCTCTATTCCTCGCAAGCGGCTCAAGAGCTGGTGAGTATCAGATACCAGGTCTCTGCGCTGCATAATCGGTTAGGTGCCGAAGGGGTCAGGCGATTCCTTATCGAAAGCCACGCCTCCCGTGCCAATGCCCGGACAAACTCTTGGCAAACCGCATTCTATGCAGCCCTGTCCGAGAGCGACTGGTACTGTGATGGAGGTTTTGCGTAGATAGTTGGCGCTTCCTTCGTCAGTCTGGGCGAAGACCGTGACATAAGTCAGGTGCAAGCCCGCATTGCGTCACACGCTCAGCAATTCGCGCGGTAGAGAGCTTGGCCGCCAGTCACCTGCCTCCCCACCGCGGCCCATCCGGGGCGGCGCAATCCGCTGATTACAATGCTCCGTATCGAAATTGAGCGACGTGAACACTGCTTAAAAAATTCGGATTTTTCAGCTTGAAAATCGCTAAATTTCATACTTTTATTCAATAAAATACGTAACGCCGTTCGGCGGAGCGGGATATTATATGTGGGGAACAATGACCGAAAATGAAATAAGAGATTTTCTGTTGGATAATCACGCCAACAGTTTGCATTCCCTAATTGTGGGAAGCCGCACTCCGCTTGCGTTGCCAAAAAACACCTTTCCCAGCATTGCTCAACTTCTCCAGCATAAGACTGAGCAAAAGATCAACAAGATGATCGAAGATCTAGAATCTCTCCAGCTAGACGGTAAAGAGGTTCGCTTGGTTCGTGATGGCGATTCAATAACTAGAATTGACCTGCTTGGAAGCATAGGAGAATCTGGCGATCTTGTTATCATCGAACTCAAAAAATCAGGACAAACCGAGCGCCAAGCGTTCACTGAACTTCTAGGCTACGCCAATCATTTTTGTACGCTGTTTCCACCATTATCAGAGTCCAGCCTCCAAACAATCTTGATTGCCCCCATGGAAGGAAGAGGTGTTCGGGACGCCTTGGCGCAGGAGCTAATTATCAATGACAAAAACGTCATTGCTTTAATTCCGACAGTATCGAACGGAAGCGTGTCTCTGGAAGTTTATTATCCAACCGATATTTATTATCGGTGGATTGAAAACAATGTCTTGAACGACGGTTCAATGACGGTGGTGACGGCATCTTTCCCGCTTATTGATGGCTGGATTGATGCAGGCGAACCCGGTGGGGAGCCGCCAAGCTATACGCAAAACGCCTTTAAGACCATGACTGGACTAATCGCACAAAGGCTCGAATCTGCTGGATTACATGGATTTGTCTATGCCCGACAACACTGGGCGGAAGCCTGCCCAGCGTTTCCCAATCCGAATGCGCTGGTGATGTGTATCGTGAATCCTTTCAGTTCACGCCGCACTTCATCTCTTGATGGCGTAGTTTTCGGCGAGTCCCATCAAGCGCGATTGGACGCCGTTCAAGCGATTGCGGATCAAGTGTCAAGCAACGAATATTGGCTAGATAATTTGCACTCTGCCTTCATGGGCCAAGCAATTCGGATCATGCAGGAATCATTCGATGAATTCTTCATGAGTCGGAATGGCACCGCTATCAGTCCCGAGATTAGCCTGCCGGATTGGTGGGGATTCAAAACGAGCATGATAGAAGCTGTGATCTGTCACAATATGCACATTAGATTAACTGGTATTCTACGAACGATATTTAACGATTACATTGCACACTGCTATAAGAACGGCATGGACGATATTTACTTCTCAGACGATCTTCCGAAATTTGGCTACATCGCACACGATCACTTTTTGGCTGTCTGGGAAATTTTAAGCGGTCTGTCTTGGACGCCGGAATATTCGGATGATGACGCTCACAACTAGACAATACAGTCATCTGCCGGATCAGCCCAATCGATCCAATCCTTCGCCCTTGCAAAAAGAACATAATTAGAACATTATAACGGACAACATCTGCCACCCCCTTGTTCGCTGGGTCATATTCTGCCAGTATGGCAAAAAAGGACCCAGCATGAGCCAGAACGAATTTTCCCTTCTTAAACTACAATCCGGCCTGAGCACCAAGGAACTGGCAAAGGTGCTCGGCTACAGCCAGTCGAACATTTACCGCTGGGAACGCGGAGAAGAGGTCCCCAGAGCATCTGCGCTCCAGGCCCTGCGCGCCCTCATCGGCAAAGGTGATGATTCCGCGTCGAGCCATTTCACCTTTATCGACCTTTTTGCAGGGATTGGAGGCCTGCGACGCGGCTTTGATGCCATTGGGGGACACTGCGTGTTTACCTCGGAATGGAACAAGTTCGCCCAGCAAACCTACGCCGCGAACTTCCGCGACAATCGGGAAATCGAAGGCGATATTACCACGATCTGCACCGATGATATTCCCGACCATGATGTGCTTGTGGCCGGATTTCCGTGCCAGCCTTTTTCGATTGCAGGTGTCTCCAAGAAGAATTCCCTTGGCCGCAATCATGGCTTTGCCTGCGAAGCCCAGGGCACTCTGTTTTTCGACGTCGCCCGTATCCTGAAAGATAAGCGCCCCGCCGCTTTCCTGCTGGAAAACGTCAAAAATTTGCAGAGCCACGATAAAGGGCGCACGTTCGACGTGATCCTTCGGACGCTAACCGAAGAACTGGGATATAAGGTGTTTCATCGCGTGATCGACGCGAAGCATTTCCTGCCCCAGCATCGCGAACGTATCGTCATTGTCGGTTTCCGCGAAGATGTCCCATTTAGCTGGGACGATCTCAAATTGCCCGAAAAAGGCTCGTTCCGCCTGCGGGACATTCTGCATCCCGAAGATGGATCGGAAAAAGTCGAGGAACCGTACACCGTTCGCCCGAACGGGGCTGTCAATGATAAGTATACACTCACAGCGAAGCTGTGGCAGTATCTCAAGGATTATGCCGCGAAGCATAAGGCAGCCGGTAACGGCTTCGGTTATGGCCTCGTGACGCCTGACGATGTAGCTCGGACCCTTTCTGCGCGCTACTACAAGGACGGCTCCGAAATTCTGGTTAGCCGTGGGAGCCGAAAGAATCCGCGCCGCCTCACACCGCGCGAGTGCGCGCGGCTGATGGGCTACCCGGACGATTTCAAAATCCCGGTATCTGATACGCAGGCATATAAACAGTTTGGCAATTCGGTTGCCGTGCCGGTCTTCTGTGAGGTTGCCCGCATTATGCAACCTCACATTCAGGCGATTATCGAAGCATCCCAGCGCCGGAAAAAGGCGGCCTGAAACTGGCTGACGTTCACGATACGCCAACCAGAAGCCGGAATATGGCTGCCATCAAAGGCAGCCATACCAAGCCTGAACTTGCGGTGAGAAAGGCTCTCCATGCAGCGGGCCTTCGCTTTCGACTTCATGCGAAGGACTTGCCCGGAAAGCCCGATCTGGTCTTTCCCCGCTACAAAGCCGTTCTCTTCGTGAACGGCTGCTTCTGGCACCAGCATGATTGTCATCTTTTTAAATGGCCAGCGACTCGTGAGGAATTCTGGCGCGAAAAAATCGGGCGAAACGTCGTCAATGACCGTCGAGCCATCAAGAACTTGCAACAAGATGGCTGGCGGGTCGCCATGATATGGGAGTGCGCCCTGAAAGGCCGGACCCGGCTTGACCCCTCAGAGACTATGCAACTCCTTGTATCCTGGATAAAATCTGATTCCGAAACGATTATAATCAGGGGGCATTAATTGGTTGCATCATTATCGAATCTTCTGCGGTTGATGCGGGACCATGGCGCGGATCGAATCTACGCGAAGAAGCTTTCACCCAACGATAATTCAAAGAACCAGATTTATCTGGGCGGCGGCTTCGGCGCGCTCAACGTCATTCCGCATGGCGAAATTTATACCGACACGCGCGAGCTGGCCGGAAGCAAGCAAGATCGCCCAAAGGCCTCGGTGAACTTCTTTTGGCTGGATGAGGATGGCCGCCATCTGGCCCCTAATGCCCAGCTGATCCTGTACCCGGACTACCCGGAGGTGCGTATGTCAGGATTTCTGAAAGGCTGCAAATCCGCTCCTTCGGACCTCCTCACAGTCAGGGATGAAGGGCGCGTTCTCTTTTTTGGCGTCACGCGCACGGGCGATGTTCTCGGATATGCCACTGGTCCAGCCGATCCGATCTCAGCAGAAATCATGGTCGGGCAATGGCAAACGGTCGGCGTGTTTCTGGAGCTACCGACTGATCCCGATAGCAAGGTCAGCCCGAAAGCAATTCTGCTTGCCGAACTACGGCGAATTTACGAACTGAACTGGATTGCGTCCCAAAAACTCGCAAAGGACGGGGCGAAAGCGCCCTACGCGGCACGAAACGGCGGCGGTTACACGCTGGAAGCGGAACTGGGCATAACGCCAAACGGATATTCCGAGCCTGACTTTATGGGCTGGGAGGTAAAGCAATATGCCGTGAATAACTTCACGAAATTCCTGCCGAAAGGTCCTGTCACGCTGATGACGCCTGAACCGACAGGCGGCATCTACAAGAGCGAGGGGCCAGCGGAATTCCTCCGCCGCTTTGGCTACGCCGATAAGAGCGGGAAGGAAGACAGGTTCAATTTCGGCGGCATTTATACCTGCGAGAAGACATTCCACGCAGATACCGGACTGCGCGTCACTCTGGATGGCTACGACGCCTCAAGCGGCAAAATCACCAACGTCAACGGCGGCATCCATCTGGTAAACGCCGCCGGTGATCTGGCGGCAAGCTGGTCCTTTCCGGGCATGATGGAACACTGGAATCGCAAACACGCGCAGGCGGCATATGTGCCGTCGATCTTCCGGACGCCGCCCCCGGAATACGCCTATGGGCCGCGCGTCCTGCTCTGCGAACAAACAGACTTCCTGCTCTTCTTAAAAGCTTTCACGACGGGGGTCGTCTATTACGATCCTGCGGTAAAGATGGAAAAAGCCTCATCCATAAAACCTGACATCAAACGACGCAGCCAGTTCCGGGTTAAGCACAATAACATCACGCAGATGTATCATCGGCACGAGGTCATAAATTTGTGAATCTCGATATGAAGCCAACGATCATGACGAAACGACCGGCAGAGTGTAGCGTCCATGAGCTGCAAACATTCTGCGAACTAGTTCTCTCGGAGGGGCAGGTAAATCCAGTCACGTTACGAGGCTATGTCGTAGGCGCAGAAATACTGGCTTTTGCATACTACGATGATGAACTTTGCGCGGTTGCCGCTATCAAGAATGCGCAACTGACGTACAGGAGAAGGATACAAAGAAAATCGGACAACCATCTTCTCTTGGAAGAAATTTCCCGCGAGTTTGGATACGTTGTTGTCTCGCCACATCACAGGGGAAAGCGCCTTTCAGGCGCTTTGGCAGATTCATTGTTGCAGGGAGACAAAGGGATGTTGTTCGCTACTTCAACGACCGGCAACAAACGGATGCATCAGACACTGGAGCGGCATAGATTTAAAAGGAGCGGAAAATCATACCCGTCAACAGAACATCCTGATCAAGAAATAATCCTCTTTGTCCGATCAGAACTTTAACCTAGCTTAAGATTTTAGGCCAAAACACAAGCCCTATGAGAAAATTTCTCGGTAGTTCCGTCAACACGGTTTACCCAAAAGCATTTTGTTCCAAAGTCTGCACTTCGGACACTGAAGCTTACCACACCGCATCCGATTTTATCTTTTGCTTCGGGATGATGTGCAAGCGCATCCATTAAAACCTTTGAATCCTCAGAATTTACTTTGTCCCCGATATCATATCGCTGAAGAACAGCATTCAGAAATGCGATGGCATCGCCTCTTTTAGAAAAATGCAGATCGCCAAAACTGATAGATTTAGCAGGCATTTTCGGCTCCATTTGCTATCATTAAATGACGAGTGCGCTATCTTCATCGCCATTACTGAGCAGCTTGCTTTGAATTTCTTTTATAATGATGGAAGGAATTTCCATTGTTTGCAGCTGATCTTTACGCTCGACGACCCACGCAAGGCAGTCTTCTTTTGTCAAATTATCGTATGCCATTTTCTCATACAGGGAAACGGCACTCATACGAGACAGTCCCAATTCCATTAGAGAAAGCAATGTCCGCGTAGAAACACCAAATTCTAGCTGAGTTCCAATGTCGATCTCATCATCAAGCAGGTCCGTTCTTCCAATAGAAGATAAATGAATACGCAAGACGTCCATGTAGGCAGAAAGATATTTTGGCGCTCTGAAGCGAGCAATTTGTTCCACGCGCTCCATAGTTTGCCGTATTAGCAAAGGAAGCTTGTAGGATCGTCCATTAGTTTTGTGCCACTCAATGCTGCCTCTTATCATTTTTGCCAGCGAGTAGCCCTTCAACCAATGCACGACAGTCATTACATACAGTCTGACCATCCCCTCTGGTTCAAACGCGGGATACAAATAGTCATTGATCCTCTGCATGATCGTAACAAAACGATCAAAACTGTCCGCACTTTCAACTGGCGCAGGAAGCAAATTTTCCGGATCACCTTCGTATGCACGAAATGCGTCGAGCAACTTTTGAAGACCTAGTGCACTGACGCCGGGATGGCGACCAGCAACTTCATGGCCGATTTCGAGTTGTGAGGCGAGAATGGCAAGACTTTCCTCAAGTTCTGCGATCCTCGTGGCACTATGGCGTTTTGCAAGATTGGATTGAGATATTGACCCTAGCCGAAGGTAGGTTGCGAGCAGGTACGCACCGACCTGTTCGTACCGTTCGACATTCTCAAGCTCCGAAAGCGGTCTGGTTGCGCGTAGAGCAAGATAACCAGCCATACCGCCCCCATCTTCCAGAACGGCATCGCTTTCGCGCTTGATGGGATAACGCGATCTCGCTGGGACGCCTGATGGCCATGCCGTTTTGTCATTTGGATCGATGCAGACGATATTGCCTTGAAATTCATTCCCCCAGCGCCCCGCGCGACCAGCTAGGTTCCAGAAATCGTGAGGCTCCATAGGGTGCCCCTTGCCTTTGCGGGGGCCGCGCACGACAATAGTCCGGCAAGAAAGATTCACGCCTTCGATCAGTGTTGATGTGCATACGAGGAAGCGAATTTTTCCGCATCTGAACAACCGCTCCACTTCTTGACGAATGAGTGAAGGCATATTGCCATAGTGAAAAGCGACGCCCTGCTCGACAAGCCCAGCAAGAGTAAAGTTAGGGTGAACACCTTTTCGCGCTAAGTCAGATAGTTCATTAAGTTCTTTGTCTTTTTCTTCGAGTGGAGGAATAAGCTGACTGATAAGGTCCGCAATCTCTTCTGCTTCTCCTGCCCCGTTTGCATAAACGAGAGTTCCACCGCGCTCGCCAACCGCTGCGGAAATAAAGGCAAGTTTCTTTTTGATTCCGTCAGGTTTGCTGGCTAGCTGAAGCGTGCCTAGCGGCAGTGAGCCATTGCCGTCGCGCACGATAAGGCTCCACTCTTTTGGCTTTCGTGGAATCTGATCGGCGATGATGATGTTTTGGAGTACCGTAGGCCGGTCGCTATCGACAGCTGCGGTTTTGGCATCACCAGGTGCATCTGCCAGAAGCTCTTCGGGATTTTGGGTGGCAGGGCTTATAAATAAGACTTTGAGAACAGGATTTGCGCGTGCCAGCCTCTCTATCGCATCCTGAAGAATGATACCACGCTGGTTGTCACCGATCTTATGCGCCTCATCTACAATCAGCAGATTGATGCTTACGTCATCCCCAATTGCGTTGGCCAGCAAGTGCAGACGCTCTTGGGTGTAAACAAGGATCAGTTTGGTAGACCCCGCCTGAGCAGCGTCGTATTTTTCTCGCAGAGGCAGGGATGAAACTTCAATTCCACCGGCCTTGCCGAGAAGCGATGCCAGCTCACTTTCTATTTCTGATACCAGCGCTCGCGTTGGAGCCAAATAGACGGCGACGTGTGCCTCAGTCGAGCGCATGTGGTCTATGAGCCATTGCAAAACCAAAAAAGTCTTGCCTGATGCAGTCGGAGCAGATGCCGAAAGCCAAGAGTGGCCTTCGGCATTATTCCAGAAACGCTGCTGGAAATCATTGACCGGAAGCCACTTCCCGCTGGATTCGACCAGCACAGAGTGGTCCATATGGCGACGATGCATTTCCATGCGGAGTGTCATGCCAAGCCTTCCATCAAGGTCCGCTTGAAGTAGGTCACGGGCATGGGCAAGGCTGACGGCACGGGAATTTGAGAGCTTGTCGAGTAGAACAGCACCAGCGTCTATGACGGGCTGGCTAGCCTGGAGGGTGATCGCACTTGTGGCAATTCTAAGTGCCGCCTCCTGATGGGTACGCAGTTCCGACCGGGCAAGTAAACTTCCGGCAAAAAGCAGCCGGGGCCAATCAGGGGTAATTCCCTCGGCACTGGTGTCGTTGATGAGATTATCCAACTCTGAACGGACTGTGATACGGGTCAATGCCTCAATATCTTCACGGATGCCCTCGCTAATCAGCCAGGAATTTAACTCGCCTAGACTCATTCCTTAAGCCCCATTGCTCGCAAGAAGGAATCTCTGAAACCGTCAGCTGATGGTAGCGGGAGGCAGAAAATCTCAATCTCAATTTGCTGTAGCTTCTCTTCGGTAATACGATCACCCACTCTCGATTTCCATTTATCCAGTTCCGACCTTGCAGCAGCAGCAATGTTTGCCGCAACAGCTTTTACGCCTTCGCCCGGATAGAAATCGGCATCGAAGCCGACTAAAGCCACGCCACAATATTGGCGTCGATTGGACATTATTGAGTTTTTATCGAAATATTTTTTGAGGGCTTCTGTGAGCTTCGGGTCACTGAGATCAGCTTTGTCACTCAGCAGGATAAGATCGCGCTCGCGTTCAGCGCCCTCGTGATCCGCTTCGATAAGAAATGGGGACAGTGAAGAAAGGCATTCCTTAATCGCTTCACTTGCCGACTTATATATCTTTGATTCACCCCAATAGAGTTTCAGAATTCCTTCTTCCGTAACCCCCGCATATACTCCATCAGCGCCGTGATAATGAACCCTTGTATCTGTTTTTAGGTCCATTTTGCAAATTATTTGCGGAAGCTTTAGGAAGCGTTCGGCCAACAGAAAAAGCAGCATTTCACCACCTTCACCTGTTTTTGCCAGGTCAGTGAATGATCGGCGCGCTTCTTCGATCAGGCCTGCAATAGTTTCTGTAGTGTTATATTTTGCGTCGCGCTCCTTCGCCTTCGCAACCTTGCTGCGCGATATGGCATAGTCTGCAACAGCATTTCGCATAAACGCCGTCAGACGGTGAGGATCTACTCTTCCGTTACCATCCACCGTCAGACAGTGGCAATGGATTTTGACGAGCAGGCCATCGATAACCACATCTCGCTCGATAAGTTCGAGATGCACGTCGAGAGCTTCGGGATCGCCCGTGAGCGCAGATACGAGATCGGTGGCTAAAATGTTAGACAGGCTACCCCCCAATAGATGACATGCCGGAATATTCGCGGCGAGGCATTATAAAACACTCAGGCGGGTGTCGTCGTCGGCCATTCTGCAAATACCCTCAAGATTTAGGCATGTGACGCCGCCAGGTCCATAGTCCTTACTAAATATCATGGGGTCGAGGGGAGCAGGAACGCTTCCTTCGCCGCGCTGGAAGCGGCTGGGTCCACGGGGCAGGCACGCCCTTGGTCATGGGGTGTTGGGGAGCAGGAACGCGCCCTGACTGGTGATGCAACGGCCAATCGTTGCTCCGGCGCTGATATTCTCCCCCTGACCCGAAGCGGCATCACCAAGCGTTAGCCTGGTGGTGTGGCTGGGTGGGAACGGGGGAGTTTGTCAGCGCCGGTTGGCCGGAGGGATGCAACGGGAACGCGCAGCGGGTTCCCTTGCCAAGATAGGCGTTTGTATTACAAACGCACATCTTGCGGTCAGCGCAAGCCCGTCTTTTCTGAAGTGCAATGGAGATAACGATACTGGTGATCGAGTATCACACCCACGATGGAAGCCGAAAAACTACATCGGCGCGAGAACCTGATAGAGCACAAAATAGTCGGAAGCTCTGAGACAAGCGGCATCCTCACCCGGCGCACCAGCGTAATGAGAATAGCCCGTCATGTTAGGGATACCGGATATGCCAAGGCGCTTGTTGATCTCGGCGCATATCCTCTCTTTCAGAGGGTACACAAAAATCAGGTGGTCGTTAGCAGGAGTACCAACACCTTCAACGCTTGCCGATGGCGACCCAGTCCCCGGCGTAAATCCATCCATGTTCCAGCCTTGGAAGCTTTGTGGTCCCTCAAAATAATGGGGCAGCCAAGTAACGCTTGATGGCATTGCCTCGGTGAAAGCTGGACGGGGAAATGAAGGAACCGGGGCTCCTCCACCCTCGTTTGAGAATAGGCAAGTGGAGCCACTAACACACGCGTCAGCGTATCCGTTGAGGCTGCCTGCTCCGGGATAGGCCGAGAGTGCGGGCGCACCAGCTTGTATATCGCCATATGAAACCTTAATAACATTCATTCTCATCGCGGCCATTTTGACGGCTGTTATTTGCTGGATGATCTGCGCGGCGTACACAGCAGCTTTTTCAGCAGTTGTATCATTGCCGCTGCTCCTACCGCTTTGGGTCACAGCGTAGGAGAGCGCCGCGAAAAGGGCCACCGCGATCAGTATTATAAAAAGGACATTTCCATTTTGGGTTGTCGCCATAGAACATTTCACCGGAAATCTTTGTTGCTCTATACATTTTCGTAACCCATCGTTCTTATCGGCCAACTCAGCTTGCATCAGTTTGTATGTAATCCTACCATTCGGATTTATGGTTTCGGCCTAATTCAATCTCACTTAGGGCAAGCACTCAACCTTAATACTGGTTTCACCATGTGATTGCGGATAATAAAGTGGGTTATGCTTCGTCCATCCCCAAAGGACACCCGGGCTAGCGGTCTTTTTCCTCGTAGAGGGCGGGAAATGAACAAGTAATCCGCCCGTAGCCGACCAATTTTCAGTAGCCCATATATTATTCCAGTAATTCCGCGTTGATGAAGAATCCGCAGGGTTAACACCTAGGCCACTGTTGAGAATCACAGCCGGCCCCGTCTCGTTCGCGATAATATTTCCGGCAAAATCGGGCGCATCATAAACAATTAATCTAGTTTTAGGTCCCAGAGCCACAGTGTCCAACGATCTAGTAGCTGGCTTGTAAAAGGGTCCTCTAGTCCCGGGCACGTACTGCGTATTTGTGCCATGGGTGTAGGTATAATCCCCTCTTCCAAATAGAGAGCTGTCAAAGCGAATTTCGCCAATCAATTGTCGATAGGTTTGATTTTGGGTCGTATCATCGCTTCTATTTGATCCACCTACTCCACCTGCCCACACAAAGCATTCATTTGTCGGACATTGCGTCTGGCCTTCATAGGTCAGTTCTCCTGCCGTTGGCAAGCAGGCCACCACGCAGGCCTGAGTATTGCAGGCTTGCGAAGCTGCTGGCTTCGAGCCGGAGCAATAGCTGTCTGCTACAGATACGCCATCATTGCGTTGGCAGGTGACGGAACGGGTTTGAGAGCCTCCCCCGCAAGATGAAGAGCACGCCCCGAAGACCCCTGTGCTCCAAGCGTATGTATATGTTGGAGCGCAGGCCTGAGTATTGCAGGCTCGTGAAGTGGCAGGCTTGGACCCCGGGCAGTCGGCATCGGCAGCAGTCAGGCCGTCGCTGCGCATGCATATGACCGATCTTGACTGGGAGCCTCCCCCGCAAGATGCTGAACAATTCGAAAATGTACCCACATCCCAGTCGAATGTGACACCACAGATATCAGATCTGCAAGAAACTGGGCCACCACTATCAGAACATGTCCAGTTCCAAGGGCCTGCCCCAGAGACCGTACTCGCTGTACCAGTGGAACAAAGCGAGGCTACTGCTCTTGGTGCAGAACTATAAGAGTTTCCGTTCGCATAACCGCATTGCGCAGCCAGTGCCGTATCAAAATTTGAAAAAAGTATTATTGAGATAATATATATGTAATGAAAGTTATTTCGATTAAATATATATGAAACTATTGAAACAGAAATTCTTGCAAACATTAAAATACCAGAGGGGTTAAGCCTTATTACTATGATATATAATTATCTTTCGTTTGACAAGAAACATACCTGTATGTTTGTTTGAAAATGTCCGAAGCTCATAAACGCAAGAAAAATCCAGAAATGGTTCGAGAGAAGATCATTCAAAGCGCAATTGATCTCGGCGGAGTGCACGGACTTCAGAGCGTAGGAATGGAGGCGATTGCTTCCGCCGCAGGTGTGACTCGTGGCGCTCTATTCCATCATTTTGAAAGTAAGCAGAAGCTAATATGCGCGGTATTTTCAGTGATGATAATATCGCTTGAAAAGGAAATATCAAAATTGATGGATAAAGATCCAGTGAGTTATGGGCGTTTCACGAGAGCTTTTCTTACACTTGCTCTAAATTCATTAGATGGCCGTGAAGGCGATGCGATCTGGAAATCCATAGCTTTCGATCCTGAAGTTAATAAGGAATGGCGGAAATGGAATATCGATCAACTGGAACAACAACCGCCTAGTGAAAGAGATGCAAAACTTGAAATTGTTCGCTTCACCACTGACGGGATATGGTTGAATGCTAGTATAGGTAGAAAACCAGAGCGCCTGAAAGAATTTAGTAAAGAGCTTTTTGAAATGACATTCGAGAAGTAAACTTTGAATATCTCCTAAATTGCTCAGGATATTATTATTTCCTCAATCCATTCACATATATAATTTATTATATAATTTATTATATATGGCAAAAGCAGAATAATTGTTTTGGATCTAACACCCTCTAGATCTTTCATTTGACGTTATTTAACGCCAACCGACATTGCCTCGCGCCATCACTCTTCCGATGATGTCTCTCTCCGGTAATAACTCCGCTTCCGCCCCGCTTATCACTCGCGGCGTCGGCAACTCCTCCTGTCGCCAGATGAGGATGGGAGAAGCTGTAGGCAGCGTCGCCCTAGCCGCTGCCAGCAACGCGCCTTCTCCCTGCTCGATCACGTTGGCGGTGATCGGAAAGTTTGTCAGCGCGAAGATGTAAGGCGCGACCTTTTTGGCGACCCCGCCTACGAACATGATATTTTCCTCGTAAGGAATGATCGCCCCTTCCACGATGTCTTTGCGATCCCGCCCCCCGTCATCACGATAGGCCATGCCCAGACGGAAGCGCCCCGGATCATCACCTTCGAAGCCGCAATCGAGAGCCATGACCATGACCTTGGATGGGTCGTAGAAGAAAGGAATATAGGCTGCATAGAAACCGCCAATCGCCGTCAGGCGATCACGGTTCAGAGCGCGGCCCGGTAGCCAGAAATCATGCAGGGCATTGGTGACGGGATCGCGCCCAACCAACTGCTCGGTGCGAACCGCCCGCCACGTCTCCGCCAATGTGATTGGGTGCAGAGCTGCAATCATGTCCCAGAGCGCCGGAAGAAACCTGTCATCGTTGAAACGCTGCGTGTTCCCGGTGGCGAAGTCGTTGACGACATCCGGACTCACCGTCACCTCGTCAGCAATTGCCTCCTGCTGCTCGCGGTAGGACATTCGCTTTTTGGCGCTCAACTGCTTTGACGCGCGGCGCAATGCCTCCCGCATCTCCGCCGTGTCCGTATATTCTGGAAGCCCATTTCTATTCTTGCCGCTCATTCACCGCTTTTGCTGGCGGAGAATGGGCGGCGTCAAGCGGCGATAGTCGTCATCATGTCCGCAAGGAACGCCGTGAGGGATGACCTTTCCCCCACGAAAATCTGACTGACCGCACCGATCCGCTTGCGGGAAAGGAGGATTTCATGACGAACTGCCGGATTTGCAAGCTGTCCATGAGGAGCATTGCGGGGAGCGCGAACGACAATTGTTCGCACCCGGCTATCACCATTCCAACGGCGGAAATCCTGTCCAAGCCTTCCGCCGTGTGCCGTCTGGCAATGGCATACCGTGCGAAGAATCTGCCGCGCCGGAAGATTTTGGATTTCGTCGCGGATCACCTCTACCAATACGAAGGTCAGCTTCTCTATCAGGGACGGAACGTCTCTTTTGAAGATGAAGTGGACGTTGTGTTCGGCACCGACCGCGATCCGTCCGAACGCTGGCTAAGTGATTTTCTCGCATTTGCAGATGAAGCGCCGCGCCAGCGGGCGCAGCGGCGCACCTTTGATCGGCTGGTGCTGCTCTGGACCGCGCTTGCCGTTCACAATCCCGCGCAGGCCGAAGTGGTCATTCGGTAAAAATGGGAGAGTGCTGCGAGCTTCCGGCTCGCGGCCCGTCTTTCCCCCGCATTGCCTTTTTGAAGCGCGCAAACGCGCGATGCCGAAATCCCTTCGGCGCACAATGACGGAGAAAATCATGAGCGATCCCCAATATGCCATCAGCTACGATGGCGATGCCGCGCAGACGCATTCGCCACCCGCACATAATGACAATCACGATGGCCCGCGCGATGTGCAGGAGCGCCGCGCGCCGCGCGAAATCCGTTTTCGCGTTCCAAGCATCATCAAAACCGCTGCCGTATTCATGACGGGCGCGGCTATGCTGTTCTCATGGGAAACATATGCGCCGGAAGGCTATCGGGTTTCCACTTTCATGGGGACATATGATGCCCGCATCGCCGCTGCCGTGAAGGCTGCGGAGTTGCAGCAGCAGACCAGATATGAAGTCTGGGCGGCGGAGGTGAAGCTCGCCGCCGACCAGCAGGCAGAGCAGTACAAGGCCGTCACGCAGGGCGTCTTGCAAAACTACTCCGCGACCTACGATCGGGGCAAGATCATCACGCAGGCCGCAATGGAATTGCAGGGCCGATATGCTTCCACGCTGATGAGCCAGAAGACGCAGGAACAGGGCATGGACCTTGGCATCATCAACCTGATGCGCGGTTTCGGACGGATTGCGAACGGGCTGGAAAGCGGCGCGGGCAATGACGCGCTCAACTATGCTGACAATCTGAGCAAGACCTTGCAGTCAGAAGTAACGGAAGCCGCTCGACTGGGTTCAGGCACCTCGGTCGTCACTTGGGACACCGGGCTTGCAAGCCCTAGCGAAGTTGCGGCGACGCTTTCCAGCATCAAGCCGCTGCATATCCCGCCGCCGCCGTCGATTGGCGAAGCGCGCGTGACCATCGGCGAGCCGTCGCGCTGATATGGCGGGCGGGAATTTCATGCGAGGGATGCAGGGCTTCATGGCCCTGCATCGCCAAACCTTGGAAGCGGATTTTGCGGAGCGGTCGCGTCGTGATGCTGCCGCCATGGAACGCCGTATCGAGATGGCCCGCGCGTCGGGCCGTCTCGGTGACGGGCGGCTCGCCAACATGGCGGACCTCGAACGCGCGGGGCATTTCGAAGCCGATGGCATTTTCCTCGGCGCATTTAAGGGACGCTTGCTGTTCTATAACGGCGAAGCGCCGATGATGTCTTACGCCATGACGGGTTCGGGCAAAGGCCGCGACATGATATTGCCAAACCTCGCGCATTCGCGCGGACGCAGCCTGTTCGTCCTCGACCAGAAAGACGGCGAGAATGCCTATGTGTCGGGCGCGTTTCGCGAAAGCCAAGGCGCAGGCTGCATCTATCTCAACCCCTGCGGTCTGCACGGGCTTACCAATACCCGGATCAATCCGTTGCAGCTTCTGGTCGATATCGTGCGACGCGGCGATATCATCGATACTGAAAGCGTTGAGATCGCGCATATCCTGCTGCCGCCCAAGTCCAACGATCCGAATGGCTGGGTTCGTAGCGGCGCGGTTCGCCTGCTCGCCACCCGTGCTGAATATCTAGCGCAGTTCGAACCGGAGCGCTGTACGCTGTCGAACTTGTGGCGCTTCGTGAACACCGACGCGGAACAGACTGATCTGGATTTCGCAATGATGCGGACCTGCGGCATCGAGGCCATCGAACGCAAAGCCGCTGCGCTGCTCGATACCGCCATCAACGCGCCGAAACAGTTTGCTGCTTATCTGACTGACGCTCAGGACGCGCTCGCCGTATTCGAACCGGGCAAGACGCTCGCCGCTGCAACGGACGCGCATGAATTTGATTTTGCGCGGATGAAGCATGAGCCGCATACGGTCTATCTCATGCTACCCGCCGAGAAGAGCGGCGTGGCCGCGCCGTATATGAGTCTCATCGTCAATTACGCTATCGAGACGATTGCGCGCGAGCGCGGCCCTGTCCGCACGACGCTCATTCTCGATGAGTTCCCGCAACTCAACCGGACGAACAGCGTCCTGAAGGCCGTTCAGGTTTATCGCGGAAAAGGCATTCAGCCATGGATTATCTCACAAGGGCGCTTTTCTATGGCGGAGCGTTGGCCCCCAAACATCATCAAGGAATTTGAAGACCAGTCGGCGGTGATGACGATGAAGTTCGTCAAAGACCCGGACCTCCTTCGCGATATAGAGCTATGGTCGGGCAACCAGACGATCCTCATGCCCGGCATGAGTCACAGCGGCGGTATCGTCCACAGCGCCGGAGCCAATCTCGGCGAAACCAAGCGTGCGGTCCTGCAAAGCGAAGATGTCTTCGGCAAACCGGAATTGCTCATCCGCTTCGCCGATATGCCACACCTCGTCAAAGCCAATAGCATCCCATTCTATAAGGTGAATCCGTGGAAGGAGAGAATTGGCGATGTACGCACCCTGCATCGCGCCAATGAAAACTCAATCAGCAGGCGAGTATAATTTGCATAAAGCAACTTATACTTGTAATATTATTATATATTGTGATTATTTTTGAACAATTTTTAGGCGCATTATATGGGGCCTCTGACTTTCCCCCATATTCGATTTTGAGTTTCTCTATCTGAATCCCTGCGCCTCGGATCGAAGCGCGATGGCGTCAGGACGGAGAACATTGGTGTCGCTTATATCGGCACAGGACATGGAGCGATATCTGGAAAAGGTTTCCAGTATCGACCTGCCGGATCAAAAGAAGCGTGAACTAATCGCCATTGTTCATTCGATTACTGCCCATTTTGTCGATCAGGCTTATGGAGTCCAGACCGACCAGCTTTCGCTGAAATCGCAATGGAAATGCCGCTTTGAAGCGGATTCCGGTCATGCTAATAATATGGTCATTCCGACAATCGAGCCTTGCGCCCTGCCTTTGCAGGGGACGGGGAACGATTCCAACTTTGGGAGGCCAGACGCGCCATGACGCGGGAGACAAAACAGAAGGCGATTATTTACGCTCGCGTCTCAGACGCCAAGCAGAAAATTCGTGGTGACGGGCTTGGGAGCCAAGAGACACGCTGTAGAGAATTTGCGGCTTATCGTAATCTCGACGTGGTTCAAACCTTCCGGGAAGACTACACCGGAGCATCGGCGGAGAGGCCCGCAATGCGCGCCGCGCTGGCCTTCCTCAAGAAGAACCGACGCGATCCTCATGTGATGATTATCGACGATCTTTCGCGCCTTGCGCGTGATGTCGTCTCGTTCCGCCGCCTGCGCGAAGAAATTACGGCTGCTGGTGGAATGCTTGAATCTCCATCCATCGTGTTCCGCGAAGACTCGGACAGCCTGTTCATGGAGAACGTGCTGGCGAGCGCTGCTCAGCACCAGCGCCAGAAGAATGCTGAAACAACCAAGAACCGTATGCGCGCCCGCGCAATGAACGGGCATTGGATTTTTCAGGCACCGTGGGGGTATCGCTATGACCGCGCTCCCGGCGGCGGCAAGATGCTCGTTCGCCATGAGCCGCTTGCCTCCATCATTCAGGAAGGACTCGAAGGTTTTGCCGCTGGCAGGTTTTCCTCCAAGGCGGAGCTGCAAAGATTTTTCGCCGCAATGCCGCCTTTCCCCACGGATCGCCGGGGCGAAGTCAGCAACGAGCGAGTCGATCAGATTCTGAAGCAGGTTTTGTATGCTGGCTATCTGGCCGTTCCCTCGTGGGATGTATCGCTTCGCAAGGCCCAGCATGAAGGACTAATCTCGCTTGCAACCTTCGATCAGATTCAGGAACGGCTTGCCGGAAAGGCCAAGACGCCTTCACGCAAAGACCTGAACGCAGACTTCCCTCTGCGCGGCATTGTGGCTTGTTGCTCATGCAAACGCCCCATGACCGCTACATGGAGCCGGGGCAAAGGGGGGATGTATCCCTATCACCTCTGCCGTCAGAAGGGTTGCGACCTGAACGGCAAGAGCATTGCTCGCGACAAAATCCAGACGGCTCTGGAAGCCCTCGTTCGCTCGCTCACCCCTTCTCGTGAGCTGGTCAATCTGGTGGGAACGATATTCCGCGACCTGTGGGACCGTCGAGATAAGGAAGCCAAGGATCGCCGCGCGGCGCTCAAGCTGGAAGCCGCTGGCGTAGATAAGAAGATCGGTCAGTTCCTTGATCGTATCGTCGATGCCGATAACGCGACCGTCATCCGCGCCTATGAACGCAAGATCGACGAACTGGAACGCGAGAAGCTGGTTCTGGCTGAAAATATCGCGAAGTGCGGCACTGTCGCGCGAGGCTATGACGAGGTTTTACAAACCTCGCTCGACTTCATCGCAAACCCTTGGAATCTTTGGGAAACAGGAAACCTAGAAGACCGTAGGGCTATGGCGAAACTCGTATTCGCCGACCACCTGATCTACTGCCGCGAAAACGGCTTTCAAACCCCAGAAATATCCTTGCCTTTCAAGGCACTAGAGGAAATTTCGGCCCCTAAAAAGGGAATGGCGCACCCAAGAGGATTCGAACCTCTGGCCTTTGCCTTCGGAGGGCAACGCTCTATCCAGCTGAGCTATGGGTGCTTGAAGCCTTGTGCGATGCGCCTGTAGCAAGCTGCGAGCGGGGCGGCTAGCCTTTTTTGGACTTTGGCGAGGCGGTCGTTTTCGGCGCAGCTGTTTTGGGCTTGTAGCGGCAGAGGTCCGCGACCGGGCAGCGCCAGCATTCGGGCGTGCGCGCCTTGCAGATATAGCGACCATGGAGGATCAGCCAGTGATGGGCGTGGACCCGGAACGGGGGAGGGGTGGCCTTGTCGAGCGCCTTTTCGACCGCGAGCGGAGTTTTGCCCGGCGCGAGGCCGGTGCGATTGCCGACCCGGAAGATATGGGTGTCGACCGCGAAGGTTTCCGCGCCGAACGCTGAGTTCATTACGACATTAGCGGTTTTGCGCCCCACGCCGGGGAGCTTTTCGAGTTGCTCGCGATCCGCCGGAACCTCGCTTCCATGTTCGGCAATCAACGCCTCGGACAGCGCGATCACATTTTTCGCTTTGCTGTTGAAGAGGCCGATGGTCTTGATATGCTGCTTGAGGCCATCCTCACCGAGCGCCACCATCTGCTCGGGCGTTTTCACCTCCTCGAACAACAGCCGCGTCGCCTTGTTGACACCCACATCGGTCGATTGAGCCGACAGCACGACCGCGACCAGCAACTGATAATCGTTCCCGTAGGCGAGTTCGGTTTCCGGTGCCGGATTAAGCTCGGCGAGGCGCGAATAAAATTCGATGACGTCTGCTTTTTTCATGAGCTTGTCATCAGGCGAGGTTCAGCACATCATTCATACTATAACGCCCCGGTTTTTGGTGCCTGAGCCATAGCGCCGCCTTTAACGCGCCCCGTGCGAAAATGCTGCGGTTTTCGGCCATGTGGCTCAAGGTGAGGCGTTCATGCTCACCGAGGAAGAACACGCTATGGTCGCCCGCGACGGTGCCACCGCGCAAGGCCGCAAAGCCGATTGCGCCGGTCTCGCGCGCGCCGGTAATGCCATCGCGGCCGCTGACCTTGGCATCAGCGAGCGCGACCCCACGCCCCATCGCGGCGGCGTCGCCCAGGAGCAGAGCGGTGCCCGAAGGCGCATCGACCTTCATCCGGTGGTGGCTTTCGACGATCTCGATGTCCCAGTCGGGGCCGAGGCGGGCGGCGGCTTCGCGCACCAGGGCGGCGAGGAGGGTCACGCCGAGCGAGGTATTGCCGGTCTGGAGCACGGCAATGTCGCGGCTGGCTTCATCAATCAGCCAGTGGTGGCGTTCTTCCAATCCGGTCGTGCCGATGACGATGGGTTTGCCCGCCGCGATGGCCGCGTCGAGATGCTCTTCGAGCGCTGCGGGAGCCGAAAAATCGATCAGCACATCGGATTTTTGCGCAAGCGCTGCGGCATCATCGCCCGCATCCGCGCCGCCCGCAAGGGTCAGGCCATCAACGCTTGCGATCGCTGCGGCAATGGCTTCCCCCATGCGGCCCTTGCTGCCGTAAATACCGATGGCTGTCATGATCGTCGCAAACCCTTCATATTCGTTGCGCGCTGTCTTGCACATTGGCGGCGCTTGGCGCAACAGGCGCGGCATGAATGAGATGCCCGCCCAAGAGCCCGCCGCCGAACCGATCCGCTGTTTCTGGTGCGATGGGTCCTATCTGTACCGCGCCTATCATGATAGGGAATGGGGCTTTCCGGTGACCGATGACCGGCGCTTGTTCGAAAAAATCTGCCTCGAAGGATTCCAGTCGGGCCTCAGCTGGATCACGATTCTACGCAAGCGCGAGAATTTTCGCGCGGCCCTTGCGGGGTTCGATTATCACAAAGTAGCCCGTTTCACGCAGGCCGATGTCGAGCGCCTGCTTCAGGATGCAGGCATCATCCGTCATCGCGGCAAGATTGAAGCAACGATCAACAATGCCGCCCGCGCTATCGAAATGGAGCAGGAATTCGGCTCGCTCGCGGCTTATTTCTGGCGATTTGAAAATGACGTGTCGGCACGGTCGGCGGTGCAGGATGAAGCCTATATGCGGACCCTCACCACCAGCGCCGAAGCGGTTGCGCTATCCAAGGATTTGGAAAAGCGCGGCTGGAAATTTGTCGGGCCGACGACGATGTATGCGTTCATGCAGGCGATGGGACTGGTCAATGACCATCAGAGCGATTGCCATGCGCGCGCGGCGGTGAGCGCGGCGCGGGCGGCGGCCTCAATTCCTCCCCGGAACGGGGAGGGGGACCATGCGTAGCATGGTGGAGGGGGCGCACGGTTTATGCTGTGCCAGGCGGTGGGCCCGCTCCGTCACGGCCCTTCGGACGGCGCCACCTCCCCGTTCCGGGGAGGATTACTACTGACCCTCGACCTTTTCCCAGAAGATCGTGGCAAAATGCCGCTGGATAACGGCGCATTTGTGCTTGGCGGGTTTGCGAGCGAGCAAGCGGAAGCATTGCTCCAGCACATTGCTGCCATCGCCGCGGCCGCCCCGTTTCGTCAGTTGGTGACACCCGGCGGCAAGACCATGTCGGTTGCGATGACCAATGCGGGGAAACTCGGCTGGGTGAGCGACCGGCGGGGCTATCGCTATGAGCCGGCCGATCCGTTATCGGGAAAGCGTTGGCCCGCCATGCCGGAGACATTCCGCGCCCTCGCACTGGAAGCCGCCGCTGCTGCGGGCTATTCCGATTTCCGGCCCGATGCCTGCCTCATCAACCGTTATACGCCGGGGAGCCGGTTGACGCTCCATCAGGATCGCGACGAGGGCCATTATGACTGGCCGATTGTGTCGGTTTCGCTCGGCGTGCCGGCGATATTCCTGTGGGGCGGCGCGGAGCGATCTGACCGGGCGCGCCGGGTGCCGCTCGAGCATGGCGATGTGGTGGTATGGGGCGGGGCATCGCGGCTTCATTTCCACGGCATTGCTGACCTGAAACCGCACACGCATCCGCTGACCGGTGCGCTGCGCTATAATCTGACCTTTCGCAAGGCTGGCTAATTCAGGCTTGATCTTCCAGCGGGAAGACCAGCGTCGCGATCAGCTCATTGCCTTCGAACCTGCGCTCGATCTTGCCGCGTAGCTGGCGGGCGGATGCCGTCATCATCTGGGTGCCAAAGCCTTCCTTGCCGCCATCTTTGGCCTTGTCAGGCCCCGCCTTGATGCCGTCTTCGTGCCAGCGCAAGGTGATTTCGCGGGGGTTTGATCCGGTCAGCGCCCAATCAACGCTAAGCTTGCAATCCTGGGTCGCCCAGCAGCCATATTTCACCGCATTGGTTGCAAGTTCGTGAAGAATGAGCCCCAATGGTTGCAGCTTCGCGGCGGGCAGCACGACATCGGGTCCGCTCACCGCCAGTCGCCCTTCGGATTGTTCGTAAGGTGCCAGCGTTGCTTCAATGAGGGATTTAAGGTCCGCCACCGGGCGTTCGAGCGCGCCTTGCGAGACCTGATGCGCAACCGCGAGCGCGTTGATGCGGTCCACAATCTTTTCGCTGGCGACTTCGACATCGGTTTCGCGGCGCGCGGTCATGCGCACGATCGACTGGACGATGGCGAAGAGGTTTTTGACGCGGTGGTTCAATTCGCGCGCAAGCAAATCGGTGCGGTCATGCGCTTCCTGCAGCGCATCCATGCTGCGCGCTTCGGCCTGCGCGCGCGCCCGGCTGATGGCTTGCCAGGCGCCAAGGGCAAGGGCGCCGAGGGCGGCCAAGACCAGCGTCAAAGCGAGAGGCTTGAACCAGCGTTCGGCATTGATTGCATTGGCGGTTGCGGCCGCATGGGCGGAGCGCTCATTATCCTCGATCTCGTCGCGCACGGCGCGGTAGCGATCCATCAGATCTTTGCCCTTGTTGCTCCGCACGACGGCCAGCGCCTCGTCCTGCTTTCCGGCGTCGAACAGGATCAAGGTGCGGCTGAGTTCATCAAATTTTGCGCGCGAAAGCTCGTCAATATCATTGATATTCTTTTGCAAGGCAGGGTCGGTAATTCCGCGTATCTGATAGCGCAACGCTTCCATCGCGCTTGCCCGCGCCCGGTCGCGATCCGTAGAGGATTGAAGATAGCTGCGATCTCCGGTCAAAAGATAGCCGCGCTGGTCGGTTTCGGCCTGGGCCACCACGCGGTTAAGATCACGAATGCCCCAGATGATGTCGAGCGTCCGTTCTGCCTGCATGCGTTCACGCGATTCTGCCTGCATGGTCGCAAACATCAGCCAGCCGATCATCGCGAGTGCAAAAGCTGCAACCGTCATGATGGCGAGCGGCGGAATCCGCCCCAAAATACGGAGCAGCGCCGATGGTCGCTCACCTGAAAAGGATGCCGGTTCACGCATGAAAAAAAGGAAATCCCCCAGGGTTGATGGCATGCTATAGCGGAACAAAACTGGCTTATCCATTAACATAAATAAAAGGTGCGAAGACGGGCAGGCGATGAAGAAAAATGCTAATATTGTCATTCTCACCGGCGCAGGCATCTCGGCGGAAAGCGGTGTGCGCACGTTCCGCGATAATGGCGGTTTGTGGGAAGATCACCGGATCGAAGATGTCGCAACGCCGGAAGGATTCGCGCGCGATCCCGCGCTGGTGCACCGTTTCTATGATGCACGGCGGGCGGCACTGGCTGAGGTTGCGCCCAATGCCGCGCATGAAGCGCTGGCCCGGCTGGATCGCGAATGGGAGGGCGGGCTTCTCCTCGTCACGCAGAATGTCGATGACCTCCATGAACGGGCGGGATCGGAGCGCCTCATCCATATGCATGGCGAACTTAAAAGCGCCTGGTGCGGCGCGTGCGATGCGCGGATACGATGGGACGCGCCGCTTGGGGACAGCCCCGCATGTCCGCAATGCGGCGTAAGCGGACACATGCGGCCCGACATCGTCTGGTTTGGCGAGATGCCTTACCGGATGGACGAGATTTATGCGGCGTTGCGCGCATGCGACCTGTTTGTCAGCATCGGCACGTCAGGCGCGGTCTATCCCGCCGCCGGTTTTGTGCGAGAGGCCCGCGAGATGGGCGCGCAAACGCTTGAACTCAATATGGAGCCATCGGAAGGAAGCTTGTGGTTCCACGAAACGCGCCATGGCCCGGCGGGCGTGCTCGTGCCGCAATGGGTGGAGGAAATGTTGCAAATATCTCCGTCACCCTGAACGTGTTTCAGGGTCCATAAGTCCCGCGCTATCGAGGGACTAGTGCGCTATGGATGCTGAACCAAACTCAGCATGACGCTTGGCTAGGGCCAGGCCGCATAACCGCACCCTCTACACCCTGCATCTTTGGGCAATTTAATTGCGCGCATGGATGGCACCAGCCCGTCGATCAACTGGATCTTGCCCGCCGGATCTTCGCCAAAGCCGGTGAGGACGCGGATAACCTCCATTGCGCCCATGGCACCGAGCAGGCCGACCATGGGGCCGAGCACGCCTACGTCGGCGCAGCTGTCGCAATCCTCGGCGTCAAACGCATCGCCGACAAAGCAGCGATAGCAAGGCTTGTCCGCCTCCCAGCCGCGGAAGGTGCCAAGCTGACCCTGAAATTTGCCGATGGCGACCGAAACGAGCGGAATGTGAAGCCGCACCGAGGCATCCGACACGGCGAGCCGGGTCGCAAAATTATCGCAGCCGTCAAGGATCACATCGGCGCCCCTGAGCAGCGCATCGACATTGTCCGGCGTTAGCCGCGTTTCGACCGGCATCACCTCGACATCTGGGTTGATACGCTGGGCCGCTTTATGCGCGGCATCGGCTTTCGGTGCGCCGATATCGTCCATGCCGAAAGCAATCTGGCGATGAAGATTGCTGAGGGCGACCTTGTCATCATCAATGATGGTGAGCCTGCCAATCCCGGCTCCCGCAAGATAGAGGAGGGCAGGCGCACCAATCCCGCCCGCGCCGATCAGCGCGACATGGCTTTGCGTGAGCTTCACCTGCCCCGCGCCCCCGATTTCGGGCAGCACAATATGGCGGGCATAACGGTCGAGTTGGGTGTCGGTAAGCGGCATGGGGGAACCTTAGCAGCCCCTCTCCCCTTGTGGGAGAGGGTTGTGTAGACTTGGCAGCTTGCTGCCTAGTCGGAGCTGGGTGAGGGGTATGCGATTGCAGAGCAATCGCGCGAGCCTACAGCTCGCACCCCTCATCCAACTGCGCCTAACTTCGCTAACGCTCAGTAAGGCTCCATATCCTTCTCCCACAAGGGGAGAAGGTTTACCTCAAACCCCGGTCGAGCCGAACCCGCCGCCGCCGCGCGTGGTTGCGTCAAGCTCGTCGACTTCGGTGAAGATCGCGTGCTGCACCGGTGCAGCCACAAGTTGCGCAATGCGGTCGCCGCGTTCGATGCGGAATTCCTCGTCGCCGAGATTGGCGAGGATTATCATGACCTCGCCGCGATAATCGCTGTCGATCGTGCCGGGCGTGTTCAAACAGGTAATCCCATGCTTGAGCGCGAGCCCCGAACGTGGGCGGACCTGAATTTCATAACCTTCCGGAATCGCGAAGGCAAAGCCCGTTGGCACCGCATAGCGCCGCCCCGGCTTCAGCGTGATCGATTCTGCCGAAACCACGTCCATCCCTGCCGCGCCCGGCGTTGCATAGTCGGGCAGCGGCAAGCAGCCGCCATTGTTTAACCGCTTGATTTTGATTGCAACCGTCATTTTCCCCCCAGTCAAGACATCAGCGCATAGCGGCCACGCCCACGCGCTGCAAATATAATCCTGCAAATCCCCACGGTTTTGTGCGGCTCACGCGCCAGCGACCCAAGTCGCCGCCTTGGCAACCAGCGCTTCGGCGACCGCCGACTTGTCCATGAGCGACCAGCTTTCAACGCCGTCCCGGGTGACCAGATGCACGCTATTTGCATCGCCGCCCATGACGTCGCCGGAAACATCATTGGCGACGATCCAGTCACAGCCCTTTTTGGCAAGTTTCGCCTCGGCATGTTCGATGACCTTTTCGGTCTCGGCGGCAAAGCCGATGAGGAGGCGAGGGCGAGCCGCATGCTTGGCGAGCGATGCCAAAATGTCCGGATTTTCGGTGAGGTTGAGCGGCGGCACTGCGCCGCTGCCATCTTTCTTGATCTTCTGTCCGGCTGCCTCGGCGCGCCAATCGGCGACGGCTGCGACCATGAACGCGATATCGGCAGGGAGCGCGGCTTCAACGGCCGCCAGCATGTCGCGCGCGGTTTCGACATCGACGCGGGTCACGCCAGCCGGCGTCGCAAGGGTGACGGGGCCGGAGACGAGGGTGACCCGCGCACCCGCGCGTGCGGCGGCGGCGGCAATCGCAAAGCCCTGCTTACCCGACGACCGGTTGGCGATGTAGCGGACCGGGTCGATCGGCTCATGCGTGGGACCGGCGGTGACGAGGACATGCTTGCCTGCAAGCACTGCCCGAACGCCGTTGGTGTCGAGCGAAGTCGAGACACGCTGGTCATCCGCGCGCCTTTCGACTTCGCTCGGGGCGAACGGGCGTTGGAGGAGTTTAGCGATCTCCTCCGCAATTGCCGCCGGTTCGGGGAGCCGCCCCGGACCGAACTCGCCGCAGGCCATCTCGCCCTCGTCGGGCTGCATCACATGAATGCCATCTGCTTTCAGCTGCGCGACATTGCGGCGGGTCGCGGCGTGCTCCCACATCCGCACATTCATCGCCGGGACCGCCAGCACGGCCTTGTCAGTTGCAAGCAGCAGCGTGGTCGCGAGATCATCGGCGATGCCGCCCGCCATCTTGGCCATCAGGTCGGCGGTGGCAGGGCAGACAACCACCAGATCGGCCTCGCGGCTAAGTTGGATATGCCCCATCTCGGTCTCGTTCTTGAGATCCCACAAGGTTTCGTGAACCTCGTTTTCGGACAAGGCCGCGAGCGTCATCGGCGTCACAAAATGCGCCCCGCCCTTGGTGAGGACGCAGCGCACGCCGACGCCGCTCTTGCGCAACAACCGGATGAGTTCGCATGACTTATAGGCCGCAATACCGCCGCCGATGATGAGCAGGATGGATTTGGAAGAGTGCATAGCGGATCTTTTAGCTATGCTTGGTCCGACTTACCAGAGCGCGTGGCATAAGCGATGGCGGTGGTCGCGGAGTTCGGCTTGAAGCTCAGGATCAGCCGGGGGAAAAAGGCCAGCCCGGCCATCAGCATTGGAGCAACCAGGAAGCCCCAATAGAAATTGTCGGCCCGACCGAACATCATAAAAAATATCGCCATCCCGACTTGAAAACAGCCCATGATGCGAGCCGCCTCGCTGCGGCTGGCGAACCAGCCCAGCAGGGCCAACGGGACGAGCACCGCAGAAGCCCACGCCGGGAAAAAGCGCAAGATTGTGGTTTGTGATACGAACGACAGATAGGATGGCCAGCCGCCCGCAGCCGACCATCCGTTCGATGTCATATCCGTTGGCAGCGGGGGGATCGTATCGACCATATGCTTGTGACCGACCATTATCACCGCGAACACGGCTATACTTGCGGCCCCCATCACCGCTCCGCGCCATTGTTTATGCCAGCCATACCAGCTGGCCACCAATAACAAGGCGGGAACGGCGGTTTCCCGTATAAGGGATGCCGCTAACAACAGCAGCACGACTGCGAGGGGGCGGTCTCGATTATAACAGCCAATAGCCAAGGCAACGAGAAGCCCTCCCCAGGTTTCGTGAAGGATCAGACTGTCCGGATCGGCGATGAAAGTCATTCCGCTAGCGGCAAGCAGAATGGCCGCAATTCTTACGCTTTTAGACTCGATCGACCATTGCCGTTGCCACGCCCACAATGTTGCTGCGACAAGGGCGAGGCTGATCAACTTCATCCACTGGTTGCCCAGATAAGCCCAGATTAGGGCCAATGTCGGCAACCGCACGACAACAAAAGGGTGGAGCGGATAATCATGGGCGCGATGGGAGACTGCAACCGCGTCATAATATCCTTGGCCCGGTGATAAAGCGGCCATGACTTCGCGATAGAGGTCAGCATCAATAAATTTGGAAGATGTCCCCACACCAGCCGCGCCGGTCCCGGGAGGCGCGGATATCGCAAGGCCGATGGGGATCAGAACCAATAGTGCAATGGCTATCAATGCACGGGGCCAGGCGCTCCCCAAAGGCATGTTCATGCGCATCGGACCTGATCGATCACTTTTAGCGCTTGCGCCAGGTGACGAACGACGAAGCGGCAAAGTTCCAGACTGCGCCAACCACAACGCCAGCCATGCCCGCAAGCCACCAGCGATCATCATGATCACTGACCCAGGTGCCGATGCCGATATTCGCCACGGCGCCGATTGCGCTCACAAGGTAAAAGCTGAGGAGACCTCCAAGGATCTGCCATCCTTTCAGCATACGGTCGCGATAGGTGAAAATATTATTGAGGAAAAAATTGCACGCGATCGCGGTCATCACGGCGCAGGTTTGCGCGACCATGAAGCGCGCGTTGGCGGCGAGCGCGGCTCCCAGAATAGCGAGATGCACGCCAACACCCAATCCCCCAACCATCAGGAATTTGATCAACCGGATCGGGATAAAACGGCCTATGGTTTTTTCGGCGAGCAGTGAGGCGTATTCCGCCATAACTAAAGTACCAAGCTTGCTTTCTCCTGCCTCGCGCATGCGGAACATATAGGGGAATTCCGCTATCTTGGCTCGGGTGGGGAGCGAGGCAACGATATCCAGCAGGATTTTGTAACCCACGCCGGACAACCGCGGCATAGCAGCCATCAGCGTCTCACGGCGGATAGCGAAAAACCCGCTCATCGGATCTGAAAGTTCGGCCTTGAGCAACCTTTGTGCCAAGCTGGTTGCCAACCGGCTCATCTTGTGGCGTGTGCTATCCCATGCGCCGACACTGCCGCCGGCACTATAGCGGGTCCCGACTGCGATATCGGCGTCGCCATTCGCAACCGCTTGGAAAAGCAGCGGCAGGATAGTTTCGTCATGCTGCATATCGCCGTCCATGACGGCGAGTACCGGCGCTGCGGTGGCCAACATGCCCTCGATGACGGCAGTGGAAAGACCTCGCCTACCGATACGCTGGACAATGCGCACTTGCCGGTTGGTCTGCGCGATTGAGCGAACCAGATCAGACGTACCGTCCGGACTATCATCGTCGATAAAGACCACTTCCCAATGGATTCCTGCGAGCGCGGCCGCAAGCTTTTGCAACAAGGGTACGATATTGGCCGCCTCGTTGAACGTCGGAATGATAACCGCGAGCGCGAGCGGCGCATCGGTCACGGGCTGTTGTTGCTGTGTCGCGATGAAATCTTGCCGCACTTAGATACCCCTCGTCGGCCTTTCCGACATCCCAACCAATTAGGGTTCGACTTAGCCAAAGAGGGTTAAAGGGTCGTTAAGTTTGCAAAGCTGCCGAAAAGAGTAAGCTCGATGTTAGAAGCTTTGCGCCAGCCACATCACCGCCGCGCCCACGCCTCCTGCCGCCAGCGCCGTTGCCGCATATTTCCAAGCCGAACCCCGGCCCTGTCCCATCAACTTGACCTCGGGGAGCGGGGGCGGCGGGGGCGCACCGCCTGCGGGGGGGAATTTATCCTCGATGCGCCGCACGAGGTCCGGGATGCGGGTGAAAGTGCGCCAATCCTCGATCAGCCGGTCGGCGGCCTTGGCCTCGGGGCCGAGTTCGCTCCTGATCCATTCCTTGATGAACGGGCCGGACGTATCCCACATGTTGATTTCGGGGTCGAGTTGGGTTGCGACACCTTCGACCATGACCATTGTTTTTTGCAAAAGCAGCAGATGCGGCTGGGTTTGCATGTCGAAATCGCGGGTGATCGCGAAGAGGCCGTCGAGCATCTGCCCGACCGAAAGCTCGCTCACCGGCTTGCCGCGCATCGGCTCGCCCACCGCGCGCAGAGCGGTCGCAAATTCCTCGACGCTATGATGGGAGGGCACATATTGTGCCTCGAAATGGATTTCTGCGACGCGGCGGTAATTGCCCGTGGTGAGGCCATAAAGGATTTCGGCCAGCCACACCCGCGCTTGACGGTTGATCCGGCCCATGATCCCGAAATCAATCGCCGCGATGGTGCCGTCCGCCTTCACGAACAAATTGCCTTGATGCATGTCGGCGTGGAAGAAGCCGTGGCTGATCGCTTGATGGAGGAAGGCCAGCACGAGACGGCTCGCAAGCTGTTTCACATCATGCCCCGCCGCGATCAGCGCATCGCGGTCGCTGATCTTGATGCCGTCAATCCATTCGAGCGTCATCACCTTGCCCGCGGTGCGGTCCCAATCAATCGCTGGCACCTGATAGCCGGGCTCGGCGGCCATGGCTTCGGCAAGCTCGGAGGCCGACGCCGCTTCCCGGCGCAAATCCAGTTCGCGCGCTGTCCAGCGCTTGAAATTGGCGATGACCAGTTGCGGCCTGAGGCGCGAGGCTTCCCCGCCCATCGCCTCGACATGCGCAGCGGCCCATTCATAGGTTTCAATGTCGCGCGCGAGTTGCTCGCCGATGCCGGGGCGCAAGACTTTGACAGCAACGTCGCGGCCTTCGGTGGTGACCGCGCGGTGAACCTGCGCAATCGAAGCGGCCCCGACCGGCACCGGGTCGATCGACTGGAACAGCGCTTCGAGAGGCTTCGCAAGCGCAAATTCAATCTGCGGCTTGATCTGGTCAAAGGGGAGAGGCGGGAGATTATCCTGCAGCGTCAGCAAATTGCGCGCGGCTTCCTCACCGACCAGATCGGGGCGCGTCGCAAGGCTCTGTCCCAGCTTGATCGCGGCGGGGCCGATGGCGGTAAAGGCCGCGGCATAGTTGGGCACCTTGGGCACCCGCGCGCCAAACCGCGCAATCCGCGCAATGCGGCGAACCGGCGGCGGCGTGTTGATATCCTGCTCGATCCCCCGCAGCGCGCCGTGCCGGGCCAGCGTGCGCCCCCATTTGAGGATGCGCCAAAGATGGGTGGTGTGCGAGGTCATGGCCGGTCAATGTGCTCCTGCGCAGGCAGGAGCCTAGGGCCGCGTAGAGCAGCATAACACTGGGCCCCTGCCTTCGCAGGGGCACGGAACCGCGCCGCCATCCTCACACCTTCCAGCCCGAATGGATCGCAACCAGCCCGCCGAGGATCGGCTCGACCTTCGTCTGGGTGAAGCCGGCGGTTTTAATCATCGCTTCAAAGGTCGGCATGTCGGGAAAACGGCGGATCGATTCGATGAGGTAGCGATAGCTTTCTTCATCACCCGCGATCATTTTGCCGAGCTTGGGCACGATCTTGTGCGAATAGACATCATACACATCCGAAAAGCCCGGCCAGGTCGTGGTCGAAAATTCGAGGCAGAAAAAGCGCCCGCCGAAACGCAGCACGCGGTGCGCTTCACGCAAGGCCGCCGGAATGTCGGTCACATTACGGATACCGAATGCGATGGTGTAGGCATCAAAATGTCGGTCCGGAAAAGTCAATTTTTCCGCATTCTGCTCCGACCATACAAGGTCAGTAAGGTCGCGCTCTGCTGCGCGCTCCATGCCGACGGCCAGCATTTCGGGATTGATATCAGAGACGGTGATATTCGCGCCATGCGCGGCCATGCGAAACGCAATGTCGCCGGTGCCGCCCGCCATGTCGAGAATATCCTCACCGCTGCGCGGCTTCACCCGGCGGACGAACTGGTCCTTCCACAACCGATGCATGCCGCCCGACATCGCATCATTCATAATATCGTAGCGACTTGCCACCGCCGAGAAAATCTCGCCGACCTTACCGGTCTTCTCGCTCGCGTCGATATCGGCATAGCCGAAGGAAACTGTTTTGCCGGTCTTGGCCATGATGCACCTCTTTGGCTTGGCGCATTAGCGGGGCAGGGGGGGAAGGGCAAATGGAGATATGAAGCAGCGAGCATGGTTTTGATCATGCTCCTGTTCAAAAATCCGTAGTCCTGAGCGTGTCGAAGGCCGTCTCGACGGTGAGCGCGTGCTGGAGGGGCGCCGTTCGAGATGCTTCCGAGTTACGAATATGGAAACGTCGCAGCCGACCGAACGACTCCCCGGCACGATAGCCGCCTGCTCGTCCGAATTTCGGCGACACGAATTTAGTGTTTTGTCCCTTAACTTCGTTTTGTGCTCCCGAAATTTCTGGCGGATCATAGACGGATCATAAATGCGCAAAAATCATAGGGTGTTACCCGTCCATGCCATCCCAGATTTTCCAACCTGCTTAACGAGTCGATCATAGATAGCAAGATTTCGAACATCATCTTGTAATACTGACATCCGAAACATTCTCGAAAGTGTTTCGAAAGTGCACTCCGCAGAATTACAACACTTGTAGTGCTTGTTTAAAGCTAAACTCAAAACTCTTAGAAAGTCTTTTCCTGAACTCAATTCTAGGGGTCCGAGGCCCCGGCTCATCTCAGCTTGAACAATTTTAACAACTTCTGCCGAATTTTTTAATGAACTGCCGGACTTTGAAAGAAAATATTTGACCATTTTGGCATTGTCAACCTCCAGCGTTCCATTATCAATAAAATTGAGCTTTGAATTTTGGAAATCTAGGTTCAGTGCACTTGGGTGTGAAACTAAACGCATCGCACCGATAAAAGATGACGCACTAAGAATCTTTTGAAACGCAGCTTTCACAAGTTCCGGGGAGGACCTAGTCTTCAAATACTCCATGAAAATCCTAGAAAATATGCGAGGTGGCAAGAGAGACATCTCGAAATCATATCGGTCAGAGGTAAGAAGAAGCACTCCATCTCTATCCAAAAATCCAAGATCGTCAAAATCCGCATCACGTATGAAAATGGTCCCTGCATCCAGCCCAGCGCGCGGCGCAAGACCGAAGACTTCCATCAATCGCTCCTTTCCAGCACATGAGATAAAATTCGACCTTGGCAGTCCAAGGGAATGCGAGAAAAGCGCGATATCATCGTCGCCTTCGACTATTAAAATAATCTCCTTCTTGGCGCTGCGGAGCATGCGAGCAGTCGCGACGATGCTTTCGGCATTCAAAAACTTGTTGATCGAGTTCATGCGACCTGCGCAGACAGGTCGAATGTAATATCGTCCGCCCCCTGGATAATTTGCGGTGAGTGCGTGGCTATAATGCATTGGAATGCGTTTGCACTTTGAATTCTTGCTAAGTCAGACATGAATTCTAGCTGCCACGAAACGTGCAGCGAAATCTCTGGTTCATCGATAAGAACAAGAGAGTTTTCTGGCGTTTCAAAAATAAGACGAAATAGCATGATAAATTCATGTTGTTCGCCGGAACTAAGTTTTTCGAGGCTAACGACCTCTTCGCCGCGCCGAACCTGTGCCCCGCGTTCTCTGCTTATTATCAATTTTTTGGGGTGAAGCTTCTTTGACATCAAATCTCGAAAGACGGCAACTCTTTCGAATATATCGTCAAATGTCGAAAGTTTTTTCTTCGAATCCTCAACGTAGATATGAAGGGCGTCAGCTACATTCGCGATAAACTCATCTCTTGGTGCTACCAAAGGTTCGGCAGTGTCGACAAGAATGCCTGCTTCAGTGAGTGCTTTTCGTTTGTCTTCAATAGCGGCTAATTCTTCCCGCAGGCCATCCACATCATATTCCATCCGGCTCTCCGACCTCGTCATGAGACGGTTCGGGAACGATCTATCCAAGTCCTGTGAAGTAGCTGCATAGCTCGCGTAGGTGGTTTGCAAAAGGCTGGCTAGATGGTCAGCCTGGCGCAAAATCTCATCTTGCTTCGATGAGGCACTGTCGTCGCTTCTAGAAGGTTTGCTGAACTTAATTAGGCGCTGCGTCTGAATAAAAACGCAATTGAGACCACTCCCAACGCCCTGCAGGAGGCTGGGTGCTAAGTCACCAAATTCTCTGACAAAGTCAGAGTCGTTGACAAGAAGGTTACGATATCGATCAATTATGGCAACAGTTGATAACCTATCTCCGAGTCGAAAGTCGCGGAAGTGATTAGGGCCAACGCGCTCAACAGGAAGATGTCTTTCAATAGCACGGCGAAGTAAGGGGGGAGGTAAAGAATCGAGCCCAATTAGGCCAGAATCTTTCTTGGCCTTTCCTCTTTTGTCGAAGTGCGTAAATTCAATATAAGTTTCACTACGGTCTCGTCTGCGCAAATACATTCTGTACTCGCGCAAAGAGAGCTGCTTATCATGTTCATCATCATAAGAATATTTTGTAGTTTTGAAGAGCCAGCGGGTTTTGTCTTCGAAAACGACATTCAATTCGTCGAAGCGATATTCAGCGGCGTCAAACAAGCGGAATTGGAGACACTCTGTTATTACACCCAGAAAGGCAGTCTTGCCATAGCCGTTTGGCGCGATCAGGATGGCGGTTCCTTGGTCGCCAAGAAACTCAATTTCATAGTTGAATGTATCTTGAAGACCGCTAACCGAGATGCGCTTTATTCTTTTCTCGTCCGTCATCTTATCCCCCATGCGGCCGTGCAAACCTCAACGGGTGCAATCAAAGAGAATCGACTTGCCCCGACGTTACTTTGATCAAACGCCCCGGAATTGCAAAAGGATAATGTAGGGTGGCGGGTTGTAGGACTTAGCCACAGTCCCCCTATAAGTCGCTAATTATAAATCTAGGGACACTAATTCATTCCGGGGAAATTCATTCTGGGGAAACTCATTCCGGGGACACTAATCCCGGGACAATACTTAATTATTTCGAGCAGAGTCGCGGAGCGAAGGGGAGGAAGTTGGCGGAGGTTGCGGATGTGCAGAGCGCAGCAGGCCATCAACCCATTTTTGACATTTTCCTTTCCTACAGGCCCGGGCCCATGTTTAGCGAGTCGGATGGGCGCATTTTACCCGTGTTGCGCAAGGCCCAATTGTGAAAGAATGTTCGATGCACGCACCTCTCATCCTTGCCAGCTTTGACCGGACGCTTTTCGCGGCCCCTCTGCTTGCGTCTGCCCGCACGTCCAAAAGCAACGAAAGCGACAGGGTAGGGGTGGTACGAAAAATGCTACAGTCTGTTGCTTTTGTCGCTTTTAAAAACCAAGTGTAACTTTTGCGCCGGTAGATGAATATCGGCGCGACATCGTCGTCTTGCCCTCTATTCGCTTGTCGAATCGCCCGTACAGAAACAGCCGCCCATGCCCGAATTGCCCGAAGTTGAAACCACCGTTGCGGGGCTCCGGCCGTTCCTTGAAGGGCAGCGCATTGCCCTTATTGAACTGCGCCGCGCCGATCTCAGGCGGCCCTTTCCGGTTGACCTCGTGCAGCGGGTGACGGGCGCGACCGTCACGGGCCTCGCGCGGCGGGCCAAATATGGGCTGATTGCAACGGACCGCGACGACACGATGATCTTTCATCTCGGCATGTCGGGACGCTGGCGGATCGATCCGGGCGATGAGGATCGCCATGATCATCTTGTGCTGACCACCGAGGCCGGGCACCGGCTCGCGCTGAATGATCCACGCCGCTTCGGCAGCGTCGATCTGGTCGGCGGCGATCCGGAGGCCGGCTTCGCCCCGTTTCTGACGCTGGGGCCGGAGCCGCTATCGGATGATTTTACCGCAAGCGTGCTGCAGGCGCGGTTGAAGGGGAAGGGCACGGCGATCAAACTTGCGCTGCTTGACCAGCGGGTGGTGGCCGGGCTCGGCAATATCTATGTGTGCGAGGCCTTGTTCATGGCGGGCATCCATCCGCGCGCACCGGCAGGCAAGGTCAGCCGCGCGCGGATCGAGCGGCTGGTTCCCGCGATCAAGCAGGTGCTCCTTGCCAGCATCGCGGCGGGTGGATCGACGCTGCGCGATTTCGCCCAGCCTGACGGGCAACTCGGCTATTTCGCCAAGGATTGGCTGGTTTACGGACGCGAGGGCGAGCCGTGCCGGAGTTGCGGCGCGCTGGTCCGGCGCGAGGTTGATGGCGGGCGCTCGACGTTTTTTTGTCCGCGCTGCCAAAAATAGCAGCGCGGAGGGCTGGCACCGGGCGCGTTAGCGCCTCTTACGACAAAAATGCCAGAAATGAGGGGGAAATGGTTGACGTCGCACCCGGGAATCGGTAAAGGCCGCCCAGCTTTCGGGCCGAATCTCATGATTTCGGCCCTTATTTTATTGTGAAACAGCATCAAATTCGAGGAATTCATGGCCAATACGCCGCAAGCCAAAAAACGCATCCGTCGCAATGCCCGCCGCGCTGAAATCAACGGTGCGCGCATCGGTCGCATCCGCACCCTCGTCAAGAAGGTCGAAGCTGCGCTGACCGCTGGCGACAAGGATGCCGCTGCCAAGGCGTTGCATGCCGCTCAGCCGGAAATGGCCAAGGGCGTTGCCAAGGGCGTGCTGCACAAAAACACGGTTGCGCGCAAAATGTCGCGCCTCACCAAGCGCGTGTCGGCGCTCGGCTAAAGATCAGGATCGGCGGCGCGTGCGTGCGTCGCCTGACTTCCACGACAGACCCTGCGGGACGGATCGTCCGGCAGGGTTTTTTGCGTCTCCCGTGGGACGCGCGAATCGATTCGGTGCTGATTGTTGCGATTCGATGACGGTCCCTCAGGTCATCTCCGCGACATTCCCTTTTCGTTCCGGAGGCCGTCTGGGTCAGGGCCTTGCATGTTACAATTTGGCCCTCTTCAACAAGTCCAGCTTAGTCCGCGATTCGGGGTCATTTACCCTCTGTTAATAGGGTGCATCCAATTGAAAAATAACCATAAAAATAAAAGGCGTTGAATTCTCTCGGCTTGCCCGAGTCAATGGCATTTATTTCAGTTTTTTTACCGTCCGGCCCTTGCGGGACTCATTTGCGGGTGCTTACTAGAGACCGTCCGGCAGAGCTTCTTTCTGTTCGGGCCGCACCAAAATTCTATCCCGCCGCATCGGAAAATCTGGTTTTCCGGTCAGGGGTTTTTGCGGCTTGCGGCACCGGAGCGGGCAACATGCGGAGGGGGAGCTTCGCGAAACCGATTAGGGGCGTAACGCTCCTTGCTATGGAGTCAGGCACGAGGCGTGTGAGGATATGAGGACGAACGCAATGGCAGATCAGGAGCAGAAAGGGGTGCCGGACAGCGGCATGGTTGCTCCATCGGACGCCATGTGGGCTGACCTTGCGCAAAGTCTCCGCCGCGATATTGGCGCGCGCGCCTTCGACCATTGGCTGAAACCAGTGCGGTTCGGCAATTTCTGCGGCGATACGGGCACGCTCACCCTGTTTGCGCAGACCAGCTTTTCCGCGAATTGGGTCGCCGACCGTTTCCTCGACCGGCTGACGCTGGCTTGGCGTAGCGTGGCGCCAGCGGTTACCGCTGTCCGCATCGTCGGTGCGCCGCAGCGGGCCGAGCTTGCCGTTGCGCAGCTGAGCGCCGCTGCCGTGCCGCTCGGCATCCCCGCTAATGCCGAGCCCGTTGCACCCGCTCCGCTGATTAGCACGGCTCCGCTTGCCAGCGCGCCGCTGCCGTTGCTCGACCCGCGCCTTAGCTTTGCCAACTTCGTCTCGGGGCGGAGCAATGTGCTCGCCATGAACGCCGCGCGCCGCATGGCTGCAGCCGACCGCCCGATGTTCAACCCGCTCTATCTCCAAGCGGGGACGGGGCAGGGCAAGACGCACCTTCTCCACGCCGTCGCGCACGCGCATCTTGAGGTGAACCCGGCGGCGACGATCATCATGATGTCGGCCGAAAAATTCATGCTCGAGTTCGTGACCGCGGTGCGCGGGAACGACATGCCCGCGTTCAAGGCTCGGCTCCGGGCAGCGGACCTCCTGATGATCGATGACCTCCAGTTCATCATCGGCAAGGGGTCGACGCAGGAAGAATTGCTCCATACGATCGACGAGGTTTTGGCCTCGGGCGGGCGGCTGGCAGTAGCTGCAGACCGCGCGCCCCACCTCCTCGACGGGATTGACCCGCGCCTCCTGTCGCGGCTCCAGGGCGGCCTCGTCGCCGAGATTGACGCAGCCGACCTTGCCTTGCGCGAGGACATCCTGCGCCACAAATGCGCGACCCATCATGAAGCGCATGTGCCGGACGAGGTGATCGCTTATCTCGCCGCCAATTTCACCCGCAATATCCGCGAGTTGGAAGGCGCGCTCAACAAGATCCTCGCTTATGCCTCGCTCGCCGATGCGACGATCAGCATCGACCTTGCCCGCGACCGCCTCGCCGAGACCGCGCGCAGCAGCCGGGCGCGGATCAGCATCGATGATATCCAGCGCGCGGTCTGTGCCCATTACAAGCTCGACCGCATGGAGATGGCCTCCAAGCGCCGCGCCCGCGAGGTCGCCCGTCCGCGCCAGATCGCCATGTACCTTGCCAAGACGCTGACCCCGCGCTCCTATCCGGAGATCGGCCGCAAATTTGGCGGGCGCGACCATTCGACCGTGATCCACGCGATCCGCACCATCGAGAGCCTGCGCGTCAGCGACCCCGCCATCGACAGCGACATCGCCCGCATCCGCCGCGCCCTCGAGGTTTAGGGCGTCTTAGCGGTACCCACGCCACTCGCCTTCCAGCGAGGGGCATCGGGCGTCCCGCCTCACCGTTTTACCCACCCCGAAAAATCTATGATTTTTCGACCCTCCCTGAAAAGGGAGGGTGAGGGCACCGCGTAACCGCCTCCACAAAAAAGGCCCGGCTCTCTTTCAAGAACCGGGCCTTTTCAATCCTTTAACCTGAGAGCCCTCAGCCCTTTTTCTGCGGAGCCACGGCAATCCGCACCTTCTCGCCGCTATTCCCCGGAAAGCCGGTGAACATCGCGTCGACCAGGTTCGGCACCAGATAGGTGAGGTCATTATCGCGGCTCAGCGCTTCAGCCGAGCCTTCGAACAGGCGTTCCTTGGACCCGGTGCGCTCAATCTGCATCCCAAACTGGCTCTGGTAAACGGTGTAGGCGCGCACGCCCGAACCCCAACCCGGGCCATAGAGGAACGGATCGTTCCAGCCCATCATATAGGGGCGATAATAGCCCATCGGACGGCCCCAATAACCGCCGCCCCAGCCCCAGGGACGGCCATAATAAGAGCGGCCCCACGGACCCCAGAACGGGTCATAATCGGAAAAACTATCGCGCACGATGCGCTCGCGGCCCTTGTCGACGCCATAGTTGATCGTGACCGTAAGATCAGCCGCACCGTCCGCCGCCGGACGATAGCCGAGCGCGGTCATTTTCTGCGTCACCAGACCCGCATAATGTTGAAATTCAAGGCTCTTGCCCAGTTCCGCATTGGGCGCGGCCACGACAAAGCTCTGTCCTTGCGCCGGCGGCATTTGCTGGAAGCGCTGGACATTGGCCTGAAACGGGGTCGCGCACGCACCCAGCGTCAACAGCGCAACCGGAGCCGCTGCTCTTGCAACGCGGCCGAGAAGCGTAACGTTCGACATCTTCATTTTCCCTTTCAAAGGCGGATGCGCCGATCTTTGCGCGCCATTCGCTTTATCTGTCTGGACCGGAGCCGGAGAAGTCCGGGCGGGGCGACGCGAATGAAACGCTCGAAGGGCAACCCGAGATGATCTTTTTTTATATATAGGTCGATGAACGGTGTTTGAACAGCGGTGAAGCGAAGCGTTACGCGTTTTGACAAGGAGGTGCGCCGCGTCCCCCGTTCCACGGCATCAGGCGCCGACCCGCCGTTTAAAGGTTACAAAAGACACGGGGTGTAGCATTTTTTGTTCATGCCCTCCTGTAACCTTTAAGAAAATGCGAGCCTCCCAACTGTAACCTTTGCGAATTTTCGCACCTTCCCCGAGCATCTACCGCCACCCTCCCTTTTTTAGCGAGGGCGGCTCCCCCGTCGCACCCTCCCTTTCAGGAGGGTCAAAAAAGCCGTAGCTTTTTTTAAGGTGGGTATTGCGCCGTGCCGCCAGCGCCTGACCCACCTTCCGAACCCGCTCCGCACCTTCGCCCCTCCCTGACGAGGGAGGTGGGGCATAATCCCCGATTCGCCTGACGGAACCGCATCCGGCGCGTGTAGGAAAGCGAAAAAATGAGCTTGGCGGGCTGGACTTCGCGGGGTGGCGTGGCAGAAGGGCTATCTAACTAAGGGGCAAGCATGAGCCAGACCAATCTGTTCAATCAAAAATATATCAAGAAGCAGATTGCCGTGGCGCCCGCTCCCGATCCAGCACGACTGGCGGCGTTTCAGGCGTGGGCCAACGACATCGCCCGCGGAGAGATTGCCAAGCATAGCGAAGTGTCGCTGCATGGTCCCTTTGTGCAAAAAATCCTGGTCGAAGGATTGGGCTATCGCGGCCCCATTGGCTATCAGGATGCCGGATATGACGACTATAATGTAACGCAGGAAAAGGGCATCACACGCGGCTCGGTCGATGTCGCCATCGGTAACTTCACACAGGGCGAAGGCCGCATTCTCGCGCCATTTGAGCTGAAAGGCGCAGACACCAAAAATCTCGACGCGATCATGCCGGGCCGTGCCAAGACGCCGGTCGATCAGGCCTGGGAATATGCTAACAACAATGTCGGCAGCAAATGGGTGTTGGTGTCCAACTATCTTGAAATCCGGCTCTACAGCTATGGCGAAGGCCGGACGGTTTACGAAAGCTTCGACCTCAAGCGTCTCCATGAGCTGCAAGAATTTGCACGCATCCAGTTGCTGCTTTCCGCCGAAAGCCTGCTCAGCGGCAAAACGACCGAGCTGCTGGCCGAAAGCAAGCGCGAAAACAAGGACATCACCAATCGCCTTTATGAAGATTATAAAGGCCTGCGCGCCAGCCTGATCGACGAAGTGCGGCGCGAACGACCGGAGATGGACCCGCTTGAAGCGATCCGGTTGGGGCAAAAAATCCTCGACCGCGTGCTATTCGTCGCTTTTGCCGAAGATAATGGCCTGCTCCCGCCCAAAATTTTGGAAAAGGCGTTTGAAACCAGCAACCCGTTTGCGCCGGCGCCGGTGTGGGATAATTTCAAAGGGCTGTTCCGCGCCATCGACGAAGGCAGTCCGCCGATGCAGGTGCCGCGCTATAATGGCGGCCTGTTCGCGCCCGATGACCGCATCAACGCGCTCGCGGTGCCCGATCATATTTGCGAACAGTTCAAGGCTCTGTCGGAATATGATTTCGCGTCTGAAGTCTCGGTCACGGTGCTGGGGCATATTTTTGAACAATCTATCGCCGATGTGGAACAATTGCAGGCCGAAGCGCGCGGCGAGGTGGTGGAGGCCAAAAAAGCCAGCGGCACCAGCGGACGGCGCAAGCGTGATGGCGTGGTCTATACTCCCGATTATATTGCGCGCTTCATTGTCGAGCAGACCTTGGGCACCCATTGCCGCGAGATTTTCAGCGCCCTGTTGGCGCTTCATGCCAAGAAGGGTGCCAGTGCCGATGATGAAGCGATAGCGTGGAAATCCGACAAGGATGAAAAAGCCTTCTGGCACGCCTATCGGGATCGCATCGCCAAGCTGCGCATCGTTGATCCGGCTTGCGGATCGGGCGTGTTTCTGGTGATGGCGTTTGATTGGCTCAAGGCCGAACTGACCCGCTGCAATCTGCGCCTGTTCGATTTGGGCGAAGCAAGATTGGGCGATCCCGACAGCGAAATTCTCACCCACAATCTGTTCGGCGTCGATGTGAACGAAGAAAGCGTCGAGATCGCCAAACTGTCGCTGTGGATCAAGACCGCGCGCCACGGCAAAGTGCTCGACAGCCTCGATGACAATATCCGCGTCGGCGACAGCCTGATCGAAGATTCCAGCTTCGCCTATCGCAGCCATGGTTTTGTCTGGAAGGAAGCCTTTGCGGATATCTTCGCCGAAGGCGGGTTCGACGTGGTGCTGGGCAATCCGCCTTATGTGCGGATGGAATTATTGAAGGCGCTCAAACCCTATCTCGCAAAGCGCTTCGAAGTGGTTTCGGACCGCGCCGACCTTTACGCCTATTTCTTTGAACGCGGCATCAAGCTCCTCAAACCGGGCGGGCGGCTGGGTTATATTTCCTCCAGCACTTTCTTCAAAACCGGGTCGGGTGAGCCGCTGCGTAATTTCCTGCGCACCAAGGCCACCTTGGAGGTCATCGTCGATTTTGGCGACCACCAGATTTTTGAAGGCGTGACGACCTATCCGGCGATTTTGGTGATGCGCGCTGGAGCCCCACCTAAAGAGCATGAGCTTCACTTCTGGAACATCGCCACACTCCCCACGGAAAATTTTGCAGAAGCCTTCAAGGAGCATGCGCAAGTCTATCCGCAAAGCGCTTTGGGCAGCGGTTCATGGGAGTTGGAGAATAACGATCTGAGAGCGTTACGGGAAAAAATCGTCGCGGGGCGAAAGACACTGAAGGATGTGTATGGTCCTGCTTGTCGCGGTATCGTTACTGGCCTCAATGAAGCCTTTGTGATCGACACGCCGACAAAAGACAGGCTGGTCGCCGAAGATCCGCGTTCCGCCGAATTGTTGAAGCCGTTCTTGGAAGGCAAGGATTTGAAGCGCTGGCGGGCCGAACCACGCGGGCTATGGATTATCTACATCCCTAAGAATCGCATCAAGATCGATGATTATCCGGCGATCAAGGAATGGCTGCTACCTTTCAAATCAGCATTGGAAAAACGGGCGACAAAGCAAGAATGGTTTGAGTTGCAGCAGGCTCAAGAGGCCTACTTAGGTTATTTTGAAGGCAATAAAGTCGCGTACGCCGAGTTTTCTGCTCAAAATTTATTCAGTCGTGACGTCGGTCATTTTCTCAATAACAAATGCTATTTTGTTCCATCTGATGACGTTTGGTTGCGTGCATTTCTAAACTCTTCGTCATTCTGGTTCTGCGTCACTGCGGAGAGCGTCGCTGTTAGGGGCGCCTTTTTCCAAATGCACTCACAGTTTGTTGAGCGTGCGCCCATCCCCGACGCCACCGATGCCCAAAAGGCGGAACTCGCCGCACTCGCCGAACGGGCGCAGGCGGCCGCGGAGGAGCGTTACACGCTTCAGCAAGAGGTCGCGCGGCGGATTCCCGATCTGGCCTCTGCGGACGTCAAGCTTTCGACCAAACTTAAAGAATGGTGGACGCTGCCCGACTTTGCCGCCTTCCAGCGCGAGGTCAAAAAGACCCTCAAGGCCGATATTCCCTTGAAGGAACGCAATGACTGGGAAAGCTGGATGGGCGATAATCGCGCGCGCATCAACGCGCTGACCGCCGAAATCAAAGGGATTGAGGACGAGATCAACGCCAAAGTTTATGCGCTGTTCGAATTGACGCCGGACGAAATCGCCTTGCTTGAGGCCAATATCTAGGCTGTTACCCGAACAGCCCCATGGCGGCTTGCATGGCTTCCAGTTGCGGCTTGGCTAATGCGCGGGCGCGGGTGGCACCTTGTTCTAACGCGGCGTCGATCGCGGCGTGGTCGGCGCGGAGCGCGGTGAAGCGCTCGCGGATGGGGCGCAAGGCTTCGACCACCACCTCGGCGAGCGCGGGTTTGAACGCGCCAAAGCCTTGGCCGGCGAAGCGCGCACACACCGCGTCCGCCTCTTCGCCGCTCAAGGCGGCATAGATGCCGACGAGGTTCCGAGCTTCGGGACGGTCGGCGAGTTCGGCATAGGTCGCGGGGAGCAATTCGGGGTCGCTCTTGGCCTTTTTGATTTTGGCCGCAATCGCATCATCATCATCGACGAGGTTGATCCGCGCCATGTCGGACGGGTCGGATTTCGACATTTTCGCGGTGCCATCGCGCAAGCTCATGATCCGCGCGGCGGTCTTGGGGATCATCGGCGCGGGCAGGGTGAACAGCTCGACGCCATAATCCTGGTTGAACTTGATCGCGATATCGCGCGCGAGCTCGAGATGCTGCTTCTGGTCATCGCCGACCGGCACATGGGTCGCGTTATAGAGCAGCACATCGCCCGCCATCAGCACCGGATAGGTATAAAGCCCGACGCTCGCGCCTTCGCGGTTCTTGCCCGACTTTTCCTTGAACTGGGTCATGCGGTTGAGCCAGCCCACCCGCGCGACGCAGGAGAGGAGCCAGGCAATCTCGCTATGTTCGGGAACGCGGGTCTGGTTGAACAGGATCGATTTTGCCGGGTCAATCCCGCAGGCGATCAGCGCGGCGGCCATATCGCGCACATTTTCGCGCATCTCCTGAGGGGTTGCAAACACCGTGATCGCGTGGAGATCGGCGAGGAAGAACAGGCACTCATTGCCCGCAGCGGCAAGCTCGTCCTGCATTTCGACCCATTGCTTGATCGCCCCCAGATAATTGCCGAGGTGGAGATTGCCGGTGGGCTGGATGCCGGAGACGACGCGCATGGATGGATCAGCTTTCTGAAGGTTGCGGGGGTGGGGCAGGCTGGCGGCGCAGCGCAGCCTTCAATTCGCCTAGCGTATAGGCGCGGAATAGGAAAGTGGCAATGATATAGACGATCAGCCCCGCGCCGCAGAGGATCGACAGCGCAATCACCCGGGCGACAAGGTGCCCCGTCATATGCGGCGCGGCGATGGGGTTCAGCAACCACAAGGCCACACCCATCGCGGCGGCGGCGAGGATGATGCGGATGGCTTTCCCCATGAAACGGCTGTCAAAGCGGAACTGCCCGCGCTTGTGCAGCACTGCATAGAGCAACGCCACATTGACCCACGCTGCAACCGCGGTCGAGATACCGATGCTGGTGACGCCCTGCTTCAACCCGATAATCAGGACGAGATTAAGCGCGAGATTGACCAGCATCGCAATGATCGCGAGCCGCACCGGCGTCTTGGTATCCGCGCGCGCATAAAAGCCCGGCGTCAGCACCTTGGTCAGCACATAGGCGGGGACGCCGAACGAGAAGGCGGCGAGCACCGCGGCAGTCCCGGCGGTGTCCTTCGCCAGAAACTCGCCATGTTCGAACACGCCGCGCACGATCGGGAAGGCCGAGACGACCAGCGCGACCGCTGCGGGAAGCGAGAGGAATAACGCCAATTCCATCGCGCGATTCTGTTGCACGGCCGCTTCCGCCTCCTTGCCGCCGCCGATGAGGCGCGAAAGGGAGGGGAGGATCACCGTGCCGATGCCGATGCCGATCAGGCCAAGCGGCAACTGGTTTAACCGGTCGGCATAGTAAATATAGCTGATCGCCCCTTGCGCGAGGAATTGCGCGGCAAGGGCGGTTGAAATGACGAGGTTGATCTGGATCGCGCCCTGACCGACGGCCGCAGGGCCGATCAGTTTCAGCATCTCCTTGACCTTGGGGCTGAGGCGCGGGCGACCAAGCTTCAAATGCACCCCGGCGCGGCGGCATGACCACCACAGCCAGGCGAGTTGCAGCACGCCTGACACCGGAACGGCAATCGCCTGGGTGTACACCGTCTCGACCGGATTATCGCCGTGGAAAAAGACCAGCGCGACGATCATGCAGATATTGAGGAGGATCGGCGCGGCGGCATTGACCCAAAAGCGGTTGAGGCTGTTCAAAATCCCGCCGAGCAGACTCACCACCGATATCAGCGCGAGATAGGGAAAGGTGATGCGCGTCAAATTGACCGCAAGCGCGAACTTGTCCGGCCCGCCATCGGGAAAGCCGCCGGTAATGGCATAGACAATCGGTACCGCGGCGGCGATGAAGATCAGCGTGAACAGGATCAGGAATGGCACCAGCGCCGACAGCACCTGGCTTGCAAATTCAAACGCGCGTGCCGCCCCGCTATCCGCATCCTCAAGCTCGCCCTCGGCCATGGTGCGGTTGAACATCGGCACGAACACGGCGGCAAACGCCCCTTCCGCGAACAGCGCGCGGAAGAGGTTGGGGAGCCGCCATGCCACCTGAAAGGCGTCCGAAGCGAACCCCGCGCCCACATAGGTTGCGGCGAGCATATCGCGCGCGAGCCCCGCAATGCGGCTCACGAGCGTCAGCCCGCCGATGGTTCCGGTGGCTTTGATGAGGTTCATCGCGTGCCCCCGCTCACGCAGCTGCCGTCAGGATCAGGCGTTACCCGCCGGAGCTTCGGCGCCGGTGGCTTCTGCCTGCATCGCTTCCTGCTGCTGCAGATACATGCCGGCAAAGTCGATCGGATCGAGCAGCAGCGGTGCAAAACCGCCATCGCGGGTCGCATCGGCAACGACGCGGCGGGCGAAGGGGAAGAGGATACGCGGCGCTTCGGCGAGCATGAAGGCCTGGATCTGGTCTTCGGGCACATTGCGCACTGCGAACAGACCGGCGTAGCTCAGGTCAACGATGAAGCCCTTGCCTTCGGGATGGGTCGCGCTGATGTCGATTTTGAGCACCGATTCATGCACATCTTCGCCGACTTGCTGCGCGCCGATGTTGAACTGGATGTCGACCTGCGGCTGGCTGGTCCATTGGAAAACCATCGGGGCCGACGGGTTTTCGAACGACAAATCCTTCACATATTGCGAAATCAGGCCGATCTGCGGGGCAGTATCTTCGCCATTGGGCAGGGGAGCGGTGGTTTCCGGAAGGTCTTCGGCCATGATCTGTCTCACGTCTTTCTGTGTAAAAACTGCTGCGCCCGAACGGGCAATGGAGGCGCGATTATCAGGAGCGCGCGCGCTTCACAACTAAAAGGGGCGGTGCTATCAAGAAAATTACCGCAATATTCACCTTGTGGAAACGTCTGGGTGATTAATCCGGTGAGAAACCGTATTTGAAACTGGGCAACGGATTGCCTATATATGCGTTTAAGCGCTGAACAGGCGTATTATCCGACTCTGCTTCCTGTTGCAGCGAAACGGAGTCGGGGAATCGGGCGGGAAACTGCCCAGCGGACGGGAAATAGCGAATATGAATTCGACGATCATCATCCTTGCAGCTTTGGCAGCCTTCCTCGGCTATCGCCTCTATTCGCTGCTCGGCAAGCGCACTGGTCATGAACAGGAGCCGATGCTGCCGCGGTCGGAAGCGCGTCCCGAAAGCCGCACCGTGCCGCCGATCAATCATCCGCTGCCTGAAACCGGCCCGCTCGCGCCCAATGGCGGCTTTGCGCCCGCCGAACTGGTTTATGAACCTGCCGCCGAACGCGGCATCCGCGAACTCCTCTCGGCGGATCGCAATTTCAATGTCGGTCAGTTTCTTGATGGCGCAAAAGCGGCCTATCGCATGATTCTCGAAGCCTATTGGACCGGCGACCATGCAACGCTGAAGGCGCTGAGCGACGATGATTCCTACGCCGCCTTTGCCGAAGCCATTGCGCAGCGTGAAGCGCGCGGCGAAGTGCTCGACAACCGTCTCGTCGCGATTGAGCGCGCGGTGATCAGCGATGCCGAACTTTATCGCGGCCTTGCCCGCATTACGGTGCGGATTGATGCGGATATTGCGGCGGTGACGCGCGACAAGGACGGCAAGGTGCTGGCCGGATCGCTTACCGATGCCGTTGCAACCCACGACGTTTGGACCTTCTCGCGCAATCTTTCGGACCGCGATCCCAACTGGAAGCTTGACGAAACCGACGAGGCCTGATTCAGCTGTCGCCCGCATAGAAGGAAGGGCGAGGCGCATGGCGAAACCTGGTTTTAATAAGGCGCGGCTGGTTGGAGCCGGACTGATGGCGCTTGCGCTGTCGGCCTGTGCCGCGACCGTGGTGCCGCCCGCTACGCCGGTTTCGCAACCGCAACAGCCTCAGCCTCAACCTCAACCCACTACACCGACCGCGCCGACGCCTGCCAATGCGCGCGAGGCTGGCGTCTATGCCGCGCAAAGTTTCGATGCGCTCGGGGTGAGTGCGGACAAGGCCAAGGCGGCGCTGGCCGGATTCGTCGCGAGTTGCCCTGCGCTGGTCAGACGCACCGACACAAGCGGACTGACCCAAGCCGGGGATTGGGATGAAGCCTGCGCAGCGGGCAAGGCCTTTACCGGTGATGCGCGACAGTTTTTCCGCGACCGCTTTACACCGGTTCGTATTGGCGAGGGCAAGGCCTTTGCGACCGGCTATTTTATCCCCGAAATATCGGGATCGCGCACGCGTCAGCCGGGCTATGAAACGCCGATCTATAAGGCGCCGTCCGATATCATCCGCGTCGATCTTGGCCAGTTCGAGCCGGAATGGAAAGGCAAGCGCATCAGCGGACGCGTGGCGGATGGCAAGTTCATTCCTTATTATAGCCGCGCCGAAATCGTGAATGGCGCGCTGGCAGGGAAGGGGCTCGAACTCGCTTATGCCGCCGATCCGGTCGAGTTGTTCTTCCTCCATGTCCAGGGCTCGGGCAATTTGAAGCTCCCCGACGGGAGCGTCATGCGCATCGGCTATGATGGCGGCAATGGCCGCGACTATGTCGGCATCGGCAAGGTATTGAAGGAACGCGGCGCGCTCCAGCCGGGCAAGACCGGAATGCAGGACATCATGGATTATCTGCGTGCCGATCCGGTGCGCGGCGCGGCCATCATGGACGAAAATCCAAGCTATATTTTCTTCCGCGAACTCAAAGGCAATGCAGTCGGCTCGCTCGGAACCGAGGTGATCGGGCGCGTGACGGTCGCGGCTGATCCCAAATTCATTCCGCTCGGCGCGCCGGTGTGGCTCGATCTTGACCGCAATGAAGCCGATGGCCTGTGGGTCGCGCAAGATACGGGCGGGGCGATCAAGGGCGCCAATCGCGTCGACACTTTCTGGGGCACCGGCACCGAGGCACGCACTATCGCTGGCGGGATGACCGGGCGGGGCAGCGGGCTTGTCCTGTTGCCCAAGGCGGCCGCTGCCCGTTTGCTTGGCGCTGCACAATAAGCGAGCGGACATGAAACCGCCGCGCGGCCTTGATCCTGAAGAAAAAGCGGTGTGGCGGCGTGTGGCCGCAACGGTGAAGCCGATGCCGGGGCGCAAGCGGCGGGAGGCCGTGGTCGAACCGGCTCATATCAAAGCGCCGCCGCCACCTGTCGCTGCGGGTCCGCGCCGCATTGTCGAACCTATGACTCCGGCGGAATGGACCGTCGGCAGCAAGGCCGGTCGCGGCAAGAGTCATGGTGCGGCGGGTCTGACCTCGACCGGTCACGCGCATCCCTCTTCACACATCATGCAACCCGGCGCGGCAAGCCTGGATGGCGGCTGGGACCGGCGCTTCCGGCGGGGCGCGATCCGCCCTGAACGCAGCATTGACCTCCACGGTTATACGCTCGATCAGGCCCACGCCTTATTGGAGCGCGCCTTGGCTGATGCGCTCGCCGATGACGTGCGGGTGCTCCTCCTTATCACGGGCAAGGAACGTCCCGAGCGGGAGGCGCACGGCGATGCACCATGGCGCCGACGCGGCATCATCCGTGCCTCGATTGCCGACTGGCTGACCCACTCGCGCCATGCATCGATGATCGCGGCCGTACGCGGTGCCCATCCGCGTGATGGTGGCAAAGGCGCGCTTTACGTCATCCTGCGCCGCAAGCGCGGCTAATGCTCGGCCGGACTATGGTAAAAAAGGGCTTTAATAACAGCTTTTTTTAACCAATATCGAGCATAACAAGGGCAGGTCGCGAATCTCGTGATGCGGGGCATCCTTTGTGCACGAGCCAGACCAAGCGCGTTTCCTGGCGCGCCCGAAGGATATTAAGGTTGCTGCGAGACCGTATCATTATTTTCTGCGCTGTCGCTGTGACCATGGCGATTGCGATGCTGCTTGTTGTCGGCGGCCATGAAGTATTCCGCGACCCGATCCATATCGCGCAATGGCTCAGCTTGTCGGCGCTTGCCGGTATCATCGCAACGGTGGCCGCAGACTGGCTGATGCGCGGCACCGATACGGCGCTGGTTGCCGCGGTCGACCGGCTGACGTCGGGCGCTCAGGGTGATTTCACCGGGGCGGTGCCCGAAACCGTAGTGCAACGCTTGCCGCATCTAGGCTCAGCGATGCAACAGCTGTTCCATCATTATGAAAGCGCGATGGAAAAGGTTCAGGCGCTGGCGCTGTTTGATCCGGTAACCGGGCTTGCCAATCGCACCCATTTTTACCGTCAGGTCGAAAAGATGATCGAACAGCAGGGGCCAGTGAAGGGCGTCGGCACGATGTTCTTCATTGATCTTGATGGCTTCAAGGCGGTCAATGACCTGTTCGGCCATGCGGTCGGCGATCAATTGCTCCAGCGTGTTGCCGGGCGGCTCAAGGGGTTGGTGCTGGCGAGCGACGCCTTCCCCTATGACGATACCGTCATCGCGCGGCTGGCCGGTGACGAATTTGCCGTGTTTTGCCAGAACGCCCATAGCGTTGAGTCCGCGCACAAACTGGCGCGTTTTTTTGTGAGCAGCCTCGGCGCACCCTATGATATTGACGGGCAGATGCTGGAGGTGGGGGCATCGCTGGGCGTAAGCCATTTTCCGCAGCATGGACAGACCCTGCCCGCACTGTTGCGGAGCGCCGACGTCGCCATGTACCATGCCAAGAGCAACGGGCGCGGACGGGTCGAGGTGTACAGTTCAAAGCTTGCGGACCAGCTTCAGAACCGGGCGTCGCTCGAACTGGATTTACGCAATGCGCTCGATGCGCGGCTGCTGCATATTCTCTACCAGCCGCAATACCGGATCGCGGACGGTGCGGTTATTGGCTTGGAAGCGCTGGTGCGCTGGCAGCATCCACAGCGCGGGCTCCTCAGCCCGGCAGAATTTGTCCCCCTCGCCGAAGATACCGGCCTCATCGTCAAGATGGGCCAGCTGGTGTTCGACGAGGTGTGCGGCACGATTTCGGGCTGGCGCGCGCAAGGGCTTACCTGCCGGGTCGCGGTTAATATCTCGCCGCGCGAGATTGCTTACCCCGAATTTTTCGACCGCATCGTCGAAACGATGGACCTGCAGGACGTCCCGGGATCCTCGCTCGAGCTTGAGATGACCGAAACGCTGGCGATGGAACTGTCGAGCGAGTTGCTCGACAAGATTTCGTTGCTGCGCGAGCGAGGGGTTACCATCGCCATTGACGATTTCGGCACCGGCTATTCCAACTTGTCACGGCTCAAGGAATTACCGATTGACCGGGTGAAGCTGCACCAGAGCCTCACCAGCGACCTCCTTCATTCGGAAAATGCGCGCACCGTATGTAGTGCGGTGGTGAGCCTTGCGCATGGTCTTGGCTTTTCGGTCATCGCGGAAGGTGTGGAGACCACGGAGCAACTTGAATTGCTCAAATCCTTACGCTGCGACAATGCCCAAGGCTATGTGTTGGCGAGCCCGATGTCGGACGAGGCGGCACGCCAATTACTCAAGACGTTCGGTAGCGCTCAGGCGCGCGAGCTGGGCGGGGCCAGTGCTGCGAACACAATCCTGCGGTAAATTTCACTGAGTTGATCGAGGTCCGCAATGGCCACCGCTTCATCAAGCTTGTGCATGGTTGCATTGACGAGGCCAAATTCGACCACCGGCACGATCCTGGTGAGATAGCGTGCGTCTGACGTGCCGCCGCTGGTGGACAGCTCTGGCTCGATGCCTGTCACATCCTTGATCGCGCCCGCAATCATAGCGGAAAAATCGCCCGGCGGGGTGAGGAAAGCCTCGCCCGAAATCTTGGCCTCGACCTCGGCGCGCGGTTCGATGTCATGGACCGTCGCGCGGATCATGGCGGCTAATGCTTCGCCCGAATGCAGGTCGTTGAAGCGGATCGAAAGCCGCGCCTTGGCGACCGACGGGATGACGTTGGTCGCATGGTTGCCGACATCAATATCGGTGATTTCGATGTTCGATGGCTGAAACCAGTCGGTGCCGTCATCCAGCCGGATGCCGCCAATGCGTGCGAGCATCCTGACCAGCTTGGGGATCGGGTTGTCGGCGAGATGGGGATAGGCAACATGGCCTTGCGTACCCGGCACCTTGATCCAGATATTGACCGATCCGCGCCGCCCGATCTTGACCATATCGCCGAGGCGGTTGACCGAGGTCGGCTCGCCGACAAGGCAGAGGTCAGGCGTGACACCGGCCTTTTCCATATGCGCCATGATCGCAAGCGTACCATGGACGGCGGGGCCTTCTTCATCGCCGGTGATGAGAAGCGAGAGCGTGCCTGTGTCGCGCGGAACAGAAGCAATCGCGGCGACATAAGCCGCAATCGCGCCCTTCATGTCGACCGCCCCGCGCCCGTATAGCAGATCGCCCTTGCGCACCGCCTTGAACGCGTTATCGGTCCAGCCCTCGCCGGCGGGAACCACATCGAGATGCCCTGCAAAAGCGAAATGGCGGCTGGCTTCCGGACCACGCCGTACCGCGAGCAGATTTTCCACCGGCCCGTCGGGTTCTTCACCATCGATCGTGCGCAGCACCTCGAAGCCTAAGGGCATCAGCATGTCTTCGAGCACATCGAACACCGCCCCGCGCGCAGGCGTCACGCTCTTGGCCTCGATAAGCGCAGCGGTAAGGGCGACGGGATCGATTGCAGATGTCATGGTGCTTGGCCCTAAACGGATGGACACAAAATGCAACCGGCGGGAGCGCGCTATGCCAAAACTTGACCTTGATCACATCGAACAGACCAACAAGACCGGCTATCCCGCGCCGTATAGCGAGCAGGTGGGGGACCGCTGGTATCGCCGCTTGGCGCCAGCCTCCGGGCTTACCGATTTTGGCGCGAGCCATGTGGTGCTCAAACCCGGGGCCTGGTCAGCGCAGCGCCACTGGCATGAGGGCGAGGATGAACTGGTGGTGATCCTCTCCGGTGAGGCGATGCTGGTCGATGAGGCGGGTCGCACACCGATGCGCGCAGGCGATATCGCCGCTTTCCCCAAGGGCGACGGCAATGGCCATTGCCTCGTTAATGAAAGCGATGCCGATTGTATCTTCGTCGCGATTGGCCGTCCGGCCGAGACTGATTGCCACTATCCCGATATCGACATGCACCTGACCCAAGGGCGCGGATTCCACAAAAAGAATGGCGAAGATTTTTAAGCGGCAGGCAAAGTTCCTCCCTGTTGCCACAGGCAATGGGGAGGGAGACCACCCGAAGGATGGTGGAGGGGTCGCGAGGCGTAGCCGAGCGCGCGGCTTATCGGTGAAAGCTGGCTATGATAGGCGCATCCACCGCTGGCTTAAACCCTTCCGCCCGCTCAACGCGGGCGACCCCTCCGTCAGCCCTTCGGGCTGCCACCTCCCCACGAGCTGCGCTCGCAGGGAGGATGATGGCCTGATCGCCTAACCGTTTTCGGGCTTTTCGAACTTTTCGATCACCCATTCTTCTTCCTGCGCGGCGGCGATCCAATCCTGCATCCAGGGGTGCTGGATGATCGCTTGCATATAGGCGGCGGCAAAGGCGGGGACGGGCACCGAATAGGTGATCAGCCGCGTCACCACCGGCGCGAACATGATATCCACCGCGCCGAATGTGCCGAACAGAAATTCGCCTTCGCCCTCATGCCGCGCGCGGGCTTGCGCCCAAAGTTGGAGGATGCGGTTGATATCGGCGACCACCTCTTCGGAAAGCGGCGCAGGCGGATAGATTTGCCGCACATTCATGCTGTGCTCGCGGCGGAGCGCGGCAAAGCCCGAATGCATTTCCGCCGCCATAGACCGCGCCATCGCGCGCGCCGCATCATCTTCCGGCCAGAACAAGGTGCGTTCGGTCTTTTCCTCAAGATATTCGATGATCGCGAGGCTATCCCACACCACAATATCATCGCCATCCCACAGGATCGGGACCTTGCCCGATGAAGGCGCAAACTCGTCGCCCTCGCGCCTCTTGTCCCACTCGTCATTATAAAGCGGGACAACGACCTCCTCGAACGGAAGCCCCGATTGTTTGCAAGCGAGCCAGCCGCGAAGCGACCAGCTCGAATAAGCCTTGTTGCCGATAAACAGTTTCATGGGAGCCCTTTAAGCAGGACGCGCCAGATAAGTCGAGCGCAACCAAATTGGGAGTTGAAAGGACGATGTTTGCCAATACCATTAGCAGGACATTGGAAATCAGGAGTGACTGACGGATGATTCGGATAAGCGCGATACTGTTTGCACTCATCGGACTCACTTTAGCGATTGGAGGGGCGTGGCTGGTGACGGTATCCGGATCGCCTTATTATGTCCTTTCCGGTCTAGCTTTTGTTGCTTGCGCTTATTTGCTGTGGCGCAAGCAGCGCGCGGCCTTGTCGGTTTATGCGGCGCTCCTGGCCATCACTATGATCTGGGGCATCTGGGAGGTTGGGTTCGATTGGTGGCCACTGGCCTCGCGCGGCGGGGTGATGGTGCTGTTGGGGATGTTGCTCCTGCTTCCGGCAGTTCGCAACAAGCTCAGGCCGAGCGGCGGTGTCGCGCCGCTAGCGCTCGCGGTGGTCGCAGCGCTCGGCGTTGCCGGATATAGTATGGCGGTCGATCCGCAGGACAAGACAGGGGCGTTGCCGCAGGCGATCGTCAATGCGGTGCCTAGTTTCGGCGATACTGTACCGGATGAAGATTGGCCCGCCTATGGGCGCACCCATTATGGCCAGCGCTACAGCCCGCTCTCACAGATCACGACGCAGAATGTCGCAACGCTCAAACAGGCGTGGGTTTATCAGACCGGCGATGTTAAGCTGCCGGATGATGTGACGGAGACCACCTATCAGGTGACGCCGCTCAAAATTCGCGAGACGCTATATGTCTGCACCCCACATAATTGGGCGATTGCGATTGATGCCGCGACCGGCAAGCAGAAATGGAAATTCAATCCCAATGAAGGGCTCGAAGGGAACCGCCAACATCAGACGTGTCGCGGTGTCACCTATTGGAAAGACCCAACGCGCACCGCCGGTAGCGTGTGCGCCGAGCGCATCTTCCTCCCGACCGCCAATGCTCGTCTTTATGCGCTTGATATGGCGACGGGGCAGCCATGCGCCGATTTCGGCGGCACGACGATGGGTGGCGGGCCGGGTTGGATCGATCTTATGCGCGGGATGCCGTATAAGCCTGCGGGCTATTATTATTCGACCTCGCCGCCGGTCGCTCTGAAAGGGCTCGTCATCCTTGGCGGGGCGGTCAATGACGATTATTCGACCACCGAACCATCGGGCGTGATCCGCGGCTTTGATGCCGTTACAGGGGCACTCAAATGGAATTGGGATAGCGCGCGCCCGCAATCAACTACCCCGATCAACATTGATGGCGGCGCAACCTACATCGCCAATTCGCCCAATAGCTGGACGGTTTTTTCCGCAGACGAAGCCCTTGGCCTTGTCTATGTGCCGCTGGGTAATAAGACCCCGGATCAGCTTGGTATGGGCCGCTCGCCTGAAGTCGAAGCGCATTCTTCGGCGGTCGTCGCGTTGGACATAACGACTGGGCAAAAGAAATGGCTGTTCCAGACGGTACGCCATGATCTGTGGGATCGCGATTTGCCCTCGCAGCCGGTGTTAGTTGATCTTCGGCTCGGCAGCGGCGTTGTTCCCTCACTCGTGCTTCCGACTAAACAGGGCGATGTTTATGTGCTCGACCGGCGCGACGGCAAGCCGGTGCTTCCGGTGCATGACATTGCGACCCCTGCCAAAGCGATTGCCGAAGATTTCAACAGTCCAACCCAGCCGGTTTCGAGCCTGAGCTTCAACCCGCCAGCCTTGCGCGAAGCGGATATGTGGGGTGCAACGCCAATCGACCAGATGCTATGCCGGATCAGCTTTCATCGTTATTATTATGAGGGCCGCTACACGCCGCCATCCTTGCAAGGGAGTATTGTGTATCCGGGCAATACCGGTGTGTTTAACTGGGGCTCGATTGCCGTCGATCCCGAACGGCAAGTAATGTTCGGGATGCCGGTGCATCTCGCTTTTATTCAGAAGTTGGTACCGGCTGCCGACCTTCCGCCCAAGGATATAAAGGCCAAGGCGTCCGAGCTTGGCCTCAATCGTAACGAAGGATCGCCCTACGGCAGCTATATGGGGCCGTTTGAAAGTCCGCTTGGCGTACCGTGTCAAAAGCCCGGGTGGGGGTTTGTCGCCGGGGCCGACCTCACCACCGGCAAAATCGCTTGGCAACATCGTAATGGGACCATCCGCGATATGGCGCCAGTGCCGATACCCTTGAAGCTTGGCGTGCCAGGAATTGGCGGCCCGGTTATCACCAAGGGAGGTGTCGTATTCATGGGCGCTGCGGTCGATAACTATGTGCGCGCCTATGATCTGACGAGCGGCACGCAGTTATGGCAAAGCCGGATCCCGGCGGGCGGGCAATCCACGCCAATGACCTATGCGGTCAACGGCAAGCAATATATGGTGATCGTCGCGGGCGGACACGGCAGCCTTGGCACCACGCCGGGCGATTATGTGATGGCCTATACGCTACCCTGAATGGCGCAGTTCGGCCATGGCAAAGCCGGTTTCGCTCGATGTCGCGAGAATGGTCGTATGGCCTTTTTGTGCAGGGCGTATGGCGCTCCGCATAAAAAGGACGGCTAAACCCGCAACGTCATTTCTTCGCCCCGCGTCTCAGATCGGGATGGAGCGAGGCGCCGAGGATGTGATCGGCGCTGTGCACCACCTGGTCGGTTGACTGGACGATCAACGGGTCGGGCGGCGTCACGATATGGAGATCCTTGTCGGGATAATCGATCGAATTGAGGAAATGCAGCATGCAATTGATGCGCGCGCGCTTCTTGTCGTTCGACTTGATGATCACCCAGGGCGCGTCAGCCGTGTCGGTGTAGAAGAACATCGCCTCCTTCGCTTCGGTATAATCGTCCCAGCGGGTCAGGCTCGCCTGATCAATCGGCGACAATTTCCAGCGTTTGAGGGGGTCGGTCTTGCGGGCATCAAACCGCAGCTTTTGTTCTTCCTGCGTCACCGAGAACCAATATTTATAAAGGCGAATGCCCGAGCGGACCAGCATCCGCTCCAATTCGGGCGTCTGGCGCATGAATTCGAGATATTCATTGGGGGTGCAAAAGCCCATCACCCGCTCGACACCGGCACGATTATACCAGCTGCGGTCATAGAAGACCATTTCTCCGGCGGTCGGCAGGCGTTCGATATAGCGTTGGAAGAACCATTGGCCGCGTTCGCGTTCGCTCGGCTTGTTGAGCGCCACGACGCGGGCGAAGCGCGGGTTCAAATGTTCCATGAACCGCTTGATCGTGCCGCCCTTGCCGGCAGCGTCGCGGCCTTCAAACAGGATGACAAATTTCTGCCCGGTATCCTGCGCCCATAATTGTACCTTGAGCAATTCCGCCTGCAGCTTGGCTTTTTTTGCCTCATAGCTGCGACGGGTCATCGGCTCGGCATAAGGGTAGCGTTCGCTTTCATAAGCATCGCGGCGGATGTCGGGCGAAACCACGGGAAATTGGGTGACCGCGCCCGTCAACTCGTCGCCGGGATTGGAGATCTGCGCGACGCTTTTGGTTTCGAGCGCTTTTTCGGCAATCGGGCGGGCAGGGGTCCGCGCCTTGGTTGCACCCACTTTGCTGGCGGGGTTACGCGGTTTGGTCACCGGCGGATTGGGACGATCCATCATCATGCTCCATTGCTGCTTTTGTCAGTTAGCCAAAAACATAAGGCAGGCGCGATTCGCGCGCATTGATGATTGTCAAAAATCTGAAATAAAGCGAGCCGTTACGCGGACCCGCGTTCAGCTTTCCGCCGCTTCGAGGACGGTCGCGCGCAATTCGGCCATGCCGAAGCCGGTCTCGCTCGAGGTCGCCAGCACCAGCGGGTGGGCTGCGGGGCGGGTCTTGGCTTCGGCTTCGGTGCGGGCCTTGACGGCTTCAAGCTCGGTCGGCTTGATCTTGTCGGCCTTGGTGAGCACGATGTTATAAACGACCGCCGCGTCATCGAGCATCTTCATCACATCGCGGTCGACATCCTTGATGCCGTGGCGGCTGTCGATGAGCACCAGCGCGCGCTTCAGCACCTGCCGTCCGCGCAAATAATCATTGATGAGGAAGCGCCATTTTTTGACCATCTCCTTGGGGGCCTTGGCAAAGCCGTAGCCGGGCATATCGCACAGACGGAAAGCTGGCGGCCCATTTTCACTTTGGCCAATATCGAAGAAGTTTAACTCCTGCGTGCGTCCCGGCGTGTTCGAGGTGCGCGCGAGGCCATTGCGGTTGGTGAGTGCATTGAGGAGCGAGCTTTTGCCGACGTTCGAGCGTCCCGCAAAGGCAACTTCGGGGACGTTCGGATCAGGCAGAAACTGGAGTGCGGGCGCTGATTTCAGAAAGCCGACCGGACCCGCAAACAGCTTGCGGGCCCGTTCGATCATAGCTTCATCATGCGCGCCATCGCTCACGTCTTGCGCCTTTTCTTGGGGCCAGAGGGCACCGTCGTCGCGGGCGTGCCGGGCTTTGGCCCTTCATGCGTGACAAGTTCGGTGAGCGGCTCGCGCAACTGTGGATACTGGTTATAGAGCCACTTCTGCTGCGCGATGGTGAGGATGTTCGAGGTGATCCAGTAAATCAGCAACCCGGCGGCAAACGGCGCCATCACGAACATCATCATCCACGGCATGATCGAGAAAATCTGCTGCTGCATCGGGTCCATCTGCGCCGGATTGAGCTTGAACTGCAGCCACATGGTGATGCCGAGCAGCAGCGCCAGCACGCCGATGCCGAGGAAGGCAGGGGGCGTGAACGGCAGCAGGCCGAACAGATTGAGGATATGCAGAGGATCGGGCGCAGACAAATCCTGAATCCAGCCGATGAACGGCTGGTGCCGCATTTCGATGGACACCATGAGCACCTTATAGAGCGCGTAGAAGACCGGAATCTGGATCAGGATCGGAAGACAACCGGCGAACGGATTGATCTTTTCATCTTTGTAGATCTTCATCATCTCCTGCTGGAGACGCGGCTTATCGTCCTTATATTTTTCCTGCAGCGCCTTCATCTTGGGCTGGACGATGCGCATGTGCGCCATCGAATGGAATTGCTTTTGTGCAATCGGGAACATCAGTCCGCGCACGATGAAGGTCAGCAAGATAATCGCTACGCCGAAATTGCCGACCAGCTTGAACAGCCAGTGGAGCGTGTAGAAAATGGGCTTTTCAAACCAGTAGAACCAGCCCCAATCGGTCGCGCGGTCAAGCTTGGCGATGCCCGGCGTGGTCGTATAGGCATCAAGCACCGGCGTTTCCTTGGCACCCGCGAAGATCATATTCTGGCTCGATGTCATCTTGCCGGGGGCAACAATCGCCTGATTGCCGGCGAAATTGGCCTGATAAAGCTTCTTGCCGCCAAGCCCGTCGGTCGCGCGGAACGCGGTGTTAACCTTGGCATTTTGCGCCGGGATTACCGCGGCGAGCCAATATTTGTCGGTAAAGCCAAGCCAGCCCCCTGTGCTGGCCTTGCCGACACCAGTCGCCCCGGCAGCGTCCACATCCTTATAATTGGTGTCATAATCCGCCGCGCCATCGAACACGCCCATGGGGCCGATATGGATCGTCCAGCTGTCCGGATCCTTGGGAATTCCAAGGCGGTTGACATAGCTATACGGCGCAACCGCAACCGGTGCGGCACCATTGTTCGACACTTTCTGGGTGGCGGTGAAGAGATAATTTTCATCGACCTTGAGATCGATCTGGAACAGCTGCCCCTGCCCATTATCCCATGACAGGGTGACAGGGCTGGCGGGGGTGAGCTTGGGCGCGCTTGCTTTCCAAATGCTGTTGCCATCGGGCAAGGCCACGCTCTGGCCGCTCCAGCCCCAGCCTGCAAAATATGCCTGGGCCGTGCCACCCGGTGCGAACAGGCGCACATTGGGCGAATTCTTGTCGAGCGTTTCCTTATATTTTGTCAGCACCAGATCATCGATGCGCGCACCGGTGAGGTTGATCGACCCTTTGAGGGCAGGCGTTTCAACCGGAAGGCGGGTGCCACCGGGCGCAGCCAGTGCCTGTTGCAGCGGTACCGCTTTCTGAACCGGCGCTGCGGTGGTCGGGGCGTTGGCCGGCGTCGCTTGTCCGGCGACATTTTTTGTCGCGGCAGGCTTTTCGGCCAATTGCGGGAAGAATTTCGGCGCGAGGAAATTCCAGCCGAGCAAAATCGCGGCGGTCAAGACCAGCGTCAGGATAAGATTCCGGTTGTCGTCCTTCACCAATTCTTCCTTCAAATCATCTGTTGGCCGTCTGGCGCGCCGTGCATCTGGCGGGCCGGACAGGGTAATTCAAGAGCGTCAGGGAACCGGATCATAACCACATCCCCCCCACGGGTGGCAGCGCAATATCCGTTTTATGCCCAACCAGCCACCCTTAAACGGACCATATTTCATGACCGCTTCAATCATATATTGCGAACAGCTTGGCATATAGCGGCAGGAAGGCGGGATGATGCGCGATGGACCCCATTGCCACAGCTTGGCGATGGCGATGAGCAGGAGCGCGAGCGGATTGCGCGGGAAAGGTGCCTCGCTCACGTCCGCGCCGCCCGCTTGAGCGCGCCTTTAAGATCGGCGCGCAATGCCGCAAAATCGCGCTCGATGGCGGTTTGCCGTCCGATAAAGACATGATCCGCGCCCGCTATGCCATAGCGCGGCAACAGTTCAGCGGCGAGTGCGCGATAGCGGCGCTTCATCCGGTTGCGCACCACCGCATTGCCGATCTTCTTGGTGACGGTAATGCCAAGCCCCACGGCGGGATCGCCATCCTTGCGGGCGTGCACCAGCAGCAAGAGGCCGGGCGAGGGGAAACGCTGCCCTTTATTCGCCGCCAAAAATTCGCGGCGCACGCGCATTTTGCGAATCACCAAAGCGGGGCTTGCATCGGCAGGCCCCGCATCGGCGGTTGGGCTGAAAGATTCGCCGCCGGATGGGGCGGGCGACATCATGCAGGGATCGGCTTTGGCCGGATCAGGCCGAAAGCAGCTTGCGGCCACGCGCACGGCGGGCGCGGATTACCTTGCGACCACCGGGGGTTGCCATACGCGCGCGGAAACCGTGGCGACGGGCACGCACGAGATTGCTGGGTTGGAAAGTGCGCTTCATCGCTGATTCCTCAAAAAATCAAATTCGTTCAAAAAAGATAAAGGCCGCTCACCCAAGATGGGTCCGGCGGCCGCCATGGGAGGCGCAACTAGGCAGATTCTCGGTAAAAGTCAACAGCGACATCGGGGATTATCGCTCGATTATAACACCGTCACTATCGGGTGGGGGCCCCACCTTGTTTGGCGATTTCGGTGCGCCGCTTATAGCTCTGCCGCCGCAAGCCCCAATCGGCCCATGCGCCATGCTTCGGCCAGCGCCGCTTGAAATGGACATAGCGCCGCTTCGCCCAGCGCGAATTTTGCAGCACCAATGCCAGACCGAGCGCAAATACCACTACGCCGCCGGGGCCGGGGATGATACCGACAAGCGGCGCGATCCCGATCAGCACCAGACCGAGCACCAACAGGCACAGCCGCGCCGTGCCATTTTGCCGGAAACTATCATACCATTGCCGCATATCAGCGAAAGTGGGGCGGAGGGGCGCGCTTCACAAGGGAGGAGATTTGCGTTCCGAAAAATTTCGTCTCGACTCCGGGGCAGATCGGCGTATAGAACAGGAACAAATAGGGAATATCAACGGGACCGGAAGGGGCAAATTTGGTCGCCATCGTTCAAACCGTCGCCTATCTGGGGCTTGAGGCACGCGCCGTCGAGGTGCAGTGCCAGCTGACGCCGGGGATGCCCTCTTTCAGCGTTGTCGGCCTCGGCGACAAGGCGGTGGGCGAAAGCCGCGAGCGCGTGCGCGGGGCGATAGCCGCGCTGGGCCTCAGTTTCCCGCCGAAACGCGTGACGGTGAACCTGTCCCCTGCCGATCTACCCAAGGAAGGCTCGCATTATGATCTCCCGATCGCGCTGGCTTTGCTCGGCGCGATGGGGGTGATCGACGCTGAAACCTTGCGCAGTTTCGTGTTCGTCGGCGAGCTTGGCCTCGACGGGCGGATTGCGCCATCGCCCGGTGTATTGCTCGCGGCGCTTCATGCGGGGGAACGCGAAATGGGGCTGGTCTGCCCGGTGTCGCAAGGCGCCGAAGCCGCATGGGCAGGGCAGGTCGAGGTTGTCGCAGCCCCCGATCTTTTGTCGCTGCTCAACCATTTCCGCGGCCAATCGCGCCTCCCTCCGCCCGAACCCGGGACGATTGAAGACCCGGTAATCGCGACCGATTTGAAACAGGTGAAGGGGCAGGAAGTCGCCAAACGCGCGCTCGAAATCGCGGCAGCGGGCAATCACAATTTACTTTTTAACGGCCCGCCTGGCTCTGGCAAGAGCTTGATGGCGTCCTGTCTCCCCGGCATTTTGCCTGATCTGACGCCCGCTGAAGCGCTGGAAGTGTCTATGGTCGCGAGCGTTGCGGGAACCCTTGAAGGCGGGCGGCTCGTGCGCACGCGCCCCTTTCGCAGCCCCCATCACTCAGCCTCCATGCCCGCGCTGGTGGGCGGCGGTTTGCGGGTCAAGCCGGGCGAAGTCAGCCTCGCGCATCTTGGCGTGTTGTTCCTCGATGAATTGCCCGAATTCCAGCGCGCGGTGCTCGACAGCCTGCGCCAGCCGCTCGAAACCGGCGAGGTCAGCGTGGCGCGCGCCAACAGCCATGTGACTTTCCCCGCGCGGGTGCAGCTGGTCGCGGCGATGAACCCGTGTCGGTGCGGACATTTGGGTGATCCTGCGCTCGGCTGCTCCCGCGCGCCGCGCTGCGCTGCTGACTATCAGGCCAAGGTGTCGGGGCCTCTACTGGATAGGATCGATTTGCACATTGAGGTTGAAGCGGTCACCGCCGCCGATCTGGTGCTGCCGCCACCTGCTGAAGGCTCTGCCGAAGTGCGCGCCCGTGTGGCAGCGGCGCGGGATCGCCAGACCGCGCGCTATGGCGAGGCGGGGCCGCGCACCAATGCGGAAATTGACGGAAAATGGCTCGAAGACCATGCCATGCCCGACGAGCCAGGCCGTCAATTACTCGCCCAAGCCGCCGAAGCCATGCGCCTGTCCGCACGCGGCTATACGCGCGTACTGCGGGTCGCGCGGACCATTGCCGATCTTGCAGGCGTCGAAAAGGTCGGCCGCATTCATATCGCCGAAGCGCTCAGCTATCGGCGACGGGCGCCAACAAATTAGTCATCGTCATCCCATCGGTTAAGACCGAGACCTTCGAGCGATCGGAAACGGCCAAGATCGACGCTATTGAATTCGTCCGAGCCGGATGAGCGTGAAACCCCCAAAGCCGCAAGCCCTTTATTTATTGGATAGTTTTGAGGTTTTTGGGTGGGCGTTGTCGCGCGTCTGAACCATGACTTGCGGGACGATACCGCCGCGAGAAAAGTTTCACTCTCTCGCCAAATGACTTGGCCGTTTGCGAAGAGCGCCGCGCTTTGGCTTCCTGCGCCGCCAAAATAGTTTGTTTCAAGATACAGCACCTCTGCCGTGCCGATGCCGGCAAGAATGCCGCGTTCGGTCGCGGAACCTAGATAGGTAAAGCCTTCTCCTGCCCTATTCCATGAGCCGGAAAGAAGATCGAGCCGCCGCTCATCCAAAGGGAGTATGAAGAGGTGGCCCGCAAGGGCAGTTGGTTCAGGGGGCCCGAATCGCTCGTTCAGCGCGTCCAACGCCTGACGGGTTCCGATTAACGCGGTGATGTGATGTCCCATGATAAGACGATGTTAATCCCGCTCTCATCCCTTTTTCAAGGATTATGAAAGCGGGAGAAATCCGCGCTGTTGGCCAAATATTGTGCCAATTACCGTAGTCCGGGGCAACTGACTTACTTTTTTGGACGCTCTACGCGGCTGACACCGCGTCGCTGTCGCTCACCAGTTGGAGGTCGGCGCTTTTGCCGCGGTGGGCGAAGCGGCCTTCGACCTGACCGCCGGGTTCGATGGTGAGATTGTCGTAAGTCACATCGCCGGTGATGCGCGCGGTACGTTCGATCACGAGGTTGCGCGCTTCAATCGAGCCGTCAACCAAGCCAGCGAGCTTTGCGGTTTCAGCCACCACCGCGCCGCGAATGGCGCTACCTTCGCCCTGCACCAGTGAAGCGCAAGTGAGGTCGCCTTCAATCTGTCCATCCACATGCAAATCAACCGAAGCCGAAATATTGCCGGTGATGACCACGTCCGATCCGATAATCGAAAAAGTCGTATGACGCGCGCCCGTCGCCATTTTCGAGGCAGGCTGGATTTCAGTTTCCGGTGATTTGCCGCGTGAGAACATTGGTATTAGCCTCCAAAAATGTGCGCGGATTGAGCGCTTCTCCATTTAACCGGACTTCGAAATGCAGGTGCGGGCCGGTCGAACGACCGGTCGAGCCCATACGTGCGATTCGCTGTCCTGCGGCTACTTTTGCGCCCACATTGGTTTCGAAACCGGAAAGATGCGCGTAACGCGTCATAATTCCCTGGCCATGGTCGATCTCGACGACATTGCCATAGCCCGAACGCTGACCGACAAAGCTCACGACGCCGCGCGCAGACGCCATGATCGGGGTGCCGATCGGGCCTTTGAAGTCCAGCCCGGCGTGCATCGCGCCTGCGCCGGTGAACGGGTCACTGCGATAGCCGAAGCCGGATGACATCATCATCACGCTCGCCGGATTGCTTGAGGGAAGGGCGGTCAGCACCTGCTCCATGCTGCTCATGCGGCGCAGCAGCGCGTTTAGCTGGAGCAGCACCGGATCGTTGATGTTTTTGGCAAGGTTGCTGGTCGGCGGCGCAATGAAGGGACCGCCCATGCCTTCATGGCTGTTCTTCGCCAGAGCCGCCGGGTTGAGGCCCAATTGGCGGATGGCGCTTTCTGCCCGAGCGGTGCGCTGTGCGGCAATAGCAACAAGATGTTTGGCAAGCTCGGTCTGGCGCACACGGATATGTTCGAGTTCGGCCGATTCTTCTGCGATATCGACCGGGCGGCTGTCCGACGTCGGCTTGGCGGCCGGAGCGGCTTTTGGCGCGGGCGGCGCATCGGGCGCGACATGGGTTTTGACCAATGCCTCAAGATATTTCTGCCGCGCATCAAGATCTTCGGCGACATTATCGACGCGGTCGCGATAGGCTTCGACCTTGCTCGCCGATTTGGCGAGCGCCGCTTCCTTGCGCGCGAGCTCGGAGCGCTCAGCCGCACCCATCAGGTGGCGGACCAGCATGAAACCGGTGATCGCGATCCACACGAGCAACACGCCTGCAACAATGCCTGCGACCAAGCGTTGAAATTTTGCTGTTATTTTCAGGAATTTGACCTGCCCTCCGGTGCGAAGGAACAATTCGCGATCCTGAAAAAGGGCGGCCAACCGCGCTTGGGCAGCACCCCATTTTCCTAAATTTTTCACTATCTTGCGACCCCATCCCCCAATAAGGGCGGTAAATTGATGGGCGCTGTTACCAATAATGGTTAAAGAAACCGAATCGAGTCCGGCAGACTCGTGACGAGTCGTTTACTGCTTGCGACAAAATGATGGAACTATCTTGTTTGGGGCGTAACCAGTTGCCGGCATCTAGGATTTTGGTGCTTCTTTGCGATTTTCCTGTGTCCCGCTTTGCTCACGTAAAATCTGGCCGAAATCCGTTAATTTAAGCGTCGTCACCTGATTTGAGGTATCGGGGTGAGGCAGCAAAGTGAGCAGATTCCCACGAGTCGCCCACTTTTTTGTCCCTGCCTTGCTCCGATGGGGCGCAGTCACGTCCAGGTTAAGATGGTCACGCCTTTGCCGATGGGCGCTGAAAGCCTGTTCGGGTTAGAACGCCATGTCGCCATAAACCTGGTCGACATCGCCTTGCCACGGCCCATGGTAGAGATCGAGCAGCCGTTCGGCCGGAACCTTACCGCTCGCGACAATCTCCCGCAGCGGATCAAGGAAGCCGACCTCATTATCACCGCTCGAGTTAAGCCGTCCGCGCGCGGCAAGTCCTGCCGCGGAAATATCCAGCACTTCGCCCGCAATATCGCGCAAGGTCCGCCCGCCACCGAGCGGCGCGTCGAGCCCGAGCTTGGGCACGCTGTCGCGTAGCGCCTGGCGTTCGTCCATGCTCCAGTTCTTGACCAGATCCCATGCGGCATCAAGCGCGCCTTGGTCATAGAGGAGCCCGACCCAGAAAGCGGGAAGCGCACAGATGCGGCTCCACGGGCCGCCATCGGCGCCGCGCATTTCAAGGAAGCTTTTGAGCCGTACTTCGGGGAAGGCGGTCGAAAGATGATCGTTCCAGTCGCTAAGCGTCGGCTTTTCGCCCGGCAGCGCGGGTAGCTTTCCAGCGAGAAAATCGCGGAAGCTTTGCCCTGCGGCATCAATATATTTGCCGTCGCGGAACACGAAATACATCGGCACGTCGAGCATATAATCGACATAACGCTGATAGCCGAACCCGTCTTCGAACACGAATGGCAGCATGCCGGTGCGCGCGGGGTCGGTATCCGACCAGATGTGGCTGCGATAGGAAAGATAGCCGTTGGGCTTACCTTCGGTGAAGGGCGAATTGGCAAATAAGGCCGTCGCCAGCGGCTGCAGCGCAAGCCCGACGCGGAATTTCTGCGCCATGTCAGCTTCCGACGCATAATCGAGATTGACCTGGATGGTGCAGGTCCGCAGCATCATGTCGAGCCCCATCGTGCCGACACGCGGCATGTGCCTCAGCATGATGGCGTAGCGGCCCTTGGGCATGATCGGGAGCGCCTCGCGCGTCTTGTCGGGCCACATGCCGAGGCCGAGAAAACCCTTGCCGAAGCGGGCACCGACTTCCTTGACCTGATGAAGATGCCGCCCGGTCTCGGCGCAGGTCTGGTGAAGATTGTCGAGCGGCGCGCCCGAAAGCTCCAACTGCCCCGCCGGTTCGAGGCTGACCGTGCCGTCGCTCCCGCCCATCGCGATGACGTTGCCGCCTTCGTTAATCGGTTCCCAGCCAAATTCGGTAAGCGCCATGAGGAGATCACGGATACCGCCCGGCTCATCATAAGAAGGCGCGTGATGGTCCTTGACGTCGAACACGAATTTTTCATGCTCGGTGCCGATCCGCCAATTTTCCTTGCGCTTTTCGCCCTTTTGCATCGGGATCAGCAACTCGTCGGGATGCTCGATGACGGGCTCGTCCTGGCCTGAATCTGTGCGCGTACTCATAGGCAATTCCCTAATGCGTTTCGCGCGTCCAAGGAAACAATTTTGTTTTAGAAAATGATAAGCAGGGCTTATTTTATGTGGCCTGCCCTGCGGGTGATTGCGCCGTTGCTATTTGATCAGCGCGCGGAAAATAAACGAAAAGGTCGAGCCCGGGGCCATGGCGCCCTTGGGAGTAATGCGGAAATGGGTGACGCTTGCATCCGCATTGTTTGCGCCGGGGGAAGGGGTCATGGTCCAGTTCGCCCCGCCATCGCTGGAAAAGTCGATATTGTCTGTAAGGCTCGCAAGCCCGGCGAAGGCGTAGGTCAGCGTGCTTGCGCCGGGGGAAAAGCTGATTGGTCCGCTTCCCGCAGCACCAAAATCCCCGACGATCATCGAAACGAGATTGGGGAGCGCATCAATCGCGAAGATACTGTCTGCGGTAATCGGGAGAGTGCCCGGATTGCTGACCGTAATCGTATAATTGACGATTGCGCCGGGGATCATCTTGGGGTTGGTGAAGCCGTTGACGGGATCCCAATAAGCCGCGCTGGTCTTGGTCGCGACCATCGGCACCAGCTTGTTGTTGGTAAAGGTGCACACCACCAGTTCCCCCGCGTCGAGGTCGATGGTCGCAAGACGGCTTGCAAGGGTCACCGTGCTGCCATTATCGGGGTCGGTGCACAGGATATTGCCGAGCCTCCAGCCACCGATAAGGTCTTCGGTGACGCTATAGCTTCCGGCGTTGAGCACAAAGTCCCGGCTGTTGGGGAGCGTCGGATCGGCATCGTCATCGAGCGAGAAGCCGGTCAAATCAGCCCCGGTCGTGGTGAAGGCGAAATCCTGCGCATCGTTGGGCACCGCGTCCTTGATGATGCGGATGGTGCCATCATTATCGGTGATGTTGAAGGTCGCGGTGGCCTGTCCGGCGGCGTTGCATGAGGTCGTGGAACTCAAGGTAAACTGCGCGCCTGCACTCAGCGTGACAGAGAAGCTTTCTGTGCCTTCAAGGACCCTGTCATTCACCAGCGACAGCGGGATGGGCAGGTTGACGCTCGTCCCCGTGCCATAATTGCCTGCCGGAATGGTGCTCGTGAAACTCAGGCTGGCGCCGCCATTGATGGTGTAATCCGTGCCAATGGTAGCGGTGCCGGGCGTAATGGTCATCGAAACCGGGATGCCTCCGGCCGGGACGATCCCTGCGACGCTGACCTGGACATATTGCTGGCCGGTGGCGGCTTCACTGACGGCAAAGGTGCCGGATGCGAACTGGATTGTCGGTTTGATCTGGATTTGGATATTGTCGAGGAAATTGCCCTGCGCGGTGCTGCCACTCGCCGACGACACCGCTTCAAAAGCGAGTTGTTGTAGTCCTCCTAAAGTTGCGGGAACGACGAAGCTGCCTGAATAATTGCCCCAATTGCGACCGGTTGCGCCTGCAGACGGGCCGGTTGTCCGGACAGTGTTGGTGCTGAGGCTGGTCCCTGCTACAACGCCGCCGGAATTGGTGTTGGTATCCCCGACGCGGACGATCTGTGTGCCCGAATTTAATCCTGACCCACCAACCACAAAACGTGCAACATCGCGCGTCGTCCCGCTGCGGCGGCCCAGGTGGCTGAAGCTGAACGACACGGTTTCACCAGCGACGAGGCAGACATTCTGGTAAAGCCGCGAGGCCGTCTGTGCATTGAGTTCGACAAACTGCACGCCGTCCGCCGCCATCAGGCGCAGATTGCTCTGATTGTCGATAACCGTGTTGCTATAATATTCGAACACGCGCGTCCCGCCGGGCGGATTTGTGCCGTTATTGCCGACGCAGCCATTGGGGTTGTCAAAGTCGGCTGTCGGCGATGTCAGCGGCGCATCCGTGGTAAACCAGCCGGAAACGCGCGCGGCATAAACATAGCCCTGACAGCCCAGCGCAATTTGCGGATCTTCGAAGCTTGCATTGATGATGCTGCGTTGGACCTGTGCGTTGACCAGCACAGGCGTCGTGAGCGACGCAATAAGCGCCACGATAATCGCCAATAGTTGACGCCAGACAAGGCGGGTCGGTGAACGCGTTTGCATCGGCAGGCCCTTAGCGCAAGCTTGGTAAATTAAGCGCTAACATCCGGGAGGGGGCTTCATTCAACCGGTTGGTGTACCCGCCCAATCCCCCGCCAGCGCCATCCACACCGAGGTGGCGGCGATGGCGGCGGTTTCGGCACGCAAAATGCGGGGGCCGAGGCTGATCGGCACCGCTTGAGGATGCGCGCGGATGGCTTCACGCTCGGGATCATCGAACCCGCCTTCGGGGCCGATCAGCAGCGCGGCGGGTCCGGGGTGCGCCGTAATCGCTTCAGCAAAGGGCGTGCCGCCTTGTTCGTCGGCAAAGAATAGCGAGCGCTGTTCCGGAAAATCGGCCAGAAATTGTTTGAGTGCGCGCGCTTGATCGAGCGTTGGCAGCGCGGTGCGCCCGCATTGTTCCGCCGCCTCGACCATCTGCGCGGTCAAGCGGTCGGGGTTGATCTTGTCCACGACCGAACGGCGGGTGAGGATGGGGCGGATTTCCGCCACCCCGAGTTCGGTCGCCTTCTCGATCAGCCATTCCATGCGCGCTTTTTTGACCGGCGCGGCGCAGAGCCAGAAATCGGGCACGCTTTCGGGCGGCTTGGTTTGGCGGAGGACGGAGAGCGTAACATCGCGTTTGCGCGCCTCGGCGACCTCGGCGAGCCATTCACCGCTGCTGCCATCGAACAACAGCACCGCATCGCCGAGTTTGAGCCGCATCACATGCAGCAGATAATGCGCCGGATTTCCGTCCAGCGCGACCGGCGCGCCTTCGCCAAGCGGTGTTGTCACATAAAGGCGGGGCGCACTTTGCGGCGGCCAGGCAGGGGTTGCGGGCATGACGGGTCTTTAGCCCTTGCGCGCGACCGCGTCATGCTGAATTTATTTCAGCATCCATATTTCCTAAGCGCGCGTTCGCCACTAACGGTGGAGCCTTATGGACCCTGAAACAGCGACCTGTTGGAAGCCAGGGCGACGAAATGGGATCTTTATTTGCAAACCCAATCCGAACATATCACCCCTGACAGCGAGCATCGCGGCTTGATGGCGCTGCTTCCCGCAGCCGCGCGGCCCTATGCGGCACTGGCGCGGTTTGACCGGCCGATTGGCTGGTGGCTGCTCTTCTGGCCGTGTGTCTGGGGTGTGGCGCTGGCGGGCGGGTTGCCGGAACAATGGAGCCTCATCCCGTGGTTCCTGCTCGGCGCGATTGCGATGCGCGGGGCGGGGTGCGTCTATAATGACATTGTCGATCGCGACCTTGATGTGCAGGTCGAACGCACCAAAAGCCGCCCGGTCGCGAGCGGCGCGGTCAGCCTTAAAAAGGCATGGGCGTGGTTGCTGTTGTTGTGCGCAATTGGTCTGATCGTGTGGTTTCAAATTAACGGGTTCGCCAAGCTGATCGCTTTAGGCAGCGTCGCCTTGGTCGCGGCCTATCCGTTTATGAAGCGCATCACCTGGTGGCCGCAGGCGTGGCTGGGCCTTGTGTTCAGTTGGGGCGCGCTGGTCGGATGGGCGGCGGTGGCAGGCGCGCTCCCGGTGCCCGCGCTGCTCCTTTATGGCGGCACGATCTTCTGGGTGATCGGCTATGATACCATTTATGCGTTGCAGGACCGCGATGACGATGCGCTGGTCGGCATCAAATCGAGCGCCTTGCGCCTCGGAGGCCAAGTCAAAGGCGGGGTCGCGCTGTTCTATGCGGTTGCGCTCGCCTTATGGGCCGCCGCCATCTGGCAAGTCCGCCCGCAAGCCGCCGCGTTGCTCGGGCTTCTCCCCATGGCGCTCCATCTCGGCTGGCAAGTGCTGACGCTCAAAGCCGGAGACGGCAGCGATGCCCTCACCAAATTCCGCAGCAACCGCTTTGCGGGGTTATTGATGGCACTGGCCTGTGCTGTTGTGGGCAGTGCGGGGTAACGACCCCTCGTGTTCCTGCGCAGGCAGGAACCCAGTGTTATGTTGCGCTAAGCTACCCTTAGGCTCCTGCCTTCGCAGGAGCACATATGCATATTATTTCCCATAACCATCCAACGCCCTAATCAGCCGGTCCAAAATCCCCGGCTCATTATAGGCATGGCCAGCGCCTTCGATGATGTGGAAATCGGCTTCGGGCCAGGCCTGACTGAGCTGCCAGGCATATTTGAGCGGGCAGGGCATGTCGTAGCGGCCATGGACGATGGTCCCGGGAATATGGCGGATCTTGCCGACATCGCGCAGCAATTGTCCCGGCTCCAACCAGCAGCCATTGACGAAATAATGGGTTTCCAATCGCGCGAAGGCCAGGGCGAATTCGGCATCGTCATGTTGCGCCTGATTGGCGGGACTCGGCAAGAGGGTGATGGTCTCGCCTTCCCACAGGCTCCAGCGCCGCGCGGCTTCCAGTTGCAGCGCCTTGTCCTCGCCCGTCAGGCGGCGGTGATAGGCGTGGAGCAGGTTGGATTGCTCCTGGGGCGGGATGATCTCGGTAAGCCGCGCCCATTTTTCCGGGTGCATTTCGGATACGCCGAAGCGGTAATACCAGTCCATCTCCGGCGGGGTGCAGGTATAAATGCCGCGCAGCACCAGTTCGGACACGCGTTCGGCATGCGTTTCGGCATAGGCGAGCGCGAGGGTTGAACCCCAACTGCCGCCAAACACCAGCCATTGCTCTGCGCCATGGAGCGCGCGCAGCCGCTCGATATCCTCGACCAGGTGCCAGGTGGTATTGGCCTCAAGGCCCGCATGCGGGGTCGAGCACCCGCAACCGCGCTGGTCGAACAGCAGTACGTCGTAGCGCGCCGGATCGAATAGTCGCCGGTGGTCTGGGCTGATCCCGCCTCCGGGGCCGCCATGCAGGAACACCGCAGGTTTCGCGCCTTTGGTGCCGCACCGTTCATAATAAAGGCTGTGCCCGTCGCCGACGTCGAGCATTCCGGTTTCGTAAGGCTCGATGGGCGGGTAGAAGGTGCGAAGGTCGGTCATTGCGCTAAACCTCTCTTTTATTCGTCACCCTGAACTTGTTTCAGGGTCCATATGTCCCATGCTATCGAAGGACCACGGCCTTATGGATGCTGAAACAAGTTCAGCATGACGGTTTACTATTCCGCCGCCAGCAATTCCTCTGCGCCGCCCAGATCCACCGAAACGAGGCGGCTCACGCCCTGTTCGACCATCGTCACGCCGAACAGACGGTGCATGCGGCTCATCGTCACCGCATTGTGGGTGACAATCAGATAGCGGGTGCGCGTGTTTTTGACCATCTCGTCGAGCAAATCGCAGAACCGTTCAATATTCGCATCATCGAGCGGCGCATCGACCTCGTCGAGCACGCAAATCGGCGCAGGATTGGTGAGGAACAGGCCGAAGATCAGCGCAACCGCGGTCAGCGCCTGTTCGCCGCCCGAAAGGAGGGTGAGCGCGGCGAGTTTCTTCCCCGGCGGCTGGGCGTAAATTTCAAGCCCCGCCTCAAGCGGATCATCGCTGTCGATCAATTCGAGATGCGCCGCCCCGCCGTTGAACAAAGTGGTGAACAGCCGCTTGAAATGGTCGTTGACCGCCTCAAACGCTTCGAGCAAGCGCACCCGGCCTTCCCGGTTCAAATTGCCAATCGAGCCGCGCAGGCGGTTGACCGCTTGCTGCAATTCCTCGGCCTCGGTAGCCGATTTGACCTGTTCGGCTTCCAGTTCCGCGAGTTCGCTCGCGGCGACAAGGTTGACCGGGCCGATGCGCTCGCGGTCTTGCAACAGCCGCTCATGCGTTTGGCTTTCGACCTGCGGGTCTTCGACTTCCGCTTCGTCGAACCCGGCTTGCGCGGGGAGGAGCGGCGGCGGACATTGGAAGCGCTCGCCCGAAACGCGGCCCATTTCGATGCGACGTGCCTCCTGATTTTCGGCCCGAGCCGCAGCGCCAGCCCGCTCTTCACGTGCCGATGACAGGGCTTCGAGCGCGACGGCGAGCGCGCTTTCGCGGTGGCGCACGTCCGCTTCTGCGGCTTGCTCGGCGCTCAAGGCCTCCTGCAACTGCTCAGAAAAATTTTCGCGGCCCGTCGTCAATTCGTCGATTTTAGACTGTAAGCCTTCGGGCTTGTCCGCCAGTCGTTCCAACTCTCCCGCCAGCTGGTGCCGGCGCTTGGCCATATCTTCGATGCGGCGGGTTGCCTCGCCGGAGCGGGCGCGCCAGCCCTTGATTTCGGCGGTGACGCCAGCTTGCCGTTCACGCAGACGAGCCAAAGCCTGATCAATTTCGCTCTCGGCGTTGCGCGCCTCGTCGACAGCGGCGCGGGCGGCGCTGTTGCGCGCATCAAGGTCGGCGACGCGCGCGATGGTATCGCTGCCGGGGGGGAGGGCGGCGACCGCATCGGCAGCAGTTTGTCGCGCGGCGGCGGCGTCGTCTGCCTCCTGGTCGGCATCGCCGGTGCGTGCGGCCAAGCGCTCGGCTTCGGCTTTGTGGCGGCTGAGCGCGGATTCGGCCTCGTCCACGGCGCGGGTTGCGGTGCGACGGCCATTTTCCGCTTCCGTGAGCGCCTGCCGCGCGGCTTTCAGGTCATCGTCGATAACGCTGAGCGCCGCAACGCTGGACGCATGGCCGGTTTCGGCGCGGTCGAGCGCGTCCCTTTTCCCCGGCAGTTCAGCTTCAAGCGCGCTCAGCCGGTTTTGCCGGACCAAGCGTTCCGCCGCTGCCGCGCCGCTGGTCGCTGCGACAAACCCGTCCCACCGGCGCATGCGCCCGTCCAGCGTAACAAGCCGCTGGCCAACTTTGAGATTTTGACCCACATCCGCTTCCACCACCGCAATTTGCGCGAGCCGCCGCGCGAGTTCGGGCGGCGCGGTGACGTAGCTTGCGAGTGACGTCAAGCCATCGCGCAGCGCCGGATCATCCGCTGCGATGCTGGCGCCGTGCCAGCCGCGCTCCTGGTCCGCGCCCAGCGGCGCTTCAAGTTCGTCGCCAAGTGCCGCGGCGAGCGCGCGTTCATATCCGGGTGCAGCGCGAACCGCATCGAGCGCGCGGTTGCTGCCGTCCCGCACCACCAGTGCACGCGCGAGGGCCTGCGCTTCACTTTCGACCGTCAACAACGCTGCGCGCGCTTCTGCTTGTGCGCTTTCTGCCGACTGGAGCTCCTCTACGGCGTCGTCCCGCTTTTCAGCCAGTTTTTGAATCTCTTGTTCTTTGGACCGAATAACATCGTCCAGTTTTTCGAGATTGAGACGAGCGTCCCGAAGCTGTTCCTGCAGCGGCGCTTCGCTGCCAAGCCGGTCGCGCAAAGCGGTGACTTCCGCTTTGGCCGCTGCGGCCTTGGCATAGCGCGTTTCCGCGGCGGCCAGCGCTGCCTCCGCAATGCGCCGGTCGGCCGCCTCGCTTGCCTGTTCGGCGCGGGCTTGTGCGAGCGCAATCTCTGCATCGCGCAAGCCTGCTGCAAGGTCTTGCACCCGCACCGCCAGTCCCGGCTTTTGTGCCTGCAATGCGTTGAGTTCGCTCGCCAACGCTTTGGCTTCGCTGTCGAGCGTGGCAATGCTATCCGCGGCATCGCGCGCCAGCTGGTCTTCGGTCGCCTGACTGGCATCAATGCTGCCAAGCTGGTTCTGTAGGTCGCTGAGCCGCGCGACCATCGCCTGATGTTCGCTGGTGAGCGTCGCGAGTTTTTGCGCCAATTCGCCCGCTGCATCGCGGATCCGCTGCGCATCGGCGCGGCGGGTGGCGAGGGTCTGGACGGCTTCGGCCTGCCAGGCGGCGGCGGCTTGCTGGCTTTCCTGCGCGGTGCGCACGGCGGCTTCGGCGGCCTGGGCTTCCTCGCGGGCTTTATCGGCGGCGCTCGCGGCATCGCGCCAGCGGGCATAGATCATCCGCCCTTCGGCGGTCCGGATCTGTTCGGTGAGCCGGGTGTAGCGTTCTGCCGCGCGCGCTTGCCGCCTGAGAGCGCCCGCGCGATTGTCCATATCCTGCAGGATATCCGCGAGGCGCGCGAGATTGGTCTCCGTCGCGCGCAACTTTTGTTCGGCATCCTTGCGCCGGACGTGGAGGCCCGCAATGCCGGCTGCTTCTTCAAGCATCTGCCGCCGCTCCTGCGGCTTTGCGGCGATGACGGCGGCAATCTTGCCCTGGCTGACGAGGGCAGGGCTATGCGCCCCGGTCGCGGCGTCGGCGAAGATCAGCGCAACATCTTTCGCGCGCACGTCGCGGCCATTGGCGCGATAGGCCGACCCTGCGCCGCGCTCGATGCGACGGATGACCTCAAGCTCGTCGCGCGCACCGGGATCGGCGATGCCGGGAAGATGTGCGCCCTCCATATCGGCGATGAGCGTGACTTCGGCAAAATCGCGCGCCGGGCGGGTCGAGGTGCCCGCGAAGATCACATCTTCCATCCCCCCGCCGCGCATCGACTTGGCCGAGCTTTCGCCCATCACCCAACGGATCGCTTCCAGGAGGTTCGATTTGCCGCAGCCATTGGGGCCGACAATACCGGTGAGGCCGCGCTCGATCCTCAGTTCGGTCGGTTCAACAAAGCTTTTGAAGCCCGACAGGCGCAGTTTGTTCAGCTGCACCGGAGCGTTCCCCGGTGCAGTCTGTCCGTCAATATTTGCCTGATCGCGGCAATGGTCACCTTAGCCCAGCTTTTCCTTCAGCATCGCTTCCATCGACTGCCACAGCGGCTTGTCGGTCGGGAAATTCGGTACCGCGCCGTCGATGACAAAGGTCGGCGTCCCGGTGATGTTATATTTCTTCGTGCCTTCGGTCGTGATTTTTTCGAGCGCGGTGAGGTTGGCGGTGTTGGAGAGGCACGTGTTGATTTCCGCCTCACTGATGCCGCGCGCCTTGAAAAATTCGTCGAGCTTTAACAGCTTGGCAAATGCGGGCACTTGCTGGGCAGGAGGCTGGTTCTGCAGTGCATCGACGTCGGCTTGCTGGACTTTTTGTGCATTGGCGAAAAATTCGGCCTGACTGGCGAAGATATTTTCGGTGAGCGGGAAATAGCGCGCTTCACCGGCGCAATGGGTTACCGCCGAAAGCGGAACGTCGATTGCGTTGATGACAAAATTACGCATTTCATAGCTCACCTGGCCCGATGCGATATATTTTGTTTTGAGGGGCTCAAACGCTTCCTTGGAGAAATCCGCGCAGTGGCTACACGTCAGCGCGCCATATTCGATGATCTTCACCTTGGCGTCGGGGTTGCCCATGCGGAAGCCGCCTTCCGGCGTCTTGCTCACCACCTCTTCCCATTTCTTGCCCGCGGGCGGCGCGATCTGGGTGATCTTGATGTCCGCGGCCGGAGCGTCGCCCTTGGCGGCGGTGGTGTCGGCGGATTGCTTGCACGCACCCAGCGATAAAGCGAGCGCGCCCGTAAAGGCGAGAATGGCGAATTTAGTGGTTGTACGGTTCATTGCGGTCTCCAAAATATTGAATAAATGCGGCGGCTTTAGTCGAGCGCGGCCTTGATCGTCGTCCAGGCGTAGTTGCTCTGCAGCACGCCGTTAATGAAAATAGCCGGGGTGCCGGTGACGCCTTGCTTTTCGCCCGCCTCGTTCATGGCGAGCAATTGAGCCTGACGGTTCTCATTGGCGAGACAGGCTCTGGACTGCGCGGGCGTAATACCGCGCGTTTGCATCATATCGATCAGCCCCGCATCTGTTGCGATTGCGGTAAGTCGTTGGGTGTAGGTCCCCTGTGACCAGGCATTTTGCTGAGCATCGGTGGCCGCTTGGACCTTGCCGATCCAGTCATGTTGCGATTTGAGCACGAGCTGATGATTGCCCTCGAACTTGGCGACACCACCGCAATGGACGAGCAGGGCGGCGGCGAAGTCGAACGGGTTGAGCATGAAGCTGCGATATTCGACGCTCGCCTTGCCGCTCGCGACATAAGGCTTGATCGGCTCGCTCGATTGTTCAACGAAATGAGCGCAATGGCTGCAAGTATAGCTGATATATTCGACCAGCTTTTTGGGCGCATTGGCGCTCCCGACGATAACGCTGCCACTGCTGGTTTCGCGCGCGGCGCTGGTCGTTGCCACCGGCTTTTTAGTCGCAGCTTTGGTTACCGTAGTTTTTTTGGCCGGAGTGCGGGCTGCAGCGCCGGTTGCGGGCAGCGCCAAAGCGGCCATGGCAACGGCGGAAACGGCCATAAGGCGGATGGACATGGGGAGAGGAGTTCCTTTGTGTATTGGGCAATCAAATTCGGAGGGGCACGGGCACCCTTTTCTCAACCAATTTTAGGCGGACCGCCGCTATTGGCAAGACCTTGCGCGAGGCTTTCAAGGACCGCGCGCAATTCAGGATCGCCTATGTCGCGCAAACTGTCGCCGAGTTCAACCGGAATCGGCTTGAGATTGGGCGGCGGGACTGGCTTTTGCGGGCGTTGCGGGGTGATTGTGCCCTGGCTCATTTTGATCTTGGCAACCGCTGCGTAGCCGAAGAAGCGATTGACCCGCTCGATCAGTTCAGGCGCGACATGCTGGAGCATCGGCGCATGGGCCGATGCAACCGTGATATTGAGCGTGCCGCCGCTGCGGTTGCCGTGCGAGGGGAAGCGGATCGATTCGGGCTGGGTCACGGCGGCATAGCGTGGCCCCACAATGTCCACCCAGCGCGTCACGATGGAGCTTTGCACAAAGCCGAATTTCTTGAACGCAGCACGCCCGATATCGGGCATCAAGTCGGCGATTGAACGCGCACCGCCACCGCGCGGGCGGTCGAACAGGCGCGCGTTGGTGTCGGCCTTTCCGGGCTTAGCCCTGGACGCTGCACCTTGGTTGTGAGCCTTGTCGTCAGAACGCGGTTTATCCATGCGCGCCTCCATGCCATAGGAGCGCATGGCCGTCGAGAGTGAGACCGGTAAGAACATGAAAAAGGACGGTGGCCGGCGGGGCGATGGTGCGCTGCTGCCGCGCGCGCAGGCCCGTGACGCCACGGCGGCGTTGCTTGCTTGGTATGATGGCCACGCCCGTACGCTTCCCTGGCGCATCGGGCCGCATGACGAAGCGCGCCCGGACCCGTACAAGGTGTGGCTCTCCGAAATCATGTTGCAGCAGACCACTGTGGCAGCGGTAAAACAATATTTTATCAAATTTACAGAGATTTGGCCGACGATCTTCGATCTCGCTCGAGCAGATGACGCGGCGGTGATGGCGGCGTGGGCGGGGCTTGGCTATTATGCCCGCGCCCGTAATCTCCACGCCTGTGCCAAGGCGGTGGTTGAGCGCTATGGCGGGCAGTTCCCCGACACCGAGGCGGAATTGCGCGATCTACCGGGGATTGGCGCTTATACGTCCGCTGCGATTGCCGCGATTGCGTTCGGGCGGCGGGCGGTGGTGGTCGATGCCAATGTCGAACGGGTCGCTGCCCGTTTAGCGGCGATTACCGAACCCTTGCCGGCAGCAAAACCGCTTATTCATGACGTTGTCGATGCCATGACGCCAAGTGAAGCCTCTGGTAAGTCCGGAGATTTTGCGCAAGCGATGATGGATTTGGGGGCGATGATCTGCACCGTCAAAGCGCCCAAATGTTTGTTGTGCCCGCTCGCTAAAAGTTGCGCCGCGCATCGAGCGGGCATCGCCGAGCAATTGCCCCGCAAGGCGCCCAAGAAAGCGCGTCCCGTACGCCACGGCTGGGCTTGGTGGGTCGAACAGGACGGCCATATTCTGTTCGAACGACGTCCGGCCAAAGGGCTGCTCGGCGCGATGCCGGGCCTGCCGGGGAGCGCATGGGTCGAGGGCGATACGCCGCCCGCGCTCCCGCCAGACGCTACCGACCTTGAGCAATCGGTTCAGCATGTCTTCACCCATTTCGCGCTTAACCTCCGGCTGGCGCGCCGTGATGCTCGGGCGATAGCCGACGAGATGCCGATTGATCCGCTGTGGGTAAAAATAGATAAATTGGATGAACTACCTCTTCCAACCCTTTATAAAAAAGCGATTAAGGTTATGAAAAATGGTAAGTCAGCCTGAATTTTCCGTTGTGTTGAACCGGCGTCAATTGCTGGCGGGCTTGGGCCTTGCGGGGCTGGGCGGGATGTTGCCCGCGCAACTTCTGGCGCGACCTGCAAGCAAATATCCTCTGGTGCAAAGCTTCGTCGACGGCTTTGTCGCGCGTGACGAATTGCCCGGTGTTCTGGTGTCAATCGGGCGGGAGTTCGCCGCGCCCGACGTCATGGGTGCGGGCAGCATCGCCTTTGCCAGCCGGACGCCGGTTAACAAGGATAGCCTCTGGCGCATCTATTCGATGACCAAACCGATCACGGGTATCGCGACCATGATGCTGATCGACGAGGGCAAGTTCACGCTCGATACGCCGCTCGGTGATATTCTGCCCAAATTTGCGAGGATGACGGTGCAACTGCAACCCGATGGCCCGCTTGCTGCGCGTCCCGCCAAGACGGCGATCACGATCCGCCACCTCCTCACCCACACCTCCGGGCTCGGCTATTCGATCATGCAGAAAGGCCCGTTGCGCGAAGCCTATATCCGCGCCGGGCTGGTGCCCGGACATTTGTCGCGGCTGCCCAATCCGTTCGAGCGCAACTTTCCGAAAGCGGCCAATCTCGAAATCTTTGCCGACCGCCTCGCCGCGCTTCCGCTGGTCTATGAGCCCGGGACAAAGTTTAGCTACGGGGTTGGGCTGGACCTGCTGGGGCGGGTGATCGAGGTGGTTTCGGGGCAGCGGTTCGACCGGTTCCTGAAGACGCGGATGTTCGACCCGCTGGGCATGAACAGCACCGGCTTTTGGGTCGCGCCCAAGGATATCCCGCGTTTTACCGCCAATTATGGCGTCATGAACGGTATCACGATCCCGATCGATCCGGGCACCAGTTCGGTCTATGCGCGCGATCCCGGGCTTTATGCGGGTGGCGCAGGACTAGTGTCCTCGGCGCATGATTATGACCGCTTCCTCGCAATGTTGCTCGGGGAGGGCCAGTTGGGGCGCGAACGGCTCTTGTCGGCGAAGACGGCACGGCTTGCCATGTCCAACCTGTTGCCGGCTGGCGCAGACATCAAGGGGAGTTGGATCGAGGGCTATGGTTTTGGAGCAGGCGGACGGGTCAGCCTCCCGACATCGAAGGAAGGCGAGGGGCTTTATGGCTGGAACGGCGCGGCGGGCACCATCGGCTGGGTTGACCGCAAGCGGCGCATGCGCGTCACCGGCATGGTGCAGCAGATGCCGCTTGATGCCTTTCCGTTCCAATCGAAACTACCCGATATCATCATGCAGCAATTTGCGGATAAGAAGGCTTAAGATTCGAATGAGGAGGGGGCAGAGATGAAACCAATCGCATTTACCGGGGCAGGGATGGACCGCGCCGATCCGTTGCGGGTTGATGCGGACGCGTTAGCCGCGGCCATCGGCTCTCCCTTTTCGCGGCTGTTGCGCCTCAATGGCCTTGATCCCGAAATTGACGAACAAGGGCGGCTGGTGTGGGGATCGCTGGCCGAAGCCGATCTGGAGGCTGATTTTCTGCTGCTCGGGGTGCGCGACGGCAAACATTATTTCGCTGCGCTGCCGCCCAAGGGGTTTGAGATTAATGGCCGCTCGCCCGCGGTATGGCGCGTGCTGCCGATGCTGGAAGATGCGGATATGGCGCTCTATGGCGCCGCGCGCAGCCTGATCGACTGGCATGCGCGCCACCGCTTCTGCGCGGTCTGCGGCACCGAAACGCGGCCCTATCGCGCAGGTTGGGGGCGGCGCTGCGATACGTGCAATGCCGAACATTTCCCGCGCGTCGATCCGGTGGTGATCATGCTCGCGCAATATGACGGCAAAGTGCTGCTCGGCCGACAACCGCAATATCCGGCAGGCCGCCTGTCCGCGCTCGCGGGCTTTGTCGAACCGGGCGAATCGCTGGAAGAAGCGGTGCAGCGCGAATTGAAGGAGGAGGCAGGGGTTGATGCGTTCAACATCCGTTATGTCGCAAGCCAGCCCTGGCCGTTTCCGTCATCGCTGATGGTTGGCTGTATCGCGGACGTCACCAGCGACGCGCTGACGATTGATTATACCGAACTGGACGATGCGCAATGGGTCGACCGGGACGGCGTGGAAGCGGCGATGCGCGGCGAACCGGGAGCGCCCTTCATCGCGCCGCCGCCTTATGCGATTGCGCATAATTTACTTGAATATTGGCTCGCAAATAGTTGATCTAAAACAAGCCTATCTTGGCTAATTCCTTGGCGAGGGCGGGCGGGAGCGTGGCCGCGCTGCTCTCCCAATCGGGCAAATCTGCGGGTGCGTCCTTGGCGTCAAGATAACGCCAGCCCTGATGCGCCCGCTTGGGGAGCGGGGCAACCGGCACCAGATGCGGGTCGAGCATGATATAGCTCCGCCCTTCCGGTGCATCCTCGAACCCGAGGATCGGGCTGCGCGCCGAAATCACATGATTGACGATCCAGTAAAGCGAGCCGCCGACCATCTCGTCAGCGCGCTTGGGACGATAACGGGTGGTGAGGCCGAACGCCCCTCCGCTTTCTCGCGCGCGGAAACGATCGCGCAGATAGGCAAGGCTTTCGCAGCCATAAGCGATCTTGGTCATATGGAGGGGCATAGGGCTAACATGGCGGGTGCTGCGGTGATTTCAAGCAACGAGGCCAACGCACCTGTCGATTTTGCAAGGGCTCAGCGGATTAGCGCTTCGCCGGAAAGCAGCTTTGCCCCGCAGCAGTGGCCGCACGGCAGAAGCTTGCAGCGGCCTCCCGCGTGGGAAAGGCTCCGGCTTGCAGGCGGACAAGGGCCCCTGCTTTGGCATAATGCGCACTATACCCGGAGAACGGGGCGCGCCCGGCGAGTTGGGCCCACAGGCTTGCCGCATTGTGCTGGCTTGAAAAGGCGCCGAGCTGCGCGGTCCACGGCCCGCCTGCGGTCACTGGGCCCGCCGCTGGGGTTGCGATTCTGGCCGGGGCGGGGCGGGGTGCGGCAGCGACCCGTACCGGTTGCGCGGACCCGACCGCTACTACCGGGCCTGCGGGTGGCACCATCCGGGCGGTGCGCGCTTCGTCGCGCTCCATCTGCACAGCCATGGCGAGGCCCTTTTGGCGCTGATCGAGGGGAATATATTTATCGAGTTCGGCGAGTCGCGTTGATGCGATGGCGAGACCCTTGGTTGAGGCAAGCTGGATCAGCGCATAAGCGCGCGGCCAATTTTTCGCGACCAGATCGCCGTTAAAGCTTGCCGTTCCCAGAATATATTGCGCGCGCGCTTCACCGCGTTCGGCGGATTTCAGAATATAGGGCAGCGCTTCGCTGCGTCGGTTCATGTTGAATAAAAGGATGCCGAGATTGTCGAACGCTTCGATATGGCCCTGATCCGCCGCGCGTTTGAACCAGGCGACGGCTTGTTCATCGTCCATCGCGACTCCGCGTCCGAGCTTATAGGCCTGACCAAGGTTGAATTGGGCGGTGGCATCACCTTTTAGTGCGTCCCCCCGCCATTCGCCGACGGCTGTCGCATAATCGCCGCGCTGCCACGCATCATAGCCTGCCTTGACGTCAGCAGAGGCGGGCGGTGCCGCAAGGAGGATCGCCACGACTCCAACGCCTGCGAGCATCGCATGATTACGCATACCAACTCCCCACTTCCTACCGAGTCGCCTTGACGGCCTACCCGCGCGCTTCAAGCCTTGTAATAACAAAAAAATATGAATCCGCCCTATATGTTCCGTCAGCCCCCGAATTCCGTTCTGTTGGCGCAAGATCGATCATGACGGCATTAACAAGTTTTCATCGACGTTAACCAGATTTTAGAAGAATGTGTGCGAACCCCTTTTTCAAGATTGATGAACTAAGGGGATTGGTGTGCGCGTTCTCGCATTAGCATCGCAAAAAGGTGGCTCGGGTAAGACAACCTTGTCGGGGCATTTGGCCGTTCAGGCGCAATTGGCTGGCGCAGGTCCGGTCGTATTGATCGACATCGATCCGCAAGGGTCGTTGGCGGATTGGTGGAACGAGCGTGAAGCGGAACTGCCCGCTTTTGCCCAGACGACTGTGGCGCGACTCGCATCCGACCTTGAAATTCTGCGTCAGCAGGGCTTCAAGCTGGCAGTGATCGATACGCCGCCCGCAATCACCATGGCGATCCAGAGCGTGATCGGCGTGGCTGAACTCATTGTGGTTCCGACTCGCCCGTCGCCGCACGATTTGCGCGCCGTCGGTGCAACGGTTGACCTGTGCGAACGTGCCGGCAAGCCGCTCATCTTCGTGGTGAACGCCGCAACGCCCAAGGCCAAGATTACGTCGGAAGCCGCTGTCGCGCTGTCGCAGCACGGCACCGTGGCGCCGGTTACGCTGCACCACCGCACCGACTTTGCTGCCTCGATGATCGATGGCCGCACCGTTATGGAAGTCGATCCGGGTGGCAAGTCGTCGCACGAAGTCCAGGCTCTGTGGACCTATATTTCGGACCGTCTCGAAAAGAATTTCCGCCGCACCGTGTTTGCCGCGCCCGCCGCTGCAACCCCGATGAGTGCGCCCGGCATGGTCCGTCCGATGGGTGGCTTTGGCCGCCGCGTCGTCGGCCAATAAGGGAAGGGAAAGAGACCAATGTCCGAACCCAAACCTCTGGCTTCGCTTTCGGGTAGCCTCTTGGCGCGCAAGGGCGCAGCCAAGCCGGCTATGCGCAGGCAGGGCATGACGGGGACGATGCCTGCGGGCCATCTCCATCAGGACGATCTCGGCTGGAATGACATGGGTTATGATGTCAATCCGGCGCAGAGCAATGAACAGGCCGAACATCATCGCCTTGAACTGACGCCGATGGTCAGCCCGTCCCACGGGGCACATGAAGGCGCTGACGCCGATACGAGCGTGCCTGAAGTCGTCCTTCAGCGTCAGGTGCTGGCCGAAAAGCTGAAGCGTCCGGAAGGCAGCCCGATTATGGGCGCGCCCGCCATTGTTGAAGGTGTCGTGGCGGATCGCACTGCTGCGCCGTTCGCCCCCGCCAATGGGGCAGAAACTGCTGCAACGGCCTCTGCTTCACCGACGCCCGCTGCACCCGGAGCAGCAGCAACGGTTTCCGCTGCTGGTGTTGCATCGGTTGCGCCCAAGCTCGCATCGGCTCAGCCGCCGCGCCCGCGCCGCGTGCCCGGTCTTGGCAGCAAGGCGGCGTTCACGCTGCGTATTGATCCCGAGCGCCATCTGCGTCTGCGGCTTGCAAGCGCGGTGACCCGCCGTTCGGCTCAGGTCATCCTGATTGACGCGCTTGATAAATATCTGAAGTCCTTGCCGGAAGTTGACGTGCTTGCGCACCAGTTGCCGAACAAGTGATGACCAATAAAAAGGGGTAAACCATGTCACGCAATCCTTGGATGCAGATCGCTGTGTCCGCAATGGCGATCGGCCTTGCAACCAGTGGTTGTAGCTCGCTCGGTCTTGGCGACTATGGTCAGGGCGCGACCAGCAAGCAGTCCGCACTCGCGGCCAAAGCGGCCCAGAAGGGCGATCATTCCAAGGCGATCGGCCATGCGGAAGCTGCAGTCGCAGCGGATCCGCAAAATGCCGATCTGCGTGCCTCGCTCGCCCAACAATATATGACCGCGGGTCGTTTCGCGTCAGCGGAAGCAAGCTTTGCGGAAGCGCTCGCGCTTCAAAATAGCCCGCGTACGGCGCTGAACCTCGCGCTCGCCAAGATCGCCAATGGCCGTTCGGGCGATGCGGTTGCGCTGCTCGACAAATATCGCGAACAGCTTCCGGCTTCGGATTACGGCTTCGCGCTTGGTCTTGCGGGTGAGCTTGAACGCAGCACGCTCGTGCTCGGCGATGCGGTGCGTCAGCCGGATGCGAACGCACGCACGCGCCAGAATCTGGCTTTCGTGCTTGCGATGCAGGGGCGTTGGCTTGAAGCGAAGATCATTGCCGGTCAGGATATCCCTTACGGAAATATCGGTGATCGCATGGGCCAATGGGCGAGTTATATGCAGGCCGGCTCATCCCGCCAGCTGGTCGCCGGCGTGCTCAATACCAGCGCATCGGCAAACGATCCCGGCATGCCGACGCAGCTGGCGCTCAACACCAATCCGGTCGATTTCGCGCCGCAGATGGCGATGTCAGCACCGGCCTCAGGTTATGATCCGGCTCCGCTCGCGCAATATGCCCCGACGCCGTCGGAAGGCCCAAGCGGCGCGGTTGCCGCTGCTGCTGCACCGTCGGAAGCGGTAGCGCCGGTTGAGACCGTTGCGGTCGAGTCGGTCGCCGGGACCGCATCGTCAGCGCCGGCTGCACCCTATAAGGTCTCGGTGCAGTTGCCCGCACTCAAGCCTGCGTCGAACAAATCGGCCAAATTGGCGCCGCTGACCAAGGTTGCGAGCAAGGCTGAAGCCGCGGCGCTCATCGCCAAGGCGCGTAAATCTTCGGGCCTCGCGGTTCAGCTGGGTGCGTTCAGCAGCATGGCGTCGGCCAAATCGGCCTGGACGCGCATGTCGGCCAAGCATCCCACGCTGCGTGGTTACACGCCGAGCTATGCCGCGGTCACGATCAAGGGCCGCACTTATGTGCGCCTTGCGGCCAACGGTATTGCCGACAAGCGCGTCGGCTGGGCGCTGTGCCAGCGCGTCAACGGTAACGCAAATCTCTGCGCCCAGCGTCAGGTCAGCAACACCCAGTTGCAGGCCGGACAGCGCGGCCCCGCGAAAAAGGCGTTGGCCTCGATCTAAGCTTTTCCCGGTTTTACCCGGCAGTCAGAAGGGCGGTCAGCGGATGCGTTGGCCGCCCTTCCACATGGCGGTGACGCGGCCCTGAACCGGCAGTTTGTCGAACGGGGTGTTGCCCGCGGTTGCGGCCATCTTGTCGCTGTCAATCACCCATGGCGTGCCATCGTCGACAAGGATGAGGTCGGCCTCGGCTCCTGCATCCAGTGTGCCAGCGTTGACTCCCAGGATTTGGGCCGGGTTGGCGGCGAGCAACTCGAACAAGCGCGCCATATCGATATGCCCGTCGCGCACAAGATTGAGCGACAGAGCGAGCAGGCTTTCTGCGCCCGCCATGCCGGGGGCCGCGTCTGCGAAGGGGAGGCGCTTATCCTCCGGCCCGCGCGGGTCGTGGCCGGAAGACAGAATATCAATTGTTCCATCAGCAATGGCGGCAAGGCAGGCCTGCCGGTCGGCTTCGCTCCGCAACGGCGGTTGCAGTCTAGCAAAGGTGCGGAAGTCGGTTACCTCGCGGTCGGAGAGAAACAGATGCGCGGGCGTAATGCCGCAGGTGACGGGGAGTCCGGCGCGTTTGGCGGCGCGGACGAGATCCAGGGCTTTTGCTGTGGTGAGCTGGCGGAAATGCAGCGCGGCTCCGGTTTCCTCGACCAACGCAAGGTCACGCGCGACCGCGATGGCTTCGGCGGCGGCGGGAGCCGAAGCGAGCCCCAGCCGGGCCGCCGTCTCGCCATCGGTCGCGACCGCATTATGGGTGAGGCCTTCATCTTCGGCATGGGCGATCACCGTCAGCCCGAGCGCCTTGGCATATTGGAGTACGCGCAGCATCGTGCCGCTATCGGCAATGCGGGTGCGCCCGGTAGCAACCGCCCGCGCACCCGCCCCCTTCATCATGCCGATTTCAGCAAGTTCGCGGCCCTCAAGCCCGCGCGTGGCGGCGGCGAGGGGGTGTACCCAAAGGTCGGGCTTGCCGCCCTTGGCCGCGCGCTCGATCAGGCCTGCATCGTCGAACGGCCGCGATTGATCGGGCATGAGTGCGGCGCGGGTAATTCCGCCGAAATGGAAGGCGGGCTTGTCGGTCGCGAACACGCCCAGATCTATGATGCCGGGCGCGATCCATTTTTCGCCCGCGTCGACCGTTTCGGCATCTTCCGGAGCAGAGGCGGCAATCTTGCCGTCGATCACGCTCACCGGCAGGTCTACGCCATCGACACGGCGGGCATTGGTGATGGTGAAGGGTTGATGCGATTTCATTGCCAGCCCTCCACTCCGCGTCCCTTGCGGGTGAGGACGTCAAGACAAGCCATGCGCACCGCAACCCCCATCTCGACTTGCTCGGTGACGGCGGATCGCACCGGATCATCCGCGATGCTCGAGACAATCTCGACGCCGCGGTTCATTGGCCCCGGATGCATCACCAGCGCGTCGGGCTTGGCCGTTTCAAGTCGCGCGGGCGTCAAGCCGTAGAGCATATGATATTCGCGCGCGGACGGGAGATAGGCCCCGTCCATCCGCTCATTCTGGAGCCGCAGCATCATCACCACATCGGCGTCGGCAAGCCCCTCGTTCATATCGGTAAAGGGCGTCGCGCCCAACAGGTCAATGTCCTTGGGGATCAGCGTCGGCGGGCCGACCACGCGGACCTGCGCGCCCAAGGTCGAGAGCGCAATGATGTTCGAGCGCGCCACGCGGCTGTGCAAAATGTCCCCGCAAATAGCGACAATCTGCCCCTCGACATGGCCCTTGCGGCGGCGGATGGTGAGCGCATCAAGCAGCGCCTGGGTCGGATGCTCATGACGGCCATCGCCGGCATTGAGTACCGGGCAATCAACCTTGTCGGCGATCAGCTGGACCGCGCCCGAACTTGCGTGGCGGATGACAATCGCATCGGCGCGCATTGCGTTCAGCGTCATCGCGGTATCAATCAGCGTCTCGCCCTTTTTGACGCTCGATTGCGCGGCGTGCATATTGACCACGTCTGCACCGAGCCGCTTGCCGGCAATTTCGAACGACAACAAAGTACGCGTCGAATTTTCAAAAAAGGCGTTGATGATGGTGAGGCCGCGCAACCGGTCATCATGCTTGGCCGCACTCGCGCGGTTCAAATCAACCCATTGCTCGGCTTCGTCCATGAGGAAACGGATTTCCCATGGCTGAAGTTTCGCCATGCCGGTGAGATGACGATGCGGAAACGCCGCCGACCCGTGCGGGTAGGGGCTGGGCGGAGGGGAAGCTTGGGCTGTCATTAAAGCCGAGCCTCTAGGACGGACGGCCTTGTAACTCAATGATTAAAGTCGGCGATAGTCAATTACGGCTCGATAAAGCGAAACCGCTTGACCAAAATGTCCGGGGGAGAAAGGAGATCCGCTATACGCTTCATGCGACCATCAGGATGATGACGACAGAATGACCCGTCCCGTACATATCACTTTCCTTTTACTCAGCCTGCTCGGAGCGCCGGCCTTGGCACAGGACGAACAGCCGGCTCCCGTTGATGATATCATCGTGACCGGGCGCGGCCTTGCCGACCCGTCTTCAACACCGATTTATTCGGTGCGAACCCTGGGGCGTGATCAGATCGGGCAATCCGCCTCGGGCCGGATCGAGGATGTGCTATCCTCGGTCGCCGGTTTCCAGCAGTTCCGGCGCTCGGATAGCCGCTCGTCCAACCCTTCGGCGCAGGGCGTTACCTTGCGTGCGCTCGGCGGCAATGCGACCAGTCGCGCGTTGGTATTGCTTGATGGGGTGCCGCTCGGTGACCCCTTTTTCGGCTATGTGCCGCTGTCCGCGATTGACCCGTCCCAGCTTTCTTCGGTGCGGGTGACGCGCGGCGGCGGGCATGGCGCCTTTGGCGGCGGTGCGCTCGCCGGAACGATTGAACTTACCAGCGCCAATGCGCGCGAACTGGGATCGCTGAACGGCGCGGCTTTCGTCAATAATCGCGGTGAGAGCGAACTGTCCGCTTCCATCGCCCCGCAAGCGGGAGGAGGCCATGCGGTGCTGGCGGGACGTTGGGACCGGGGCCAAGGTTTTTGGACGACGCCCTCCGATCAGCGCGTCCCCGCAAGCGCGCGGGCGCGGTTTGAAAGCTGGTCGGCAGGATTACGGGCGGCAGTTCCGCTCGCATCGGAAGCCGAACTCCAATTCCGCATGATGGCATTCGATGATCACCGCACGCTGCGCTTCAAGGGCGCGAACGCGACGTCGAGCGGGCAGGAGGCCAGCCTGCGCCTGCTCGGGACCGGTCGATGGCAATATGATCTTCTCGGCTATGTCCAGATGCGCAACTTTTCCAACATCGTGATCAGTTCATCGACGTTCACGCGCACGCTCGACCAATATAAGACGCCGACCACCGGCTGGGGAGCGAAGGCGGAATTGCGACCGCCGCTCGGCGAGCATTGGCTCTTGCGGTTGGGCGGCGATTTGCGGGTCACCGAGGGCGATGCCGCCGAGCGGGCCTATAATGCCTCCACCGGTGCGATAACCGCGCGCAGGAGGGCCGGAGGGCGCAACAGTGAGCTGGGTATTTTCCTCGAAAATGACCTGAAGCTCGGGGCGTTCACCTTGACTGCGGGTGCCCGCGTCGCCCGCTGGTCGATTGCGAACGGATATATGGAAGAAGCGGCGGGGGGAGCCTTGCTGCCAACGATTGTTCCCCATCCTAAGCGCGCCGGTTGGGAGACAGGCTTGCGCGGCGGGGCATATTGGCGCGCGTCTGACTTATTCGCCCTGCGCGCCGCCGGGTATAGGGCGATGCGGGTGCCAACGCTCAATGAGCTTTATCGCTCGTTCACGGTGTTTCCGGTGTCGACCCGCGCCAATGCGGCTCTCCAGCCGGAACGGCTGGAAGGATATGAGATCGGCGCCGATATCACCCCGATGCCGGGCGCGAAACTGACGTTGACCGCGTTCGACAACAAAGTGCGCGATGCCATCGCCAATGTGACGCTGACGAGCCGCCTGCGCGAACGGCAGAATATCGACGCGATCCGCGCGCGCGGGCTGGAAGCCGCCGCCGAATGGTCGGGCAGGCGGTTCGATCTTTCGGCCTCGCTTGCGTGGACCAAGGCACGTGTCGAGGGGAGCGGGGCTGCGCTGCAACTTGACCGGATGCGCCCCGCGCAAACCCCGGCGATTGCGGCCAATACGACCCTTGGCTGGAAGCCGCGAGACGGGATGCGGCTCACGCTTACGGTGCGCCATGTTGGCGAGCAATTTGAAGATGATCTGGAAACCGATGCGCTCCCTCCCGTGACCACGGTCGACCTCTACGGCGAGGCCTCGCTTAGCCGAGGTATCAAGCTGGTTCTGCGCGGCGAAAATCTAGGGAATGCAGACATCATCACCCGCAACCAAGGCGGCTCTATCGACCTTGGTGTACCGCGCACGCTATGGGTGGGCGTCAAGGCGGGGATTTAGCCCTCACACATTCACCAGCGCATCAATCGCCGCTTGCAGGATATGCGCAGCGGCGAGTGCGTCAATGCGTTCGGCGCGTTTGGCGCGGCTTAAATCGGCTTCGATCATGGTGCGTTCGACCGCTACGGTCGAGAGGCGTTCGTCCCATAGCAGGATGGGGAGGCCGGTATCCACCATATTGCGGGCGAAGGCGCGGGTGGATTGGGTGCGGGGGCTGTCGCTCCCGTCCATGTTGAGCGGCAAGCCGATGACCAGGCCCTTGACCCCCTCTTTGGCGATCATGGCGTCGAGCGCTGCCTTGTCGACGCTGAATTTCTTGCGCGCTATGGTGTGGGCGGGGCTGGCGAAGCTCCAGCCTGCATCGCACAGCGCGGTGCCGATGGTCTTGGTGCCGACGTCCAGCCCGAGCAAGCGCCCCCCGTCGGGTAGCGCGGCGCTAAATCCGGCGGCGTCGGTGAATGGCGGCATCAGTCCGCGACCGGGACGAGCGGGGTGCGGCGCTGCGCTGGTGCGGGAGGCGGCGCTTTGCCTTCGAAAGCGGCCAGGCGGCGGGCAACATCCTGCCGCGCGGAAACCCAGAACAGCGCGTAATCATACACATGGTAGTTATTGCCGGGGAGCACATATTCTCCCATTTCGGGCGGCGATCCGATCAGCAGGATGCCATGGGAATCGCACCGCGCAGGAACCTTGCCGCGCTCGATTTTGCCGTCGAGGAAATCCTTTGAAGGATATAATGTGCCGGGGTTTTCGGCGGCGGCGACCGTCACATTGGGCGCGCCCGCAATCGGATTGGTGCACAGGATCGGCGAACTGCCGCGGATGGTGCCATCATAGCCGGGCGACTTGCCATAGGCATCCAGCACCATGCGCGGGTCTGCCGGTTCGGCAAAGCTTGACCAGCTGACGATGCAATTGCTCGCCTCTGCCGTCCCGCAGGCGGGAAGCCCAAGGCGGGGAAGGTCGTGCGTGACCGATATCGGCCAGCCGACAATATAGGCCGCAGCAATGCGCTTGGCGAGCGGGCGTCCGGCAACTTTATCCTTGAGGAGCCGCGTCAAATGGAGCGAACCCTGGCTGTGTCCCGCCAGAATGATCGGACGATCATTGCCGATTTCGATCAGAAACTGGTCGAACGCGGTCGCGACGTCCTGATAGGCCGCCTCAATCGCCTTCTTCGCATCATCGGTATCGGTCATGAACGCGCCGATGGCGGCCTGCCGATAGCGCGGTGCCCAGATGTCGCCCGCATGATTGAACACGCTCGCTTCGCCGCGGACAAAGAGCCGCGTGCGATCATTGGTGATCTGATCGTCGAGCGATGCGTTCCAGCCATCCTTGGTGATGAGGCTGGTCGGATGGACGAAGAATATCGCCGCATCGCCTTTTGCGCCCTCGTCACCAAGATCAGGTTGCCACAAGGCAGGGTTGTTGCGGCTGTCCATTTTGGGGTGGGCAACCCACATGGCGACATTGGCATAGCTGTTGGCGGGAGCTGGTGCCTGCGCAACAAAGGGCTCGGACGGGACAAAGGCTGTCCGCATGAACGGCGCGGGGTTAAGCAGGAACGCAATCACCGCGCCGATAGCGAGGACGATCAGAAAGGCGACAAGATAGAGGAATTTACGGGCCACGGCGGGGCAATGCTCCGGGTTGTGAATTTATTGTGCAGGCGCTTTCTTAGCCTTGCGCTGCGGCTTTGCGCAATGCACAACGCGACGACCTTGGGGAAAGAGGGAGTGCGGCATGGACGAGGAAGGCAAGCGCGGGACGATAACCCGCGAAAATGCGGACTGGACGCTGCGCCGTTTTGACGCGGAGGACGCGCCCTGGCCGCTGCGCCCGCTGATTATGGCAGGCATCTGTGCGCTCGCTGCCTTGCTCTTTTATTGGCTGATCCATGTGCCCTCGGGCGAATGGGTCAATGGCAAGCAACTCCCCGCGCCGCCGCAATGGGGGGTGGTCGATGGCAATCTCACCCCGTTCCGTCAAGCGCTTGCCGCTTTCGTCGCGGTCGCAACGCTGGCCTTTGTCTTGACGGTGGAACTGCGCCGTTGGTGGTGGAGCGTCGTTTTCGCGTTGGGCTGGGGCGTCGTCATCGCCAGTGTCGGCTTCTTTACCGCGCAATATAATCGTAGCGGGGAAATGTTCGAATTTCCCTTCTTCGCCGCGATCTTTGCGGTGCTGTTGGCAGCGCCCTTGTTCCAGACCGCGCGCGATCTGGGGCGGCGCGAATTTCCCTATTCGCGCGCGCACAACCATATCTGGACTGACGCCGTGATCGGTGCCGCAGCGCTGGCCTTTACCGGGATCAGCTTCCTTCTCGTCAATCTGCTGGCCGAGCTATTCTCGCTGGTAGGCATGACCTTCCTGCGCGATCTCCTCACTGAAGAATGGTTCGGCTGGATAGTTGCCGGCCTTGCGTTCGGTACCGCAATCGGGGTGCTGCGCGAACGGGACGGCCTGGTCTCGACCATGCAGCGGCTGGTGATGGTGGTCCTCTCTGTGCTCGCGCCAGTGCTGGCGGCTGGCTTGGTGCTGTTCCTCGTCTCGCTGCCCTTCACCGGTCTCCAGAAACTGTGGGATACGACCCAGGCGACGACGCCGATCCTGCTAGCCTGTGCGGCGGGCGCGTTCATCCTCGCCAATGCGGTGATCGGCAACGGGCGCGACGAGCGCAGCCACAACCGCGTGCTCCAGGGCGCGGCTTTTGTGCTCGCTTTGTGCATCCTGCCGCTCGCGATCATCGCGGCGATCTCGATGGGCCTGCGCATCCAGCAATATGGTTCGACCCCCGCGCGTATCTGGGGGATGCTGGTCGTCTTTGTCGCGGTCGCTTATGGCCTGTCCTATCTCTGGGCAGTCATCAAAGGCCGCAAGGATTGGGACGATCTCGCGCGCTTGTGGAATTTGCGCGGTGCGATTGCGCTCGTCGGCATCGCCGTGTTTCTCGCCCTTCCGATCCTTGATTTCGGCAGCATTTCGGCGAAAGACCAGATGGCGCGGCTTGCCAAAGGCATCACCAAGCCGAACCAGTTTGACTATGCAGCGATGGCCTTTGATTTTGGCCCGAAGGGGAGGGCAATGCTGGCCGACCTCACCCGATCCGCCAACCCCGACGTCGTTGCCGATGCAAAACGCGCGCTTGCCGCCAAGAATAAATGGGCGGCGGATATGCCCAAGGTTAGCGAGGAACATGACGAGGTGTTGCTCGCCCAGCGCATCCGCTTTGACGGGTTCAAACCCGACGCCGATCTTGAGCGCGAACTCACGGACGAGATACGCAGCCAAGCCAGCTGCGCCTATGGGCCTTGCACGGTGCGCCAGCTCCAGCTCAACCGCTGGGTCGTTTTTGGTCAACAAAAGCAGGAGGGTGAACGGCGGGTTACGCTGATGACCAAGCAAAAGGATGGCGACAGCAGCATCTGGGGCAAAGAAGTTCTTTATACACAGGCGCGTGAGGGACCGCACGGCACGAACAGCGAAATTACCGTCGGGCCGAACGCGCGGGTCGAACTGAAACCCGTGCCGCGCTATCAGGTCGTGGTCGATGGCGTGCCCACCACCGCCTTCATCGAGGATGAAGCGCCGATGCCAGCGATGGCCAAGCCGGCACCGCCGCCTCCGGTTCAATCCTCGGCGCATTAGGAGCATAAGCGCTTCAACTGCCTTGAAACCGCCGCTAGTGCCTGCTAGCGGCGGAGCAGTATTTCACGCCTCGATAATGAGGCCAATTTCAGGACGTTTATGTCGGTAGATAGAGAAACCGTCGTCAAAATTGCGAAGCTCGCGCGCATTGCCGCGACCGACGCGGAAATTGACGCGCTGGTCCCCGAACTTAACAATATCCTCGGCTGGGTCGAGCAATTGGGCGAGGTCGATGTGACCGGCGTCGAGCCGATGACCGCCGTCATCCCCAATCATCTGCGCCTGCGCGACGATATCGCCAATGCCGATCCGCTCACCGGCGGTGATGTGCGTGACAAGATCCTGGCCAATGCACCCGCGCCGGAACATGGCTTCTTCGGGGTGCCGAAGGTGATTGAATGATGGGCTTGCCCTCCAACACCGAAGCCCTGAGCCTGTCGAAGGGCGTTTCTCAGTATTTCACCCCGTGCTTCGACAAGCTCAGCACTACGGAACGCTAATATGACCAACCTTACCGATCTCGGCATTGCTGCCATCCGCGATGGTGTTGCCAAGGGCAAATTTTCCGCCCGCGACGTGGCGAGCGCCTTTAACGCCGCCGTGGAAGCCGCCAACCCGGCGCTCAACGCCTTTATCGTGACGACGCCGGAGAAAGCGCTTGAAGCCGCCGACCGCATCGACGTCAAACGCGCCAAGGGCGAAGAGTTGGGCAAGATGGGCGGCGTTCCCATCGGCATGAAGGATTTGTTCGCAACCGAAGGCACGCAAACCACGGCGGCAAGCCACATTCTCGAAGGCTTTATCCCGCCCTATGAATCGACCGTATCGCAAAAACTATGGGATGCGGGCGCGGGGATGCTGGGCAAACTCAACCTCGACCAGTTCGCCATGGGTTCGGCCAACGAGACCAGCTATTTCGGCAATGTGATCTCGCCCTGGCGGCGTAAGGGTGACACTGCGCAGTTGGCTCCGGGGGGGTCGTCGGGCGGTTCATCGGCGGCGATTTCCGCGCGGTTATGTCCGGCGGCAACCGGCACCGACACCGGCGGCTCGATCCGCCAGCCTGCGGCCTTCACCGGCATTAGCGGGATCAAGCCGACCTATGGCCGCTGCTCGCGCTGGGGGATTGTGGCATTTGCCTCCTCGCTCGATCAGGCAGGCCCGATGGCGCGTGACGTCAAGGATTGCGCGATCATGCTCGAAGCGATGGCGGGCTTTGACCCCAAGGATGCGACCAGCCTCGACCTCGCCGTGCCGGAGTGGGAAAAGGCCCTGTCGTCTGACCTTAAGGGCAAGCGCATCGGCATCCCCAAGGAATATCGCGTCGACGGCATGGATGCCGATGTGGTGCGGGTTTATGAAGACGGCATCAAATGGCTCAAGGATGCGGGCGCGGAAATCGTCGATATTTCGCTGCCGCACAGCCAATATGCGCTGCCCGCTTATTATATCATCGCGCCCGCAGAAGCCTCGTCCAACCTCGCGCGCTATGATGGCGTGCGCTATGGTTTGCGAGATCTGCCGCAGGGCGCGGGGCTACAGGAGATGTACGCCGCGACCCGCGCGGAAGGCTTCGGTCCCGAGGTCAAGCGCCGCATCATGATCGGCACCTATGTGCTTTCGGCAGGCTTTTATGATGCCTATTATACGCAGGCGCAAAAGGTCCGCACATTGATCGCGCGCGATTTTGCAGCTGCGTTCGAAAAATGCGACGTGATCTTGGCGCCCACCGCGCCGAGCGCCGCCTTCGGCCTCGGCGAAAAAAGCGCCGACCCGCTGTCGATGTATCTGAACGATGTGTTCGCGGTGCCTGCCTCGCTGGCGGGGCTTCCCGCGATGTCGGTCCCGGGCGGTCTCAACAAGGACGGCCTCCCGCTCGGCCTCCAACTGATCGGCCCCGCGCTGGACGAACAGGGTGTGCTGAATGCAGGCTTGGCGATCGAAGAACGCGCCGGGTTTACCGCACGGCCGGAGCAGTGGTGGTAATTGTACGTATTGCATAATATATGATACGTAGTATAAATGATCGAGATACGCTCCACCTATGGCACACCGGAAAGAGCCGCACATTTTCTGCCATTGCCAAGGTTGCGGTGCGCAAGCTCGATCAGATTGATGCAGCAACAAGGATAGAGGATTTGCTAGCGCCGCCGGGAAACCGGCTGGAAAAGCTAAAAGGGGATCGGTCAGCTCAATGGTCGATCCGGATTAACGATCAATGGCGGATTTGCTTCCGCTGGGACAATGGAGATGCCTGGGATGTCGAAATCGTCGATTATCATTGATGATGCGAACGCGATTGAGCGCGTTTCGACCTCGCCGGGCGAGATGCTGCGCGAGGAATTTCTCGTGCCGCTGAACTTGACCGCGAATGCGCTCGCGCTGGCGCTCCATGTGCCGGCCAATCGCATCACCGCAATTTTGAACGAACAACGCGCGGTGACGGCGGATACCGCCATGCGTCTGGGTCGCTATTTCGGTACGAGCGCGCGCTTTTGGCTTAACTTGCAGCAAGCCTATGACCTGTCATTGGCGCGTATGAAACTCGCAAAGAAAATCGAACGTGAAGTCGCGCCGCGTGAGGAAGCAGCATGACGCTGCAAAAATTTTATCGAAGCCCTGAGCGTGTCGAAGGGCGTGTTACAGTTGAGAGCCGTGCTTCGACAGGCTCAGCACTACGGATTATATTATGACCAACGCATACACAGTAAAAGGCAAAACCGGGGATTGGGAGGTCGTGATCGGCCTTGAGGTCCATGCGCAGGTGACTTCCAACGCCAAGCTGTTTTCCGGGGCGGCGACGGCCTTTGGTGCGGAGCCGAATACGCAGGTGAGTCTGGTGGACGCGGCGATGCCGGGGATGCTGCCCGTGCCCAACCGCGAGTGCATCCGGCAGGCGGTGCGCACCGGCATGGCCTTGGGTGCGCAGATTAATAAATGGTCGCGCTTTGACCGCAAAAATTATTTCTACGCCGACTTGCCGCAAGGCTATCAGATTTCGCAGCTTTATCATCCGCTGGTGGGTGAGGGGACGCTTGAGATCAGCCTCGACGAGAAGAACCCCGACGCGGCGGTCAAGACCATCGGTATCGAGCGCATCCATGTCGAGCAGGATGCGGGCAAGCTGATGCACGACCAGCACCCGACCATGTCCTATGTCGATTTGAACCGCTCCGGTGTGGCGCTCATGGAAATTGTATCCAAACCGGATATGCGCTCGCCGCAAGAGGCGGGGGCCTATTTGTCCAAACTCCGCTCGATCCTGCGCTATGTGGGCTCGTGTGATGGCAATATGGACCAAGGCTCGATGCGCGCCGATGTCAATGTTTCGGTGCGCAAACCCGGCGAACCCTTTGGCACGCGTACCGAGACCAAGAATGTGAACTCGGTCCGCTTCGTCATGCAGGCGATTGAAAGCGAAGTGAAACGCCAGATCGCGGTGCTCGAAGAGGGCGGCGAAATCGTTCAGGAAACCCGTCTGTTCGACCCCGACAAGGGGACGACGCGGGCGATGCGCTCCAAAGAAGACGCGCATGACTATCGCTATTTCCCCGACCCCGATTTGCTGCCGCTCGAACTGGACGAAGCGTTCCTCGAAGAATGCCGCACCTCAATCCCGGAACTTCCCGATGCCAAGCGCTACCGCTATGAAGCGGCGGGGATCAGCGCCTATAACGCGAGCGTTTTAACCGCCGAGGTTGAAAGCGCGCGCTGGTTTGATGCGCTCCTCGACAAGGGAATGAAGGCTCCGGCAGCTGCCAACTGGGTAACCTCCGAACTGTTCGGTGCCTTGAACAAACGGGGCGAATCCATCGAAAACTGCCCCGTCTCACCCGAACGCGCGGCGGAATTATTGGGCCTTGTCGATGATGGCACCATTTCGGGCAGCATCGCCAAGAAGGTGTTCGAAATCATGCTCGAAACCGGCGAGGGCGCCGCAGCGATCGTGGAACGCGAAGGCCTCAAGCAAACCTCCGACACCGGTGCGATTGAAGCCGCCATCAACAAAATCCTCTCCGACAATGCGGACAAGGTCGCCGAATATAAAGGCGGCAAGGAAGCCCTGTTCGGCTTCTTCGTCGGCCAGACGATGAAAGCGATGCAGGGCAAGGCCAACCCGCAGGTGGTGAACGAGTTGCTGAAGAAGGCGTTGGGGTAAGATTATCGCTTCCCCTACGCCGCTTGCGGGGGAGCGTCGCTCACGATAAGCACCAAGATCGAGGCGGAAAAGCGTCGCCTCACTCCACCGGCGTCGTGATCTCGTCGGGGCCGCGGCCGGGGTTGTCGACGTCGCCTTGGTCGGGTTCGACTTCGGGGGGCTGGTCTTCGAGTGGGGCTTCGCGGGGGGATTCCTTGGGTGGGCTTTCCGGGGGCGATTGGGGGTTGATCTTGTCCGGCTTGGGGACAGGGTTTTCCTTGGGTTTGTCGGCCATCATTTAATCTCCTTTGAGTAAAGATTACGCCTGCGCGGCAGATTGGTTTCGTTGCGCGTAACTCCCCTCCTGCTTGCGGGAGGGGCGGGGGTGGGTCTCGACGAGAAGGCATTGCGGCCCAAAGCCCACCCCACGCGCCTAAGAGCCTTCGCTATTGCTCGGGCCCCTAAGGCTTCGTTGCCCCTCCCGTGGACGGGAGGGGAGGGGTACTTGGCCCATTGATGGAATTAACCTCGAGGATGATTTGGACAAATCGAACGCCTAATGCCGCATCCGGCCCACCCCGACCGCCTTTTCCTCTGGACCGGCGCGTTGTTCCTGATATAGAGCGCGCTCGCGATTCCGCGCTCCGCGGCCTTGTGCGTGATCTGATGCGGGCGTGGCGAAATTGGTAGACGCGCCAGATTTAGGTTCTGGTATCGAAAGATGTGGGGGTTCAAGTCCCTTCGCCCGCACCAACCGTCACTTGCCTGCCGATCACCCGGGTGCCTGGTGCCGCTTGATCTGACATACATCCGAAGTTGACGAAAGCGTAAGTGAAGCGATGAAGATTGTTGAGACGTTGAACGAAGGGCTGAAGCGCGCCTACACCCTGACCATTACCGCCAAGGATATCGATGCCGAGGTCGATCAGGAGCTGAAGCGGATTGCGCCGCAGGTCCGCATGCCGGGTTTCCGTCCGGGTAAGGTGCCCGCCAATCTCGTCCGCAAGATGCACGGCGAAGCGCTCCAGCAGGATGCGCTCAACAAGTCGGTGCAAGACGGCATCCAGAAGCTGCTCGCCGACCACAAGCTGCGCCCCGCGATGCAGCCTTCGGTTGAACTTGGCGAAGGCTATGCGCCGGGCAAGGACGCCGAACTCAAGGTTGAAATGGAAGTATTGCCGGTCATCCAAACGCCGAGCATCGAGGGCCTGAAGCTGGAACGTCTCACCGCGCCGGTTGACGACAAGGCGGTGGACGCCGCTGTTCAGCGCATTGCGGATTCGCAGAAAAGCTATGAAACCGCCGCCAAGAGCCACAAAGCTGTCGAAGGCGACCAGGTTGTGATCGACTTTGAAGGCAAGGTTGACGGCGTGCCGTTCGATGGCGGCAAGGGCGAAGGCATGGGCGTGGTGATCGGTTCGGGTCAGCTCATCCCCGGCTTTGAAGATCAGCTGGTTGGCGTCAAAGCCAACGACGAAAAGCAGCTCAATGTGACCTTCCCGGCCGATTATGGCGCGGAGCATCTCGCTGGCAAGCCTGCGACCTTTGATATCGTTGTCGCCGAAGTCAAAACGCCCGTCGACACCAAGGCGGATGATGCCTTTGCCAAGTCGCTGGGGCTTGAAGGTATCGACCAGCTGCGCGACCTCGTCAAAGGGCAGGTCGAGCAGGAGCATAATGGCCTTACCCGCACTTATATGAAGCGCAAGCTGCTCGACCAGCTCGCCGACGCGCATGATTTTGACGTGCCGCCCTCGATGGTCGAAGCCGAATTCAACCAGATCTGGCAGCAGCTCGAGCATGAAGCGAGCCATGAGGAAGACCCCGAAGCCGCGCGCAAGGAAATCGAAAAGGATCGCGACGATTATCACAATATCGCGGTGCGCCGCGTGCGTCTCGGCCTGCTCCTCTCCGAAATCGGCCAGGCCAATGGCGTTGAAGTGAGCCAGCAGGAAATGTCGCGCCTGATCATGCAGGCGGCGCAACAATATGGCCCGCAGGACCGGGAACGCTTCATCCAATATGTTCAGCAGGACCCGATGGCCGCTGCTCAGCTGCGCGCGCCGCTGTATGAAGACAAGGTCGTCGACTTCCTGTTCGACAAGGCCGACATCAGTGACCGAGAAGTGAGCCGGGAAGATTTGGAAGCCGCGATCGAGAGCGAAGACGGCCATGTCCACGGCCCCGATTGCGACCATGATCATGGCGATAAGCCCAAGAAGGCTCCCGCCAAGAAGGCAGCAGCCAAGAAGGACGAGCCCAAGGCTGATGCCAAAAAAGCGGAAGCCAAGCCCGCCGCCAAGGCTGAAAAAGCCGCGCCCGCCAAGAAGGCCGCGGAACCCAAAGCGGACAAGGCGGCTCCCGCCAAGAAGGCCGCGCCCAAGAAAAAATAATCTGGCAGCGATCATTATGATCAAAGGGCGGGGAGAGTTACTACTCTTCCCGCCCTTTTTTGTCTTGCTGGCTGCGCTTTGCTGACGTTTTACGGCCCTAGCCAAAGTAATGGTATGTTATTCTATTACATAATACTGTTGCAAAATTGGCACGCGGTGCGTCATATTATTTCACTTTCGTGTAAAACTACTTACTATTGCAACGATCTTCTGGTCTGATCCTGCGGTTATTATTTAACATATGTAGGGAGGATTTATGCGATCGGTTAAACAGGCCATCTTGCTTGGCGCGTCCTTGCTGGCTTTTTCGGTTCCGGCGACAGCGCAGGCGCAAGATACAGTCGACGAGACAGCAAGTGCCGCGGATGAACAAGGGGCAATTGTCGTTACCGGCTCGCGCATCCGTCGCAACCCGCTGGATCAGGAAGCACCGGTCGTTTTTGTCGACAAGAGCGACATTGAGCGCACGGGTCTGACCTCGGTTGCGGATGTCCTCCAGCGCCTGCCAAGTTCAGGCGGCGCGCTCAACTCCAAATTCAACAATAGCGGTAATAGCGGCAACCCGCCCGACGGTGGCGGTGTGGGCGCTGGGTCTGCCGAAGTTGATCTGCGCTATCTTGGTGCCAAGCGCACGCTGGTGCTGGTGGATGGCCTGCGCTGGGTCAACGGCGCGTCCGCGTCCGGTGTGCCGGGTTCGACCGACCTCAACACCATCCCTGAAAGCATGATCGAGCGGATCGAGGTGCTGCAGGATGGCGCATCGTCCATTTACGGGTCAGACGCGATTGCGGGCGTCGTCAACATCATCACCAAAACCGGCCAGCGCGGTCTGCAAGCGTCCGCACAGCACGGCATCTATCAAGAGGGTGATGGTTTTACCCAAAGCTATAATCTGAGCTGGGGTAACGGCACCGACGGGCCGACCAAGATTGTCGTCGGCGCGGGCTATACCAATCAGCATAGCGTAATGGCCGCTGACCGCAGCATTTCGCAATTCCCGACGCCGGGCACGACCGCATGCGATAGTTCGTGCAGCAGCTATACGCCGCGCGGCCGTTTCATCCTCAATCTCGGCGGTGGTACCCAGAACTGGACGCTGATCCAGCCGGTCATTGGTCGCCCGACCACCCCGGCTGATTTCAAGCCGTTCACCGTCGCGGACCGGTTCAACTTTGCGCCCTATAACTATTTCCTGACGCCGAGCGAGCGTTATGGCGGTTTCATCCGCGCCGAGCATGATTTCGGCAATGTGAAGTTTACCGCGAAGGGCGTCTATAACCACCGCGAATCCAAGAACCAGGCCGCGCCGCTGCCGCTCGGCGTTGGTCCCGATTTCGGTATCGGGACTCTTCAGGGCCGCATCTCGATTGATGCAACCAATCCCTATAATCCGTTCGGGCAGACACTCGAATCCGGCTTCAACGCAGACGGCACGCCGAGTGGACGGACCGCGACCTATACCGCCATCTATCGTCGCTTTGTCGAAGGTGGACCGCGCCGCTTTGCGCAGAAGGTCGATACTTATTACGGGTCGGCCACCCTCGATGGCAGCTTTGATATGGGCAGCCACAAATGGTATTGGGATGTCAACGGCATTTACGGCAAGAACAAGGCCAAGCAGACCATGCTCGGCAACGTTGATATGTCGAAAATGGCGGTGGCCTTGGGCCCGCTTGCAACCTGTCAGGCAACGGCCGGCTGTGTGCCGTTCAATATTTTCGGCGGGGCAGGGTCGATCAGCCAGGCGATGCTCGATTATGTGACCTTTGAACAAAATGACAGTTCGAGCCAGCGTATGTGGGGCGCCAGCGCCAACGTCAGCGGTGGTTTGTTTGATCTGCCCGGCGGCGAACTTGGCCTTGCTTTGGGTGCAGAGCATCGCAACCTCAAAGGCCGTTTCGATCCCGATCCGGTCGTAACCGCAGGCTTTTCGGCGGACATTCCCGCACTTCCCACCAAGGGCGGCTATAGCGTCAACGAATTTTACGGGGAGTTGAATGCGCCCCTGTTCCGCGATGCACCCTTTGCCAACTTGCTCGAACTGTCGTTCGCCGCGCGCCATTCGGCCTATAATGTCGCGAACAGCAACCAGAGCTTTTCGGCGACCACGCTGAAGGCCGCAGCCAATTGGAAGCCTTTTGCCGATCTGCGTATTCGTGGCGGTTGGGCGCAAGGATTTCGCGCGCCCTCCATCGGCGAACTGTTCGGCACCCCCTCGCGCTTCGACCAGGGTATCCAAGACCCCTGTTCGGGCATGACCGCGGCAACGCCGGCTGCGATCCGTACCAATTGTATCGCCGACGGGGTTCCGGCCAATAACAGCTATGTGCAGGCCAACAGCCAGCTTTCCGTGACCACCGGCGGCAACATCGCGCTGCAGCCGGAAAAATCACGGGGCTGGAACGCAGGCTTTGTCTATAGCCCCGGCTGGGCCAAGCGGCTGTCGCTTGAAGTCAATTATTACGACATCAAGATCAAGAAAGCGATCGACACAATTGACGCGGAGACCTTGCTCAACCGCTGTGCCGAGCAGGGCGATCAGCTGAGCTGCGATGCCGTCACCCGCACGCCATCGGGCGCGGTTGATACGATTGCGGGCGTGCTCCAGAATATCGGCGGCATCAAAACGCGCGGGATCGACGCAACGTTTAACTATCGCTCGCCGGATTTGGGTGGCGGTACGCTCGGCCTGTTCTGGACCAACAACTGGTTGCTCGATTATAAGGTGACGGTCCCGGCGACCACCGGCTTCACCACGATCCAGCGGCGCGGTACCGAACGTGGCTCGCCGGATCAGGCTTGGCCCAAATATAAGTCGACCGGAACGCTCGACTGGACCGCTGACGAATGGGCAGCATCGGTTACCGGCCGTTATATCGGCAGCGTAACCGAAGTGTGGAACGGCACGCCCAAGAAGTTCGGCTCGACCTTCTACACCGACATGCAACTGCGCTGGATGCCGAAAATCGATGGCGACAAGAGCTTCGGCTTTACCCTTGGCGTCAACAATCTGTTCGACAAGGATCCGCCGGCTTGTTTCAGCTGCAGCCTCAACAATTATGATCCGACCACTTATGATATTCCTGGCCGGTTCTTCTATTTGCGGGTGAATTTCGGCCTGTAAGCCGGATATCCGTTTGAAAGATTGGGAAAGGCGAGGGGGATTAACCACCCTCTCGCCTTTTTCTTTTGCTCCCGCTGTGCCACAAGCCCCTTGACCCTTTGGCACCGGCACCCAATGTTGGGCGTCGGGCTAAATTTTCAAATCACAGGATATTTATGACGAATTCGATCTATGATCCGACCAACGCACTGGTGCCGATTGTTATTGAACAATCGACGCGCGGCGAACGCAGCTTCGATATTTTCTCGCGCCTTTTGCGCGAACGGATCGTGTTCGTGAACGGACCGGTGGAAGATAATATGGCCGCGCTGATTGTGGCGCAGCTGTTGTTCCTCGAATCGGAAAATCCGAAAAAGGACATCTATATGTATATCAACTCGCCGGGCGGTGTGGTGACGGCGGGCATGGCGATCCATGACACGATGCAATATATCCGCCCGCGCGTCGGCACGGTGTGCATCGGTCAGGCGGCTTCGATGGGCTCGTTCCTCCTCGCGGCAGGTGAACCGGGGATGCGCGTTGCGCTCACCAACGCGCGCATCATGGTGCACCAGCCTTCGGGCGGCGCACAGGGCAAGGCGTCGGACATCGAAATCCAGGCCAAGGAAATCCTGCGTATCCGCGCGCGCATGAACGCGCTGTACCAGAAATATACCGGTCAGCCGCTCGAGGCGATTGAAAAGGCGATGGACCGCGATACCTTCCTCGAAGCCGAAGAAGCCAAAGCGTTCGGTCTCGTCGATCAGGTATTCGACCAGCGTCCGAAGGCATCGGAAGATACGACCTCGGATCAAAGCGCGGATAAGCCCAAGGAGTAATTGGCCCGCATACGCCGCCATGCGTGATCTTTGTGAACTTTGAGCGAAGGTCGGCCGCGGGGTAAAATATCAGGCGGTCAATGGGCATAGGCTCAATTGACCGCTTGAATTATGACAATTGCCCGATAGGATGGGCGCTGCTTCGCCGGAATTGCGGCGCGGCAGTTGAAGGATAGGTATGACGAAGTTGAGCGGTTCGGAATCAAAAAGCACGCTTTACTGCTCCTTCTGCGGAAAATCGCAGCACGAAGTCCGCAAGCTGATTGCGGGTCCGACGGTATTCATCTGTGATGAATGCGTTGAATTGTGCAACGACATCATCCGCGAAGAGGTGAAGGGCGGGCTTGCGGCCAAGAAGGATGGCGGCGTGCCGTCTCCGCAGGAAATCTGTGACGTGCTCGACGATTATGTGATCGGGCAGGCGCGGGCAAAGCGCGTGCTCTCGGTCGCCGTCCACAATCATTACAAACGCCTCAACCATGGCGGCAAAGGCGATGATGTCGAACTCGCCAAGTCCAACATCCTGCTCGTTGGCCCCACGGGTTCGGGCAAGACCTTGCTCGCGCAAACGCTGGCCAAGACGTTCGACGTGCCGTTCACCATGGCCGATGCGACCACGCTCACCGAAGCGGGTTATGTCGGCGAGGACGTGGAAAATATCATCCTGAAGCTGTTGCAGGCGTCCGACTATAATGTCGAAAAGGCGCAGCGCGGCATCGTCTATATCGACGAAATCGACAAGATCAGCCGCAAGGCAGAGAACCCTTCCATCACCCGCGACGTTTCGGGCGAAGGCGTGCAGCAGGCGCTCCTCAAACTGATGGAAGGCACCACCGCGAGCGTGCCGCCGCAGGGTGGGCGTAAGCATCCGCAGCAGGAATTCCTCCAGGTCGACACGACCAATATCCTGTTCATCTGCGGCGGCGCTTTTGCGGGGCTTGAAAAGATTATCGGCGACCGTTTGCAGGGCAAGTCGATCGGCTTTGGCGCCCATGTCGCCGCGCCCGACGAACGCCGCACCGGCGCGATCCTGCAACAGGGCGAACCCGAAGACCTGCTCAAATTCGGCCTCATTCCCGAATTTGTCGGCCGTCTGCCGGTGATCGCGACGCTTGAAGATCTGGACGTTGATGCGCTCGTCAAGATTTTGGCCGAGCCCAAAAATGCGCTAGTGAAGCAATATCGCAAGCTGTTCGAGCTTGAAGATGTCGGCCTTACCTTCACCGAAGATGCGCTGGTCGCGATTGCCAACAAGGCGATTGCGCGCAAGACCGGCGCACGCGGCCTGCGCTCGATCCTCGAAGGCATTTTGCTCGACACCATGTTCGACCTGCCGACACTCGAGGGCGTCAGCGAAGTGGTGATCGACAAAGATGTGGTGGAAGGCCGCAAGGAGCCGATCAAGGTGTTCGCCGAAGTGCTCAAAAAGAAAAAGAGCGCGGTTGGGGCGGACGACGCAGCCTGAAGACAAGCGCCCGGCGGCGGGCGCCCATTTTTAAGGCAAATCTGAAAAGAATTTGAACCTGTGGCTTCTATGCCACAGGCTTTCAGGGCGCGACCTGTCGTTGCGGTAGGTTGTAGATATTATAATCAAAACATGGGCTTGGCGGAAAGAAATCGCCGGGCCGGATGAATGTGACAGTCCAGCCTCGGCTCGATGACGCATTTGTTACACCGCTTTTGCTGCACTGCGACACACTGTCATCAAGCTGCCACATTCGCTAATCATTCGGGCCACAAGCAAGAGCGGGGCCCCGTGCGATTCGGTGCGCCGTTGCTTCGCTCGACAAGAATAGTTTTTCGTTGAACCAAGAGGGAATATTCCATGAAAACCATGCTGTATCGCACGGTAGCAGTCGCCGCGCTCATCATGCCGTCGATGGCATTCGCGCAGTCGACCGGCTCGGTGGATTTCGAAGAAGAAGCAATCGTCGTAACCGGCTCGCGCGCACAAGATGTCGCGGGCATTCAGGCACCGGATACGACCAAGGCGAAGCAAGTTCTGACGCAAGAGCATATCGAGCGCCAAAACCCTGGTCAGACCATCCTTGACACCATTAACGTGATGCCAGGCGTCAACTTCCAGAACAATGACGCTTATGGCTCGGCTGGTGGTAAGCTTAGCATTCGCGGCTTTTCGAGCGACCGCATTTCGCTGACCTTCGACGGCGTTCCGCTGAATGATTCGGGTAACTATGCGGTCTATTCGAACCAGCAGCTTGACCCGGAATTGATCGAGCAGGTCAACGTCAACCTCGGATCGACCGACGTCGACAGCCCGACTGCAGCGGCTTCGGGTTCAACCGTTAACTACCGGACCAAGACGCCCGACGAAGAGTTTGGCGGCATGCTTTCCGCATCTTATGGTGATTTTGATTTCTTCCGCGTCTTTGGCAAGGTCGAAACCGGTAACCTGACCTCGTTCGGTACGCGTGCGTTCTTCGCGGCGTCGCGTGCGGTCAACCGCATTCCGTTCAACAACTACGGACGTATTCGTAAGCAGCAGTATAACGCTCGCATTTATCAGCCGATTGGCGATAATGGTGACTTCGTTTCGCTGGCGGGTCACTATAACGAAAATCGCAACAACTTCTTCGGTTCGGTGCGTCTGCGCAATGACGCCGGAGCGCCGGCGGTTCCGGATCGGTTCCCGACTGATCGCGACCAGTTGGAATATGGCATTCCCTATCCGTGTACGGTGAACCTCGTTGCACGCCCAGGCGTTGCGGATAATCCCAACACCTGTGGCACCCAGTTCGACCGTCGCTACAACCCCTCGAACACAGGGAACGTGCGTGGTGCATCGCGCTTTACGCTGGCCGAAGGACTGACTCTTTCGGTTGATCCTAGCTATCAGTACGTGAAGGCTAATGGCGGCGGCACCGTTGGAGCGCGCGAACGTCTTCTCGACACAAACCCCGGAGCTGGCGTTCTCAATCAGGCCGGTTACTTGGGCGGCCGCCCGTATTTCGGTCGCGACTTGAACGGCGATGGCGATTTGCTCGACGAAATCACCATGCTCGCTCCGAGCCAGACCAATACGCGTCGTTATGGCGTGATCACCAACCTGACGTGGGATTTGAGTCCGGAACATCGCTTCCGTCTGGCCTATACGCTGGATCATGCCCGTCACCGTCAGACCGGCCAGGTGATTGGTCTGCAAGCGAACGGCGAGCCTTTGGACGTGTTTGCAGTCAATGCGCCGCTTGCCGACGTTAACGGTGCCATCCTCCAAAAGCGTGACCGTAAGTCGCTCGCGATCCTCAACCAGATCGCCGGTGAATATCGCGGTCGCTTCATGGAAGATGCGCTAACGGTCAATATCGGCCTTCGCGCGCCGTTCTTCAAACGCGACCTCAACAACAATTGCTTCACGACCTCGGTTGCGGGCTTTGTTGATTGCTTCGGGACCAACACGGCCGCTGCGGCTGCTTATGCTGCGGCGAACCCAACCGTTCAAGGGCCGCAGCGTCGCGTGTTCAAATATGATGCAATCCTGCCGAACATTGGTCTTACTTTTGACGTAACGCAGCAAGTTTCGGTCTTCGGCAACTATTCGAAGGGCATTCAGGTTCCGGGCACGGATAACCTGTACAACAGCTTCTTCTTCGCGCCGACGACCGAAGGTGCCAAGCCTTCGCCGGAAAAGACCGACAACTTCGACCTTGGTCTGCGTTATCGGTCGAACAAGGTACAAGCACAGGTGAGCGGCTGGTATACGCGTTATACCGACCGTCTCGCGTCGGCTTATGACGTCGAACTCGACCGCAACGTCTATCGTAACCTTGGCCGGGTGGACAAATATGGTGTGGACGGGTTTGTGTCGTATGCCCCGGTTAAGGAACTGGCATTCTATGTCTTTGGTTCAATCCTCAAATCTGAGATTAAAGATGACCTCCAGTTGACGCCGACGACCTTTGCTCCGACGGCAGGCAAGCGTGAATCTGGCGCGGCAACTTACAGCTACGGCGGTACGGTTCGCGGCATGCTTGGTCCTGTTGAACTCGGCATCACGGGCAAGCGCACCGGTCCGCGTTACCTGTTCGACACCAACCTCCCGCTGGTGATCGGTGGAGTGACGCAGTTCCCGGCGAAGACGCCATCCTACTGGCTGGTAAATGCTGATGCGCGCATCAGCCTTGCGGATTACGGTCTTGAAAAGACCCATCTGCAGTTCAACGTCTATAACCTGTTCGACAAGCTCTATTATGGTGGCTTCGACGGCGGCCTGACGCAGAGCACCAGCGCTCCGTTCATTCAGATCGGTGCACCGCGCACGATCAGTGGAACACTGGTGGTTGGCTTCTAAGCCAGACTGACAAGCAATAAAAAAGGGCGCCGGGAGTGATCTCGGCGCCCTTTTTGTTGGGGTGAAACGGGCGGCGGGTATCAACTCACCGGATGCATGCATCCAGCCCGTCGCGCTGTACAATCCGCATGCGGCTGACGATGGCGTTGCCATAGCGGCGGGTGTAGCCGGATGGGGCGACGGCCTCGCGTTCCTTGGGGAGGGGGAGGACGGCGGCGATGCGGGCGGCTTCGGACGGGGAGAGGGACTGCGCCCCCTTGCCGAAATAGCGCTCGGCCCCGGCGGTGACGCCATAGGTGCCGATACCGGTCTCGGCGATGTTGAGATAGACCTCCATAATCCGCCGCTTGCCCCAGATTTGCTCGATCAGCATGGTGAACCAGGCTTCGGGAATTTTGCGCAACGTGCGGCTGATCGTGCCGGACCCTTGCCACAGAAAGGCATTTTTCGCGGTCTGCTGGCTGATCGTCGATCCGCCGCGCATCTTTCCGCCCGACAGATTGGCACGGATTGCCTGCTCAAGCGCGGTCGTATCGAACCCGCTATGGCTGCAGAATTTGCTGTCTTCGGCCGCGATCACCGCGCGCGGCATATCGGCGTCGATATTGCCGAGCGGCTCCCAATTTTTGTTGAGCCCGCGCCCGGCGACGACATCACCCATCATCGTCGCGGTGAGCGGCACCGGGATCCATTTATAAATCAGCACCCACAGCACCGAGCCGACGATGAAATAGATGATACAGCGCCCGATCAGCCAGCCGATGCGGTAGCCTGACTTATGCGGTCCGGAAGGCCGCGAAAAGGAAGAGGGACGGGTGAGCGAGCGGAGCCTGGATATTCGAGCCATGGACGCGACCCTATCAATCCTGCCCAGCCGAGAAAAGCCCCGTTACCATAAGCCTGCCACCCATAAGAAAAACCCCCGCCGATTAGAGCAGGGGTTCTCCGGGAGTGGGGCGCGGTGATGAAATGCCGCGCGCCAATGCTAATTTTATGCGGCAGCCGGAAGCAATCGCTTTTCGCCCGCAATACGCAGCATCGCCTTTTGTAGCTTTTCGAACGCGCGCACTTCAATCTGGCGGACGCGCTCGCGGCTGACGCCATATTGTTGCGACAAATCTTCCAGCGTCTGCGGATCATCGATCAGGCGGCGCTGCGTCAGGATATGCTGCTCGCGGTCGTTCAAATGCTCCATCGCCTCGTTGAGAAGCGCGTGCCGCACGTCGCGTTCTTCGGCTTCTGCGACCTGTTCATCCTGCAGCGGACCATCGTCGGCGAGCCAATCCTGCCATTGTCCTTCGCCATCTTCGCGCATGGGGACGTTGAGCGAGGTATCGCCGCCCATCGCCATGCGGCGGTTCATCGAGACGACATCATCTTCGGAAACGCCAAGGTCGGTGGCAATTTTCTGCACATCTTCGGGGCGCAGATCACCATCCTCGAACGCTTCGAGATTATTCTTCATCCGGCGCAGATTGAAGAACAGTTTTTTCTGCGCGGCGGTGGTGCCCATTTTGACGAGGCTCCACGAGCGCAGGATGAATTCCTGGATCGACGCCCGGATCCACCACATTGCATAGGTGGCGAGGCGGAAGCCCCGGTCGGGCTCGAATTTCTTGACGCCCTGCATGAGGCCGATATTGCCTTCGGAGATGAGTTCCGAAACCGGAAGCCCATAGCCGCGATAGCCCATCGCGATCTTCGCGACGAGTCGCAGGTGCGAGGTCACCAGCTGCGCTGCGGCCTCGGGGTCCTGATGTTCCTGATAACGCTTGGCGAGCATATATTCCTGCTCGGGCGTCAAGAGGGGAAATTTGCGGATTTCCGACAAATAGCGGTTGAGGCTCGCTTCCCCGCCGAGGGCCGGGACCGAGGGAACATTGCTTTTTGCCGAAACTGCTTTGGCCTTGGCCATAATATCTTTTCTATCCTTCCTGAACCAAAAGACGGATCATCTTATCAAAGAATCATCGGCTTTTGTGTAAATATTTATACGCGCAATCGGGTGAGCAGTTCCAGCATATCCGGCGGAATTGAACTGGTCAGAGTAATCGATTCACCCGATTTTGGATGGATGAAGCCAAGCACTGCCGCATGCAGCGCCTGGCGTTCGAACTGGAGCGATTTCAGCAGATCCGAAACCGGCTTTTTGGGCCGCCCATAGGCCGGATCGCCGAGCAAGGGATGCCCGATATGGGTCATATGGACGCGCACCTGATGCGTCCGCCCGGTCTCTAGCCGACATTCGATCAGGCTTGCGTGGGCGAGCGGTTCTAAGGTCCGGTAATGCGTCACCGCATGCTTGCCCTTGCCGTCGGGAACGATGGCCATTTTCTTGCGGTTGGCCGAAGCGCGCGCAATTGCGCCGCGCACCGTGCCTTCGAGCGGGTTGGGCCGGCCATAAACCAGCGCCTGATAGCGCCGCACGATGCTGTGATCGGCGAATTGCTTAGCTAGCCCTTCATGCGCCTGATCATTTTTTGCCGCAATGATGAGGCCCGAGGTGCCCTTGTCGATGCGGTGGACGATGCCTGGCCGCGCCACGCCGCCAATCCCGGACAGCCGGCCTGCGCAATGGTGGAGAAGGGCGTTAACCAGCGTACCGTCGGCATTGCCTGCTGCCGGATGCACCACCATCCCCGCGGGCTTGTCGACCACGATCACGTCTTCATCTTCATAGGCGATGACCAGATCGAGATCCTGCGCCGCATTGTCACTGGCTGCAGCGGGGGGCAGGGTGACGCAAACACGGGTCGGCGCGGCGAGCTTTAACGCAGGGTCATCAAGCGGCACATCGCGCACCGTATCGCGGACAAACCCCGCCAACATCAAGGCTTTGATACGTTCGCGCGAGAGATCGGAGATGGCGGCCGTCAACGCACGGTCCAGCCTCAGGCCAACCGCATCTTCGCCCAGTTCGACTGTCAGCTTGGTGTCCCCGGCTCCCACGTTCGCCGATATGGGGATGAAGACGGTAAAATCAAGACGAGCGGCGTGAAAGCACCGCGAAAACAAGCAGCGAACCATCCCCAACGCGTGTCGCGGGCGCTTCGGCGGCTTGGAACTGGCAATTAGGGCTGGATATATTGAAAGGGGATTGCCACTAGGCTTTTCCAAAACCGACCGCGGGCCGAACCCCCACGCAACGAAAGTATCCATTCCATGTCGCTTGACCAGATTGATTTTGCCAGCCTCCTTAGTTCGCGCCTCTGCCATGATCTATTGAGTCCGGTTGGCGCGCTCAACAATGGCCTCGAATTGATGGCGGGTGAAACCGATCCGGAAATGCGTCAGCGTTGCTTTGAACTGCTCGAACAAAGCGCCAGAATTTCGGCCAACAAGCTTAAATTTTTCCGCCTGGCGTTCGGGTCTGCCGGGGGCTTTGGCGATCTGGTTCCGGCGGACGAGGTCAAGGCGGCGATTGAAGGGCTCCTCAACGATCGCACCACGCTGGGATGGATCGTCGGCGGCAATGCGCTCCCCAAGCCGGCGGCCAAATGTCTCCTCAACCTTGCGCTGGTTGCTGCCGACGCGATGGTGCGCGGCGGACAGCTTGATATCGGCGCGGAGCAGCGCGGCAACGAGATGGAGATGGTCGTGCGGGCGACCGGAGACCGCATCACGCTCGACCCCGAAATCCGCCGCGCGCTGGAAGGTGGTATGGCAGAAGAAGAACTCTCCTCGCGCACCGCTGCCGCCTGGATGACATCGCGCCTTTCCTCCGCCAATGGCGGCAAGCTGATGGTGCAGACCGACGAGGGACTATTGGCTCTGGGTGCCATCATGCGGTTGGAGCAACAGGGCTAGAAAAGCCTCTTGGGTAAACCCGATCTTAACCACTGAGCCCCATACCCGAGCATTATAGGATGCAACCGGGTGGGGCACGATGGACGAGTTGTTGCAGGATTTCCTCGCGGAAACCGCAGAAATCATGGACGAAATTGGCGGAGAGATCATCGCCTGGGAGAATAATCCCGGTGATCGCGAGCGACTCGATGCGATTTTCCGTTTTGTTCACACGGTCAAGGGAAGCAGCGGCTTTCTTGACCTGACCCGGATCGGTGCACTCGCCCATGCGGCAGAAGGCGCTTTGGGTGAGGTGCGCGACGGGACGCGCGATCCATCGCCCGCCCTGGTCAGCGCGGTTCTCGCTATCATCGACCGCATCACCGACCTTACCGGCGAAATCGGGCGCGAAGGTGTTGAGCCGCCGGGCAGCGATGAACAGCTGATCGCCAGCCTGGAAGAAGGGGCAACCGAGGCGGCTGAAAGCGAAGTTGAAGAATTTGTTGCCGCCGGGATCAACGCCGATGCTGCGGGCGTGTTGCGCTCGATCCGCGTGCCCTTGAGCTTGCTCGACAATATCATGAACGGCGTGTCGGACATCGTGCTCGCCCGCAATGAAGTCGCACGCCAGTTCCGCGAAGCCGCAATTGGCGGCGAGGTGGTTTCCGCCTTTGAACGCCTTTCCGGCTCCATTGCCGATATGCGCAATGCGGTCAGCCAGATGCGGATGCAGCGGATCGAAAAGCTGTTTTCGGCGCTGCCGCGGACGGTACGTGACCTCTCCGCCAAGCTCGACAAGCGTGTCGAACTGGTGATTGAAGGAAGCGAAGTCGAAATTGATCGCGAAATGATCGAGATGATCCGCGATCCGCTCACCCACATCGTCCGCAATGCCATTGATCATGGCATCGAAACGACCGAAGGGCGCAAAAAAGCGGGCAAAAACCCGATCGGGCTGTTGAACGTGGCCGCGCGTCAGTCGGGCAACCAGATTGTGGTCGAAGTGTCGGATGACGGCGGAGGCGTTGCGCTGGACCGCTTGGTCGCCAAGGCGCTTGATGCCAAGCTGATCTCGCCCAATGATGCGCGTGGCCTCAGCGCGGCTGAAAAGCTTGAATTCCTCTTCGCTGCCGGCCTGTCGACGGCCAAGCAAGTGACCGATATTTCGGGCCGTGGCGTCGGCATGGATGTGGTGCGCGCCAATGTCGAACGGATCGGCGGCGTGGTCGAGGTCGAAAATCGCGAAGGCGAAGGCTTCACCGTCCGCCTGCGCGTGCCCATGACGCTGACCATCATCTCCGGCCTCACGGTGCGCGCGGGCAACCAGCTGTTTGCCCTGCCGCGTTCGAACATCCTCGAAATTTTGATGCAAAATAGCGAAGCTGCGCGGATTGATCGCACCGGGGGCGCCGAAATGGTGCTGGTGCGCGGGCAACGACTCGCACTCGTCTATCTCGACGATGTGCTGGGACTGGAACGCGGCGAGGAGGGCGACGACCGCACCCTGGTGCTGGTGCGTCCGGCAAGCGGCAAGCCTTACGCGCTGTCGGTGCAGGAAGTGCATGACCAGGAAGAGTTGGTCATCCGCCCGGCGGCTCCGCAAATCATGGCGAGCGGGCTCTATGCAGGCACGACCTTGCCGGATAGCGGGCGACCGATGCTGTTGGTTGACCCGAGCGGGGTCGCGATCAAGGCATCGGTGTTCGAAGATGCGCGCGGCAGCGAGGCCGAACTCAACCAGATCGAAGCGGACAATGATGATGACGGCGATGCAATTGATCGTCAGATGCTCTTGTTCCGCGAATATGACGGGCGCACCCGCGCTGTCCGCCTGTCGGTGATCGACCGGGTGGAGGACATGGATGCAAGCCAGCTCAACCTCAGCGCGGGGCAATGGCGCGTCACCATCGGCGATGAAATTATCCCGGTGTTTACGAGCGGCGTCCCCGCCGATCTCACGCGCCTTAAAATGCTGCGGATCACCGACGGCAGCACTGCGGTCGGCTATCCGATTGCCGAGGTGATCGACATCGTCGATACCCCGTTTGAAATTGCTCCGGCAAGCCATGACGGGCTTGCGTGCGGTGTTGCCCTGATCAACGGTGAGCAGGTCGAAGTGATTGATCCGCATTGGGTTTTCTGTGAAGTTTCAAACCTTGCCATCAGTCAGCCGACGTCCAGGCCGGTCTGCCGTATCGATCATGGCGATGATGATGAATGGGCCCGTCTGTTCCTGGCACCCATGGTCGAGGCAGCCGGCTATAAGGTGGTGCTGGGCGAAGCGCCGCAAGATGCCGCAGCGCCCTCCGTGGTTATCTGTTCGGCCCATGCCGAAACGGAAGTGCCGGTCGAAGCCGGGACGCCGGTCATCCGCCTGCGCGCCCAAACCGCGCGCCTGCGTAAAAATGATGATAGCATCTATCGTTATGATCGCCACGCGCTCGTTTCGGCGCTGAAAGCAAGGCAGCAAAACTGATGGGGGGCAGCATGATCGAAAATCTCTATCTGGTGGCGACGGTTGGCGATGCGCGCATCGCGTTCCGCTCGGCGGAGGTCGAATCGGTGGTAGTCGTCCGCAATGTGACCCCGGTGCCTGCCGCGCCGCCGCATATTATTGGCCTGTTTGCCCTGCGTAGCCGCGTTATGACGCTGGTCGATGCGGGCATCGCGGTCGGCGAAAGCGGCAGCGGCTCGCCGGAAGGGCGTAAGACCGTGGTGACCGATTGCGGCGGCCATGCTTATGGTATCATCGTCGATCAGGTCGAAGATGTGGTATTTATCGAAGAGGATGAATTTCCGATCCGCGGCCAATTGTCGCCCGGATGGGAGAGGGTGGCCGAATCGATGATCGACCATGACGGTCACACGCTGCTCGTCGTCAGCGCCGAAGCGCTGGTTCAGGGGCAAGCGCGGCTGCGCGCCGCATAATGCGGTGAACGGAGCCGCCGCGTTAACCGGAACCTTACGCTTGGCGCGATAAGTTTAACTTCAAAGTCCGGGGGGCCGGGCGTGAACAACAGGAAAAACCGATGAAAACATGTCTGGTCGTCGATGACAGCAAGGTCATCCGCAAGGTCGCCCGCCATATATTGGAAGGCATGAAGTTCAAGGTCGACGAGGCTTGCGACGGCCAGGAGGCGCTGGAATATTGTCAGGCGAGCCCGCCCGATGTCGTGCTGCTCGACTGGAATATGCCGCGCATGAGCGGGATGGAGTTTCTCGAAGCGCTGAACGGCTCGTCGGCCGTGACCGCTCGCCCCAAGATCGTGTTCTGCACCACCGAAAATGGCGTCGGCCATATCCGCGCGGCCATTGAAGCGGGCGCGGACGAATATGTGATGAAGCCGTTTGACCGCGAAACCCTCGAAGGAAAATTGCAGCTGGTGGGTCTCGCCTGATCTTGGCCCCCGCTCATGAAGCAGTCTTCATCCCCTCCCGTGATGGAGCCAACGTCCGGTAACAGCCGGACGACGGCCACGCCGTCCGCGCCGCGCTCGCGCCCGGATGAAGAGGGAAGCGGCGCGCATGCCCCTGTGCGCGTGATGCTGGTCGATGACAGCCTGGTGATCCGCAGCGTGCTTGAGCATATGATCGAGCGCTCGCCCGATTTCCAGATCGTTGCGTCGGTCGCCAATGCGCAGGAAGCGTTGGATTTCCTCGCGCGCGACCGGGTTGATGTCGTTGTCCTCGACATCGAGATGCCGATCATGAACGGCCTGGACGCGCTGCCTGACATTCTCGAACGGGGCAAGGATGCGCGCGTGCTGATCCTGTCATCCAATGCCGAAGAGGGCGGCCCGGCTGCGGTCGAGGCGCTGGCACTCGGTGCGTCCGACACGCTGGCGAAGCCGGGGCGGACGCGCTTTGGCGGCACCTTCAGCGAGATTTTCCACGACCGGCTGCGGCGCTTGGGGCACAGTAAGCGCGCGACGCGTAAGGCGAGCGAATATGTGCGCGTTGCGGAAAAGCGGCATCGGGTTGAACCTGCCCCGCCTGCGTCAAGCACACTCCAATGTATTGCGGTCGGGGCATCGACCGGCGGCATCCCGTCCATGCAGGCATTTCTCGCCGGTCTCGCCAAGGAGGTCAGCGCGCCTATCCTCTTGACCCAGCATTTGCCGGACGCCTTCATTCCGTTTTTCGCGCGCCAATTGGGCGACATGACGACCCGCAAGGTACGCGTCGCCGAAGATGATATGCGGATCGAGGCGAACCATATTTATCTCGCGCCGGGGCAGGGGCATTTGTCGCTTTACCGCGACGAGCGCAATGACGTGCGCGTGCGCATCACGCATGGCCCGGTCGATTCGGGATGTGAGCCTTCGGTTGATCCGATGTTTTCGGCCGTTGCCAAAGTCTATGGCGAGCGCGCCTGCGCGATCCTGTTGAGCGGCATGGGCCGCGATGGCCTCCACGGCGCGCGCGATCTTCACGGGGTTGGTGTCCCGATCCTCGCGCAAAATCCGGAAACCTGCGTGGTGTGGGGCATGCCCGGCGCGGTGGTACGCGATGGCATCGCCTCGGCCGTGCTCGCCCCCGACGCGATTGCCTCCTACCTCAATCGCTGGGGCAGTAAATGATGATGGTCGACATCAGCAATGATCTGGCGCGTCACAAGATGGTTGAGCTGCTTGCCCGCCGCACCGGGCAGACATTGGCGGAAAACCGGCTGTGGCGCATCGACACCGCGTTGAAACCCCTGCTGGTCAAATATAAGCTCAACTCGATCGCCGAATTGTCGGCGCTGATGGACAAGAGCATCGGCGACGCGCTCGAAAGCGAAATCACTGATGCCCTCCTCAACAATGAAAGCTTTTTCTTCCGCGATCATCTGTTGTTTACCTACCTCAACGCCACGCTGTTCGAGGAAATCCGCGCGGCGCGCGCAGCGAGCAAGACATTGTCGATCTGGCTCGCAGGTTGTTCCAACGGCCAAGAAGCCTATTCGGTTGCGATGATGATCGCCGAGGACAAAGCGCGCTGGGATGGCTGGACGGTGCGCATCATCGCGACCGACGTCAGCGAAGGCGCCATCGCGCGCGCCAAGAGAGGCGTTTACAGCCAGTTTGAAATCCAGCGCGGCTTGCCGGTGACCAAGATGGTGCGCTGGTTCGACCAGGAGGGCGAAAACTGGGTCGCGCGTGATGAGCTGCGCCAGATGATCGATTTCCGCCAACAGAATATGCTGTTGCACACGCCGCTCGGCGGTCCGTTCGACATCATCTTCTGCCGAAATGTGCTGCTCTATTTCTCGCTGCCGATGCGCCGCGAAGTTTTTTCGCGCCTCAAAAAACAGATCGCCCCGCACGGCTATCTGATGCTCGGCGCAGGCGAAACGGTGATCGGCCAGACCGAAGATTTTGAATCGAGCCGGGTGCATCGGGGCTTTTATTGTCCTTCACCCGAAGCGAACGCCCCTGCGCTCAAATTTGCGTGAGTTACCGGCACGCTTAAAATACCTTGCCAAAGCCAGGTCTTTTGCGGCACGACCTTAAGCGAACGCTTATCCGGAAAAACACAGCCCCAGTATGACCGCTTTCATCGACCATCCTTCGCCCAATTTCGACGAACGGACGCTTCCGGTTTCGATGATCGTGCTCCATTATACCGGCATGCAGGATGGCCCGTCGGCCTTGCGTGCGCTGTCGATCCCCGAATCGGGTGTATCCTCGCACTATATGGTCGAGGAAGATGGCCGCATCTTTCACCTCGTTGATGAAGCAAAGCGCGCCTGGCATGCGGGCCGTTCGCACTGGCGCGGGGTTACCGACATAAACTCTGCGAGCGTCGGCATCGAGATCGTCAATCCCGGCCATGAATGGGGCTATCGCCCGTTCCCTCCAGCACAGGTCGAGGCGATCAAGAGCCTCGTTGGCGAAATCAAGGGCCGCTATAATATCACGCGCGGCAATATTGTCGGCCACTCCGACATTGCGCCGACCCGCAAGCAGGATCCGGGCGAGTTATTCCCTTGGGGCGAGCTTGCCAAAAGCCGCCTTGCACTGCCGCGCCCGACCAAGAAATTGATGGATCCGCTCTGGTCCGATGCCGGGTTTCTGCTCGCGCTCGAACGCTTTGGCTATGATGTGACCGATGGCTTTGCCGCAACTGTTGCGTTCCAGCGGCGCTTCCGGCCCGAACTGATCGACGGCACGATTGATGGCGAATGCCGCGCGATCCTCCTCGCGCTCCTGCTGCCGCAACCCGAAGGCGATTGAAAAACCGCCTGTCTTCGCTTATCTCCCCATCTTGCCAGGAGGCTGGGCGGCCGCCGCTGTTTAGCGCAAGCGAGGCAGGGGAGGAAAGTCCGGGCTCCACAAAATGAAGGTGCCGGATAGCGTCCGGCGGGTGCGTTCTTCGGGACGCATTCAGGGAAAGTGCCACAGAAAGCAGGTCGCCTACGGCTTTGGCCCGGTGACAGTGAAAGGGTGCGGTAAGAGCGCACCGCGTAATGCTGGCAACAGCAACGGCAAGGCAAACCCCACTTGGAGCAAGACCGAATAGGGATGGCGCGCGGTAAAGCCGCAGGGTGATTTTGGCCCAGCTATCCGGGTTGGTTGCTTGAGCCGTACCGCAAGGTCCGGCCTAGAGGAATGGTCGCCCAGTGCCCGTAACGGCATGGACAGAACCCGGCTTACAGGCCTCCTGGCATAATTTTTACAAGTGGTGGTGGTGGTCATCATCACTCAGGCACGATACAAAGCGGAGCGATGGCCAAGGCGACACGATCCAATGACTGGGGCTTTCCCCGCTGGCGCGGCTATGGCAGCTCGCGCGAGGCGAAGCCTGTGCGCCTGTGCGACCGGCAAGGTTGCGAAGAACCCGGCGACCGGCCCGCACCCAAAGCGCCAAATAGCCCGGAACGCTGGTATTTCTGCGAAACCCATGCCGCCGAATATAATCGCAACTGGGATTATTTTGCCGGACTCACCGCAGAGGAAGCCGCCGAGCGTGAACGCAATGAAAGGCGCGATAATAAGGGCTACAAAGAAGCGCAGCATTATGGCTGGGGCGGCCCCGGCGACGGGCGCTTCAGCCGCGATGAGCTCAATGCACTGAAGGCGCTTGAACTTGACGAAGAGGCGGATTTTGAGGCGGTCAAGGCGGCGTGGCGGCGGCTCGCCAAGGAACATCACCCCGATTTGAAGCCGGGTGACAGCGCCGCCTATGTCAAATTCCAGAGCATCCAGGCCGCATTCGAGGTGATGAAACGCTGGGAAGAGCGCCGCCTCGCGATTGGCAAATCGGCCAAGACGAAACAGCGCGCCTGATGTCGGCAAAACCGATCAAAGCCGACTGGTCGCACGCCATCCTGGTGTGCCGCAAATGCTCGAAACGGCAGAAAGGCGGCTTCGGCCCTGACGGGCGCACGCGGCTCGCCAAGCGGTTGCGCAAATTGTTCAACGCCAAAAAGGGACGCAAATCGCCTGTCGGGGTGATCGAGGTCGGCTGCCTCGATATCTGCCCCAAACATGCGGTGGTGGTGATCGACAGCCGCCATCCGGACCAGTGGGCGTTGGTCAAACCGGGCATCGATGATGAAGCGTTGCGGCGCTTATTTGCGCGCGATCAGGCTGCGTAACGCGCTGCGGTTTCCTTGATCAGCGCGATCATGTTGGGGATGCCCTGGGTGCGGTTCGAGGATAATTGATTGCTGAGGTCGAAGCGCGCAAGCGAGCCCGCAATGTCCATTTGGGCGACTTCGTTGGCGGGCTTATCCTGCACCGAGGACAGGACCAGCGCAATGATCCCCTTGGTGATGGCGGCATTGCTGTCGGCAAGAAAATGGAGCTTGCCATCCTGTTCGGTAGGGTAAACCCATACACTCGCCGAACAGCCGCGCACCAAGGTCGCATCGGTCTTGAGCGCATCGGGCATGGGCTCAAGTTCGCGACCAAGATCAATCAGCAACCGGTAGCGGTCATCGGCATCGAGAAAATCATATTCGTCGTAAATATCGTCGAGCGAGCGGGCAGGGTCAGTCATGCCCGCTCCTATAAGGAGGGTTACAGATCGACGCCAGCGGCAATCGCTTCAAGCTTGCGCACGCGTTCCTTAAGGTCCGCGACCTCGATGCGCGAAAAGGTGGTCGGGCGCTCGTCGTCCCGCCCTGAAACGGTTGATGCCTGAAGCTCGTCGCGCTTGAGGGCAATCCACTCGCGCCAGCCTTTGAGCGCAACCACGCTCACGATCATGGTCGCGGCAAGGGTCATCAAACCCATGCTGGTATAGAAAATGGGGTCGGTCATTGCGGTTACTCCGATCACGTCCCTTGAGTCCTGGTTATTGGGTTTTGTCGCGCAATCTGGCGATTTCGCGGTCAAGTTCGATGCTGCGCTGGTCATCCGTCGCAAGGCGTTCGAGGACCGAGATGCGCTCCTTCAAAGTTTTGATTTCGTCCTGTAGCCGTGCATTTTCCAGCGCCTCATTGGCCTGCGTGTGCGGAGTGCGGACGGAATATTCATTTCCCAGATGATCGCGCCTTACGCCATATTTTGCGCGCAAAACGCCCGCAACGGAGACGATAGCTACAATCAGGACAACCATTTCAAACGGATTCATTGGCTCAATACTCCCTTACGCCCCGGTGGTGATCTTGGGCGGTTCGACCGTCTGGATATCGCGTAACGCTTCAATCTGCGCGGCGGTATCGAACCCCTTGTCGGTGATGATGCGTTCCAGCACCCGCACTCGCTGTTCGAGCCGTTCGGTGTGCGCCGCATATTGCGCGGATTTTTCGGCGGTGAGTTCGGTCTGGATAGTCAATTGCTTTTCCTTGAACTTCAGCCAGTTGTGAAACATCCCCGCGCTGATCGCGAGCAGGGGAATGGAAACCCCCAATATTCCGGCAAGACTGCTCATGGGACCTCTCCCTAATTTTTGGTCGAAATGCGCAGGGCTTCAATGTCCTGCACCAGGCGGTGGCTGTCATCGGTGACGATGCGCTCGACATTGGCGAGGCGGTCCTTGAGCGAACCGATTTCGGCCTGTAATTGCGCATTTTCCTGGCTGAGGAGCTTGATGCGTTCCATCTCCGCGCTCGAGGCTTTAGGGTGGAGCGATTGGCCCCACATGCCCTCCAGCGGATAGCCATTCTTGATCTTGAGCCAGGTGGTGATGACCCATCCCCCGACCCCGGCAATCACGATCACGGTCACGGGTCCGGCGAGGGTGGTCAATATCTGGATGGCATTGGCGGCAGTGTTACTCATGGTTACTGCATGCTCCCTATTTGTTCTTCCCTGCAACTCGGCGCAAGCTTTCGATGGCATCGGCAAGCCGCGTCTAGCTGTCGGTTGCTTATCTGCTTATTTGAGCGCGTCGATCTCGTCGGCGAGGCGGCGGTTCGAACTTACGAAATGCGCTTCAATGTCCGCGATGCGGCGATCAATGTCGCGCAGTTTGGAGCGCACTTCCTTGGCTGAGCCCGAGCTATTGCTGCGCACGCCCTGCCAGAATTTTGCCTCGACCGCATCGTCGTAAAGGCCGGCAGGTTTATTCTCCGACATCCAGGCGATCACGACATAAGTGATGAGGTTGAACGGGAAGATGGCGAAGGTCGAAAGGACCGCCGCGAGCCGGATCCAGAGCACATCGACGCCGGTGTAGTCGGCAATCCCTGCACAGACGCCGAGCCATTTGCCGCGCGCTTTATCGAGATAAAATTTGGTCCGGCTGGGCGCATTTTGACGCTGGGCCGAGGTCAACGCGATGCTGCGATCATAAGCGCGTTCCAGCCGGTCGTCGCGCTGCAACTGCGCTTCAAGGTCTGCAATCGCCTTGGCATGTTCGTCAATCTGGTCTTTGATGCTGTTCATTGCTTCGAAGTCCCTTAGTTGCGTGTCGTGAGGCGGTCGGCCGCCACAATGCGTTCGATGGTCATCAGCCGGTCGTCGAGACGGCGGGCGGTTTCGTGAAGGTCGTCAAGCAGCGCTTCATCTTCATTGGTCAGCGTCTTCGCCTGCCGCCATTTGGTGACATAATGGAGGAGGAGCCAAGTTACCGCGACAAGGATGATCCCCGCGACGGTTACCCCGATCACCGGAAAGATTTCGCTTACCATGTGCGAAGCTTCGCGCATCGCTTCGATATCCTGCGCGGACATATCTCCGCTCCGGACGATGACGGTGGGGTCCGCTGCAATCAGCATCACGCCTCTCCCTTCTTCGCCAGCGCCGCCTTCATCGCGGCGAGTTCTGCGTCGACCTCGTCGGTCGGGGCGAGCGCGGAGATTTCATCCTCAAGGCTGAGCGGGCCGTTCATGCCCAAAGCTTCGGCATGGCCTTCGGCAAAATCGACCTGGCGTTCGAGCTCATCGAAGCGCGAGAAGGCATCCTTGGTACGCTCGCCGCCATACATGGTGCGCAGCTTGATCCGGTTTTCCGCGCCTTCGAGACGCGCGGCAATGACATTCTGGCGGGTCCGCGCCTCGCGCAGCTTGGCCTGCAGCTTGGCAATATCGTCCTCGCTGGCGCGCAGCGCATCATCGAGCACCTGGATTTCGACCTTGAGCTCGCCCGCCATGTCGGCCGCCTTTTTGCGCTCGATCAGCGCCGCTTTGGCGAGATCCTCGCGGTCCTTGGAGAGCGCCAGCTCGGCTTTTTCCGTCCAGCTTTCCTGCAGCGCATCAAGCTTCAGCACATGGCGGCGCATTTCCTTCTGGTCGGCAATGTTGCGCGCAGCAGACGCGCGCACCTCGACCAGAGTTTCTTCCATTTCAAGGATAATAACACGGATCATGCGTGCCGGATCGTCGGAACGGTCCAGAATATCCGTGAAATTGGCGGCGATAATGTCGCGGGTTCGCGAAAAAATTCCCATCAACATGGTCTCCAATGTGCGGGCGATGTCTGCAAAGTTAAGCGCAGTTTCGCCCGAATGAAAGGGTGATGACGCCGAAGCACTGCCCCGGGACGGGTGAGGGTTAAGTTGCTCCGGCGTCACGGGGCCGGCTAGAACCAGATTAGTGGACATGGCCGACCTCGTAGAGTTTGAACAAAGACATGGATTCCTCTCATTGCGTTTGAGACCAGCATTGCAGGAGCCGTGCCAATTTTTCATCCGCGCCGGTTTCTGCGGTTTTTTGGTAAGGTTGGCGGTTTTCGCTTGCGAAAGATTGGGGATTATGACCAATAGTTGGCGTGCAACGCGAAACACAATTTGTTGGCCAATCGCTCGCCTTTCTCGATAGTGTCGAGCGGGCCAGCCGTGCTGCGCCGCTCAATCGCCCGGTGCTGGTGATCGGAGAGCGCGGCACGGGCAAGGAACTGATCGCCGAGCGCCTGCATCACCTCTCCAACCGCTGGAAGGGGCCGCTCGTCACGATGAATTGCGCGGCGCTCCCCGAAACGCTGATCGAAGCCGAACTGTTCGGCCATGAAGCGGGCGCGTTCACCGGCGCGACCAAGGCGCGGGCCGGACGGTTTGAAGAGGCCGACGGCGGCACCTTATTCCTTGATGAACTCGGCACGCTGTCGATGGGCGCGCAGGAACGCTTGCTGCGCGCGGTCGAATATGGCGAGGTCGCACGCATCGGCTCGTCACGCCCGATCCGCGTCGATTGCCGCATTGTTGCGGCGACCAATGAAGATTTGCCTGCGCGCGCCGACGCCAACACATTCCGCGCCGACCTCCTCGATCGCCTCTCCTTCGAGGTCATCACGCTCCCGCCGCTGCGCGAACGCGAAGGCGATATTCCTCTGTTGTCCGACTATTTCGGACGGCGCATGGCGGCGGAACTGGAGTGGGACGAATGGCCGGGCTTTACCCCGCGCGCGGCGGCGGCGCTTGAAGGCTATGCCTGGCCCGGCAATGTGCGCGAACTGAGGAATGTCATCGAACGCGCGGTCTATCGCTCCGACCATCTGCGGGGGGCGATTGACGAGATTGTGTTCGATCCGTTCGCGAGCCCGTGGAAACCGGCAGGGCAGGGGGCGCCCGCCACGCCGCCTTCCGCCAGCGCATCAACGCCTGCCCTTTCCGCCGAAAGCCCGGCAGAAATTGTGCCGCAAGCCCAGCCGCAGCACGTCACCGACATCCGCGCGGCGGTCGATGGCTATGAAAAAGCCATCCTCGAAGCCGCAATGGCGCGCTGCCGCTTCAACCAGAAGCTGACCGCCGAGACATTGGGGCTCACTTATGACCAGTTGCGGCATAGCCTGAAGAAGCATGGGTTGTTGTGAGGGGGGTAAGCAGTCCTTTCTCCCCATCATTCGTCACCCCGAACTTGTTTCGGGGTCCATAGCATCTGCGCTATCGATGGCTCCGGATCTATGGACCCTGAAACAAGTTCAGGGTGACGAACTGTATGAACCACGGCGCGCCCGCCCTTCCACGCCGTCACAAAATTTCCCGAACTATTGAGCCTTTTCATCGCCCATGCGTTGCGGCTATGAACACCCCCAACAATCAAGACCATGATGGAGACAGAAAATGGCTTTCACGCTTCCCGACCTTCCCTACGCAAAAGATGCTTTTGGCGATCTGATTTCGGCAGAAACCTTTGATTATCACCACGGCAAGCATCACAAAGCCTATGTCGACAAGGCCAATGAGCTGATTGCGGCGGATGAAGCCTTGCAGAGCAAGTCGCTGGTTGAGCTCATCAAGACCGCCAAGGGCGGGCTGTTCAATCAGGTCGGCCAGATCTGGAACCACAGCTTTTACTGGCAGTGCCTCAGCCCCGAAAAGCAGGAGCCCAAGGGCAAGCTCAAAGAGATGATCGACGACCAGTTTGGTTCAACCGATGATCTTGTCGAAAAATTGAAAGCCGAAGCAGTCGGCCATTTCGCCAGCGGTTGGGCTGCGCTCAACCTTGATGGCGACAAGCTGGTCATCACCTCCTACCACGATGCCGATTGCCCAGTGAAGCATGACGCGAAGCCGCTCCTCATTTTCGACGTGTGGGAGCATGCTTATTATATCGATTATCGCAACGCCCGCCCCAAATATGCGGGTGACGTGCTCGCCAATGGCATCAACTGGGATTTTGTCGCGCAGAATCTCGATGGCAAGGGCGCAAGCCGCGCGGACCAGAAGGGCTAAGCCCGCTTCATCATAAGTAAAAAAGGGCGGGGCCGCGCACGGGCTTCCCGCCCTTTTTTATGCGCCCGGCGGGGGCGATTTGCTATTAGGCCCAATTAAGCCTATAGATCGTCCCGCTAACGTCGCACAGATTGCGAATTCGACGCTCCTTTCTACCCAGCAAGAAGCTGCCTTTTCTCTCTACGCTACCTGGCTTCGCTGCGGGCATACGGTCCGCAGTGTTTCTTTGCTGCCATCATAAAGGAGCTACAATCATGGCTACCGGCACCGTTAAATTTTTCAACGCAGACAAGGGCTACGGCTTCATCACCAACGATGATGGCGGCCCGGACGCTTTTGTCCACATTACCGCCGTCGAAGCGGCGGGCCTGCGCGGCCTCGATAAGGACCAGAAGGTCAGTTACGAGCTGCAACAGGACCAGCGCGGCAAGACCTCGGCCTGCAATTTGCAGGTTGGTTGAGGCCAACCGGTTTTGGATTAAAGGAAAGGGGCGTTCCGGCGCCCCTTTTTTGTTAGAAACCTTCTCCCCTCTCCCCTTGTGGGAGAGGGTTGTGCAGACTTGGCAGCTTGCTGCCTAGTCGAAGCTGGGAGAGGGGTAAGCGATTGCCTTCGGCAATCGCGCGGGCCTTTGGCCCGCACCCCTCTTCCAACTGCGCCTAATTCGCTGCGCTCATAAGGCTTCATATCCTTCTCCCACAGGGGGCGAAGGTTGATGCGTCAGTTTCATGCGTCCGGTTTCCCCTCAACCCCCAAACCGTGCCGCATCAGCATTGGCACATTGGCGAGGACGAAGAGGAACGACACGGCGGTGACGCCCCACACCTTGACCGTGAGCCAGGTGTCAAAGCTCAGCATCGCGCGCATCACTTCATTGGCAATCGCCATCGCGAGGAAGAAAAAGCCCCAGTTGCGCGAGATTTGGAGCCAGCCAATTTCGTCCAGCCCGTCAAACGCCGCCTCGAACACATATTTGAGCAGCGCTTTGCCTTTGAGCCATCCGCCGATGAGGAGGGCTGAGAAAAAGGCATAGATGATCGTCGGCTTGATCTGGATGAATTTCTGGTCGTGGAAATAGACGGTAAGCGCGCCGAAGCCGATCACCAGCACGGCCGATAGCCACAGCATCGGCGATACCTTGCCCAATCTCCATTTGGAGACGATCACCGCGACGATGATCGCGATCATGAAGGCGATGGTGCCCTGGATCGCGGCCGCCGTCTGCCCGAATGACGATGAACCCGAAGGCGAGGTAAATTTGAACGTCAGGAAAAACACCAGAAGCGGCCCGAAATCGAGCAGGAAGGGAAGGAAACCGCCATGCTTATGCGCGGGCTTTTCCGGGTGCGCAGCCTCTTCGACGACGAGGCTGGGATCAGGCATTTCTTCGGACATAGTTTCCTCGTTCCCCCCTCCCTTCAGGGAGGGCAATGAAGCCTTGGGGCTGCAAGCCCTTAGGCGAGTGGGGTGGGGCCGTCCGCAAGGCGCAGCGTTGGTGGACAACCCCACCCCAAACCCCTCCTCTGAAGGGGAGGGGCCTTATATTAAAAATTCCCCGCAATTGCGTTCGCTACCAGTTGCGGATGGAAGGGGCGCAGATCATCCAGCCCTTCGCCAATGCCGATGGCGTGGATGGGAAGGCCGTATTTCTCCGCTGCCGATACCAGCACCCCGCCGCGTGCAGTGCCGTCGAGCTTGGTCATGACAAGGCCGGTGACGCCCGCCATTTCCTTGAATACATCAATTTGCGAGAGCGCATTCTGGCCGTTGGTCGCATCGAGCACCAGCACGATATCGTGCGGGCTTTCGGGGTTGATCTTGCCGAGCACGCGCTTGACCTTGGCAAGTTCATCCATGAGTTCGCTGCGGTTTTGCAAACGCCCGGCGGTGTCGACGATAAGCACATCGGAACCCGCCGCCTGCGCCTGTTTATAGGCATCGAATACCACGCTCGCCGCATCACCGCCTTCGGGGCCGGAGATGATCGGAACGCCGAGCCGCTCGGCCCAGATTTTAAGCTGGCCAATGGCGGCTGCGCGGAAGGTATCGCCCGCCGCAAGCATGACCGAATAGTCCATCTCCTGAAACAGATGCGCAAGCTTGGCGATGGTCGTGGTCTTGCCCGACCCGTTGACCCCGATCACCAGGATCACATGCGGGCGCGGGAAGGCGACGATATCGAGCGGCACCGCAACCGGGGCCAGCACCTTGGCGATTTCGTCGGCGACCACCGCGCGCACCTCGGTTTCCTCGAGATGCTTGTCGAGCCGCTGGCTCGCAAGGCGCTGGCGGATGCGCGCGGCCATGCTTGGCCCCAAGTCCGACATGATCAGCGCATCTTCAATTTCGTCGAGCATCGCATCATCGACGCCGCGTCCGAACAGGCCGGAGATATTTTCTCCGAGCCGTTCCGAGGTACGCTTCAACCCGCCGAAAACCCGGTCCTGCCAACTTGATCCGCTCATGCGATGAGAATGCCTTCTTGTTGTGCCTTGATGGTAACGGCTGCGATATGGCCGGGGGGCGCATGATTTTCCAGCCTTATGCCGGCAAAATTTTCCGCATGCCCGGTAAGCCCGTCGCGCTCGACCAACAGATTTTGCCTGGTGCCGACGAGCGAGGCGAGGAAACGGCTTTTGCGCGCCTCGCAGGCTTCGCGCAGCCGCGTGGCGCGTTCCTTGATGATGGGCAAGGCCACCTGCGGCATGCGCGCAGCTGGCGTTCCTTCGCGCGGCGAATAGGGAAAGATATGGCCGTAAACAATGTCGCAATCTGCAACGAGGCGCAGGCTGTTTTCGAACATTTCGTCGGTTTCGGTGGGGAAGCCTGCGATAATATCCGCGCCGATGGCGATGGCGGGGCGCGCCGCTTTCAGCCGTTCAACGGTCGCAATCGCCTGTTCGCGGCTGTGTCGCCGCTTCATCCGCTTGAGGATCATATTGTCGCCCGCCTGCAGGCTGAGATGCAGATGCGGCATGACCCGCGCTTCGCCGGTCAGAAGGTCGAACATGCGGTCATCAATCTCGATGCTGTCGAGCGAGGATAGACGCAGCCGCTCCATCCCGCGCACATGGACGAGGACGCGTTCGATAAGCTGCCCGAGCGCGGGCTTGCCGGGAAGATCATGGCCGTAGCTGGTGACGTCAACGCCGGTGAGGACGATTTCCTTATGCCCCTGATCGACCAGCGCCTGCACCTGTTCGACCACCACGCCCGCCGGAACCGAGCGGCTGTTGCCGCGCCCATAAGGGATGATGCAAAAGGTGCAGCGATGGTCGCAGCCATTTTGCACCTCGACAAAAGCGCGGGCATGGTCGGCGAAGGCGGCGGCAAGTTGCGGTGCGGTGTCTTCGACGCGCATGATGTCGGTGACGTGGATTTTCTCCGCCGGGGGAAGGGCGAGGCCCGCGCCCAAACCGCCCGTTGCCACATGCGCGGCAATATCGCCTTTCTCGCGATTGCCGAGGACAAGATCAACCTCGGCCATGGCGGCAAAGCTGGCGGGGTCGATTTGGGCGGCGCATCCCGTCACGACGAGCCGCGCGTCCGGCGCATCGCGTTTGGCCTTGCGGATCGCCCGCCGGGTCGAGCGCACCGCTTCGGCGGTCACCGCGCAGCTATTGACGACGATGAGGTCGGACGCATCGCCCCGCTCCGCCAGCTTGGCGCGGATCGCTTCGCTTTCGGCAATGTTGAGGCGGCAGCCGAGCGTGATGGTCTGGACGCCGGGCGGGTTGTCCTGCGGCGCACTCACGGAAAGTTCGCCCAGTCGATCTCGCCTTCGAACACCAAGGTCGCCGGACCGGCCATGCGGATGCTCTCGCCCGGTGCCCAGGCAATCGTCAAATCGCCGCCGGGGAGCGATACCGTGACGGGGGATTGCACCCGCCCGCGCTTGATGGCGGCAACGGCGGTGGCGCAAGCGCCGGTGCCGCAAGCGAGGGTAAGCCCGGCACCGCGCTCCCACACGCGCAGCTTCAAGGACTGCGGGCCGGTCACTTCGGCGATGTTGACGTTAACGCGTTCGGGGAACAGCGGGTCATGTTCGATGAGCGGGCCGATATCCTGAAGCGCGACCGCATCGACGTCCTTGACGAAGAAGATGACATGCGGATTGCCGACATTGACCGCCACGGGATGCTCAAGCCCGTCCCACGAGGCCGGCATTGCGCTCGTATCCATCGCGTAGGCGAGGGGGATTTGCTCCCAGTCAAAGCGGGGCTTGCCCATATCAACGGTGGCGTCATGATCGCCCGCTTCGGCAGAAAGGAGCCCGGCGGCGGTTTCGATGGTGGCATTGGTCCGACCTTCACCGCCCAAGATGGCCGCGACACAGCGCGTCGCATTGCCGCACGCTGCGACCTCGCTGCCATCCGCGTTGAAGATCCGCATTTTTACATCAGCGCGGCTGGAAGGTTCCAGCAGGATCAGTTGATCACAGCCAATCCCGGTGTGGCGATGCGCGAGCGCAGCCGCCCGCGTCGGCGACATCTCGACCGGCTCCACGCGCGCGTCAACAATGACAAAATCATTGCCCAATCCGTGCATTTTTTTGAAAGCGCTGCGCATGATCGCCGCATCTAGGCGCGCGCGGCTTATAAGTCCAGATTATGGGCACGCCGCTTATTGCCGGCCTAGCCGATCCGGAGTGTCGCGCTCTCCAATTCGGGGGGTGTCGGGTCGGGTCGCTCGGGCGGTGTTCCGGGAAAGAGGTTGCGGCTGAGGAGCAAGGTTCGGGTCTGTGCGCTCGACATCGGGCGGCCAAAAAACCAACCCTGACCTTTGGAGCAGCCGAGTTCAATCAGGTGTCGTTGTATTTCGGCATCCTCGATGCCCTCTGCTGTGACCGGCATCCCCAGCGTTTCGCCAAGGCGGGTGATCGCCGCGACAATGGCAGCGCTATCTTTACTGGTGATCATCGAGGACACAAAGCTGCGGTCGATCTTGATGCGGTCGAACGGCAGGGCGCGAAGATGCGCCAACGATGAATAGCCCGTGCCGAAGTCATCGAGCGCAATCTGGATGCCCTGATTTTTGAGGCTCCCGATAATCGATTGTGCGAGGCTGAGGTTATCGAACAGCGAGCTTTCCGTAATCTCGATTTCCAGCCGGTCGGCGGGAAAGCCCGTTTCGACCAGGAGCTTGACGATTTTCTGCGCGAGCCACGGATCCTTGAGCTGGGTCGGCGAAATGTTGACCGAGAGCGTCAGCGTCGGGTCCCATTGTTTGGCGTCCTCCATCGCGCGGCGCATCAGGTAAAAGCTCAAATCGGTGATGAGGCCCGATTCTTCCGCAATCGGGATGAAAATTTCGGGCGAGATCATGCCGTGCGTGGGCGATTCCCACCGTGCAAGCATTTCAAAGCCTTTGAGCCGTCCGGTCGAAAGTTCGATCTGCTGTTCATAATAAGGCATGAAATGGCCAAGCGGGATGCCTTCGCGAATGCCGCTTTCAATGCTGTTGCGGGCGCGCAATTCGCGCTCCATCGACGCGTCAAACCAGCAAAAGCGGTTACGTCCGCGCTTCTTGGCATCATACATGGCGATGTCGGCGCGGCGCATCAGCGCTTCCACCGTGTCCGCGCCGGCTTCCATCCGCGCGATGCCGATCGAGGTCGAAATGGTGATGTGCAAGCGGTCGGACATGATCGGCTGGGCCATCGCCGCGACAAGCTTTTCGGCAAGGCGGTTGATGACATCAGGGTTCGTCGGGTCAAACTGGAATGCGCAAACAAATTCGTCGCCCCCGAGCCGTGAAATCAGGGCAGATGCAGGCAGTACGGTTTGGATCCGTTTGGCTGCCTGTTTCAGAACCATGTCGCCAGTGACATGACCGTGGACGTCGTTGACGTTTTTGAAATGGTCGAGGTCGAGCATAAAAAAGGCGACGGATTTTTGGCGGCGCTCTGCTTCGGCGATGAGTTCAGCGCCTTCGTCGGTAATCGAGCGGCGGTTAAGAAAGCCGGTCAAAGGATCCGTCGCGGCCAACGTTTGTGCCCGGTTTTCTGCCTTCGCACGGTCCTCGATTTCTGCCCGAAGGTCACGATAACGCCGCCAGGCGAACAGGATCAACGCAATGTTAAGAATGAGAGCGGTCTGGAGAATGGTATCGACCCGGCCGCCGGTGCCGCCCAGATTGCGCACCAACTGGGTCATCGCGCTGCCGCCGGTACCAATAAACAAGATGGTTGCCGCAACGATGATTCCGCCGGTAACGAAATCCTGTTGTGCTATACCGATCCGGCCCTTGTCCGGACCGGTGCTTGCAGGCGCCTGGTTCCACGCAGTTTGCATATCGTCCCCGTTCTTATGCCGGCACGCCTTGCCTGCGAGCCAATGAGTTAATGGAGGGTCAATGCCAGAAATTGGTATAAAGGATGTTAACGAGACGGCGGTTGCACTTGCCAAATCAGGTAACTTCGGCTAGTGGCGCGCTCGATTGCACTTTAGGGTGCATGAAAAAATTCAATCCGAGACGGCCTGTTTCTGTCCACGGATGGCCGCTGGTAGGCGAGGTTTCGCCCACCGGCGCGTTTTGCGTTGTGCGTATTGGCGAAGCTGTCACCGGCCTCGCGAATCGGAAAGGTTAAGTGCGTATGTTCGATAGTTTGAGCCAGCGGCTGGGGACGGTGTTCGATCGGCTCAAGGGCCGTGGCGCGCTTTCCGAACAGGATGTGCGCGATGCCATGCGCGAAGTCCGCATCGCGCTCCTCGAAGCCGATGTTGCACTTCCCGTCGTCCGCAGCTTCATCGAACAAGTGACCGAACTTGCCATCGGTCAGGATGTGCTGCGTTCGGTGACGCCGGGGCAGATGGTGATCAAGATCGTCTCCGATGGTCTCACCGAAATGCTGGGTTCGACCGCGAGCGAACTGAACCTTAACGTCACCCCGCCCGCGATCATCATGATGGTCGGTTTGCAGGGCTCGGGTAAGACCACCACCACCGCCAAGATCGCCAAGCGGCTCAAGGAAAAAGAGCGCAAAAAGGTGTTGATGGCCTCGCTCGACGTCAATCGTCCGGCGGCGCAGGAACAGCTTGCGACGCTGGGCAAGCAGGTTGATGTCGCGACGCTGCCGATCATTGCCGGGCAGCAGCCGGTGGAAATTGCCAATCGCGCGCTTCAGGCGGCGAAGCTCCAAGGCTTTGACGTGCTGATGCTCGATACGGCGGGCCGTCTCCATGTCGACCAGGGCCTGATGGATGAAATGCGCAGCGTGGCGAAGGCAACCAGCCCGACCGAAACGCTGCTCGTCGTCGACTCGCTGTCGGGGCAGGATGCGGTACAGGTCGCCAAGAGCTTTTCCGAACAGGTTGACCTTTCCGGCGTCGTGCTCACCCGGATGGACGGTGATGCGCGCGGCGGTGCGGCGCTTTCGATGCGCGCGGTTACGGGCAAGCCGATCAAATTTGCCGGGACCGGCGAAAAGATGGACGCGATCGAGCCGTTCCATCCTGCCCGCGTTGCGCAGCGTATCCTTGGCATGGGCGATGTTGTCAGCCTCGTCGAAAAGGCCGCCGAGACCATCAAGGCCGAAGATGCCGAGGCGATGGTCAAGAAGATGGCGCAGGGCAAGTTCGACATGAACGACATGCGCTCCCAGTTCCAGCAGATGAGCCGGATGGGCGGCCTCGGCGCGCTTGCCGGGATGATGCCGGGCATGAAAAAGGCGCAGGCCGCGATGGCTTCAGGCGCGGTCAACGACAAGACGCTGGTGCATCTTGATGCGATGATCAGTTCGATGACCGCCAAGGAACGCGCCAAGCCCGAAATCATCAATGCCAAGCGCAAGATCCGCATCGCCAATGGTTCGGGCACGACGGTGCAGGAAGTGAACAAGCTTCTGAAAATGCATCAGGAAATGGCCAATGCGATGAAGAAGATCAAGAAGATGGGCGGCATGAAAGGCCTGCTCGGCATGCTTGGTGGTGGCGGCAAAGGCGGTGGCGGTATGGGCGGGCTTGGTGGTCTGCTCGGCGGCATGGGCGGCGGCGCGGCAGGGCAGGATATGCCTGACCTTAAAGATATTGAAGCGCAGCTTGGCGATCTCGGCAAGCTCGGCGGCGGCGGCCCTGGTCTCCCGGGCCTCGGCGGTCCGGGCGCACCCAAATTGCCGCCCGGCTTCCAGAATTTCATGAAGAAGAAATAAGCTTAAATTCGTTATTTTATTATTTGATTTGAAAGGGAAATATAATGGCAACTGTAATTCGTCTGTCGCGTGGCGGCTCCAAGAAGCGTCCTTATTACCGCATCCTCGTGACGGATTCGCGCAGCCCGCGCGATGGCCGCTTCATCGAACGGATCGGCAGCTACAACCCGCTCCTCGCCAAGGATGACGAAAAGCGCGTTGTGCTCGACGTTGAACGCGCCAAGCATTGGGTTTCGGTTGGCGCGCAGCCGACCGACCGCGTGGCTCGCATGCTCGACGCGGCCGGGGTCAAGGAACGCGCACCCAAGAATAACCCCAAGAAGGGGGAACTCGGTGCCAAGGCCAAGGAACGCATCGAAGAAAAGGCGATGAAGGCTGCAGAAGCCGAAGAAGCCAAGAAGGCGGCTGAAGAAGAAGCCAAAGCTGCTGCCGAAGCACCGGCTGAAGAAGCGGCTGCCGAGGAAGCGGCTGCGGACACCAACGAAGCGACCCCGAATTCGGACGCTGGTGACGCGCCGGCGGACGCTGCCGAAGGCGGCGAATCCGCTCAGGAACCGGCTGAAGGCTAATGAAAACACCCCTCCCGCCTGCGGGAGGGGCTTCGCAAACGCACCGAAGCCCTGCGCTTGTCGAAGGGCGCCTTGCCGCCCGACATACGGGCTTCGACAAGCTCAGCCCTTCGGTTTAGGATCGACCTATGACCAATCGTACCGTTACGCTGGCCGTCATCACCGGCGCGCATGGCGTGACGGGCGAGGTCAGGTTGAAGCTGTTCGGCGAAGGGCCGGACAGCCTCAAACGCTATAAGAGCTTCGCCGCGGGCTCTGCCACATTGACGCTCAAGCAAATCCGCCCCGGCAATCATGGCGCGATTGCGCGCTTTGCCGAAATTACCGACCGCAACATGGCTGACGCGATGCGCGGCACCGAACTCGCCGTCGCGCGCGATCAACTGCCTGCGCTCGAAGAGGGCGAATATTATCACGCCGACCTTTTGGGCCTTTCCTGCGTGACCCCTGATGGCACCCCCGTCGGCACCATCGTCGCGGTCGAAAATTTCGGTGCGGGCGACATTGTCGAGATCGAAAAACCCGCCATAGACGGCAAGAAGGCCAAACGCTTTATGGTGCCGCTCCACGCCGATGCCGTGCCCGAATGGGATGCGGCCCGCGCGGTGGTGAACCCCGAATGGGTGGAATAGCCTTGCCAAGGCGGGCAAATGTATATACAAAAAGTATATACGGAGCCCGCCATGAGCAAAGAATATCGCGCCAAAGTGTTCAAATCGGGTAACTCGCTTGCCCTTCGCCTGCCCAAAAGCCTCGGCTTTGAGGAGGGGGCCGAGATGATCCTGCGCGAAGAACAGTCCAAATATATTGTCGAACCCGTCGAAAAGCCGGTGCGCAAGATCAATATCCGGAAGTTTCGCGGCTCAATGCCCGGGTTGAAACGGGAGCCCTTCGAGCAAAAACCGCGCGCTTGGGACAAATGACCGAAGCCACAGCGAGCCGCTATCTGCTCGACACCAATATCTGCATTTATCTGCTCCAGGATTTGGACAGCGCACCGGCGGATCGGGCGATGCTGCGGCTGGAAGCGTGCGGCGTCGATCGCGTGTTGCTGTCCGCCGTGACAGCCGGAGAAATTCTCATCGGTGCGACAAGAAGAGGCGATTGGAATGACGCGCAGGAATTTATGAGCCAGTTCGAAATATTGCCGTTCGATGAGGAATGCGCCGCGCATTACGCCAAGCTCCCGTTCAAACGCGCGAGTTTTGACCGGCTCATTGCGGCGACGGCGCTGGCGCATGGGCTCACGATCATCACCAATAATGAGCAAGACTTTGCCGCTATTCCGGGCCTGTCGGTTGAAAATTGGACCGCTTGACGGATGACCTTCGCCGCGCAAATCCTCACCCTTTATCCTGATATGTTCCCCGGGCCGCTGGGGCATAGCCTTGCCGGGCGCGCGCTTGGCGAGGGGGTGTGGAGCCTTGATACGCTGCAAATCCGCGACTTTGCGACGGACAAGCATCGCACCGTCGATGATACGCCAGCAGGCGGCGGGGCGGGGATGGTGCTCAAATGCGATGTGCTCGCGGCGGCGGTGGATGCGGGTAAGGCGCGGATGCTGGATAAAATCCTCCCCGGGGCGGGGAGGGGGACCATCCGCAGCATGGTGGAGGGGGCTCACGGTTTAAGCGGCGGTTCTGAAACGGAGCCCCCCCTCCGCCATCGCTCCGCGATGCCACCTCCCCGTCCCGGGGAGGAATTACCCCCCATTCTCGCCATGACCCCCCGGGGTAAGCCGATCACGCAAGGCCGGGTGCGTGAACTCGCCGCAGGGCAGGGGGTCACCATCCTGTGCGGCCGGTTCGAAGGCTTTGACGAGCGTTTGTTTGAAGCGCGGCCCGAGATCGAACAGGTCAGCATGGGCGACATCATCCTGTCCGGTGGCGAGATGGGCGCGCTGATGCTGCTCGATGCCATCGTCCGCCTGCTCCCCGGCGTGATGGGATCGGACCTATCGGGCGAGGAAGAAAGTTTCGAAAGCGGCCTCCTCGAATATCCGCATTATACACGACCGCAGGAGTGGGAGGGCTTGGCTATCCCCGAAGTGCTGCGTTCCGGCGACCACGCCAAAATCGCCCGCTGGCGGCGCGAACAAGCGGAGGCAGACACGCGCGAGCGGCGCCCTGATTTGTGGGAACGGCATCGGGAGGGGAAATAGGTCGGGGCCAGCCCGATCCTTTCCCACGGTCGTCATGCTGAACTCGTTTCAGCATCCATAGACCCGGCGCTATCGATAGTGCAGGAGGTATGGACCCTGAAACAAGTTCAGGGTGACGGCAGATGGTGGAGATGCGCTCCAATATAATAAGGTGTGGATCACCCGCCTTCCCCCTTGCATTTCTCCCGCTTTCGGCCTAAGGGCCGCGCTTCACCGGCTTGGTTTGCCTGCCGGTTGCGCCTTTTCCGAAGCGTTGCGGATCGGGAAAGGGCGTTTAATCAATCGGTTATGCAGGCCGGATTTTGCGAGGACACCATATCGGGGTCCGGGTCCGTCTGCCTCTGGCGCGCAACGAAAACGTCCAAGGAGTGATGGGTCATGAACCTCATCCAGCAGATCGAAGCCGAGCAGATTGCAAAGCTCAACAAGACCGTTCCCGATTTCCGTCCCGGTGACACCCTTCGCGTCGGCGTCCGCGTCGTCGAAGGCGAGCGCACCCGCGTCCAGAATTACGAAGGCGTGTGCATCGCGCGTTCGAACAAGGGCATGGGCTCGAACTTCACCGTGCGCAAGATTTCGTTCGGCGAAGGCGTGGAACGCGTATTCCCGCTGTATTCGCCCAACATCGATTCGATCACCGTGGTCCGCAAGGGCGTGGTGCGTCGTGCGAAGCTTTACTATCTGCGCGGCCGTACCGGCAAGCGCGCCCGTATCGCCGAACGCCGCGACAATCGTCCGACGGAAACCGCTGCGGCTGAATAAGCTTCGGTTTGAAAACGACACAGGAAAAGCGCTCCGGGCCACCCGGGGCGCTTTTTTGTTTGGGGGCGGCTATCTAAACAGCCTCACACCCGCCGTCCCCGGAAATCACCCGCCGGGGCTTGCCGCTCTCTCTCCGAGCGATTAACCCCACCGTCAGACAACAGGAGAGAGATGCGCTATGCCGACCCGATTGCTGATTGCTGCCAGTGTGGCCGCTTTGATGATGGCGGGCGCTGCCCGGGCCGAGGGCGTCGCTGTGGGAGCGGCGGGGCCGGATGGGAGCCCGCAAGGCGAAGCGCAGCAATCTGCAACCAAAAAATCCGCGCCCAAGGCCAAGGGGGCGAAGCGCAAGGCCGCGCCCGCACCGCAAGCAACCCCTGACGCCCCCAAGGAAGGCAAACTCACGCTCGAGCGCATCTATGAAGGCGGTGCCCTTTCAGGCGCGACGCCGGCGATGCTGATGTTTTCACCCGACGGCAAGCAGATCACCTATTTGAAAGCGCGCGCGGACGAGAAAGAGCGCAGCGACTTGTGGACCATTGACCCCGCAACCGGCCAGGAGCGCATGCTGATCGACACCAAGGCGATCGGTTCGGGCGGTGAACTTTCGGAAGCCGAAAAGATGCAGCGCGAGCGGCTCCGCCTCGGCGGGTCGACCGGGCTTATCAGCTATCAATGGACCCCGGATGGCAAGGCGATCTTCGCGCCGCTGAACGGCGAACAGCTGATCGTCGGCCTTGACGGCAAGGTCACCAAGCTTCCCGAAAGAGCCAAGGGGGCCTTGAATGCAACCGTCAGCCCCAAGGGCACGTCGCTCAGCTTCGTCAAGGATGGCGAACTCTATGTCGCGCCGCTGGGTTCGGCAGGTGCGCCCAAAGCGATCACTGAAGGCGCGAACGAGCTGGTCCAATGGGGCGTGGCCGAATTTGTCGCGCAGGAGGAAATGGGGCGGATGACCGGCCATTGGTGGTCGCCCGATGACAGCCGCCTTGTGGTCGCGCGCGTCGATGAAAATCCCGTCGGTATCGTCAGCCGCGCCGCCATCGGGGCAGATGGCACCAAAGTCTATGACCAGCGCTACCCCAAAGCGGGAACGCCCAACGCAATTGTCTATCTCTACCTCATGAACCCGGACGGTTCGAACAAGGTCAAGGTCGACCTTGGCAAGGACACCGATATTTATGTCGCGCGGGTCAATTGGGCGAAGGATGGCAAGACCGTCTATGTCCAGCGCCAGAACCGCCTGCAAAACCGGCTTGATCTTTTGAGCGTCAACCCCGCAACCGGCGCGTCCAAACTTGTGTTTAGCGAAAGCGCAAAGACCTGGGTCAATCTGTCGAACGATCTCAGAAGCCTCGCGGATGGCAGTTTGCTGTGGACCTCGGAAAAGACGGGCTTTCGCCATCTCTATCAGATCAAGGGCAGCAAATGGCGGCCGCTGACGGCGGGCAAGTGGGAGGTCAACAACCTCGTGTCGGTCGATGAGCCGCGCGACCGGGTCTATTTCATCGGCAATAAGGACGGCGTGCTCGAACCGCAGCTTTACTGGGTGTCGCTCGCAAAAGGCGGGACCGGCAAGGATGGCATCCACCGCGTCACCGAAACCGGGTTCAGCAACAGCGCGGCGATGGTCGCGGGCGGCGACACGATGATCGTGACCCGTTCTTCGACCATGCAGCCGCCGCAAGTCTATCTCGCCGACCGCGACGGGCAACGGATCAAATGGATCGCCGAAAACAAGGTGGAAGGCACGCATCCTTACGCGCCCTATATGGCCGCGCACCGTGCGCCCGAATTCGGCACGATCAAGGCCCAGGACGGAACGCCGCTTTACTATTCGATCCTGAAGCCCGCCAATATGCAGGCGGGCAAGCGCTACCCCGTCTATATCCACCATTATGGCGGCCCCACCTCGCGTCAGGTAGGGAACCAGTGGGGCAGCCCGTTGCATCAATATCTGGCGCAGCAGGGCTGGATCGTGTTCATCCTCGACAATCGCGGATCGCCCGATCGCGGCAAGGCGTTCGAGGACCAGATTTATCGCAAGATGGGCGGGGTCGAGGTCACCGACCAGATGGCGGGCGCAAGCTGGCTCAAACAGCAGCCCTTTGTCGATCCGGACCGCATGGGCATTTATGGCTGGTCCTATGGCGGCTATATGACGCTGAAGCTTCTCGAAGCCGCGCCCAAGGGCTTTTATGCCGCTGGTGTCTCGGGCGCTCCGGTGACCAATTGGGAGCTGTATGACACCCATTATACCGAACGCTATATGGGGCTCCCCACCGGCAAGGACGGCAAGGCCGCTTATGATAAAGCGAGCGCGCTCCCCGATGCCGCCAAGATCGCAACGCCGTTGCTTCTTATTCACGGTATGGCCGACGACAATGTTGTGTTCGACAATGCGACTGCGGTGATGGCGCGGATGCAGCGCGCCTCGGTGCCGTTCGAGACCATGCTTTATCCCGGCCAAACCCACCGCGTCGGCGGTCCCGGCGTAGGGCTCCACCTCCAACGCACGATAATGGACTTTTTGAATCGGACGGTGCGCGATAAGAAAGCGACAGGCGAATCGCCCGCCAACTGATCCGAATCGAAAAAGGGGTATGAGGGGCATGGCAAGGTTTATCCGGTTTTGGCTGCCTGCCATGCTGGCGGCGCTCGTCGGGATGACGCTCACGACGCCCGCCTCTGCGGAGTTCCTTTGCAACGGCAACGGGCCGGGCCAGCGCGTCGTCGGGATGACGCCAGCAGGCACAGGTATGGCCCCGACGCCGATTTGTGTGTCGGTCGATGATGGCTCGTCGCAACAATCCGCGCCGCAACGCCCGTCGATCGAATGGGTGGCAAGCTATCTTGCGGTAGCCGTGCACAATGACGCCAATGCAGGCTGGATCGCTTATGGCTATGGCTCGCAGGAAGCGGCTGATGCGGCAGCGATGGCGGCGTGCGATCAGGCCATGGGAGGGGCGTGCGAAATCTTTCAGCAGGTCCAAAATGGCGCGGTTGTCGTTGCCCGCGATAATAGCGGGCGCATCTGGGCAGGCGGCGGCGCGGAGAAGGATGAAGCCGAGGCCAAGCTCAAAATGGATTGTGCCAAGGATAATAATAGCACGTGCGAGATGATCCAATGGGCCGAGGCCAAAGCGTGGCAGCGCAGTGTCGGCAGCAGCGAGCGCAGGCAGGGCAAGATTGCCGGCCCGGGACGCAATTACCGCGCTATCTGGGGCTCGTCGGCCTGGGTTGATGATCCGACGCTCAAGGGTACGGTAGCGATGACGATTTGGTTCGGCGGTGGCTATCCGACCGCCGAGGCCGCCAAGGCAGCGGTTGTGGCGCGCTGTGAGGCCGATACAAAGAAAACGTGCAAAGAGGTGCGCACAATTCCCAACGTGGTCCTGATCGGGGCGGTGCAGGACTATAGAGACCTGCGTGTCAGTAGCGCCCCCCCCCAAGAGGCCGGTGCCGAAGATTTTATGCGGCGTCGCTGCGCTGCCGAAAAGCATGAATGCCGGGTCGGCATCGTGTTCGATGTGCGCCGGGCGGAGATTGTCAGCAAGGATTTGACCAGCGCCTGGCCCAATAAGCCCGCCGCGCCAACGGTGGGTGAGACCGCTACCCCGACCGGTGCTGCGGCTGCGGCTGCGGCTGCTGCGGCGGCGGCTGTCGCGACCAGCGCCAAAAAGGAGCAACCCTGATGCAACGAGCGCGCAAGAGAGCTATGTCCATGAAACCCGCGTTTGTCGTCCGTCTCTCTATTGGCCTGCTGTTGTTTGCAGGGGGGCTGGCGTTCGAGACTTCTGCGTCCGCGCAATATGCCTGTGCCGGGCCGGGTCCGGGACGGCGGATGGTGGGGATGCATCCGGGCGGCAACGGCATCGGGGCGACACCGCTTTGCGTTGATGATCCATCGACCGCTGCACCGCCACCGGTCGCGGTTGAATGGGTGACGAGCTACCTTGCCACGGCCTTTCATGAAAATGCCTCGGGCGGCTGGATGGCGGCGGGGCAGAGCTCGCAGGCCTTGTCCGAGCGGCGGGCGCTTGAAGCGTGCAACGAAGCGATGGGCGGCGGCTGCACGCTTGGCTCGGGCGGTTATAATGGCGCGGTGGTGATCGCGCGCGACAGCTATGGCGGCTTGTGGTCCGGCTACGGTGCAAGTCGCGGCAAGGCGGAAAAATCGATCGAAGCCTTTTGCCAAAAAAATGATGCGCATTGCGAAGTCATCCAATGGGCGTCGTCCGAAGCCTGGACGCGGCCGGTCGGCAGCGGGCAATGGTCCTCGGGCGAAGTTTATGGCCCCGGCGATAATCCGCAACGCCGCTATGTTTCGGTCGCTTATGCCGATGTGCCGTGGAAGCACCCCTTTGGCACCAAGCTGTGGATCCAGGGAGGTTTTCCGACCGGTGAGGCGTCTGAAGCCGCGGTCAAAGCGGCGTGCGAGCGCGACAGCCATGTTACCTGCAAGGTTCATCGCACCATTGCCGATGGCGTCCTTTCGGTGATCGAGACCAAGGATATCGACATGCGGATCAGCTCGGCCCCGACGGCGCGCTATGTCGACCGCTATATGAAGGAAAGCTGCAAGCGCGATAAGATAAAGGGCTGCAAGGCGGTGGTGCAATATGATGCGCGGCTGACCCAGCTTGTCGTCCATGATGTCGATCCTCAGAAAAAGGCGGTGTTGACGTCGAACACGGGCGCAACGCCGCAGCAAGCAGCATCACCGCCGCCTGCGCAAGCTCCGGCTCCGGCCCCGGCCCCGGCTCGGCGCGCCGCTCCCGAGCAGCCGCGTGCTTGGGTGCCGCCACCGCCCGCGCGGCGTCCGGCTCCAGCGCCGCAGCCGCGCCCGGATAATGCCGCCGACGCTGCTGCCGCCGCTGCGGCTGCCGCAGCGGTCGAGCCGCCGCGGTAGGCAAGGGCGAGGGAGCCATCATGCCCGTGCTTGGCCGCCGCCAGTTTCTTGCCGGGTCGGCGGCGTTGTGGCTCACCGCGTGCGGCGAGGGGAAGGGCGCGGCCCAACAAACTTCAGGGCAACCGGCGGGCCAATCCGGGCGGGAGGGCGCTTCCCGTAGCACCGCCCGCACCGCGACGCCCGCCGCTGCCAAACTCATCGCCGCGGCCCGCAGCCAGATCGGCGTGACGCTCGCCTATGATCCCGCTTACACCAGCCTCGGCTTCCCCAATGGCGATGTGCCGCGCGCCAAGGGGGTGTGCACCGATGTCGTCATCCGCGCCTATCGCGATGCGCTCGGGATCGACTTGCAGGCTTTGGTCAATGCCGACATGAAGGCGGCGTTCGGGCGCTATCCCAAACGCTGGGGCCTCACGCGCCCCGACGCCAATATCGACCATCGCCGCGTCCCTAATCTGGAAACCTTCCTCACCCGCAAGGGCGCAAGGCTGCCGCTTTCGACCCGCCCGCAGGATTGGCAGCCGGGCGATATTTTCACCTCGCTGGTCGGCGGAAAACTGCCGCATATCGGCATCGTCTCCGAACGCCTCGCGCCCGGCGGCACCCCGCTGGTCGTCCATAATATCGGCGCGGGGACACAGGAAGAAGACATCCTCTTCGCCCACCCCCTCAACGGCCATTTCCGCTGGCGGGTGTGAGCGGGACGGGCATGGCGCCTAACGTTTTACCCTATGGTTCCGGTCTGTCCGATAGCATCGGACTCCGGGCAAAGCATCGTCATGCTGAACTCGTTTCAGCATCCATATAGCTCTGGTTTACCGATAGCGCGGGACATTTGTTTCACGCAGAGGCGCAGAGGAAGCAGAGATCGCAGAGGAAGCAGAGGCGGAGAGGGGGTCGTGCTGACGGCGTACATTACCTCCATCCCCTCTGCGCTCTCTGCGCCTCTGCGTGAACCCTTTGTCGCTTGCGGTTTTGGCTGTGGCTGAGGGGAGTACATTACCGATAGGGCAGGGGCGTATGGACCCCGAACCGAGTTCGGGGTGACGAAATAGAGAGCAATGCTCTTGGCAAAGCCCCGTCATGCTGAACTTGTTTCAGCATCCATATAGGTCTGGTTTAACCGATAGCGCGGGACATTTGTTTAACGCAGAGGCGCAGAGGGGGCGCGCTGAGGTTGCAAATCACCTCCATCCCCTCTGCGCCTCCGCGCCTCTGCGTGAACCCCTTGTCGCTCCCGGTTTTGGCTGTGGCTGAGGGGAGTGCATTACCGATAGGGCAGGGCAGTGTGGACCCCGAACCGAGTTCGGGGTGACGGAATAGAGAGCGAGTCCGCCCCAAAAAAAAGCCCTTTCCTACAAAGTGCGACTCATGTTTGCCTCGCTTCATCGTCCCCGTGCGTGCCTTTCGCCGGGGCCTTTAAGGAGAAGCCGAACATGACCGACACCCATGATTATCGCCGCGATGGTTGGGACCAATATGACCGCGACAGCGGGCGCTTCCTCAACCGCCACGAGAGCAGCGACGGCCCTCAAGCCGATGGCCGCGCGCCGGGCTATTGGCCGGGAACTGCGGGCGGGCAGCCGGTATCGATCGACGTCAGCGAAGATGAAGAAAATGCGCTCGCCTCGCGCTTTCATTTCGACCCCGTGCCGGTGCGCGAGCGGCACGATGGCTGGACCGAAACCCGCCAGCGCCGCTTCATCGCCGCGCTCAGCGAATTTGCCTGTGTGGTGAGCGCGGCGCGGTCGGTCGGCAAGACGGCGCGCTCGGCCTATACGCTGCGCAACCGGCGCGATGCCGCGAGCTTCCGCGCGGCCTGGGACGAAGCGCTGGGCGAGGGTGTGGCGATGGTCGAATCGCTCCTGTTCCAGCGCGCGGTCAAGGGAAGCTCGCACGCGGTCGTCAACAAGGATGGCGAGGTCGTCTATATGCGCGACCGCATGGAAAATGGCCTCCTCATGTTCCTGTTGCGGCATCATAAGCCAACCGTTTATTCCACCTATGCGCAGCGGCTGGCGGTTTATGAAGCCTATCATGCGCGCACCGGAAATACGCAATTTCCGCCCGCGCCCGCGTTCGATTTTCTCTCCGGGCTGGGCAATGTGCCCGCCCCGCCAATGCCGCCCAAGAGCCCAAGGATCGCGGTCTCCTTTTCGCCCTCGTTGCGTCCGGCACCGATGCCTGCTGCAATGCCGGAGCCGGAGCCGGAGCGCGAGGCCCGACCTGAAGAGGTGCCCGATATGATACCCCCGATCAGGCCGGTCGACGCACCCGAGCCAGCTATTATCGCGTATGATGATGATCCCGATGATGGGGATGATGACATCCTGTTCACTTATGATGGCGACGAGCCCTTCTGGCCGCCCCAGGATCCGGACGCGCCGGTTTTGACCGTGGGCGAGGCCATCGCCCGCGCGGCCGCCTATGACGCGGCAAAGCAGGCCGCCGTCGCCGCGGTGGATGCGGCGGTGGACGGCGACGCTCAGGCTGAGGCTGACGGTGATGACCGGACCAAGGATCCGGAAAGCACTGAGACTGCCGATGACGATAGCGCCCCGATTGCCGCGATCCCGGGCAAAACGCTCCGGCAGAACCTTGTGCCCCCGCCGCCTCCCGCCACGCAGGAGGACCTCGCCTCCGCCGCGCCGCTCGACCATCTGGTCCATGAGATGCGCGCGGTTAAAAAGCTTGACCGCGCGGCGATCAAGCGCGGCGAGATGCCCGGCAACCATGATCCCGAAGACATTGCGCGGACCATCGGCAAGCCCAAACCGATGTCGCCATACCAGGCGCATATGGCCGTGATCCGCTTGCTCGAAAGCCGCGACAGCCATTTCGAGCGCAATGAAAAGGGCGTCGCCCGGATCGTCGAGCGGCAGGACAAGGCGGCGGCCAAACTGTCCGAAGCCGAACGCGCACAGGCCGCGGGGATGCTCAAGGGCTTTTATGGCTGGCTCAACGCCGAAATCATGGCGGCGCGCACCGCCGAAGCGCGCGGCGAACAACCCCGCCTGCTCGCCAATGGCGAAGCGGCGCGCCAGCGCGATGATGTGCAGATGCTGCCCTATTCGCGCGACGAGTTGCGCGCGCTCGCGCAAGGCTGGGCCAAAGAGCGCGACACCAGCCTCGCCGAACTGGAACGCGCGGCGGGGGCATCGCTGCTGGATTTCGCAACCCTTGATCTGGCGGATGCGGCGTGAAGGCGTGAACAGGCGGATAGGCATTTGGGCGCGAACATTGTGAACTTTGGAATGTGGGAAGATTGCGCCTTAACCTCGCTCAATATGATTTGCGCGGAACCGGACAGCGCCGTCACGGGTTAAGGATGCCATAGCGGCGGGTGCCTTAACATTCAGGAGAAACCACATGGATTGGGATCGCATCGAAGGAAACTGGAAGCAGTTCAAAGGCAAGGTCAAAGAAAAATGGGGCGACATCACCGACGATGAAATCGACCAGATCAATGGCAACCGCGAACAGCTCGAAGGTCGCATCCAGGAACGTTATGGCCGCGCCAAGGATGAAGCCCGCGACGATGTCGATGGCTGGCTGCGCGACGGTCAATTTGACTGATCGCTGACACGCGAAAAAGCTTTGGGGCTGGAACACCCCCATAACGAAACGCTCCGGTGGCAAGCCGGGGCGTTTCTTCGTTGTGGCGATTATCACCTTGGCTAAGCGCGCTCGATTATGGCATGGTCTCAAGCTTGATTCACTCGTTTCCCTAAGGGAAATCCGGGAGGCAAAAGGGGTTCGCAATGAAGGCAATATCACTCCGCCAGTTGATGGCGCTCGCGACGTTGGTGATGGGTGGGATGGTGGCGACGCCGGCGGCGGCGCAAGTCGGACCGTGTAACGGGATACCCGGACAGGTTGTGGTCCATGTCGATTACAGCACCGGATCGCCGATCCCGCTCTGCAACTATGCGCAACAAGCGCAGCAACAACAACAGCAGACCTATGCGCCGCCTTCGAGGCCGCCCGAGCCGATGATGCAGAACAGCAATTTTGCCGCGATCGTGTTTCACCCGGATTCGCGTCAAACTTGGATCGGTAAGGATTTCCGTCGCAAAGCGCGCGCTGAAAGCGAAACGCTGGCCGCTTGCAATGAGGCGATGGGTGGCGGTTGCAAGCCGTTCGCGACGGTCTGGAATACCTATTTCGTCGTAGCCTCCGAGCCCTATGGCACGCTGCTTTACGGCTATGGCAACAGCCGTAAAGCAGCCGCCGCCGACCTGAAGAAAGCATGCACAGCCAATAAACTCAATGATTGCACGATAATCCAGGAAGATATGGTGCCGGCATTCCTCGATTTCGCCGGCGTGATTGACCCAACTAGGCCCAGCCTGATTGAACCGAAGGGCGATTTCCGACGGCGTTGGGCGGCTGCTGCTATGTCAGAGGGCGAGACGCCGTATCGTCCAGATGGGGATCGGATGTGGATACAAGGCGGCTTTCTCTCGAAGGTCGAAGCCGAAAAGGCAGTGATCAAAGCATGCGAGGCCACTACAAAGGTCAAATGCCAGATTGAGCAGACTGCGATGGACATCACATTGTTCGCCGGACTGGATCAGAAGATTAGCCGCCGCGTCTTCATTGCTCCGTCCAAGGAGGGGGCTGGCAAGCTTCAGCGGTCGTGTGACGAGAACAAGGACCGATGCCAGATGGTGGTCGAGTATCCAAGCGAGCGTGCCGATTTGCTAGTCGTTCAACTGGGTGAGGAGGCGTGGAGGAGGTCCAAGGGCAAGATCGGCTACCAGATTGGTCCCAATGGAGAGGCGATCTTGCCGCAAGCTCCAAAGAAATAGCGTCGGCAACTGGCAGGCTGGCACCTTCATCCCCATATCTGCTGTGAAAGGAGCCCCTCCATGGCCTTTGATCTGGGCGCGATGCTGCGGCGCAAGGGCGAGTTTGAAACCGCGCGGCTCGATGATTTCGAATTTCGCCAGCGCGCGCGGACGATCCGTCTGTTTGCGGCGCGGCGCGGGATTGAGGCAGAACCCTTGCTCAAACAAACCGCGCTGGGCGATGACGAAACATTGCTCGCCGCATTGACCGACGGGCTGGAAGCGGGCGAGGCCGAACAGCTGGTGCGCGACTGGTTCGTAGCGCGGGCGGACGCCTATAAACAACTGGTCGAGGAACTGGGCGACCCGACCCCGATCAGGATGGCGTGAGGGGGTAGGGGCTTGATTTGAACCCCTCTCCCCTTGTGGGAGAGGGTTGAGAAGACTTAATGAGCGAAGCGAGTTTAGTCGAAGCTGGGAGAGGGGTAAGCGGTCGCACCGCGACCGCGCGAGCCTGAAGGCTCGCACCCCTCATCCAACTCCAGCTAAACCCTAACGGGCTAAGCTTTCGTATCCTTCTCCCACAGGGGGAGAAGGTTTAGGATAACCATCATGACTACCCCAACCATTTTCACCATCGGCCATTCGACGCGCACTATTCCGGAGTTCGTTGATCTCCTGCGCGCAGGGCCGGCGGACCTGGTGGTCGATATCCGCAAAATGCCGGGATCGCGCGCCAATCCGCAATATAATGGAGATGTGTTGGGGGCAGAACTCGCGCCCTATCAGATTGGCTATACCCGCATTGCGTCGCTCGGCGGCTTGCGCGGGCGCGCGAAGGGTGTGGCGGCGGACATGAACGGCTGGTGGGAGAATAAGAGTTTTCATAACTATGCCGACTATGCGCTGGGTCCCGAATTTCACGCAGGGCTCGCCGAATTGATTGCGCTCGCCAAACACCGCCGCCCGGCGATCATGTGCGCGGAGAGCGTGTGGTGGCGCTGCCATAGGCGGTTGGTGACGGACTATTTATTGGCGGCAGGTGTGGCGGTGTTTCACCTCATGGGCGACGAAAAGGTCGAACCCGCCAAGATGAGCGAAGGCGCTGTGGTGGAAGGGGATGATGTGGTCTATCCGGCGGAGCAGGGGGAGCTATTTTAGGACGTTTGGTGGCTCTCCCGCGTCACCCTGAACTTGTTTCAGGGTCCATACGTCCCGGGCTCTCGAGGGACCACCGCCCTATGGATGCTGAAACAAGTTCAGCATGACGCAGGCATAAAAGGAGGATTTACCGCACTGCAACATAAGTTTGCGCCATGTTTCACAATCCGCTACAGCGCACGGCGGATCGCTATCCACCTCCATCAACAGGAGAAGCTTAATTGGGTTATCGTGTCGTTGTCGTCGGTGCGACCGGGAATGTCGGTCGTGAAATGTTGAACATCCTTGCCGAGCGCGAGTTTCCGATTGAGGAACTGGCCGCTGTTGCGAGCCCGCGCTCGACCGGCAATGTGATTGATTTTGGCGAAACCGGCAAAACATTGACCGTCAAAAATATCGAGCATTTCGATTTCACCGGCTGGGATATTGCGCTGTTCGCGGCAGGCTCCGGCCCGACCAAGGAATATGCGCCCAAGGCGGCGGCGGCGGGCTGTGTCGTCATCGACAATAGCTCGCTCTATCGCATGGATCCCGATGTGCCGCTGATCGTGCCGGAGGTGAACCCCGACGCGATTGATGGCTATACCAAGCGCAACATCATCGCCAATCCCAACTGCTCGACCGCGCAGATGGTGGTGGCGCTAAAGCCGCTGCACGATGCGGCAACCATCAAGCGCGTGGTGGTTGCGACCTATCAGTCGGTCTCCGGTGCGGGCAAGGAAGGGATGGACGAGCTGTTCGAACAGACCCGCGCGATTTTCGTTGGCGACCCCAAGGAAAACAAGAAATTCACCAAGCAGATCGCGTTCAACGTGATCCCGCATATCGACGTATTCCTCGAAGACGGATCGACCAAGGAAGAGTTCAAGATGGTCGCCGAGACCAAGAAGATCCTCGACCCCAAGATCAAGGTCACCGCAACCTGCGTGCGCGTTCCGGTGTTCGTGGGTCACTCCGAAGCCATCAACATCGAGATGGAGCGCGAGCTTTCGGCGGAAGAGGCGCAGAATATCCTGCGTGAAGCCCCCGGCGTGATGCTGGTCGATAAGCGCGAAGATGGCGGCTATGTGACGCCGATCGAGGCGGTCGGCGACTATGCGACCTTTGTGAGCCGCGTGCGCGATGACCCGACCGTCGATAATGGCCTCAGCCTGTGGTGCGTGTCCGATAACCTGCGCAAAGGCGCGGCGCTAAATGCGGTACAGATCGCGGAATTGCTGGGGCGGCGCCATTTGAAAAAGGGGTGAGGGGGTCTTAAACCATACCCTCCCTTTCAGGGAGGGTCGAAAAATTGAAAATTTTTCGGGGTGGGTATTCGGGGGTGGGTAAAAGCGTGGAATAACCACGCCAACAACTCACCCCGAAAGACCAACTCGCGCTCTACCCAGCGGACCATTGTGGTGGTTGGTGCCACCGGGACTCAGGCGGCTAATCAGCGGTTCGGTTGTTCGATGATCTGCATATTGTCGAGGAGATATTCGAGATGGGCGCGGCTGACTTTGCTCCAGACATTATACATACAAGTCTGGCCGGCGATACGCACATAAGCGAGGCTGTCGGCACCGGTTCCCTTCGGATTATTGGCGGGGTAGGCACTTGCTCCCTCAAGGCCATAACCGGCAAAAGAGGGCTGCGGAAGGCCTGCTAGCGGCTCTTTGAAATAAGGCCATTGGCGCTGCAACTGATTGCGTTTGGCGTCGATGCTGTCCTGATCTGAATTTAGCAGGCCAACGCCCGCAATGCCATAGGCACTGCGCTTGGTCGGAGTGTCGAACGCGACGGCCCAGCCGCCCGCGAAATCGGCTCGGCGGGCGGTGGCCGGAACGCCGCCATCGCCTTTGAAGAGGACCGGCGCGCATGTGTCCCGATTTTCGGCCTTGCGCCATTCGGTCAGGGTCAATGCCTTGGCGAGCGGGCTGCTCGCATTGTCAGCGACGGGGTCGGCATCGCCTACCGGAGGCGGCGTTGCGGCGCAGGCGGTGAGGGCAAGCAGGAAAGGAAAGGCGAGTGCAACGGGCTTGATCATGGGCGGGTAACGCATTGAAGGCGGGCCGAGTTCCCGTCTTAGGCGAGGATTGGAGGGCTACTCTGCGTGGACCACCTCAAGCTTGCCTTTGGGCACACGCAGCAGAAAGACGAGCGGGATCGAAAGGATCGACACGATGGCCATCAGGTAAAAATCATTGAGATAGGCAATCATCAACGCCTGCCGGGTGACTTCGGCATTAACGATGGCGATCATGGATTCCCCCGGCGTGCCGAGCCGTGTGACATCATGGATGTTGATGCTCGGGATGGTCTGGGCGGTGATTTTGGCACCGATTTTCTCGTGCGAAATCTGGGCATTTTGCGCAAGCAAGGTGGTCGCGACCGAAATCCCGATCGAACCGCCGATCGAGCGCAAAAGGTTGAGAAGGCTCGCCCCGTCGGTGCGAAAGCGCGGGCTGAGCGTCGCAAAGGCGAGCGCATTCACCGGCATGAAAGCGAGGCCCATGCCGAGCCCCTGGAGGAAACCGGTCAGCATCACCTGTCGCGCGCTGATATCGAGCGTCCAGTGCGCCATAAGATACATCGAGGTCGCCGACATGAGGATGCCGAGCGCGATCATGTAGCGGGTGTCGATCCGTCCCATCATGAAGCCTGCAACCGCCATGGTGAGAAAGGTTCCGACACCGCGCGGGGCCAGCACCATGCCGGTATCGATCACCGGATAGCCGAACAGATTTTGCAACATCGGCGGCAGCAACGCCATCGGGGTCATCACCGACATGCCCATCACGGTCATCAAGATGCCGCCTGCAACAAGATTGCGGTCGGCGAATAATTCGCGATGGAACAGCGGATTTTTGGCGGTCGCGAAATGAATGATGGCAACCCATAAAGCGGCGATCATCACGCCGGTTTCGATGAGGATTTCGGTGGATTTGAACCAGTCCTCGCCCTGACCCCGGTCAAGCATGAGCTGCATTGCGGCTAGGCCGATGGCAAGAAGGCTGAAACCGACTCCGTCGAAGCCGCGATGGCTCTTGGGGCGGCTGGGCAGCAGGGCGAACAGAATTGCAAGGGTAAGGACGCCCAGCGGTACATTCACATAAAAGACCCAGCGCCAGTTATAATTTTCGGTGAGCCAGCCGCCAAGCAGCGGACCGGCGACGGGTCCGATCATCACCCCCATGCCCCATATCGCCATCGCTTTGCCCTGACGCGAAGGTTCGTTAATGTCCATCATCACGGTCTGAGAAAGCGGCCCGACAAACGCTCCGAACACACCTTGTAGCACGCGGAAGAACACCATCGTTTCAAGGTTGGTCGCCATGCCGCAGAGCATCGAGGCGGCGACGAACCCGCCAACGGCAACGATGAAGAGGTTACGGCTCCCCACGCGCTCCGCCAGCCAGCCGGTGATCGGGGTCGCAATTGCGGCGGCGACGATATAGCTGGTCAGCACCCAGGTGACCGTGTCCATCGTCGCGCCAAGGCTGGTTTGCATATGCGGCAGCGCGACGTTGGCGATGGTCGCATCGAGAATCTGCATCACCATCGCGGCCATTACGCCAAGCGTCAAAAGGCCGCGATTTTGGACCGGTAGCGCGGGCTTGTCGGCTCCGAGCGCCGGGGGCGCAGAAACTGCAGAAGCGCCGCCGCCCGTCGCGGGTGCTGAAGATGCGCTCCCCACGATCCGGGCTTAACGGCCGGCTTGGCCGCTGGTGAGATCGACTTCGACCTCGACGCTCAACCCGGCGATCAACTGGCGCGGCGATTTTTCGTCGATCGCAATCCGGACGGGTACGCGCTGCGTAACCTTGACCCAATTGCCGTTGGCGTTCTGCGCCGGAAGGATTGAAAATTCGCTCCCCGTGCCCGCGCCGATGCTCTCGACATGGCCCTTCAATTCCACACCAGGATAGGCATCAATGCGGATTTTGGCGGGAAGGCCGGGGACCATCTTCTTAAGATCGGTTTCCTTGAAGTTGGCCTCGATCCAGGCGCTGCCATTCTGGACCAAGCTGAGCATGGGGAGGCCGGCTGTGGCCATTTGTCCGACCTGCAAATTGCTGGTCTGGGTGACGATGCCGTCAAACGGCGCCACGACGGTGGTGCGGCCGATGGCGAGCTGGGCCTGCGCAATCTGCGCGCGGGCGGCCGCAACCTGAGGGTTCACCCGGCCAGCAGTCGCGGGGGCAGCGAGCTTTGCACGATCGACCGCCGCTTCCGCTTCGGCGCTTTCGAGCTGGGCCTTGGCCTGCATCAGCTGGTTGTGCGCCGCATCCATATTGGCGCGCGTATCGAAACCGCGCTTCATCAAGGCGGCGTGGCGATCATAATTGGCCTGTGCATATTTGACCGCAGATTGCGCTGCCGCAATAGCTCCCGCACTGGTTTTGACCGTGGCGTTCAACGTCTGCACATTGACTTCGGCGTTGGCGAGCGTGGCGTTCGCCTGTTCCATCTGCACGCGGTAACTCGAAGGATCGAGCCGGAACAGCAATTGCCCGGCCTTTACCTGCTGATTTTCCTGCACATAAACGTCGAGGATCTTGCCGCCGACTTCGGAGGTGATGGAAACCTTGTTCTGCTGGATATAGGCATTGTCGGTCGTGGCGGTCTTGCCGCTGTTCATCCAGTAATAGACGCCGCCTGCAATCAGCAACAACGGCACCAGCGCCATCAATGCATAGCGCGCCCAAGGCGTCTTCGCCTTGGCAGGGGCGGGCGGTTCACTCGCCGGTGGCTGGGCAATGTCGGTTGCTGTTTCCGCCGCTGCGGCATTGCCGGTTACGATCCGGGGGTCGGCATCAGCCATGCGCGGCTTCCTTCTGGTCTTTGGCGGTAAGGCCAATCAAATTGCTATGGATAACCGCAATGGAGCGATGGAGCTGCTCCAGTTCCGTAGCGCTCAGCCCTTCGGTCGCGGCGTGGAACAAAGGGTCCGCGAGTGCACGCAGCTCTTCGACAATCGGGCGGGCGCGTGGCGTGAGAAACAGCTGCCACGCGCGCCGGTCGGCGGGGTCTGCACGGCGTTCCACAAGGCCCGCTTCTTGCAGGCGATCAACCATGCGGCACACCGTGATCGGTTCAAGGTCGAGCATTTCGGCAAGATTGCCCTGATTAATGCCCTCATGTCCGACCAATTTAGTAAGGACGCGCCATTGCGGACGGGTCACGCCGATACTGCGCGCGCGCTCGTCAAACGCCTTGCGCAAGAGGCGCGAGACATCACCAAGCACGGAGCCGAGATTATCCTGTATCATCGTCGCGCACATAATAACTATGCTTATTATTAGCAAGCTTTGTGTTAACAAGTGGTGGAGTGGCTGAGTAAAGTTTTGTCGTCTTTACGGTCGCCGCCAGGCGCGGGGCAGTCAAAGGCCGCGTAGAGCCAACTCTGGATCGCCCAGCCGCTTCGCGACCCGCAATGACGGTAAGGGGTGATCGCACGGGAAGGCAGGGATTGCCCCTTGACCTTATCTCACAAATCCCCGACGCCTGCGTTCGAGGGTTCGACTCCCTCCTATGGCGGGGAAGCAGGCCGTTTCTGACGACCGCATAAAGCGGAACCGCCTTGGCGCTGTTGGTAGCAAGTGACTTTTGATCACTCCATGAAAAGCGCCCGCCAGTTCCGGCCCTTCGGGGCAACCGCTGGTCAGCCTTGCGGGCTTCGTGCCCCCGCTGACCGGCTGTGGGGCTGGCGGGCGCGAGGGAGTAAAGGGAAGGGGATAAGGATGGAGCGGCTTTTTGGATTCCTGTTGCTGGGGATGGTCGTCGGTATCGTCACCGTGGCTTTGCTCGCCAAACGCAAAAGCGTAACCATCCCGCTCGGTAGCACCGGGCTCCTCTATCGCAACGGGAAATTTGATCATGTGCTGGAGCCGGGACGACACCACTGGTTCGACCTTGGTGGAAAAATGCAGGCGGTCGCGGTGCCCGAAGGCGCGCAACCGCTCTATGGCCACGAAACCAGCGTGCTGAGCAAAGACCAATTCTCCTTTCGCGTCACGCTGACGCCCATTGTTGCGGTCACCGACGCGCGGCGCTGGTTCGAAGCGCGCCCGCCGCAGCCCGACTATCGCGTCCCCGGCATGGCGGAATCGCCGCTGGTCACTCTCGAGATTGCCGGGCTGCAGCCCTTGTTGAGCGCGCGCATCCTCGCTTGGGCCGCGGAGCGCAGCCTTGATGAATTCCTCGCCGATCCCCGCGCGGGCCTTGACGCAATCAAAGACGAGGTAGAAAGCCGCTTTCCCGGGATTGTGGTTGAGGAACTCCTGTTGACCCAGATCACGCTGCCGCCCGAAGTGCGCAAGATGTTCACCGAGGTCGAACGTGCCCGCCGCGAAGGGCTGGCCGCGCTTGAACGCGCCCGCGCCGAACAGGCAAGCCTGCGCGCGCTCGCCAACGCTGCGCGCACGCTCCAATCCAACCCGCAACTCGCCCAACTGCGCATGCTGCAAGCGATGGAAACCGCCAAGGGGGCCAAGACCTTCATTTTGGGCCGCGCCAGTGACATGGCCGGAGGAGTGACGGAGGAGTAGCGCCATGAGCATCGACAAAACCGGCGGATGTCAATGCGGACGCGTGCGCTATCGCGCCGCGCTGGAAAAGCCTGAAGGCTATCTCTGCCATTGCCGCATGTGCCAGCGGGCGACAGGAGGCTTCGCTGCGTCATTCTTCAACGTGCCGCAAAGCGCGGTCACATGGGAGGGCGAGCCTGACCTCTACCGCTCGAGCCCGATTGCCTATCGCCCGTTCTGCAAGCAATGCGGGACACCGCTCGGCTTCCGTTTTGTCGAAGGCCCCAATTGCGACCTCACCATCGGCAGCCTGGATGACCCGTCCGATATGCGCCCGACCCACCATTTCGGTATCGAAAGCCTCATCCACGAAAGCTGGCTCGACACCGCCGACCTCCCGCGAGACCGCACCGACAGCAATCCCGCGCTGGTGGAGCGGTGGGCAAAGGCAGGGGTAAAGATGGCGTGAATCTTATGTTTAACTGGCACCCCGAGCTTGTTTCAGGGGCCATAATCGGAATGGCTTTGCCATATAGATGCTGGAACAGCGATCTGTCGGGCGCCAGCATGACGCCCATATATGAACGAAAACATGGGTGACGGTTCCGGTGGGACTTGCCATAAGCGCTCCCTATGACCATTCATCATTTCACCGCCTCTGACGGCATCAGGCTCGCCTATCGCATCGTAGGCGACGATAATCCCCGCAACCTCCTCCTCATCCACGGCCTTTATTCGAATGGCGAGATGAACTGGATCAAGTTCGGTCATGCACAAAAGCTGGCGGATGCGGGGTTTCGCGTCATCCTCCCGGACCTGCGCGCCCATGGGAAGAGTGAGGCGCCGCATGATCCGGCGGCTTATCCCGATGATGTGCTGGCGCGCGATACGGAGGAATTGATCGCGCATTTGGGCCTGACAGACTATGATCTTGGCGGCTTTTCGCTGGGCGCGCGGACCACAGTGCGGCTCCTCATGCGCGGCGCAAAACCAAAGAAGGTGATCCTCGGCGGCATGGGGCTGGAAGGCTTGACCGGCTGGAGTGGACGCAAACAGTTTTTCCTCGATGCGATTGATCATTATGACATTGCCAATCGCGGCACCCCGTGGTTCATGGTGGTGAGTTTTATGAAAACGATGAAGATTGACCGCGAGGGCGCGCGGCACTTGCTGTCGACCTTCACCGATACCGACCCCGAAGCCCTCAAAACTATCACCCAGCCGGTGCTGGTCGTATGCGGCACGGAAGATGAAGACAATGGCTCGGCCCCAAAGCTGGCCGAAGCGCTCCCCAACGCGACCTATGCGCCGATTCCCGGCACCCATATGTCGAGCGTGACTGAAGGCGAATTGGGCGATGCGATGGTGAAGTTTTTGAAAGACGCCTGAAATCTTACGACTACTTTATGGCAGCGGTTGTCGCTTGACCCGACTCTGCCAGTTCGTCACAACGGCAACCATAATAGATCCAGAGAGGCTCTCCCCATGAAAACCAGATTTCTTGTCACGTCCGCGTTGGTTGCGCTGGGCGCAGTGGCGGCTGTTCCGGCCTATGCCGAGGATGCAGCGCCCGCCGATGCCGCGACCGCCGCGCAAGCGCCCGCTACTACCGCTCAGCCCACCATCGCCGACGCCGAGGCGTTCATCAAGGCGGCTGAAAAGGCGCTTTATGCTTATACCGTCGATGCAAGCCAGACCGCGTGGGTCAATAGCAATTTCATTACCGATGATACCGATGCACTGAACGCCCGGGTCGGCACCGTCGGCACGGAGCTCGCCGTCAAATATGCGCTCGAAGCCGCCAAATATCAAAATGTCGCCGGGCTTTCCGCAGAGAGCAAGCGCAAGCTCGACATCCTGCGCGGGGGACTCGTCCTGCCTGCTCCGACGCGCGTGGGCGCGGCGACCGAACTGAACGAGATCGCGACCCGGCTCCAATCCACTTATGGCAAGGGCAAGGGCACGCTTGATGGCAAGCCGATTTCCGGTTCCGACATTGAGGCTGAAATGGGCACCGTTCGCGATCCCGCCAAGCTCAAGGAAATGTGGACCAGCTGGCACGACAATGTCGGCAAGCCGATGAAGCAGGATTATGCCCGCATGGTCGAAATCGCCAATGAAGGCGCGAAGGAACTCGGCTATAGCGATACCGGTGCGATGTGGCGGTCAGGCTATGATATGCCCCCGCAACAATTTGCAGCGACTATGGATCGGCTGTGGAACCAGGTGAAGCCGCTCTATAACGACCTTCATTGCTTCACGCGCGGCAAATTGAACGAGAAATATGGCGATGCTGTCCAGCCCAAAACCGGGCCGATCCGCGCCGACTTGCTCGGCAATATGTGGGCGCAGGAATGGGGCAATATCTATGAGCTGGTAGCGCCGCCGGGATCAGGCGACATCGGCTATGATGTCGGCGACCTCCTCAAAGCCAAGGGTCTTGGCGACCCGTCGCCGACCGAAAACGACCCCTCCAAGCGCGAAGCCAGCGCGCGCGCAATGGTCAAGATGGGCGAGAATTTCTATAGCTCGCTCGGAATGAAACCGTTGCCGCAGACCTTCTGGGATCGCTCCTTGTTCATCAAGCCGCGCGACCGCGAAGTGGTGTGCCATGCGTCGGCGTGGGATCTCGACAATAAGGACGATATCCGCATCAAAATGTGCATCAAGGTGAATGGCGATGATTTTGTCGTGATCCACCATGAACTGGGGCATAATTATTACCAGCGCGCCTATCAGAACCAGAGCTTCCTCCATCTGAACGGAGCCAATGATGGCTTCCACGAAGCGATTGGTGATTTCATCGCACTTTCCATCACGCCGCAATATCTGGTCGATATCGGTCTTCTGGATAAATCCAAGGTGCCGCCCGCGAGCAAGGATACGGGCTTGCTGCTCAAGCAGGCGATGGACAAGATCGCGTTCCTGCCCTTTGGCCTGATGGTCGACAAATGGCGCTGGGGTGTATTCGACGGATCGACGACGCCCGCCAATTACAATAAGTCATGGACTGATCTGCGCCTCCAATATCAGGGCATCACCCCGCCATCTGATCGCGGTGCGGATGCTTTTGATCCGGGCGGCAAATATCATATTCCGGGCAACACGCCTTACGCCCGCTATTTCCTCGCGCGTATCCTGCAGTTCCAATTTTATGAAGCGGCATGCAAGCAGGCCGGGTGGAAAGGGCCGCTCCATCGCTGCTCCTTCTATGGCAACAAGACGGTCGGCGCGAATTTGAACAAGATGCTCGAAATGGGTGCGTCCAAGCCGTGGCCCGATGCGCTTCAAGCCTTCACCGGCAGCCGCGAAATGGATGGCCGCGCGATGCTCGCTTATTTCGCGCCGCTCCAGACGTGGCTCAAGCAGCAGAACAAGGGCAAAACCTGCGGGTGGTGATTTCATCACAGCCCAGCGATTATGGGTGAGTTATCTTTGATTTATTTAGGAGTAAAAGGCGATGCGGGTTATAATCGCAGTCAGTGCCGTTATTTTGGCGGCGACCCCGGCAATGGGACAGACGAGCTTGCAACCTGGAGAGACCTTGCTTGAGGTCGCAACATCGGGCGAAGTGCACACACCGCCTGATCTTGCGACCATCAATGCTGGGGTGATGACGACTGGCACAACTCCGCAAAGTGCGATCGATACCAATTCGCAGGCGATGGCCAAAGTAATCGCAGAACTCAAGGCTGCCGGCGTCGAGGCGCGCAACCTGCAAACGAGCACAGTCAGCCTGCAGCCGCAGATGAACTACAACGAAAGTGGTGGGGCTCCGCGCATTACCGGTTATGTTGCGAATAATAATGTATCGATCTCTCTCAAAGACCCCACCAAAGCGGCGAAAATTTTGACAGCGGCCTTTACTGGCGGTGCTAACAGCGTCAATGGGCCATTTTTTACCCTTTCAAATAACGCCAAAGCTCTTGATGGTGCCCGCGCTGCGGCGGTCGCTCGCGCGAAGGCTCAAGCGGATGTCTATGCGAACGCGATGGGCATGCGGATCACCCGCGTGCTGCGCGTTTCTGAACGCCAGCAGATGCAGTCTTACGATCCGATTATTGTCACTGGCAGCATCGTTGACGCAAGCGCTCCTCCTCCGCCCCCGCCACCGGTTGTGGCGCCTGTTCAAGTGGGACAAGTGCGCCAGACGGTGTCTGTATGGATCGATTATGCGATGGCGCCCAACTGACGTCGAGGATAGGCACGAACGGTGTGCATGTCTTCCCCCTGTCACGCCATCCTGCTATGACCCGCCTGCATGACAAAGAGAACAGACGAAATCATCGATCAGCTTCAGGCTGAATTTTCCGCTTCGGTCCGCCGTTTGCAGGATGCGATCCGCACTTATACGTCGACCGGACAGCCGCCCGACCCGGCAACGCGGAAGGATGGCAGCTTTGCCTATCCGGAACTTGTGATCCGCTATGCGGGGGTGGAGCTTAAATCGGGCAAACAGGCCTTTGCGCGCTTTGATGAAGCGGGCGAATATCGTACCACCATCACCCGACCCAAAATGTTCCGCGATTATTTGACCGAACAGTTGAACCTCCTCTTCGACCAATATGAGGTCGAGGTCGAGGTGCGCCGTAGCCGTCAGGAAATTCCTTTCCCCTATGTGCTTGATCCGTCCGGCGAGATGGTGTCGGGCACCACGACGCCGCTGGAACTCGCACGTTATTTCCCCGCGACCGAACTGGCCGATATTGGCGATGAGGTCGCCGACGGTCTTTACAACGCGCCTGACGCGGTGCGTCCGCTGATGCTGTTCGACGGCCTCAGAACCGATTTCAGCCTCGCGCGCCTGCGCCATTATACCGGGACCCCGCCGGAACATGTGCAGCGCTATATCCTGTTCACCAACTATCACCGCTATGTGGATGAATTTGTGGTGTGGGCGTGTCAGCAGATCGGCAAGGGTCGCTATGTCGCGCTGTCAGGGGCAGGGGGGCTTTATACCGACCAGCCGGATAGTGACCCCAACCAGCTTGTCGCGGATAGCGCATGGCGGCGGCACCAGATGCCCGCCTATCACCTCATTGCCGAAGATGGCCATGGCATTAGCATCGTCAATATCGGCGTCGGCCCTTCCAACGCCAAGACGATTACCGACCATCTGGCGGTCTTGCGCCCCGAAGCCTGGCTGATGATCGGGCATTGTGGGGGGCTTAGGTCGACGCAGCGGATCGGCGATTATGTGCTCGCCCACGCCTATCTGCGCGATGATCATATCATGGATAGCGTGCTCCCGCCCGAAATCCCGATCCCGCCGATTGCCGAAGTGCAAATGGCATTGGCCCAGGCGGCGGAGCATGTTTCGGGCTCGAGCGGTGCGGATCTGAAGCGGCGGATGCGGACGGGCACGGTGGTGACGACCGATGATCGCAACTGGGAGCTGCGCTATTCGAGTTCGGCGCTGCGTTTTTCGCAAAGCCGCGCTATCGGCATCGACATGGAATCCGCGACGATCGCGGCCCAAGGCTACCGCTTCCGCGTACCTTACGGGACGCTTCTGTGCGTTTCCGACAAGCCGCTCCACGGCGAACTCAAACTGCCGGGACAGGCCAACCGCTTCTATGAACAGGCGATTGGGGCGCACATGCAGATCGGCATCAAAACCTGCGAATTGATGCGCGACGAAGGCGCCAAGCTCCACAGCCGGAAACTGCGCGCATTTAACGAGCCGCCGTTTCGGTGAGGGCATCGAATATAGTTTAGGTGAGGGCATCGAATATAGTAGAAGCTTCGTAGTCTCCCCCCCCTCAAGGGGGAAGGAAGAAGATGCACCATGCTGATCAAACCGGGTCTAAATGCGAGCGCCGGGGTAGGGGGTTCACGAACATGACGAGGTCAGCCACGGTATAGACTTTGGAGAAGTCCAACGGGTCTTTGCCCTGTGGACAGCGCAGCACGAGCAACACCTCCCGTATCATCGCTTCCCAGTCGGTTTCTTCGATGATCTCATGTTCCCTGAATGCATCATCGGGATGGGGGGAGTAGGGGCGCGCGTAATAAGACCTATTGAGGACGGTCCAGACCTTTTCCGCAACGATGGGCGCAACGCCGCGTGCTTCAAAATATTTGATAAATTCGGCGCAGGAAAAGGAAGGGCGCGACGTGAGGCGGGCTTTTCTGATGCGCTTCGCCATGCGGGTTTCGGCGTTGACCTCTATTGCGGCAACGGCGACAACGCCCCAATACAGAATAAAAGCGCCGATAGCGAAAAAGCCAAACCAGTCATATCCATCAAGCCAATCCATTGACGGAGGAAACAGCAGACCTGTCTCCTCCGTCAAGATTATATTAGAGCTGGCCGAGCATCGTTTCTGCGCTGGAGACGCTGAAATCGCCGGGGGCTTCGATGTTCAACTGTTCGACGACGCCATCATTGACGATCATCGAATAGCGCTGGCCGCGCTTGCCCATGCCGAATTTGCTGCCGTCCATGGTGAGACCTACCGCTTCGGCAAAGTCGCCATTGCCGTCGGCGAGCATGGTGATGGCGTCGGCATTGGCCGATTTGCCCCAGGCACCCATGACGAACGGATCATTTACGCTGGTAAAGGCGATTTCATCGACGCCCTTGGCTTTGATGTCGGCAGCCTTGTCGACAAAGCCGGGAAGGTGGCGCGCCGAGCAGGTCGGAGTGAATGCGCCCGGAACCGAAACCAAAGCCACCTTACGGCCCTTGAAATAATCTGTGCTCGAAACCTGTTCGGGGCCTTCGGCGCCGACCTTGGTGAGGGTGAGTTCGGGAATACGGTCGCCTACCTTGATGGTCATCGGTCTTCTCCTTTGTTGTAAAGCGGTGTGCAATATCGTTGATAATGGGACTTAGGCGCGCGCGTTCAAGGGGTAAAGCGTTTCGAACGATGACCCGTCAAAACTTCCGCAACACTTCAAAGGTGACGCGCGGGACCGGGGCGGCTAAGAGCTTCCATCATGAACGAATATGCTCCTTATTATCCCGGTCAATTCCTGCTTGCGCTCCCCGGCATGGGCGATCCGCGCTTCGCTCAAGCCGTGATCGCCATCTGCACCCATGATCAAGAGGGCGCGCTAGGCATCGGCATCGGCCAGCTATTTGGTAGCATGACGATGGGTGATTTGTTCGATCAACTGGGTATAGAAGGCGGCAATGGCCGCGATGTCCCTGTTCATTATGGCGGCCCCGTCGATCAGACTCGTGGGTTTGTCTTGCACAGCCTGGATTGGGGCGGTCAAGAGAGTGCGGACGTTGCAGGCAAGTGGGGGCTGTCCAATTCCCTCGACGTGCTGCGCGCGATTGCTGAGGGGCGCGGGCCGAGCCGCTGGGTTGTGTCGCTCGGCTATGCCGGATGGAGTGCCGGACAGTTGGAGGAGGAACTCCATCATAACGCCTGGCATGTTACGCCAGGGTCCGACGCTTTGCTGTTCGATACTGCGACGGACGCTCGCTGGACTCGCGCTTATGCCGATGCCGGCGTTGATGTAAGGCTATTGAGCGCGACCGGCGGGACTGCTTAGGGGCCCCACCCCGGGACGCCGATTTTTTCAGAAATTTTTAACGGGCTATCATTACTCCTGTCCGACAGGATGGGGGTGTCTGATGATATTGGCGCGATATAAAAAGGGAAGGCTGCTCGCTTATGGTCTTGCCTGGTTTCCCATGGGGCTATTGTGCTTGGCGGGTGGCCCGTTGGGTGTAATCATCGGCCTGTTCGTCTGGGTGGCAGGCATCGGCTTTCTCAAAACAGCGCTAGGCTCGTCGGCGGCATTGGAGGCGAAACGCGAAGGACTGGTTGTGCGCGGCCAGTGGACCTCGAAAACCGTGCCCTGGAACGAACTGGTCAATATTCGCACGCGGACGCACACGCATTATCTCTTCTACGTCATTCCGGTTAAAAAGAACCATTTCCTGATCATCGATACGACCGGGGGCATATTCGGTGGAACCGCCAAAAAGGAGCTCTCTCTTTCGGTCATTGATATCGGGCTCGATGATGTTCCGGCGCTTGCCAGCCAAATCCAACGGATGGCGAACAGCAATGGCACGATTGTCCCCGGCCAAGGCGGTAGCTATCCTCCCATTGATGTGCGCGGGGATGGCGGCCCGACTCCTGACGCTTTCGACCCCGATGCGGCCTTGGCGCGCTATATGGCTCGCCGGCAAATAGGCTCCGGCCAAGGTTCTACCGACAATGTGCTTGAAGTGCCGCGCTCGTCGTCTGGCGCTGCTCGGGGAGGCTTTGGGCGAAAAGGTCTTTGACGTTCTCTCGGATGTAATCGATATAAAGCTTTCTTTATGTCGTTGCCTAACGCCCGGCTCATCGGTATAGGCGCGCGCAACATTCTTTCGTCTGATGGAGACTGAAACGTGGCCAACGCCCAACAAGATTATGTCATTGCTGACATCGGCCTTGCCGATTTTGGCCGCAAGGAAATCGCGATTGCTGAAACCGAAATGCCGGGCCTCATGGCGTTGCGCGCCGAATATGGTGCAGCGCAGCCGCTGAAGGGCGCGCGCATTACGGGCTCGCTCCACATGACGATCCAGACTGCCGTGCTGATTGAAACGCTGAAGGCGCTTGGCGCGGACCTGCGCTGGGCGACCTGCAATATCTTTTCGACGCAAGACCATGCGGCGGCCGCGATTGCGGCGCAGGGCATCCCCGTATTCGCGGTCAAGGGCGAAAGCCTTGCCGACTATTGGGATTATGTCGGCCGCATCTTTGATTGGGGTGATGAACCCTGCAACATGATCCTCGACGATGGCGGCGATGCCACCATGTTCGCGCTGTGGGGTGCGCGTCTGGAAGCGGGGGAAACCTTCTCGGCACCGGAAAATGAAGAAGAAATCGAATTCCAGCGCGCGGTAAAGGCATTTATCGCAGCCAAGCCCGGCTATCTCACCGCGACCGTCAAGGCGATCAAGGGCGTTTCGGAAGAAACCACCACGGGCGTGATGCGCCTTTATCAACTCGCCAAGGAAGGCAAGCTGCCGTTCCCTGCGATCAACGTCAATGACTCGGTTACCAAGTCGAAATTCGATAACCTCTATGGCTGTAAGGAAAGTCTGGTCGACGCGATCCGCCGCGCGACCGACACGATGCTCGCGGGCAAGGTTGCGACTGTGTGCGGCTTTGGCGATGTCGGCAAGGGTTCCGCTCAGTCGCTGCGCAATGGCGGCGCGCGGGTGCTCGTTACCGAAATCGACCCCATTTGCGCGCTTCAGGCCGCGATGGAGGGTTTTGAAGTCGTTACCATGGAAGACGCCGTCCAGCGTTCGGACATTTTCGTGACCGCGACCGGTAATGCCGACGTCATCACCGCCGACCATATGAAGGCGATGAAGAATATGGCGATCGTCTGCAACATCGGCCACTTCGACAGCGAAATTCAGATTTCACAGCTGTCCAACTATAAGTGGACCGAAGTGAAACCGGGCACCGACCTCGTCGAATTCCCCGATGGCAAGCAGATCATCGTGCTCGCGAAGGGCCGTCTGGTGAACCTTGGCTGCGCAACGGGCCACCCGTCGTTCGTGATGTCCTCGTCGTTCACCAATCAGGTGCTGGCGCAGATCGAGCTTTTCACCAAGGGTGACGAGTATAAGAATGACGTTTATGTGCTGCCCAAGCATCTGGACGAAAAGGTTGCCGCGCTGCACCTTGAAAAACTGGGCGTGAAACTCACCACGCTGACCAAGAAGCAGGCCGATTACATCGGCGTTCCGGTCGAAGGTCCGTTCAAGCCTGACCATTATCGCTATTAATGAAGCACCTTCTCCCCTTGTGGGAGAAGGATATGGAGCCTTATCGCGTTAGCGATTAGGCGACGTTGGATGAGGGGCGCGGGCCTTCAAGCCCGCGCGATTGTCAAAGACAATCGCTTACCGCTCTTCCAGCTCCAACTAAACTCGCTATCGTTCGCTAAGTATTCTCAATCTTCTCCCACAAAGGGAGAAGGTGCGCCCATATCAGCCGACCTTATTTTTACACGTCACCGCTTCACCCGCTAGCTTCACTGCGCTAGGGCGGTGCGATGCGTTTCCGACGGATAGTCCCCAAATGATCCTCACACCTGGCAGTTGGCCGGTGATGGTCATCGGATTTGTGCTGGCCTTGTGGCTGGTACTCGCCTTGTCGGCATTGGTGCGCGGTGTCGGGATGCAGCGGCGCGCTGCTTTTGCGAGCGCACAGGCATCGCGCCTTTCGACCTTGCTCGACAGCGCACCGGCGCTGCCGATGCTGGTACGGCCCGATTTCCGGATCGAGGCACCGGAGCGGCTGGCGCAATGGCTGGGCCTGCAATCCTTGCCGCGCTATTTTGATGATCTCGCGCCGGGCGGTGGTGGCGGCAGCGGATCGAGCGGCCTTTCCCCTGAGCAATTTGTCGCGCTGCGCCGCGATCTTGTGGGCGCGCAAAAAGGCGGCAAGACCTTCACCCGTCCGTTGCGGCCCGCCGGATCGAAGCGCACGCTGCTTATCAAAGGCAGCCCGACTCCAGACCGCCTTGGAACAGCAGGATCGGTCATCCTGTGGATTTTCGATGCAACCGAAACCCAGACCGAGCTTGAACATTTGCGCAGCGAGCGTGACGAGGCGATGGATGCCTTTGTTGCGCTGGCGGGCCTCATCGAAGCTGCGCCGTTTCCAATGTGGTTCCGCGGCCCCAATATGCAGCTCCAACTGGTCAATCAGGCCTATGTGCTAGCCACTGGCGCCGATGAGGCCGAGCGCGTGATTGCCGAAGCGATTGAGCTGGTTGAGCCTATTGCGGGCCAGAGTGCGATGCAGACGGCGCAGCTCGCCGCCAACCATAGCGAAATATCGAGCCGCTCCATTCCCGTCACCATGCATGGCGAACGGCGGATGACCCGCGTGGTGGATGTACCGTTAGGGGAGGCAGGAGTTGCGGGCTATGCCATCGACATTCAGGAGGTCGAAAATGCGCGCGCAGATCATCGCCGGTTCGTTGATGCGCAGCGCGATATGCTCGACCGGACTTCAGCAGCGGTGGCTCAGTTCGGGCCAGACCGTCAAATCCGGTTCACCAACCAGACCTTTCGCAGCTTTTTTGGTCTCGATCCGCAATGGCTTGCAGAAAATGGCGAGTTTGACCGACTGCTCGAAAAGCTGCGCGAGACGGGAAAAACCCCCGCGGTGCGCGATTATCCGGCTTGGCGGGATGACCGGCGCAATTGGTTCAGCGCAGCTGGGGTGCAGGAAGAAAGCTGGGTACTACTCGATGGAACCCATTTGCGTGTTGTCGCTCAGCCAACACCCGATGGCGGCTTGCTGTTGCTGATCGAGGATCGCACCGAACAGGCGCAGCTTTCGAGGTCGAACGATACATTGTTGCGGGTCCGTACCGCGATGTTTGACAATTTGTTCGAAGCGATCGGCGTGTTTCAGGCCGACGGTCGACTCCATCTGTGGAACCGCCGGTTCCGGGACATCTGGTCCTTCGATGATGAACTGTTGGCCGGCCATCCGCGCGTTGATGAATTACTCGCCGGGGTTGCGCACTTGCTACTGAAGCCCGAGCAGGCTTCGCTGATTCAGGAGCTCGTCCGGGCGGCCACAATTGATCGCCGACAGCGGAGCGGTCGGGTGCGCTTTTCCGACGGACGCCACTTTGAATTTGCGGCTATTCCGCTACCGGACGGCAATGCTCTGTTCACCATGCTCGACGTCTCTGATAGCCGTCGCATGGAACTTGCTTTGAAGGAGCGCAATCAGGCGCTCGAAGATGCGGACCGGGTGAAGAGCGATTTCCTTTCGAAGATGAGCTATGACCTGCGAACACCCCTGACTTCAATCGGCGGTTTCGCCGAGATGCTCGCGGGCGGTTATGCGGGAGAGATGCCGGAGGCTGCTCAGCCTTATGTCAACGGGATCATCGATTCGGTGCGCGATCTCGGCCATCATATCGATAATGTGCTTGATCTCTCACAGAGCGAGGCGGGGACGCTGCCACTGGATCTCGTTTCGGTTAATCTTGCCGACTTGGTGCGCGATGCGGTTGGCCTTGCCTCGCGGTCAGGGCAAAGTGCTGGAGTTGATATAGCGCTGCAATTGGAAAGCGGCCTAGGGAGCATCGAGGGTGACTCCAGGCGTTTGCGTCAAATTCTCGATCATTTGATCGGCAATGCGGTGCGTTATACCAATGCAGCACGGCGAGCGGGGGGGCGCGTTCTCGTTCATGCCGATGGGGATGCCCACCATGCCCGTATCGTCGTTTCGGACAATGGACCGGGAATAGATCCCGATCGGCAAAATAGCTTGTTCGAAATTAACGCGCGACCAGCCAATGAAGATATAGAGAGTGGCAAGGGACTTGGTCTCCCGCTTGCACGCCAGTTGGTCGAAATGCACGGCGGAACCCTTGAGCTCGTATCCGAGTTGGGCACCGGAACCATGCTTACCGTGACCTTGCCGCGGGTATGAGGGCTGACGTGCTTTCTTATCGTCTCGATGATGTCGATCGCATCGGCGCGGCGATTGCCGGAGTTTTGCGGCCGGGTGATGCGCTTTCTTTCGCGGGCGAACTCGGCGCGGGCAAGACAACATTGGCGCGCGCCATCCTCAATGCGTTGGGGCTTGAAGGCGAAGCGCCGAGCCCGACCTTTGCCATCGTCCAGCCCTACGAGCCGCCGGACGTCGCGTTTCCGGTGCTACATTGCGATCTTTATCGTATCGATGCGCCGGAAGACACGCTGGAACTCGGGCTCGATGAAGCGCGGCGTGACCATGCGCTGCTGATCGAATGGGCGGAACGGCTCGGCCCTTATGCATGGCCCGACATGGCGGAAATCCGCATTGAATTTGATGGGGAGGGCGCGCGGCGCTTGACAGCAAAGCTGCCTTCCTCTTGGGAAGGGCGATGGCCATTTCCATGATTCCGCCCGAGGGGGCGCATGATTTCATCGCTGAGGCAGGCTGGGAAGGCGGCGAGATTTTGCCGCTCGCCGGTGATGCCTCGTTCCGTCGCTATTTCCGCGTGGTGCGCGGTGAACAGACCGCCGTGTTGATGGACGCGCCGCCGCCGCATGAAGATCCGCGCCCGTTTATCGCCATCGCCGAACATCTGACGGGCCAGGGCTTTTCCGCGCCGGAGATACTGGCGCGTGATCTCGACAAGGGCCTCGTCCTTATCGAGGATTTCGGTTCGGACCGGATGCGCGAGGCCATCGAGCGTTTCCCGGGTCAGGAACGCGCCATTTATGAGGGCGTGGTCGACCTGCTGGTGGACCTCCACAAACAACCTTCCGCGCCGGTGCGGCTTTACGACGCGCAGGAATATCACCGCGAAACCGACCTGTTTACTGCATGGTATTGCCGCGAAGTCGGGATCGAGGGCGTCGATCAGGCAGGCTTTACGGCGGCGTGGGATGAAGTGCTGGCGCCGGTTCTCGCGCAACAAAATCCGCCGGTTACGGTGCTACGCGATTATCATGCGGAAAATATCATGCTGGTCGCCGAACGCAGCGGTCATGCGCGTTGGGGTTTGCTCGATTTCCAGGATGCGCTCGCCGGGCATCCAGCGTATGATCTTGTCTCGGTGCTTGAAGATGCACGCCGCGATGTTGCGCCGGAGCTCGAAGCCGCGATGCTTGACCGTTACTGTACCGCGAAGGGGGCGGGGGAAGCTTTCCGCGATGCCTATTGGGTCTTGGGCGCGCAGCGTAACACCAAGATTATCGGCATCTTCACCCGCCTGTTCCGCCGTGATGGCAAGGCGCATTATCTGAATTTTCAGCCGCGTATGTGGGGGCTGCTCGAACGCGATCTCGCGCATCCGGTGCTGGCACCCGTCAAGGCGTGGTTTGATGCGAATATCCCTGCTGACAAGCGTGGGGGTTATTGGGAGAATCGTCCGGCATGACTGGCCGTTCGCCGCGCGTGCCGCTCGCCCTTGATGACGGGATCGATCCGCCCGCGACCGCCATGGTGATGGCGGCGGGACTGGGCAAGCGCATGCGGCCCTTGACCGTCACGCGCCCAAAGCCGCTGGTGGAGGTCGCGGGCGAAACCTTGCTTGATCATACGCTTGATCATTTGAAGACAGCGGGCGTTAAGCGGGTGGTGGTCAACGTTCATTATCTCCCCGACCTGATCGAACAGCATTTGAAGACCCACGATCACGGGTTGGACATCGTGATCTCGGACGAGCGCGCGCAATTGCTCGAAACCGGCGGCGGGTTGATGAAGGCCAAGCCGCTCATTCCTGATGATCCGTTCCTCTGCGTCAATGGCGACAATTATCTGGTGATGGGCGCGCTTGACAGCATCCGCCAATTGGCTGCGCGCTGGGACGATGACAAGATGGATGCGCTGCTCCTCGTGATCCCGCAAGCGCGCGCTTACAATCATAACGGGCAGGGCGATTTCACCATGGACGGCGAAGGACGCCTTGCTCGCCGCAAGCCGGGCAAGGTTGCGCCCTTTGTCTATATCGGCGTGCAGATGATCTCACAGCGCTTGCTGGTCGATGCGCCCGAAGGCCCGTTTTCGACCAATCTCTTCTGGGACCGCGCGATAGCCGCCGGGCGTTGCTATGGCATGGTGCATAGCGGGCTATGGTTCGATGTCGGTACGCCTGCCGCGATCCCGGTGATCGAAACGATGCTGGCCGGTGGCTGATAAGCCGCACCGCCCCCGGCTCTTCTCGATGCCCGCGCACCGGGCGTTCAGCGATGCGCTCGCCGCCGGACTCTTGCGCCGGTTCGGTAAAGACCCGTTAGGTTTGGCGCGGGGGATCATTTTGCTCCCCAATAATCGTGCGGTACAGGCGGTGCAGGAAGCGTTCGTGCGTGCATCGGGCGGCGGACTCTTGTTGCCGCGTCTGATCCCGATTGGCGACCTCGATCTGGGCGAACGGCTGGGCGCGGCGCTGGACCCGATTGGTAGCGGCGAGCCACTTGCCCCTGTGATTGACCCGCTGCAGCGCCAGTTGATCCTGTCGCGCCTTGTTAGCGCTGCCTACGCCAGCCAAGCCCGCGACATTGATGCTGCCGAAGCGATGCGGCTCGCCGATGCGCTGGGGCGGACGCTCGATCAGTTACAGGTCGAAGATGTTGCGCCTTCCGCGCTCACCGACGAAAGCCTGACCGGCGAGCTTTCCAGCCATTGGGAAGCCTCGCTTGCCTTGTTCAACATCATTGTCGAGCAATGGCCCAAGGAGCTGGCGCGGATCGGCGCGATGGACGTCGCCGACCGGCGTAACCGGCTGCTCAGTGCTGTCGCCAAACGGTGGCGCGACCAAGGTACATCGGCAGCGTTCGTGATTGCGGCGGGCATCGGCAGCGGATCGCCAGCCGTCGCCGCGCTGCTGCGGGCGGTCGCGCTGCTGCCGCAAGGGGAGGTGGTGTTTGCCGATCTCGATCTGGCGATGCCCGACGAAGAATGGGCTGCGCTGGGTGATGATCCCAAACATGCAGGAGATCGCGGTGCCGACGAGCCGACCGCAAAACGGCTGGAATCGCATCCGCAATATCATCTGAAGCTGCTGCTCGACCGGATGGGATTTGCGCGCGGTGAAGTCGAGCGCTGGCCCGACAAGAGCGAACGCGACAGTCCGGCACGGCGCGGCAAGATGGTCGGCCATGCCTTTGCCCCCGCGCAATTCACCGCCAAATGGCCGGAGCTTCCGGGGAACGAGCGCTCGCTTTCTGGCATTGCAGCCTATGAAGTCGCGACGCCTGCGGATGAAGCGCAATTGATTGCGCTCGCCTTGCGTGAGGCGCTGGAGACGCCCGAACGCACCGCTGCGCTGGTGACGCCGGACCGCAATCTTGCAAGCCGCGTGGTCGCGCATTTGAAACGCTGGGGGATTGCGGCGGATGATTCCGCCGGACGACCCCTTTCAACCATGCCAGCGGGGACACTGCCGGTGCAACTCGCGGAAAGCGCGGCGAGCGGCTTTGCGCCGGTCGAACTGTTGACGCTTCTCAAGCATCCTCTGGTCGCGGCAGGCGAAGGGCGGACGGCATGGCTGCGCGAGGTGCGTGAACTCGACCTTGCGTTGCGCGGCCCGCGTCCGGGGCGGGGGCTTGCCGCCATTACTGCGCATCTCAACACATTACGGGCGGCGACTGACCGCGCCGGGCGGCAGGCTGAGCTTGACCGGCTGATCGCGTGGTGGGGCGGGGTTGAAGCCAGGCTCGCGCCGCTTGATGCCGCCTTCGCCGGAGACGCGATCCCGATAGCCGCCGCGATGTCCGCGCTGCAAACCGCGATGACCGCGCTGGCGGGCGATGAGGCATGGCGCGGCCAAGAAGGGCGCAGCGTTGCCGATCTGTTTGAACGCTTCGACCGGTTCGCGCCCGATGGTCCAGCGCTGATTGCGCCGCAAGCGCTCGCGCCGCTGCTCGATACGCTTCTGCGCAGTATCGCTATCCGACCGGCTTATGGCGGGCATCCGCGGCTGTTCATCTGGGGCCTCATTGAGGCGCAGTTGCAGCGCGCGGACCTTATGATTCTTGGCGGGCTTAATGAAGGAAGCTGGCCGGGTCTCCCATCGCCCGACCCGTGGCTGGCGCCGGGGATCAGGCGGCGTTTGGGGTTGCCTGGCCTCGAAACCCGCATCGGCCTTGCCGCGCATGATTTTGCCGGAGCCTTGGCGGCGAAGGATGTGATCCTGACGCGGGCCGAGCGTGACGCGGGCGCGCCGACCATCGCTTCGCGCTTCTGGCTGAGGCTGGCGGCGCTATCGGGCAAGGATATGGCGCAGAAGGCGGGGCCGCTTGCCCTGTTGGCGCGCGCGCTTGATGCCGCCGCTATTGTCACGCCCGCAGAGCCGCCCCGGCCATCGCCCAGCGCGGACCAGCGCCCCAACCAGATCAGCGTGACCAATGTCGACCGGCTCAAGGCTGACCCTTATGCCTTCTATGCAAAGTCGGTGCTCCGCCTGGGTACAATGGACAGCATCGATGCCGAGCCCACCGCAGCGTGGCGCGGGACGGCGGTGCACGACATATTGGAGCAATGGGCGCTCCATGACGGGCTTGACCCCGAAAAGCTGCGCCCGCGCGCCGAAGAATTGATGCGCTCGCCTGCCGCTCATGCGATCATCCGCGCGATGTGGCAGCCGCGCCTCCTCGCCGCTATCGACTGGATTGCGGGGCAGATCAAAGACATGACTGAAGACGGGAGAACGCCTTTCCTGTTTGAACAGGAAGGACGCGCCACCATTGCAGGGGTTGACCTTTACGGGGTCGCGGACCGCATCGACCGGATGCCGGACGGCAGCGTCGCGATTGTCGACTATAAGACCGGTATGCCGCCCAGTCCTTCCGCCGTCGTTCAAGGCTTTGCCATGCAATTGGGGCTGCTCGGGGCCATCGCCGAACATGGCGGGTTCAAGGGCAAGGTCGAAACCGCGACCGCCTTTGAATATTGGTCGCTTGCCAAATCACGCGGCGGGGAATTTGGCTATATTGCCTCGCCTTTCCCGAAGAAGGAACCGCGCGCCATCCATCCGGACAATTTCGTCGCGTTCGCGGTCCGTGAGTTTACCGAAGCCGCGAACAAATGGCTTACCGGCAGCGATCCGTTCGTCGCCAAGCTGCAGCCCGAATTTGCCGGTTACGCCGATTATGACCAGTTGATGCGGCTTGAAGAATGGAATGATCGCGGCCGCTTGCTCGCCACCGAAGAGCAAGGCGATGAAGCAATTGACGAAGAGGGGGGAGCTTGATGGCGGACAAGCTTCATCCGTTGAAAGACCAGCAACGCCGCGCGGCGCGACCCGAACGGCAGGTGTGGCTGTCCGCCTCTGCCGGGACCGGCAAGACGCAGGTGTTGACCGCGCGCGTGTTGCGCCTGCTCCTTAACCGCGTGCCGCCCGAAAATATCCTGTGCCTGACCTTCACCAAAGCGGGCGCGGCGGAAATGGCGGCACGCATCCAGGAAACGCTGGCGCGCTGGGTGCAGGCGAAACGGAGCGAACTCTGGAATGATCTGGAAGCCATTGGCGAGCGCACCGATGACGAGGTGCTTGACCTTGCGCGCACGCTGTTTGCGCGGGTGATTGATGCGCCGGGCGGCGGCATCCGCATCCAGACGATCCATAGTTTCTGCCAGACGGTACTCGCCAGTTTTCCCACCGAAGCGGGCCTCATCCCCGGTTTTCGCCCGCTCGAAGAGCGCGAACAGGCGACCTTGCGGCGCGAAGCGCTGGCCGCGATGCTGGCCGAAGCGGAAAGCGACGGACGGCTTGCGATTATCGGTCATGTGCAGGATCTTGCGATCCGGCTGGGTGAGGATAAGGCAACGCAATTCCTCTATCGTTGCGGCCAATATCAGGAGCGGCTGGGGCGTATTGTCGGCGCTTTCGGTCCCGCGCTGCGCCAGCATTTCGCGCTCCCGGTGGGTGACGCACAACCTTGGTTGCTCGCGCAGGTCAGTGCCGAAGTGGGGCGCATTGACTATGCAGGGCTTCGCGCGATTGCCGCCGCGAACGCTGCTTGGGGCACCAAGACCGGTCTTGGTCATGACCAGACAATTAGCGCATGGCTGGCCGCCGACCCCGAAACGCGCGCGGCAACGCTCGGCGATCTCCACCGCACATTGGTGACGGGCCAGGGCAGCTTACAGGCTATTTACGAAAAGCAACTCGCCGATGTCGGCGACTTGGCGGTCCGGCTCGCTGAATCCATCGGCGAGGTGCTGGCGACGCCTGACCGCATGGCGCTTTCGGACGCGATTGCCGGCGCACTCGAGGCGGGCCGCGATTATGCGCTCACTTATGCGGGCATGAAACGCGCGCGCGGACTGGTCGATTTCGACGACCTCATTGCGCGCACGGTCGAACTGCTGCGTCGTAGTTCCATCGCGGAATGGGTCAGATTTAAGCTTGATCAACGTATTGATCATGTGTTGATCGATGAGTCTCAGGACACAAATCTCGAACAATGGGCTATCGCGGAAGCCTTAACTGAAGAGTATTTTCAAACCGATCCTGAGGAAAATGCAGCCCCGCGCACGATCTTCACGGTTGGAGATTTCAAACAAGCCATCTTCGGCTTTCAAGGAACAAGCCCAGCAAACTATACCCACGCGCGGGAACGCTTCACCGTCAGGATAAACTATGGTGGACGAGAACTGGATAGGCTCGCCTTGGCGGACAATTTTCGATCAACGCCACCGGTTTTAGCGATGGTGGACGCGGTGTTTGATCACCTTGGCGCAGCGGTCTTGGGTAGTGAAGAACATGTCATTCGCCATACGAGTGCGCGAAGCGAGCATGCCGGCCGCGTAACCCTCTGGAAACCGGTCAGCGCTGGCCCCGATGGCGGGGAAGAGGGGGGCGACGGGGCAGAGCCCGGCGACGAAGGCTGGATCGACGATGCCACCCGCGCCTTTGCCGACCGGCTCGCGCGCCAGATTAAGGGCTGGATCGCCAAGGGCATTGATGGTCGCCCGGTTGACCCAGGTGATATCATGGTGCTGGTGAGGAAACGCGGCGATCTCGCCTCGCTCATCGTCGCGCGGCTTTATGTTCATGGTGTGTCGGTGGCGGGCGTGGACCGGTTGCGCCTCAACGCGCCGCTTGCGGTGCAGGATCTGCTCGCCGCAGTGCGGTTCGTGCTGCAACCGCATGATGATCTTAACCTTGCGAGCCTGCTCGTCTCGCCGCTGCTCGGGTGGAGCCAGCAGGACTTGCTCGACTATGGCTATCGTCCCAAAGGCGTACCGCTGTGGCGGCATTTGCGCGGGCAAGCCATAGAGGCCGGGCCTCAGCCGGTGCTGGATGCGGTTGCAGTCTTGCGCGATCTGCTCGCCCGCGCCGACCTTTCGACGCCCTATCGCTTCCTTGAACATATCCTCTCGGGGCCGATTAAGGGCCGCACAAAACTGCTCGCCCGGCTCGGCAATGAAGCGCGCGATCCGATTGAGGAGTTGCTCAACGCAGCGGTTGCGTTCGAACAGGGCAACAGCCCTTCGTTGCAACTCTTTCTGCGTTGGTTCGATCTTGGCGATGTGGACATCAAGCGCGAAGCTGCCACTCGCAGTAACGAAGTGCGCGTGATGACGGTGCATGGCTCCAAGGGGCTGCAAGCGCCGATTGTTGTGCTCGCCGATGCGACGGTCAATCCTGAGCAATCGCCCGTTGGCGGCGTCGATCTGATGCTGCCGGTCGGCGAGGAATCCATTCCGCTTCCCTGTTTTCCGATTTCGCAAAAGCTTGCGTTCGGCCCCATCGCCGAGGCGATGGAAGCGCAGAAGCAGGCGGAACGCGAGGAGCATTGGCGGCTCCTCTATGTTGCGATGACCCGCGCCGAGGAAATGTTGTTCATCGGCGGTGCGCTCGGGCCCCGTGCCAAAGGGGTGCCGCCCGAGCAAAGCTGGTACGCGGCCATAGATCTCACGATGATCGCGTTGGGCCATGCGCATGAGGACGCTTGGCTGTGGGGCGTGGCGCGTAACTATGCGCCGCCAGCGCGCAAGGGGTGGCAGAAATCTGCGAAGCCGGAACCAGAGGGCGCAGATTTCCACACGGCAATCCCGCCTTGGGCGCGCAGCGATGCGCCACAAGAGGCACGCCCGCCGCGTCCGCTTGCGCCATCCTTGCTCGGCGATGATGATGCGACCGACCCGCCGCCGGTTGGCGGACAGGCCGCCGCGCGGGCCGCCGCAGCAGAGCGTGGCCGCCTGCTCCACGCGCTGTTTGAGCGCTTGCCGGAGGTGGATGCGGCAGGGCGCGAAGCTGCGGCGCTGCGGTGGCTCGCAGCGCAAGTGCCTGACTGGAGTGATGAGGAACGCGCAGCGCTCGCCATCGCAGCGCTTGCGATCATTGGAGACCCGGCGCATGCCAGCCTGTTCGGCCCGGATGCGCTCGCCGAAGCGCCGATTGCCGCGGTGCTCGATGACGGGCTAGTGGTATCAGGGACGGTCGACCGGCTGGTGATCGGGCCTGACACGATAGAACTGGTCGATTTCAAAACCGGGCGCACCGTCCCGCGCGATGTCGCGGACGTGCCGCTCGGTTACCGGCGGCAGATGGCGGCTTATGTGGCTGCGCTGCAGGTGATCTTCCCGGGAAGGGCGGTCAAAGCCTCGCTGCTTTACACCGCAGGGCCGCGCTGGTTTACGCTTGACGCCGCGATGCTCGCCGCTGATCGTCCGCGTCAATCAGTCTAAACGCGTTTTTGCATGAACTTGCGCCTTGTTGATGCGTTGCATCGATCATAATTTGTCATTCACAACAAAACAGGAATCAGCACCATGCCGACCAAAGCCATTACCGACACCAGCTTCCACGATGATGTTATCGCCAGCGACAAGCCCGTTCTCGTCGATTTCTGGGCCGAATGGTGCGGCCCGTGCAAGATGATCGGTCCCGCTCTGGAAGAAATTTCAAGCGAACTCGGCGAGCAGGTGACCATCGCCAAGCTCAACATTGATGACAATCCGGATGCGCCAACGCGCTATGGCGTGCGCGGTATTCCGACCATGATCCTGTTCAAGGGCGGCGAACCCGTCGCAACCAAGGTTGGCGCGGCGCCCAAAAGCGCGCTCAAGGGATGGCTCGAAGGCGAGCTTTGAGATGTCACCGATCCTGCCCTTGGTTGTTCTCGTTGCCAGCCAAGGGAGCGCGGACTCTGCCTTGAGCGTTCCCCCCTGTTATCACGAAGACAACAGGGGCGGGGTCAGGATATTAGTCTATGACGGCGATCGAAAATGCGTTCCATTGCGTGAGCCCCGAACATATGAGGGCGTGTGGATCAATGATTTTGAAGGATCCCGATTTGCCGAAAACACGACAGACGCAAACGAAGTTTTGGCCCAGTCGAACCGCATTTGGTTCAACCCCTACGATACGCTGGTGCCACTTCCTGCTAATTTCCGGGCCTATTATGGTCATGTTTATCGTGTCAGATTTGTCGGTCGGGAAGCCGTTGATATGAAGCGCAAGGGACTGGAAGGATACGGACATTTTGGGATGTCTGAAGGTCTTATCTTGGCCGACCAGATGATTAGCATCGAAGACATTACGCCACCGGAGAGACTGGAATCGTGGAGAAGGTTGGAAGAACAAGCCAAAGCGGAAAAGTCCTAACTCCGATAATCCGCATTAATGCTGATATAACCATGCGTTAAATCGCAGGTCCACACCGTCGCGCGGCCATCGCCCAGGCCCAAATCCACGCCGATGTCGATGTCCTGCCCCTTGAGGTGGGTCGTGACCGGCGCTTCATCATAGCCTTCGACCACCATGCCTTCGCGCGCGACCTCGGTCGCACCGAAGCGGATGGATAGCTTGTCGCGCTCGGCGAGTTCGCCCGCTTTGCCGACCGCCATTACGACGCGGCCCCAATTAGCGTCCTCGCCCGCAATCGCGGTTTTGACGAGCGGCGAGTTGGCAATCGACAAGGCGATCTTGTGCGCGCTCATCTGGCTTTCCGCGCCGGTCACGCTGACGGTGATAAATTTTGACGCGCCCTCGCCATCGCGCACCACCAGGTGGGCAAGCTGGCGGCACACATCATCTAGCGCCGATTGAAACGCATCCGCGCCATCCGAATGATAGCCCGAAATGCGGTGATTGCCCGCCTTGCCGGTGGCGAACAACAGCACCGTGTCGCTGGTCGAGGTATCGCTGTCGACGGTGATGCAGGAAAAGCTCTGCCTGTTCGCGCGCGCAAGCATTTCCTGCAAAAATTCCGGCTCAACATCGGCGTCGGTAAAAATATAGCCGAGCATCGTGGCCATATCGGGCGCGATCATGCCAGAACCTTTGATGATCCCGACGATTTCGACCCGCTGGCCTGCGACAATAGCTGCTGCATGCGCGGCCTTGGGGAAGGTGTCTGTGGTCATGATCGTGGCAGCGGCCTGCTCCCACGAGCAGGGTTCCGCCGCAAGCGCGCCATCAAGCGCGGCCTCGGCCTTTTCCGCTGGGAGTGGCACACCGATCACGCCGGTTGAGGAAACGAACACCTCTTGCGGCGCGCATCCGATTTCAGCTGCGACCTTGGCGACAATCGCCTCGACCGCCGCGCGACCGCGATTGCCGGTAAACGCGTTACTGTTCCCCGCATTGACCACCAGCGCGCGCGCCTTGCCGCCTTTGAGATTTGCGCGGCAGAGCTCAACTTCCGGCGAGGGGCATTTGCTCTGCGTCGTGACGCCCGCAACGCTGGTGCCTTCGTCCAGCGTCACGAAGGTCAGGTCATGGCGTTCCCACGCCTTATACCCCGCCCGCCGCGTGCGCAGCGTCACGCCCGCAATTGCTGGCAGATCGGGAAAGGAGGCCGGGGCGAGGGGAGATTTTTCGGTCATTGCTTGGTCTCACGCGCAAAGGTAGGGAGGTCAAGGTTTGAATTTGCGCATGGCGAGCAAAAGGGAGTTTGGCAATGGTTGATCTTACTTTGCTGGTCTTGTTTCAGGTCGCAAGCGGCACCCCTACGGCCCAGCCAGCGGCAAAGGCGCCGGTGATGATTGCGGGGCCGGACGATTATGACGGTGAAGCGTTGCGGCAACGCACCGAGGCGTCGGTGCCGGTTGAACTCGATCTCGACAAAAATGGTGTAATCGTCGCTTGCCGGGCGCTCGGTAATTTTGACGACCGGTTGAAACAGGCATCTTGCCAACGAATGCGCAGCAGGGCTCGATTCCAACCCGCGCGCGATGCAGTAGGGCGCCCGATAGCGAGCCGGTGGAACGGAACGGTTCGGTGGGGCTCGCATCCCAATTTGCGGCGCCATCCGCTGGAAACGGCACGGGGGATTGAAGGGGCGATGGACATAACTGCCACCTTTACCGTGGAAAAGGACGGTCTCATTTCCTCCTGTAAGGGCCTCCTCCTCCTCGGTAACGAAAGACAGGACTTTCCGGCGGCCTGCGCAGATGCGCCCAAAAAGGTCGAACCCATGTTAAGTGAATCGGGAGAGCCCGTACGTCGCCATATTACGGTGCGTCTCAGTCTAAAAAATGAGAAGATTGACGATTGAGCTTTTTTAACAAGCCCAAGGCATAATTGTTCATAGACTTTTTAACCCTTTCTCCCTATTTGGGCGGCTTCTAATACAGCAATGAAATTATTTCTGTATCTTGTCGCCCTCCTAACGGGCGTGGCGGGTAGCCAGAGTGTCGAAGCGGCGCAGCCTTCGGCGCGTCCGCAAGCCTGCGCGAGTGCGATTGTGGGCGCGATGCTGCTTCAGCAGGTAACAGAAGCACGCGAAGCCGTGCGTGCCGTGCCAGCATACCGGCCCATTTTACCGCTCGTCATCGACGCAACCTACGACGCGATCGCTCCGGCGACCATCACACTCAGGGCTGATCGCGCCCGCGAATAGGCGGAAACGTCCCATATTGATGCTGTCCCGGCGGGGACAGCCGTGCCGCCCTCTGTGCGGCCAGCTTCCAACATCTTGAACAATTTTTCAGGCGGGACCTTCTGGTCGCCGCGATTGCTATAATAAGGAATTCGTCATGCTTGCAGGGCTCGCCAAGTCCATTTTCGGGTCGTCCAACGACCGCTATGTCAAGACGCTGGGTAAAACCGTCCAGAAAATCGCGTCTTATGAGCCGACCATCGCGGCGATGACCGATGAGGAGCTTCAGGGCCAGACCCAGATTTTCCGCGACCGGCTCGCCAACGGCCAAACGCTTGACGATATCCTGCCCGAAGCCTTTGCGACCGTCCGCGAAGCCGCCAAGCGTACCCTCGGTCAGCGCCATTATGACGTGCAGATGATCGGCGGCATTGTGCTTCACCGCGGCGAAATCGCGGAGATGCGGACGGGTGAGGGTAAGACGCTCGTTGCGACGCTCGCAACCTATTTGAACGCAATTGAAGGGAAGGGCGTCCATGTCGTTACCGTCAATGATTATCTCGCAACACGCGACTGTGAATGGATGGGCCGCGTCTATCGCTTCCTTGGCCTGACGACCGGCGTGATTGTCCCGAACCTCAGCGAGCAGGAACGCCGCGCGGCTTATGATGCCGACATCACCTATGCCACCAACAACGAACTCGGTTTCGATTATCTGCGCGACAATATGAAATATGACCGTAGCCAGATGGTCCAGCGCCCGTTCAACTTCGCGATTGTTGACGAAGTGGACTCGATCCTCATCGACGAGGCGCGCACGCCGCTTATCATTTCTGGGCCGACTGACGATAAGTCCGACATGTATGTCTCGGTCGATGCGCTGGTGAAGCAGCTTAAAGATGAAGATTATGAAAAGGATGAAAAGCAGAAGAGCATTTCGCTGACCGAGGAAGGCCAGGAAAATATCGAACGTTTGCTGGAAGCCGCCGGATTGCTCGAAGGCAACAACCTGTATGATTTCGAAAACACCCAGGTCGTCCATCATGTGAACAATTCCTTGCGCGCCAATATGATGTTCAAGCGCGACATCGACTACATCGTCAAGGACGACAAGGTCGTCATCATCGACGAGTTTACGGGCCGTATGATGGATGGCCGCCGCTGGTCGGACGGTCTCCACCAGGCGGTTGAAGCCAAGGAAGGCGTCAAGATCGAGCCGGAAAACCAGACACTTGCCTCGATCACCTTCCAGAATTACTTCCGCATGTATCCCAAGCTTGGCGGCATGACCGGTACCGCCGCCACGGAAGCTGCGGAATTTTATGACATTTACAAGATGAATGTCGTTACCATTCCGACCAACCTTCCGGTGCAGCGCATCGACGAAGAGGATCAGTTCTACAAGAGCATGATGGATAAATTCGCCGCGATTGCAAAGGCGATCAAGGAAAAGGCCGACACCGGGCAACCGGTGCTCGTCGGCACGGTGTCAATTGAAAAATCGGAATTGCTCTCGGACTTCCTTAAGAAGGAGGGGGTGCCGCATAGCGTCCTCAACGCGCGCTTCCACGAAAATGAAGCGCATATTGTCGCGCAGGCGGGCCGTATCGGCGCGGTCACTATCGCGACCAACATGGCTGGGCGCGGCACCGATATTCAGCTTGGCGGTAACCTTGAATTCCGCGTCGCTGACGAATTAAGCGAAATACCCGAAGGCGCCGAACGCGATGCGGCGATTGAACGCATCCGCGCCGAAATCGCCGATGAACGCGAGCAGGTAAAACGCGTCGGCGGGCTGTTCGTCCTTGGCACCGAACGCCATGAAAGCCGCCGCATCGATAACCAGCTGCGCGGGCGTTCGGGCCGTCAGGGTGACCCCGGCCTGTCGCGCTTCTATCTCAGCCTCGATGATGACCTGTTGCGCATCTTCGGACCGGACACGATGTTTTCCAAGATGATGAAACAGAATCTGGAAGATGGCGAGGCGATTGGGTCCAAATGGCTTTCCAAGGCCATCGAAACCGCACAGAAAAAGGTCGAAGCACGCAACTATGATATCCGTAAGCAGGTCGTTGAATATGACGACGTGATGAACGACCAGCGCAAGGTTATCTATGAACAGCGCGAAGATATTATGGACGCCGACACGGTCAATGATGTGCTCATTGATATGCGGGCGGAAACGGTTAACGCGCTCGTCGGCGACGCCTGTCCGCCGGGTAGCTATCCCGAACATTGGGACATAGCGACGCTGAAGCAGCGCGTCGGCGAAGTGCTCAATCTCGATATGCCGATTGATCAATGGATGGCCGAAGATTCGGTCGATCCGGAAATTTTCGAAGAGCGTCTCCTTGCGGCGGCAGATGCAGCGGTCGAGGAAAAATCGTCGAAGCTTGGCCCTGATCAATGGCATGCGGCGGAAAAGAGCATTTTGCTGCAATCACTCGATCATCATTGGAAAGAGCATTTGTCGACGCTTGACGCGCTGCGTCAGGTCGTGTTCCTGCGTGCTTATGCCCAAAAAACTCCGATCAACGAATATAAGCAGGAAGCGTTCAGCCTGTTCGAGCGCATGCTCTCCAATATTCGCGAGGACGTAACGCGCATTGTTGCGCACGCCGATTTCCAGGAACGACCCCCGGAACTGCTTGACCAGAATCTGCCCGAGCTTCCGGATTTCCTGACCACACATATTGATCCGCTCACTGGCGAAGACAACACCGGTGACTATGATGGCGGGGCGACGGGCATGGTGACGATGAACGCACCGCCGCTCAACATTCCTCGCCCGGATATGCCGGATGGTGATCCGTACTCTGAACTCGGACTTAGCCGCAACGCGCCATGTCCATGTGGTTCGGGACGCAAGTACAAGCAGTGTCACGGTATGGTATAATCGATAACAGGCCCGACCCGGCTCTTCCCTTGGGTTGATGAGGGGAAGAGGCGCGGCCTGATTACAGCGATCACGGGAAACAAAAAAGGCGCTCGAACCTTATGGGTTCAGCGCCTTTTTCAGTCCGAACGGATGGCTCCCCGAGTAGGATTGAACGAACATTGTAAACTCCGAGCTTTCTGCTGATTATTGTGAATTTCAGGGGTTTGGATGCCCCCGCCGATGCCCCGTTTCAGCCGGGTTGGGTGGCTGCCATTTTTTCTATTTTCCAGTCGTCGATGGCGGTTTGCGACCAGCGGCTTGCGCGCTTTCCGACACGAATTTGGCGCGGGAAGCTGCCTTCGCGAATCAGGCGGTAGATCGACGAGCGTTCGAGGCTGACCTCGCGTTCGACCTCGGCCATGCGGAGCAGACGTCCCGGTGCACGGGGCGGCATTCGGCGCATTGATTCTGTCATTGGCCGGCCTCCAATGCGGCAAGGCGCTGTTGCCATCGGTCGGCATGCTCCGGGCACAGATCCTTGTTCTTGTCCGGCACATAGGTGCAGTGGCTGCACAGCGGCCGGTCGCACGTGCCGGATCGGCGGGACGGCACTTTCCAATCGCACTCCAATGTCGCAGGACGACCGCAAGCGCAGCGTTTGCGCGGGGAGCTGCCGCAGATGATGGCAACGCTGCCGTTCGGCATGGTATAGGTTTCGCACGTCATGCTATCGCCGCCTTTGCTTCTGCCCGGGCGCGGTTAAGTTCGGCCATGGCTTCGTCTGTGCCGCCCTTGTCCGGATGTGCTTCTGTCGCCTTGCAGCGGTAGGCGGCCTCGATGTCCTGGACCGAAACGTGCGTCGCGCTTAGTCCGAGGATTTCACGCCAGCTTTTGCGGCCGGGCGGCGCGGGCAAGGCAGTGAAGCCCTTGAACGTCTGGCGCACGATATGGAGGCCGCCGTGGCGCAACTCTGTGCGCCTCGCTTCAATCACATGATGGATGGCCTGCAGATTGTCTTCGACCTTCGGATAGCGATCAACCGCGATGCAGCGCTGGCCACCATCCCATTTGAACCAGGCGGCAACGCCGGTATCTTTGATCTGGCCGGGATCAAGCCCGCCAGCATTGGACGATAGCGAGATCTCGGTGACCGGTTTTCCGGTGTCGCGGCCGAAAGCCTCCAGCGATTTCTTGACGTTGTTTAGCGCAGCGTCGAGCGATGAGCGGAACTGGCTCCGGTCTTTGCGATCCGTGCGCGGCAGGCCCTCGGGCCAATGGAGCGGATATTGTGGGATAGTCACGCGGCTTCCTCCATCAGTTCCGCCAGCACTTCATCCCAACCTTCGCCGATGACCTTGGCGCTGGCGGCGTGGGTCGAGATGCCTGACCCGCGCGCCGCCATGATTTCGGCGTACCATTCGGCCTGTGTCGCGCCGCGCAGATATTCGACGAAGAGGGTGAAGGTCTCGCTGGTTTCCGGATCGTTTGGCAGATCGGTGAGTTTTTCGGTGATGGTGGCTGTCACGCCGGGCAGGATCGTGCCGGCATATTGATAGCGTTCCCCGCGCCAGCTCTGCCCCATTGCATTCAGCGCCAGATCGACCGGTCGCTCGCCATGACGGTCGATCAGCTTTTCAATCCCGCGCGGATTGGTGAGGGTGTCCGGTTTGCATTGCTGGTTATTGCTAGTCTTGGACACGGTGAACCCGTTCTTTTCGACCAGCGTTGCAACCAGTTTGGCTTTTGGATCGCCCGAGGCCAGCGCTGCGCGGTAGATTTCCAGCGGCGTCAGCGGTTTGCGACGGCTGTTGAACGCGACGAAGCGTTCTGCCTCGAGCGCGGGATCCGCAAGCGTGGTAATGACGCAAGGGAGCTGCGCGATATCGCCGCGCAGCCGTGCTGCAGCGAGGCGGTGCTGGCCGTCGATCACATAAAGCGCACCGTCCAAGCGACGGTTGACGACGAGCGGTTGGCAGAGCTCCCAATTCCAGGCTTGCGCGATGGTACGGATGAGCTTGGCCGACCGGCCATTCTCGATCGAGCGCTGATAGTCCGGATCGACCGAAAGCTGTTCGGGCAGGCAATATTGCAGGACCGGAATCAGACCCGATGGGGGGGGGTAGGATTGGGCGCTCATTCTGCATCCTCCCCGTCGTTATAGTCGTCATAACAGGGCTTGCACCAACCGTTGATTTCCAGATCATCGTTGCGAACGAGATCGTGGCAGCTTGCGCAGACTGCTACATCCGTCCCGAGATCCTGAATCGCCCAGGCGAAGGTTTGCGACCAATCGACTTGCTCGGCCCATTGCCAGTCGTCAGCAACGCGACCGCAGCGATCAAGGGTGATGATGCGCGTGCCATCAGGGATCTCCACACCCTCCCATCCACCAAGCGGAAGATTGGGCTCTTCAAAGTAATTAATTTTGAGACCTTGTAGATCGGCGAGCTTTTCCAGCGGGACCGATGCGCGCGAGCCGAATGCGATATGCTGGTTCATGTTCCATACCCCATAATGTTGAGCGCCTTGGCGACGAGGTTCCAGACGTGGAGCCGTTTGCGGTCGTGATCGCGCACCAAAGCTTCGCGCTGGACGGTGAGATGGTGGGTGGCCTGGTCAAGCTGGGCGCGGCTGCGGCCCTTGAGCGTGCGAACGCGATAATCGCAGCGATTGTCGGTCCCGCCCTGATTATCGACGAGCATGCGCGCGAGTTCGGTGACCTCGCCGGTACGGGCGGAGTGAAGTTCGACGCTGACGACGATCATGCCGGAATTCCTTGCGGATACGCGCGCGTGATCGCTTCGCCGAGCTGTTGGGTCGCAAGACGGATGTCGGCTTCGTGAAACTCCGGCTTGGGATAGAGGCGCGTCATGATCACGCTGACGGTCGAGCGCTTGATCCCCATGATCTCCGCAATGCTATGCGGTTTGTGCCCCGCCAGATGGAGGCGCTCGACCTCCAGTTCGCGCGGGGTGCAGCCATAGCCTTCTTCGCGGTTGCGTCTGCTCATGGCCAGCGCCTCCGGTTGCGGGCGGCAAGGAGCGCGACGCGGCTCATTGCGATGCGGGCGAGGCGGCGGGCTTCCTGCCAAGCGGCGATATGCGCGAAATGGTAGCCGTCGAAGGTCCATTCGGCGTAGTTCTGGCCGTGCGGGGCGCGGCGCTGAGACGGCGGGGGGAAGAGCATGGCCATCATGCCGCGCCCGCCAGTTCGGGGATCGGGTGCGGCACGCGTACGAAGTCGATCACGGTGACGATGGGGTTATTGGCCCACGACACTTCGGGAACCTGCAGCGAGAGGTTTCTGTCCCAAGCCGAAGCATAGGTGCGCTCATTGGCATAGCCTTCGGCGGCGATTTCGGCGGCGCTGATGTCCTGTAGCCGTTCGGTACGGACGGCCGTCACGACCAGATGCTGGCGGTGCGATGCCTTGGGCAAGGTCCGCGCGAAGCGGCGCTGGCCGAGCGCGGAGATATCGCCGCGTTCCAGATCTGCAGCAAAATGAATGAAGGCACCTTCGGCAATGGCCAGCGTCGGGGCGGACTGGTCATAGCGCCGGTCGAAATGAAAGGGCTCGCGAACCCATAGCCGATCCCCCACGATGCAGCGCGATAGCAGGCCTGCCGGGCGGCGCAGCGTTGCCAGATGGCCGTCCATGACGCGGTTTATCTGCGGCTCGATAATGCTGACGGGATGGTCGGTCATAGGGCTGGCTCCGGTTGCTTGTCTTTCACGGTGTCGGATTTTTGAGCGACGACGGGACTTGTGTCCGTCGCATGAGCGACAAAGGACAGCGCGGGATGCACCCAGTGAAGCGCTTCGGTGCTTTCATTGCCGGTGCCATTCAGCACGCCGACAACCGCGCCGGTAACGATGTTGGCCGGACTTTTGTGCCAATGGCGGAAGGACTCCTCGGCAACATAGGGTTGCGCGAAGCCGAGCTGGGTGAGCTTGGGGAAGAGGCCGACAAAGGCGGAGTCGGGCGTCCAATAGCGGCGCAGCTGCTGATCGTCGGCGTCTGCCTCGGCGGCGATCCGGTCATGCAGCGGAACGCGCCAGCCTTCGATAGCGGCCGAGCGGATCAGCGCCGATCCGGCGACCAGCGCGGCAACGAGCTCCTTGGTCCCAGGCCCTTCGAGGCGGAAGGCCGAGAAGGCGGCGCCGAGATCGGGCTCGCGCATGAAGCGCATCGCCATGACCAGCTCGAGCGCTTCATTCCACACGATGCCGCCCCAGCAATCGAGATGGGGAGCGACAATGTCCGAAGGTTCATGGTCGCTGCCCCATTCGGACGCAATCGCCCGCATTCCGGTTTGCGCGGGCTTGTCCTTGCCGAGCAGCATGCGCGCCTGGGCGAACAGCAGATAATCGCTGGCCAGGCTGTCCGGTACATAGGTTGGATCGTTGACGGCTGTGCGGAGATCATCGACCAGCACCGCGCGGAGCAACTGGCGGCGGAGCGAACGAACGATCTCGATCCCGTCGGCGGTGAGACCATGGTCATCCTTGGCTTTTTGCCGCGCCTGCTGGCCGTAAATGCCGCGTGATTCGATCGCGTTGCTCTCGCCGAGCGTCAGTGCGCCCGCCGGTTTGGCACCCGCCGCCTTCTGTGCCTTGCGGCTCGCCCACCAATAGTTGGTCTCGATCTGCCCATCTTCATCGACGACGAGTTGCGCGACGATTTCACCGGGCGGCAGTTTGATATCGCCATTTTTATTGACCTTGGGTTCAACCGCGAGGGCGTAATCGGTGCCGCCATTCGGCAATTGCGGTGGCGCATCGACAAAGCGCAGGTCGCGGCCGAGGCCGGTGGCGACCCGGATTGCATCGCGTTCGACGCTCAATATTTCTTCAGCGAGGCGACGCAGCAGGGCTTCATCAGCGATGCGGCCGCGTTCGGGCCCGTCGGCAAACAGATCCAGTTCAAAACGCCCGCCGGCCGCGCGATAGACCACATCACCGACCAGCGCGAGCAGGCGCTCGTGATCGCGGTTGCCGATCTTGAGCCAGGCGCGGATATGATGCGCTTGGGCCATATAGCGGGGTTGGTTGCGGAAATGCTCCCACGCGGCTGCCTGCAGATCTTCATCAGCGGTCGCGGCGTAGGCCGATGCCTGCTCGATATCGATGTCTCCGGCGATATAGGCTTCGCGGATCGGGGGCAGGAGTTCGCCCAGGCGGCGCATGCGGCGCACCCATGTTTCGGTCTGGCCGAGATTGGCGGCGATGGCGTCAATTCTTGATCCGGCTGCATGGGCGGCGGCGATGGCGGCATGGACCTCATAGGGGCGCAGATCACGGCGCATGAGGTTTTCGGTGGTGGAGAGTTCGATCAGTTCCGCCGAAGTAAGGTCGCGCACCTTCACCGGAATGGCGAAATCGGGAGGCAGCGCGCCCGAGGTGACCAGCTTGTGGATCGCGCGCAGACGACGGCCGCCCGCGACGACGCCAAAGCGGCCATCGTCCATCGGGTGAGCGACCAGATTTTCGAGCAGGCCATGCTGGAGGATCGAGCTTTCGAGCGCGGCGGTGGCGTCCGCATCCTCGGCGTTGGTGCGCACGTTCAAGGGCGAGACCAGGAGCATAGCGGGGGTGAGAATTTCAAGCGTCATCAACTTAGCCTTTTCGACATGCCCTGATAAAATTCGGAGCGCATGCCGCGCTTGGCGGTATCGAACAGCGCGACCGGGGCGGGTTGTTTGGGAAAGCCGGGCTTGCGTACCAGCGGCCCGCCGCTGGCCTCGCGCTTCAGGCCCATGCCGGGGCGGTGGCGGCAATCGACATCGGGGCGGACGCCGCAATAATCGCAGGGAAAGCCTTCAAGCTGGGCCTTATGGACCGGCGGACGGGCGTGGGTGTGCGGGCTTGCCATCGCTCTAGTCCATGCCCAGCGCGGCGAGATAGGTTTGCAGGATCGCGTCGCGTTCCTGCCGGTCATGCGGCTGCATTGCGCGCAACCGGATCACTTCATTGACGAGCTTGGTGTCATAGCCTTGCCCCTTGATTTCGGAATCGAGGTCCCGGATGTCGTCGGCGATGCCCTTCTTTTCCTCGATCAGGCGCTCCTTGCGCTCGATGAACAGCCGCAACTGGTCGGCGGCAACATTTCCTTCAGCCATGGGTCAGGGTTCCTTTTTCGGCGAGAGAGAATAGCGCCGCGGCGAAGGCCGCGAGCGTGGAGAGGATGAGCGCGATGAAGATGCGGCGGGCGCCCTTATGAATTGGTGGGCGGGTCACAGCATGATCTCGCATTGATTGTGCGGAAGCTTGTTCTCGTCGGCGACGGCGATGGTCGATTGCAGCGCATTCTGACAATCGATCATCACCAGCTGCACCGCGATCTGAAAGGATGCCATGGTCAAACCCGGATCGGGCGCGCTACCGCTCACACGGACCACTGCATCCATGGCCTGTTGGCGCGCATGAAATGCGATATCGACGACTTGTTGGGCGCGATCGCGGGTAAATTTGGCAGTCATTAGAGACTGGATAAGCAGCTGCTTCGCTGCGGCGTCTCTGGTCGCCTTGTCCTCGCTCATGCCGCGCTCCTTTCGGCGAGTGGTACGCAGGCGCTGCAGCGGTCTGGCTCCACCCAATGACAAGGCTGGCCGGTGACGTCGATGCAGGCGCGGGAGAAAGTGCAGCCACAGTCGCGGCAGATTTGTGGGACCGGCAAATCGGGATTGTCGGGATCCTCGACCCTTGCGGCGAGCTGACGCACGATGGCGCGATCGATACGGAGCAGAGAGGCGAGGGCATAGATCAGCGCATTGGCATCGCCATTATATTCGCCGGTCTCTTCCAGATGTTTGAGGCGCAGGAGAAAGGAATCGGCATTGGCCGGGCTACCATTCAGCAAATCGGCAACGCGGCGGCGGGTGAGCCCGGCGGCCTTGCGTCGGAGCGCGATATAGCGGCCCGGGTGCATCGGGGCCGGTCGTTTCACGGAAGATTTGCGGGCCATCGCTCAGCCTTTCGGGCAAGAGGGTGGCGTTACCGGAAACGCTAAAATCGATCCGGCAACGCCACAGTCTAGTGGGTGGATTACAGATTCAACCAAATTGGACCGGAAAGCGCCGGTCCGCCGCCTTTTGGCCACTGTGGCCAAAAACTGGGACCAAAAACTGGTCAGCCGGGATCCGGAGGGCCGGTGGCTGGATGATCGGTTTCGGGGGATGTCGTCTGGTCCTGCGGCACGCAGCCCGAGGCGCTGCCGCTCAAGATCGGTTTGGCGCGATTGAGCTGGGCGATGGCTTCATCGACCTCGCGCAGCGCGCTTTGCTTGCGGCGGCGGTCGGCGCCAGGCTGTGCGGCTTCGACCAGGGCTGCATGGGCTTCGCCGCATTCGCGGATGCTGTCGGCGGCGATGCGACCCAAAGCGGCTTCATCCGCGAATTTGAACACATGGGCGCTGTCGAGGCGCTGCGCATAGCATTCAAACAGCGGTGCGCCGGTGCCGCCCGCTTCGCGATAGGCCAGATCGAGCAGGATCGCATCGGCCATCGGCACCTGCAGCGGCTTATCCGGATCGCCCCAACTCCGCACGGTCGAGGCGGATTTTTCGACAACCGCCGCCATGTCGTCATAGCCTTCGGGCAGATGCCCGGCGATGCGCGCCAGCGCCTGATCGATGGAAAGGGGCGCGCGCAGCTTGGTCATGGACGGTCCGTTTCCGTGTAAATGACAGTAAAGCGACACGCCGATTGGAGCGGACGCAGCGCGGCAGCGCGGTTACACCGGCAAGCGCAAAGGGAGAGGAAACCGGGCGCGGTCACCGTGCGACCCCCAACAGGTCAGGGTCGGTGGCCGCGCCCGGGGCAGCGGGGGCTGCTGCCGGAGGAAGAGGGGAGGGCGATTCAGATGCGGCCGGGCCAGATACAACAGGCGCAGCAGGCGCAAGATCGCGCGGATAGATATCAGGGCGCAGCTCGTGCCGCGAAATGCCGGTTTCGGCTTCGACCAGCAGGACGTGTTCGGCGGGGAGAACTTTTTTTGCTTTCACCCACTTCCACACTGCCGGTTGAGATAGCCGACACAGGCGGGCCATCGCAGCCTGACCGCCAACGCGGTCGATTGCTTCTATTAGCCGAGCGTGTGCCGAGTGCGAATCCATGGCGACAATTAATAACTCGGTTTATCGCAGAGTCAATAACCGTATTTTTCGCTCGCTCAATAACTCTAGCTATATATTGATGCAGATGGAGTTAGGAGAACGAATCGAGAGGTTAATGGAGCTGCGACAATTGTCGCAGGCTGAACTTGCGCGCCGTGTCGGGCTTACGCAGCCGGCCATTTTTGCGATCATTCGCAGAAACAAATCGGGCACCAAGAGCCTGCACAAAATCGCTCGAGCACTTCATACCACGTCGGAATATTTGCTTGGCGAAACTGACGAGGTGAATGGCCAGCTTGGTCTCCAGTTCAGTCCCGAGGAAATAAGGTGGGTCGATTCACTTCGCCGCCTTGCCCAATCAGATCGATCTGCAATTCTGCAGGTCACCGATTCTTTGGCAAAGGATACACGCCGAGAGGTTCCCACACTCCATTCCCCAAAGGCCGACTATCTGGCCGAAGACGAAAAGGAGTGGCTATGAGTGATGGCGAAATCGTGTTCCCAATTGGCGAGATGAGCGAATTTCTAGCAAGTCAGGCCGTACTAAATCTGCGGATGATGGAGTTTCTTATGAAGGTCGCAACAGGCGATAATCCTAATATCGTCGATCTTAAGCCGGTTTTTGAACAGTATCAGCATAGCGAAACCACATTCAAAGCGTTAGCGATCAGCATCCAGTCTATGCGACTAAGTTGAAAAGATTGACGGGGCAATGGATCTACGAACAATTATGACCGCTACTGTCGGAGCTATCTTGTTGACAGGATGCTCTGCATTTGAAGCGCCGGAGATTGCCGATTGCGAAGCGGGACTGCTACGGACGTTGAAAGCGCCCTCGACCTACAAGCGCATTAAGGCGAGTTCGACCGATCTGAGTGGCATTGGCAAGAGGCAACAGTCCGTGCGCCTCGAATATGATGCGGCAAATGGATTCGGTGTTCCGATCCGCGGCGATGTCATTTGCGTCTATGCGCTCCGATCCGATGGCAAGGTTGATCTTGGCTCGGCCCAACGCATTTACCCCGACGGTATCCAATATTCAGGCTCAATGACGGATCCTCTTGTCGCGCCTGCGCCAGTGGAAAAACACGCACCTCGCGCGAACAAGGCGGCACCGACGATAGATGAAGCGGAGAATGAGGGCGAACCGATGGGTGGACCCTATCCGGACGATGAGCCAGTCGCCGCCAACCGCTGTTTCGACGATTATTGCCCATGTGAGGAAGATGGCGCGCCAGATCGGGTGCTGTGCCGTAATATGAAGGCCGGGCTTCCCGTTGACGATCAGATGATGGCCGCCGGCGCTGCATTTCGCGATTCCCGACGCGAATTGAAACGATTGGAAGCCGAAAATGGCCCGGTTAGCGCACCACCGCCTACGGCCAACCCGTTGGAAAAAGCCGTCAAGGACACGCCCATCCCCGAAGGCCACGACCATGATCCGGCCGTTCCGGCAGACACGAAGTAAGGATTTAACCTTTTGACCACCAATCGCGAAATCGTGGAAGCGATAAAGCAGCTTTATCTATTGCAGATGCAGACGGCCGTGCTGCTGGTCCAATCGATCAAGAGCATGACCGGCAATGCTGAAACGACCGAGCTTCTCGACCAGGCGGTGGAGGGGTTCACTGCGATATCCGCCGAAACCAAAGTGATCATCGAACGGCTTGCGGCGCAGGCGGAGGCCGACAATGGCGGGCAATGACTTTGGCGAGCGGCGCATGGGGTCTCTCATGGGCGAGCTGGCCGAAATGGTCAGCGATTTGCAGAAACGCAGCGGCGGCGGTAATGACGGCGGCATGGAATCGCGCCTTAGCCGCCTCGAAAAGCAGTTCGACACGCTTCAAAGCGAGGTCAGCAAGGGCTTTCTGTCCAATAGCGAACGGTTTGCTGCGGTCGAACAACGTCTGGCCAAGGTGGAGACGCACATAGCGCACCTCCCCAGCAAGGGGTTTATTGTGACCGCGCTCGGTACCAGCATTGCGATCCTGGGCGGACTGGTGATGATTGCGGCGCGGTTCGGTTTACTCGCCGCCAACTAAGCCCTTGCCCCGAAATGCCATTTCGGGGCAGATGGCCCATGTCCAAATATCCCGTCGTCCTCACCGGCCACGCCATGTATGCAGCTGCACTCGCCGCGCTCAACCCCCGCGATCCGGTCAAAATCGTGCATGAAACCGGCAATCCGTATGATGCGGACGCGCTGGCGGTCTATGGCGGCGCGAAGGGCGAGGGTGGCAAGATCGGTTATGTCCCCAAGGATAGCTGGCTCAGACGTGCGATCATCGACGAACATAAGCCGGTGACGGCGGAGCTGATCGAGGTCAGCCGGAGCGATCGCGGGTATAATGTGGCGATCATCGCCGCGGTGATCGGCGGTGAGGCGGCACCGGTGCGGGCGTTTGTGCGGTGAGGCTCCAGCGCAATCGAATCGCTTGACCTGTTGGCGGGGATTGTTCCATATTTGTTCTCATGTCGAACCATTGCCTGGATGAACCGCCCGACGAGGAAAAATATGGCCGCGTCGAGGTGACGCTCGAAGAGGTGCGGCGCAATCTCGGTATCCGGTTGCGCACCCTTAAACGGACATCGTTCGATTTCGGCCGCACGCCCGACGAGCGCGACCGCGCCATCAATGCATTGGTCACCAAGCTGACAGCCGAATGGGGCCGTTATCATATCACGCGGCCCGCCGGTAAGTTCGACGCTGCCTATCGCGAGGCGCTGGAGCAGGGACCGCCTCCAAAAACATGATATTTATATACAGATATGTTGTTTTTTGCTTGCACTAATACAACATATCTGTATATATAATATTCATGAACAGCTCGCAATTCCGCCGCTATCTCGTCAAGCAAGGTTGCACCATCGATGCCTCGACCGGCAAAGGTGGTCATGTCCTTGTCCGGCTTGGCGACAAGACATCGATGTTACCCACCCATGGCGGCACAAAACAACTCGGCACCGGACTGATGAACAAGATCAAGAAGGATTTGGGGCTTTAACCGGCCCCAAATCCACCCCTTGATGACGCATATGACGACGCAATGACCATGATAGATGATATGATGATGAGGACCAAGATGTTCGATTATCCGGTAACTTTAACACCCGACGATAACGGGACTTTTCTGGCAACGGTGGACGATATCCCCGAGGTCGTAACCTATGGCGATGATGAAGCCGATGCGGTGGCGCGTGCGGCCGATGCGATTGTCACCGCGCTGGGTGGTTATATTGCGGACCGTCGCGATATTCCCACGGCACGAAAGGCAAAGGCGGGCGAGCGATGCGCGGCCCTACCGCTCATGGCGGTGCTCAAGCTCCAGCTCTATGTGGCGATGCGCGCGAAAGATTGGCGCAAGGCCGATCTGGCGCGCGCAATGGCCTTGAGCCCGGTCCAGATCGACCGGCTGCTGGAGTTGCGCCACAGCTCGCGCATCGAGCAGATCGATGCAGCCTTCGCTGCGCTTGACCGGCAGGTTGTGATTGAACTCGCCTGAAGCATGGACAAAAACGAAGCGCAATTAATCGCGGCGCTGCAGGCCCGCCGTGGCCGTGAGCGGGGCGATCCGTGGTTGACGGCTGAAGCGTGGTTCATCTGCCTGATGATGCTGCCCATGCCGCTCATCGCGCTGCTCGGTTAGCCTCTCGCTTTTCCGCAAGAGCTTGCTATGTTCGCTTTATGTCCAACGGGGCAAAACGGGTCGCTTTACGCCAGGGTCAGTTACATCCGGAAATGACGAGTTTCCGGTTGCAGCTGCTCGCCTTCATTCGTGGATATATTGGCGAGTGGCAGCGCAGCCCTTCTTATGGGGAGATGGCGGCGGCGCTCGATGTCAGCCGCGACCGGATCAAGAAATCGGTCAAGAGCCTCGCGCGCGACGGGTTGCTGCTGCGGACGCCGGGACCGCGCGGCCTCGCTTTGCCGGAGCAGCGGGAAGAGGCGCTGAAGCTGCTCGCGGAGCTGGGCTGGCAGGTCAATCCGGTGGAAATGACCGTGGGTCAGGCCGCCTCACTTTATCCCCTCGGCGACCGCCCGCCGCTCGATTATGTCAGCGGGCATGGGCAAGAACAGGGCGGCGCAGAAGCGCAAGGCGATAAGAGTTTCAGGCCGGACGCATGAACGGCTGTCTCCGGTTGAAACACTCCAGCAGGCGCAGCGCAAAATGCAGGCGATGTGCTTTGCGCGGCGGCATCCGTCAGTAGCGGCGGGTGAGCGGGCGTTGCGCAAGCGCAACCGCGCAGTGCACGAGGATTTCGGCCACAAGGTCAACGGGACGCCCCAGACACATTATAATGCGGCGCGCATTGTCCAGGGCGCGATGGCGCGGCTTTATCAGTCCGGCGCGATTGACGCAGTGCAGCTCGCCGCCGCGTCCGAGATCGTAGCGGTCGCGGAGCGGATCGGCGCCGACGTAACCGTGCGGACGGTCAGCCTGGAGACACGGGTTGATCGCAGTCCGGCGGGCGATGGCGGCTTTCACGAAAAGCTGGGCTGGGTGCGGCGCGAGGTGGCTTATTCGGCATGGCGCGCGGCGCTCTCGCATCCACAGGTCGTTTTGGCGATGATCGTCGGTGATACCGGAATCGCGGCGGCCGCGCGGCTCCACCGCATGAGTGTGCGACGGGCGAAGGCGCTGCTGATCGCGGCGCTGGATGATTGGGATGGCCGGGTGATGGATGCGGTGCGCGCGGTGGATGATGCAACGCTTGCGGCGGCGCAGGCGGCGATCCTTTAAGAAAAATACACAGGGCCCCAAAATTTCCCCTCCCTAAATGATCATGGGAAGGGCAAAAACGACCCCGCGATAGTTGCGTCCGGAGCGGGCGCACCCTTTCTTTTTTCGCGGAAAACTCCCTTTTATGCCGATGAAATCCCCCGAACGCCGCGCGGCGATGGCTGCGCGGCGTGACGAACAACGGGCCCGCGTGCCGGGCTTTATGCCAGTCAGTAACCGCCGGATCGAGCTTGCTTATGCGAAGATCGTAACCGGGCTCCTCCCCACGACGCCTATGGCGCAAGCGCAAGCGCAGGCACGGCGACTTATCGCGAGCGGGCTACCACCGCTCGGCTTTGAACGCCGTCGGCTCGCCAAGCTGCCGGTCTGACATGCAGGCCGCTGCGCTGATCGACCGGCTTGAACCGGTGATCGACGATCTGGACCGGTTGATGGCTGATCTCCGGCTCGGCGTGCGCAGTCCCCAACAATATGATGCGCTCGAGGAGCGCGCCCAGCACATTGCATCGCAAATCCGCGGTGCGTTCAGGAGCCGCCGATGATCGACCTTGCTCAACTGCGCGATTATGCCGGCGCAGGATCTTCTGCATCGGTGGCGGTGACCGAACGCTGCCTCAAGCAGATGGCGGACGAGATCGAGGCCGGTCGCAAGGCGCAGGCCGAACTGGAGCGGGCGAAGCGCGAAGGCTGGGGCGGTTTATCATGACAGCCCACAAGCAACCCCGCACGCTCGCCGCAGCGACCACCCTGCTCGAGCGTTTTGCCGAGGTGGACGGCGCGATGGCCGACATCGAGCTGATGCGCAACGCCGAGATCAGCGCGGCCAACGTCGCGGCCGACGAGAAGCTGGCACCACTCATCGGAGAGGCAGCTCAGCTGCGCACGCTTCTGTTTCGCTGGTGGGCTGTGGCCGGCCCTGGTCTGACTCAAGGCAAGCGCAAGTCGATGACGATTGGCGGTTGCGATATCGGGACGCGCGCTGGACGGGTGACGCTGGACGTTGCCGGTGATGCACGGGCTCTGGCCAAGGATATGGTCGGCAAGGTCTGGGCCAAGCCGCTGGTGACGGTGACCTATGGTCTCGACCGCGCGACGGTGCTGAAGGCGCTGGATGGCAAGGATCGGGCCAAGCTCGCCAAGCTGGGCTTTGCCAAGGTTCCGGCGAGCGAGGCGTTCTTTGTGAACAGGGCCGTTCAGCCCGGGACCGTGGCGGGCAGCTGATGCCTCAGCGACCGCCCGTGTTCAAGGCTCCGGGCGCGGTGGAGCGGAAGCCCTGGGCTTCCAATGCTTTCAAAGACAAGCGCAAGCGCGGCCGTGCTGGACAGCGCGAGCGCGCTGCGGTGCTGCTCGAGGAACCCTTCTGCAGGATCTGTCTGGCGGCGGGGCGAGAGGTCAGGGCGGACATCGTCGACCACATCATGCCGCTGGCTTGGGGCGGAAGCGACGACCGATCGAACAAACAGGCGCTGTGCAACCCTTGCCACGAGGCCAAGTCGCTCGCGGAACGAAAGCATCAACGCGTTAACCTTTATTAACCAAAGGGGAGGGGGAGGGTCAAACCCTCCCCGCCACCCCCTCCGGACACCGACCCCCAAGACGATTTTTACGGGGGCGATTTCAAAGGTAAAAAAGTTGCTGGATTGGTCCGGCGGGAAGGCGCTGGATGAGCAGAGGTGGGGCGCGGCCGAATTCGGGGCGGCGACGGAAGGAACCGGCGCTGAAGCAATTGGCGGGAACGGATCGGCCGGACCGAGAAAACGAGGTCGGCTTGCCTGCGGCGTCAGGTGCGATGATCGCGCCGTTGCATCTGTCAGATCTTGCGCAACTGCATTTTCAGTCGATCGCTCTGATCCTTGAGGAGCAGCAGCGATCAAGCCCCCATTATGCGGAGCACGTCGCGTTGCTGGCACAAAGGCTGGAACAGATCCAGCGATATCAAGCGGTGCTTGAGGTCGAAGGCGACACGTTTACTTCAATTTCCGCCAAAATGATCGGTAAGGCTCGGGTCGAAACGAAGATGGTTCGCGCTCGACCTGAAGTCGCAATGCTTAACGAGGCGATGCGCCATGCGCAGTCGCTCCTGGGCGAGTTGATGCTCAATCCGGCGGCAGCGCTGCGGATCGCCAGCGGGCACAAGGTCGAGGCCGGTGCCTTTGATGATTTCTAGGACGAGAGGGCAAGCGATGACCCGCAAAGAATACGTCCTGCACTGGATCATTGCGCGCTGGTATGACCTGGTCGAGCTGATCAGCGGCACATAATTTAATGTGGCGGAGGTTCGCAATTATCCGGCGATAGCGCGGCAATATGCCAGCGATATCGTCAAAGGCAAAATTCCGGCTTGCAAGTCGATCAGGCTGCAATGCGCCCGGTTTCTCGCCGAACTGAAGGTCCAGAAGCGCAAGGAGTTCCCGTTTCGCTTCGATGATGACAAAGCGGCGCGGATCTGCCGCTTCATCGAGAAGCTGCCGCATTCCAAGGGCAAATGGGCGCGAAAGAAGGAGACGCTAAGGCTCGAACCGTGGCAGGTATGGATCCTCTGCGCGGCTTATGGCTGGCTCTACAAGGCGGGTGATCGGGCTGGAACGAGGCGATATCGCGTCCTCTTCGTCATCGTGCCGCGAAAGAACGGCAAATCGGCGCTATCCGCCGGTGTCGGGCTTTATATGTTCTGTGCCGACGGCGAGTTCGGCGCCGAGGTTTATTCGGGTGCGACCAACGAAAAGCAGGCGTGGGAGGTTTTCAAACCGGCGCAGCTTATGGCGATGCGGACACCGGCGCTGATCAACCGGTTCGGCATCGAGATCAACGCGAAATCGCTGGTCCGGATTGACGATAACAGCAAGTTCGAAACGATCATCGGGGATCCGGGTGACGGGCAATCGCCCAGTTGCTCAATCCATGACGAATATCACGAGCATGCCGACGATGGTCAGGTCGACACCATGCAAACCGGCATGGGTGCGCGCGACCAGCCCATGCAGGTGCTTATCACAACGGCCGGAGATAATCTGGCCGGACCCTGTTACGCCAGAATTCAGGAGGAACGGGACAAGCTGGCGGGGACTGCAGCCGGTCGCGATGAAACGCTCGAGCAGCTGCTCGGCTTGCCGCCCGGACCGCCGCTGACGGACGAGACATTTTTCGTCGAATATACAATCGACGAGGAAGATGATTGGACCAGCGAAGAGGCGCTGCGCAAGGCCAATCCCAATTTTGGTATATCGGTCGAAGCCGATTTTCTTCGGTCGAGGATCCGCGATGCTGTCAGCACCCCGCGCAAAGCGGGCGTCATCAAGACAAAGCATCTCAATCTCTGGGTTGCGGCGAAATCGGCTTATTTCGACATCGAGGCTTGGCGGCGGTGTCGCGATCCGGACATGCCGACGCTGCCGACTGCCGCGCTGGACTGGGCTAAACTGGAGGGACGTCGGTGCATTGCGGGGCTCGACCTCGCATCGAAGGTGGATATCGCTGCGCTTGAGCTGCTGTTTCCGCCTCTGGGGCCGAAAGCAACGAAGGAAGATCCTTATTACCGGATCGGCTTCAGTTTCGTGCCCGACGAAACGGTGCAGAAGGTTCCGGCCTATCTGACCTGGCACAGTGGCCAACATCTCGACGTCACTGACGGCGAGATCATTGATTATGACAATATTGTCGAGATGCTGCGGGAAGTGCGCGGGCGATTCCAGCTGGAGCAAATCGCTTACGACCCGCATCAGGCAACCTATCTGGTGACCAGTCTGATGAAGGATGGTTTTCCGGCGATCGAGTACCGCCAAGTTGTGTTGAACATGAGCGAGCCGATGAAAGAGCTCGATGCGCTTACCCGCGCTGGCACGATCGCGCACGGCGGATGTCCCGTAATGGAATGGCAGATGAACAATGTCGTCTCCCAAACCGACAAGAAAGACAATGTGTACCCGAACAAGCCACGGGTCGAAGCCAAGATCGACAACCCCGTGGCGTTGATCATGGCGCTGGGCGTGGCGATGGCGGGTGAAGAAGAGGCCCCGCCCAAATCGCCCTGGGACGATCCCAATTTCTCTATGACCGGAGCAGCTGCTGCATGAGGCCAGAAGATTATATGAGCCCGGAACGGCGCGCTGCGCTGGCGGTGCTCAAGGGCGAGAAGCGTGCAACGCCCGACAGCCCGCAATGGTCAATGAGCGCCAATCCGGAAGAATTGTGGGCGCTGCTGGGCGTGCTCGATGGGCAGGGCAAGCTCCCGCCGGTGTCGATCGAGACCGCGCTTGAGGTTCCCGCCGTGCTCGGCACCGTCAATTTTATGTCGGCGACGCTGGCCAGTTTACCGCTCCATGCCTATCGCGGCGAGGGTGACAAACTGGACAATGACCTAGCGATGTTGCTCAATGAAGCGCCCAACGAGGAATGGTCGAGCTTCGACTGGCGAAAATATATGTGGCAGCAGGTGTTCACTGGCGGCCGTGGCATGACATGGATCGAGCGCGCAGGGGCAAAGCCGGTTGCGCTTTGGCCGATGGATCCAGATGAAACGACCGTCATCCGCCGCAATGGCCGCAGGTTTTACAAGTTTGACGGTCGCGAATATCCTGCCCAGGACGTAATCGACATCACCTTTATGCTGAAGCGGAATCAGGTTGGCGCGTACAGCCCGATCCATAAGGGTCGTAAAGCGATTGCGCTGGCCATTGCAATGTCGGACTATGCCGGCGAGCTTTTTGCCGGAGGGGGCGTTCCCCCACTCGCGCTGGAAGGCCCGCTGCCTGAAGGTCCCGATGGCTTCAAACGTGCGGCGGCAGATATTCAACGCTCAATCGAAAATGCAAGGGCTGCTGGACGCGCATTCTTCGGGATGCCGCCGGGTCACTCGCTTAAGCCGCTCGGGTTTGAACCTCAAAAGGGGCAGATGATCGAAGGGCGGCTGTTCGCCATTCAGGAAATCGCGCGGATATGGAACTTGCCGCCGGTTTTCGTCGGAGATCTGTCTCACGGCACGTTCGCTAATACCGAGCAGCAGGATCTGCAGCTGGTCAAACATAATATCGGACAGCGCGCCAAGCAGTTCGAGGATGAGCTCAACCTCAAGCTGTTCGGCCAGCGCCGCCGGTCGCGGAAGATCAAGCATAATATGGACGGGTTGCTGCGCGGCGATTTCAAGACGCGCATGGATTCGCTCGCGCGGGGTGTGCAGACCGCGCTCATTACACCGAATGAAGCCCGCGCACTCGAGGAACGTCCGCCGCTCGAGCATGGCGACAAGCTTTATATTCAGGGTGCGACTGTCCCGCTGGGCGAGCAACCCACCAAGGAATCGAACGCAGCTGCGGCTGCGCAGAATAAGGAACCTGCCAATGCCGACGAATGAACGGCCCAATGACGATGCCCGCGAACGCCGCGCCTTGCTCGCCAAGGTCGAGATGCGATCAAAACCCGATGAAAACAATGGCGTCGGGACTGCAGCGGGATATGCGGTTCTGTTCGACAGTAAGACCGACATCTGCGGTTGCTGGGAAGAGCGGTTCATGCCCGGTGCGTTCACGAAGTCACTAAAAGAACGGGATGTGATTGCGATCCACAGCCACGATACGGGTCGCGTCGTGGGCCGGATGCGCGCGGGGACGCTGGAGCTGAAGGAAGACGATAAGGGCCTTTCGTTCGTCAATCCGCTCCCCGACACGACCGATGGCCGCGATCTGGCGGTCCAAATCGGACGCGGCGATATTGCAGGCATGTCGTTTGGCTTCATTGCGACCCGGCAGGAGTGGGATGACACCGTAGAACCGCCGTTGCGCACCATTCATGAGGCCGATCTGTACGAGATCACCTATACTGCAATCCCTCAATATGATGAGACCGAGGTCGGTATGCGCAGCCTCGACGCGGCGCGGCAGGACAAGCGAGATCATAACAAGGCGGGTGCCAGTGCTCGGATCGCCGCTCGCCGTGCCCGCATGGCGCAGATCGAGCGCAAACTCTGAATTAACCCGGCCATGCCGGAGGCGGCGAGCTTTTCTCGCCCTCTATCGCCCGCTTCGGCGGGCTTTTTCATGCCCAGGAGACATAGAATGGCTACTTTGACCGAACTGTACGAAAAGCGCGGCAAGCTCGTGACCGATGCGCGCGCCGCGACCGACGAAATCACCAAAAACACCGATGACAGCCGCGTTGCCGAGCTCGAAGCGCGTTCCGACAAATATTTTGCTGAGCTTGATCAGCTGGACAAGGAAATCGCGCGTGAAGAGCGCATGGCTGCGGCTGAAAAGGCGGAAGAAGAACGCCGGGCGAAGCAGCGCCCAACCGGCAAGGACGTCGAAGAACGCGCCAACGGCGGTGACTACGAAGACGATGCAAAATCGGAAGATCAGGTGCAGACCGAATACCGCGATGCATTTACTGCGCTAATGCGTAACGGCTTCGAACTCGACGGCCTGTCGAGCGAACAGCGTACACTATTGCGCAAGGGTCATCAGGAACTTCGCGTGCAGACGGCAGGTGCCAATGCTGCCGGCGGTTATACCGTGCCGCGCGAAATGGCCAAGCAGATCGTTCAGTCGATGAAAGATTGGGGCCCGATGTATGACCCCGACATCGTGACCGAAATTATGACGAGTTCGGGTAACCCGTTCGACGTCCCCACCAATGATGACACTGGCAACACCTCGACCGGCGCGCATACGGAAGGCAACGAACCGGCTGATAATAACAGCGGCGATGTCGTTTTCGGTCAAACGAACCTCAGCGCCTATGTGGACATCACTCCGTGGGTGAAGGTCAGCTTCGAGCTGATGCAGGACAGCGCGTTCAACCTTGAAGCGTTCATTTCGGGGCTGCTCGGCGAACGTCTTGGCCGTCGCGCCAACAGCAAGCTCACTGTCGGCACCGGCGTTAGCCAGGCCAATGGCATCGTTACCGCTTCGGCACTCGGCAAGACCACCGCGATTGGAACCGCGTTGACCGGCGATGAGCTTATCGATCTTCAGCATTCGGTTAATGCGGCGTATCGCCGGTCGCCGAAATGTCGCTGGATGTTCGCTGACACCATTCTGGCTGCAGTGCGAAAGCTCAAGGATGGGCAAGGTAATTATCTGTGGCAGATGGGTGATGTACGCGTCGGCGCTCCCGATCTCATCCTCGGCAAGCCGTACAGCGTCAATGACGACGTTCCGGCTATTGCCACCGGCAACCGCGCCGTTCTGTTTGGCGACTTCAGCCGCTATTGGGTGCGCAAGGTTGGCAACCCGCTGATCGGCAAGGCGCAGGAAAAGTTCTGGCCGAATGTCGGCCTTGCCGGTCTCGTCCGTTACGACGGTGAACTGGTCGATAGCGCGGCCATCAAACATCTTCGCATGGCATAATCGAACAATTGAAGCGGGCGGGAGCAATGTCTCCCGCCCCTTTTTCCTGATGCCCGTCCGCAGCGGGGATCCGGAAAGAGATTCAACCTTCAGGAGATTATCCATGAGTGAAGATATCAAGATCACGATGGCTACCAGCTTCAGCGGCGTCGAGAATTATGTGAAGGGCGAGACCCATCCATTCTCGCCAGACGATGCGGTGCGTCTCGTGCGCGCCAAGTTCGGTTCGGTCCACCCCGACAGCGTTGAGGATTTCGCGCAAGCGGAAGCCGAATTCGATGCGGCGTTGGCTGCAGATATCGTCTCGGAAGAAACGGGCGACGAAGAGCCTGCCAAGGTCGAAGAGCCTGCCAAGGTCGCCAGCGCGAAAGCGCAGACCGGTAAGGCTGGCAAGTAAAATCCACCATGGCCTGGCTTCAGCCCGAGATTGTCACTCCCACGAGCGCCGCATGGTGTTCACGGGAGGCGGCCGAGATCTATCTGCGCACCGACAGCGATGATGACGAAGCGCCATTGCTTGACGGAATGATCGAGGCTGCGGGTGCGCAGGTCGAGGCGATCACTGGTTTGCGGCTGATGCCACAAACCGTCGAACTGAAGGCTTCCTCCTTTGCCGATCTGGCGCGCTTGCCAATCGGGCCGGTGCGCTCGGTGACTTCGGTCGAATATCGGTCGCAGGACGGTCAAGTGCTGCCGTTTGATAGTGCCGCCTGGCGTAAAACGGGCGGCAGCATGGAGGCGGGCGTAGCGGTGATGGCTGGCAATAGCTGGCCGTCGGTCGAACCGCGCGAGGATGCGATCATAGTGACGGTCGAGGTCGGCTATGAAAGCGCCGATGCGATTCCGGCACCGGTGCGTCAGGCGTGTTTCCTGCTGCTGGGCGACTTCTACCTGCATCGCGAGGACAGCGGCAAACCGCTCAGCGCGATTCCGAATGGTGTGATGGCGCTGCTCTGCAATTATCGCCGGTTCAGCTGATGCTGCGCGCAGGCGAACTTAACCGGCGCATCACGATCCGGCGGGCTGCACCAGTGCGCAATGCCAAGGGCGGCTATGACCAGACATGGAGCACCATTGCGCGGCCCTGGGCGAAGATTGATGGGCTGGACGGACGCGAAGCGATGATGGCGACGGCGCTGCAAGGGATTTCGAGCTACCGGATCACGATCCGGTACCGCGACCCGGCGTCGATCAAGGAAAGTGACCAGCTGCTGCTCCCGGGCGGGGTGAGCGCCAATGTGAAGTCGGTTGCAGATCCGGACGGGCGGCAGGAGCGGCTGACAATCCTTGCTGATACAACGTCGGTGCAGCGGGAGCTTTGAGATGGCCAAGAGTGGATGGTCCGAAGGGTTGACCGCGGCCTATGCGTTCTTCGCATCATTGCCAAAGGCGGCTCAAGATGAAGCGAAGCAGGGGATCGCAGAGCTTAGCGTCGAAGCCCTGATCCTGCAGCGCGCCGCCGCTCCCTATCGGTCTGGAAACCTAAAAAATGCGCTGTCGATCAAAGAGGCCACGACCATGCTGCGTGCCCGAGTTGGCTATCCTGAAATGCGCGGCAAGAAGTCGAAGACGTTTTACGCAATCTGGATGGAATATGGCCGCCGGGCGCAGACGGTTTGGGTGCGTCGCCTCAATCGCGGCGCGCGCAAGGACTGGAAGGCGCGGATCGCTGGCGGCAGGGCAAGCAGCAGGGCCAAACCGAACGACCTTCTCAACAAGGGCGGGGCGTTCCCGATGAAGGTGACGGCGCTCCCCGCACGCCCGTTTGTCCATCAGGAAAGCCAACTGGAAAGCGCGATGCGGGCGTTCGAGCAACGCTTCTGGGATGAAGCGCTGCGTCGCGCGGAAGGGGCAGCATGAGCGATATCAACCTCATTGAGGCGGCGCAGGATGCGCTGTTCGCAGCGCTCGTCCCGCTCGAGCAGGATGCCACGCTGACGGCGCTGCTCGGAACGCCGGTGCAGGTTTTCCAGCATGTGCCAGAAAACGCGCAGCCGCCGATGATCGTGCTCGGCCACATCGCGAGCAAGCCCACGGGCAGCAAATATGACGAGACCGAGCATGTCTCGGCCGAGGTGCAATATGTGTTCCGCGGTGCCGAGCGGGCCAAGCTGCTTGCCATGATGAAGGCTGGCCGCTTGCTGATCACCGCAGGCCTCACCGCTGCCGGCGTCGCGTTCGAAACGCCCGAGTGGATGGGAGACGAGGCCGGAGACGCGATTGCGGACGGCGTCACCTATGTCGGCATAAACAATTTCGAATTTCACGCCGAACCGGAATGATCCGGATCGGACCAATTTTACCATAAAGGAGAAGTGCAATGGCTACGCGCTACGGCAAGGACTATCGGCTAAAGATCAAAACGGGCGCTGCGACGTTTATTTTGATCGGTGGCGAGCAACAGCTCACCCGCAAGGGCAGCTCGCGCGAAATCGACACGTCGTCGAAGGATGACGGTCTTTATGAAACCTCGGGTCAGGGGCAGAAGAAGATCACGCTGTCGGTCTCGGGCAAGGTCAAGCTGCCGGATGAAGGCCTTGAAGCGGTTTATGAAGCCCAGAAGAGCGCCGTTCCGGAAGGCGAATTCCAGATCGTCCATGTGCTGACGGGCGCCGTCGTGTTCCAGGCACCGATGTCTATCGGTAACTGGAGCGACAGCTTCAATAATAATGAAGCCGTGCCCTACAGCTTCGACCTCAATCTGACGGCCGCGCCGACGATTGACGATATCGCCGCGACCATCTGATGATCGAGCCGAAACCCCGCCGGACCAAAGCGCGTAAGTCGCGCAGCGGTCCGGCCGCCAATGCCGAGCGCGGCGAGCATAGCCTCCCGCTCGGCAGCAAGGCCTATCGCCTGCGCCCCGCGTTCCAAGCGAGCGTGGCGATAGAGGATGAAACCGGCCTTTCGCTGATCGAGCTGTTCCGCAAGGCCAATCATTGTTCGCTAAGCTATGCCGAAATGGGCATCATCGTCGCCGAATATGCGCGCGCCGGTGCGGCCGAGGACGACAAGATGACGCGCGCGGTCTCGGCCGAGCGCATGGCCGAGCTTATTTACGAGGAAGGCACGGCGCGCGTGATCGCGACCATCGTGCTTTTGCTCGGTGACGCGATCAGCGGCGGGCGCACATCGTCGGGGGAAGCGAAGGCGGTGACGGCACCGGAGACGGAGACCGGCACCGCCACATGATGGGCATTATGATGGATGCCTTTGGCTGGTCGGCTGATGAATATTGGCAGGCTACGCCGCATGAAGCCTGGGCAATGATCGAGGCGCGCGAACGCGCCAACGAGCAATTGCGGGAGGGTTAACGGCCGTTCGCCAGGACGAAGGCCAGAAAGTTTATAATCTCGGTGAGATTACAGGCTGCCAAGGCGCGAAATTCGCCATCGCCACCATATTCGGCGTCGATATCGGTGCCGTGCCGCTCGGCGAGCATACGGACACATTCATCGGCTTCCCATGCGGCGTCCACGATGCGGCGCCACAAGGGTTCGTTGATCTCACCCGCGAGCGAGAAGCGCAGCTCGTTGAGCGGATTTGCGACGGTTGCGCTGATCATGTCGTGCATAAGGGTGAGCGAGGCGCGGGAGAATTGCTCCTGGAGCACTTCACAGCGGCGCAGGATGAAGGTCAATTCTTCGCGTTCGATCCACGTCAGCGGGCGGGTGTTGAAATTTACGTCAACGACCGGCGCGGGCGGGTTTGCGAAAAAGGCGGAATTGAAGATAGCGGCAACGCGGCCGGTAATGCTAAGGGCGTGAACAGCTTGAGCCATGGACTTAACCTCCGTGGTTTGAGTTAGGGTGACTTGGGAGGTACGAACTCCCTTGTCACCCGCACTTGATGAGCCTATTATGTGTTCATGTCAACACTTAATGAACACAAAAAGAAGATGGGCCGTCCGGAAGTCGATAGCGAGCAGGTTAGGTCGCGGCTTCACCGCCCTCTTTTGAACAGGCTCGATGCGTGGTGCGAACAGCAACCGGATCGGCCCAATAGGGCTGAAGCCATCAGGCGGTTGCTGGCGCAGGCGCTGGGGGAATGAGCGAGGAAGCTGTCTTGATCGAAACCTATTTGCGGGCGCGCAAGCGCTATTCGGATCTGTTTGCCCAGTGGAACGGCGATGTAAAAGCTGTTGGCCTCGCGCTGAAGAAGATGGAACGCGACGGCGTTAAGCCCAACAGTGCGGAGATCGCCTATCCTGCGGCCGACGCCATGAACGCCCTACGCGAACGGGTCCAGATCGCCCACGCGGAAATGATGGACGCCTGGGAAGAACTTGACACCGAGCAGCGAAGCCTAGTCGACACACCCAATCCGTTGGGTAGATATTACTAAGCCGAAACCGCAAGTTTCGTTATTTTGTTTGAGGCTCGCTTAGGCGGGCCTTTTTTGTGGGAGCCGCATTTATGGCTGTCAAACCGCTTGTTCTGTCGATTTCGGCGAAGACCGACGGCATGGACCAGTCTAGCCGCGCTATGAAGGCGGCGCTGGCCGAGATCGAGAAATCGGGCGGTGACCTAGCCGAATCTTTTCAGAAGCATTTCCAGGAACTCGCCAAAAGTCCTGCTGCTGCCGTGGAAAATATGAGCAAGGCGCTGCAGGGCGAGATCCGGCAACTGAAGCGGGAAGCCGAAAGCGCGCTCGCGATCGGCAAGAATTTCGATCCGTCGGGCGGGATGAGCTCACAATCTTCGCGCGCGATGGCCGACAGTTACGGCCAAATGGCGCAGATGATGCGCGATCGTGCCGCCGCGTCTCGACAGGTCGTCGCGGCCGGCGAACAGGAAGAGCAACAACTCAAACAGATCTATCAGGCATCGCTTCAGGCCGCCGCCGGTTATGAGGCGCAGGAACAAGCCATGCGTGGCAACGCGGATCTGTTTGCAAAGCTGGAAGCGGTGCAGGGCCGCGCCGGGACCGAAATGGTCAACACTGGTCAGCGCGTCAATGTGAGCGCGGGCCAGATGCGATCCGGGATGCAGCAATTGAGCTACCAGATCGGCGACGTCGCCCAGCAGTTCGCGCTCGGCACACCGCCCATGATGATTTTCGCCCAGCAAGGCGGGCAGGTCGTCCAGGCGATCCAGCTGATGGGGGGAGAGGCCAAGGGCTTCATGGGCTTCCTTGGTGGTCCGTGGGGCGCAGCCGTCATGGGCGCGGTTACGGTGCTGGGCATGGTGGCGAGTCAGACGGGCATGTTTTCATCCAAAACGGCCCAACTGTCTAAAGACCTTGGTGATAATGCGAAGGCGCTGGGCGACGTAAAATCTGCCAACGATGGTGTTGCCAGCGCTCAATCGGTGCTTGCCGACATGTTCGACCTCACGACGGGCAAGCTCAAAGACCAGAATGAAATGTTGCGGCTCAACGCGCAGCTCATGGCGGTTAAATTGCGAGCTGAAGCCGCCGCCGGTGAAGCTACTGCAGAAGATGTTCGCAATCGCTCAGCGCAACGCAGCTGGGGGCAATATGCCAAGGATGTCAACAACAGCGGCCTCATGGGTTTTTTCAATGCGGGCAAATTCCTCATGGAAGTACGCGACAATGAAGAATCTGAAAATCTGGCTGGCGTCATGTCTGGAAAAATGAATCCAGCGAAAGTTGCCAAATGGGCCGAAGGACGTTCCTTTGAAGGACTGAACATCACCAAGGCGGAGTATCTGGATGCGATCGCGCGAGCCGCGGAGAAACAGCTGAAGATCTCCACGGCCGAAAAGATTGAAACAAGTTTATCAACCGGTGTTCTCGATAAGGACCTTCGGCGGGAGGCTCCGAGCCGCAGCAACAAGACACGAACTAATGAACAAGTTTGGCGAGACTTCAAAGCGGCGCTGGCTAGTGAGGGTGTGTACCAGGCGACCGGCCGGACCGGCTTTAGGTCAGCTATCGATCAGAACCAAATTTTCAAAGCCGGAGAATCCCCACTTGATGGCTATGTGCGCAAATCCCGTCATCAAAGTTGGCAGGCTTTCGATCCGACGCGGGCCAGCTTTAATGCGGAGGCTGTCTATCGCGCCGCCGACAAAGCGGGGATCGCAGGATTAAAGATCGTAACTGAAAGCGGTGGTCGAAAGCACCTTGAGTGGAAAGGTGCTCGCGATAAAGGTGAAGTGGATGTAGAAGGCAGCGAACGCCGCGCCGAGGAGGCCCAGCGCGAAGCCGACAAAAAGAAGCGAGAGGCCGAAGCGGCGGCTGAACGCCAGAAGCGCGCCGAGGAAGCCTTCACCCAGGCGACCGAGGCGGCAGCGATTGAGCGCGCCAAGCTCGCGCGCGACGGCGTGACGGATCCGGCGAAACTCGCAGAACTCGATAAAGCGGTGATTGATGCCGAGCGCGAAAAGCAGCGTGCAGCGACCGAAGCTGCAGCGCGTCAGCATGAATGGAACGCGCTCGATACCGAGGTGCTCCAGTTCAAGCAGCAAGAGGTTGCCGACGCCAAGAAGGCCGAGATCGACCGTAAATTTGCACAGGGTCAGGAAGCCAAACGCCTTCAGGGCATGGATGACGGCCTTGCGCTGCAATCCGAGCTGCTCTCGCTCGACGGGCAGTTCGCGACCAGCCTCAAGCAGAAGCTCGATATCGCGCTGCAGCTGCTCGAGATCGACCGCAAGCGCGCGATGCTCGCGATCGATGCCGATCTCAATGACGGCCGGATCGATGATGCTGAAGCTGAACGCCGCCGTCTCGAGGCCAATATGGTGTTCCACCGGCGTAGGGCCGTCGTCCAGAGTGACCATGCGCCCCCGACAGAGCGCTATCGCCAGCAGCTGCAACAGAATGTCGGCGACATGGACGAGGCGCTGGACGGGGTTCAGGCACGCGGCATGCAGGCGCTTGAGGACGGGCTGATGAACATCATCAGCGGTACCGAGAGCGTATCGAAGGCATTCAAGCGCATGGCGTCGGCGATCATCGCCGATCTTGCGCGCATCGCAATACAGAAGATGATTCTGTCGCTGGTCGGCGGCGGCGGTTTCGCTGAAGGCGGGCAGATTGCCGGACATTCGTCCGGTGGCCTGATCGGCTTTGCCGATGGCGGTCTGCCCGGCTTTGCGGGTGGCACGCGCCACGGCAATGGCATGATTTCGGGTCCGGGCACCGGCACGTCGGACAGCATCCTCGCTTTGGTTGACGGACGTCGCCTGATCAAGGTGTCCAATCAGGAAGGCATCGTCAACGCGCGCGCCGTCAAACGCTACTGGCCGCTGATCGATGCGATGAACAAGGGCAGCTTCCCTGGCTATGCGGAGGGCGGGCTTATTGCCGGTGTTGCTTATCCGTCGCTGCCTTCAGCACAATCGCTGCGGGTGGGCGGCGGCGGCAATGCATCGCCAATTATGTTCGATCTGCGCGGCGCGGTGCTGACGGCCGATCTGCTTGAGCAGATGAACCGGATCAGCGCGCGCCATGCCGAAGCAACACTGATGATCGCACCGGGTCTTGCACAACAGGAAATGGTCGAACAGCAGATGCAAAGGATCCCGATGTGACGTTGCCGCCCATCGCGCTGCCGCACAAATACAGGATCAAGGTCGACAAGCCGCGGCTACGTGTGTTCGGCGGCGCATTAGGTGAGGATAGCGGAGTGCCGGTGCAGCATATCGACCGGCTCGGCACGCGCTTCGCCATCGATGTGACGATCCCGGTCATGCGCACCGAACCGCACGGCCGTATCTGGTCGTCACGGTTGTGCCAGGCAAAATTGCGTGGCGCTATCCTGCGCTACAATCAGGACGGGTTTGCCGTCGGGTCGCCCGGCGATCCGGTGGTTGATGGGGCGGGCCAGTCCGGCATGAGCCTCGCGATGCGCAACTTCACGCCGCACTATGCGGTGCGCGAGGGGCAAGCGTTCAATTTGGTGCATGCGGGCCGCAATTATCTGCATTTTGCGGCCGCGCCTGCAGCTGCCGATGCCAGCGGCAAGCTGACGCTGACGCTCTATCCGATGCTGCGCGTCATCCCTGACGACGGCGATGCGCTTAATTTCCGCAAGCCGGTAATCGAAGGCAGCATCAGCGGCAATGAAGCGAGCTGGACCCGCCTAACCGCGCCGTTCTGCGATTTTGGCACCATCACGATCAGCGAAGACGAATAGGGCTTAGATCCATGAGCGAACTCGATCCGGCGCTGGCATCTGCCTTCGCCGGGCGGCGCGTGCTGTTTTTCGGCGCGGTCGAGCTGCTGTTGCCCTCGCGCGCAGTGCGGCTACTCGATGGCGCGGGCGAGGTGATGATCGGCAGCGACAAATATTCGGGGCGCGATCCGGACTGGGGCGTGCTCGATAGCGTTAAAGGATTGTCGGAAAGCCTTGAAGGACGTTCACCGCAAATCACGCTCGGATTCACCCCGGCGAGCAGCGCATCGCTTGCGATGATGCTCGATCCGGCGCTGCAGAATAGCCCGGTTACAATCATGGCCGGCTGTCTCGATCCGGCAACCGGGCAGTGTATCGGCGAGCCTTATGTGCTGGCATCAGGCGAGCTCGACGTGCCGACGCCGCGTGGTCGCGGATCCGTGTTTCGCGTCGAAATGACCGTCACGGGCATTGGAGAGCGCCTGTTTACGCCGGAAGAAGGCAGGCGCTTGACCAGTGCCTTTCACCAGAAAATCTGGCCCGGCGAATTGGGTCTCGATTTTGTCAGCGATGTCGAAAGCTGGGTGCCGTGGGGACAGGAACTGAAGGCTCCTTCGGCGGATATTCGCACTAATATGGGGCAGGGCGGCGGGATCGGCATGCCCAGCTTGAGCGGTTTTTTCAGGATGGCATTGTGACCGAACAGTATAAAGACGCGCTTGTGCTAAAGCGCGATGCAGCGCAGGCAACGCTCGACCATTTTTCCACACGCAAATTCCGCCTCGGCCATGCCGACTGCATCCGTATGGCGGTGTTCCATCTGCGCAAGCTCGGCTACAAGGTCGCGCTGCCGTCGACGGGTAGCTATGCCACAATCCGCTCCGCGCAGCGCGAACTCGCAAAACGCGGTTACAAGACTGTCGCTGACGCTATGGACGGGCTCCATCTGGAACGGATATCACCAGCGGCGGCGCTGGCCGGTGATATCATCGAGATGCCCGCGGAGCATCCGCTCGGCGCGCTGGCCGTGTGTGTCGGCAATGGCCGTATTGTGGGATGGGCGGATGATGGCGGCGCGGCAGTGCTGCAGCCGCTGGAATATGCGGGCGTCGCATGGCGGGCGGTGCCGCAATGAAAATCGTCAAGACTGCTGTCCTGGTCGTTGCTGCAATCGCGCTCGCAGCGACCGGCAACGTCACGGCCGCAGTGATGGTGGGTATGGCGGCGCTCGCCTCTGCCGCCGATCTGGTGATGCCGCGCCCTTCCGTGGGCGGTCAGCAGACCAAGTGGAAGGCGGACCCTTATGCGGGCATTCCCTATGTCATGGGACGAACGCTGACGTCCGGCAATATCGTCTTCCGCCGCGGTCACGGTTCGAACAACAAGTTCAACACCTTCGTCACGATATTGTCGCTGGGCCCGATCGCGTCGATTGATGCGACGTTCATGGACAAGGCGATGGTGAACTTCAATGCGTCCGGGAATGCGGTCGGGAGCTATTCGGGCAAGATCTACCAGCGCAGCCAATTGGGGGCCTGTCCTGAAGCTGGCGCCCTGATGCCACCGGTCGGGTCGCCATCGGGGTGGACAGGTGCGCACAAGCTGAGCGGCCTTGCCGCGGTGATGAACACGTTTGTTTATGATGCAAAGGAAAAAAAGGGACTGACGCAGATCCCGCAGCCTGCGCATATCATCAAGGCGGTCAAGGTGTATGATCCCCGCCTTGATTCTACCTATCCGGGTGGTTCGGGCGCGTGTCGCGCGTTCAACGAGGCGACCTATGTGTGGAGCGAGAACCCGCAGCTGCACGCGCTGACCTGGGCGATGGGGCGTTATCAGAACGGCGTGCGGGTCGCGGGGATCGGCGCGGGTGTCGCCGTTCCGGGCGGCACGGTCAAGAATATCGACGTCGCCAGTTTTGTCGAGGGCGCCAATCTAAGTGATGCGCGCAATTGGAAGATTGGCGGTCAAGTTTATACGCGGCCTGACACGCTGTGGAACAGTTTGAGCGCGATGTGCCAGGCAGGCGGCTCCAAGCCCGTCCTGATCGGAGGGCGGATCACCTGTATCAATCGCGCGCCGCGCGTCAGCCTCGCAACGATCCGGCAGCGCGATATCGTCAGCGAATGGAGTTTTTCCGCAACGCAGCGGCGGCGCTCGCGGATCAACACGGTGATTCCGCAATATCGTAGCGAGGCGCATGACTGGGAGCTGGTTTCTGCAAAGGAAGTTGCGATCCCGGCCTTTGTCGATATGGACGGTGATGAACGGGCGCGCGAAATCAGCTATCCGCTGGTGCAGCAGGTCAATCAGGCGGCGCAACTTGCCGCTTATGATATTTACGATGCGCGCGAGGCCGGACCGGGCAATGTGCCGCTCGGTCCCGCTTGGCTCAATTATAAGGTGGGCGATTGTCTGACCTTCGAGCCGGAAGAGGGCCTGTCGATCAAGACGATGGTGAGCGCGCGCGCGATTGATCCCGCCAGTGCAACGGTCTCGCTGACGCTGACGGGCGAAACCGATGCCAAGCATGGCTTCTGCACCGGGCAGACCGGCGTCGCGCCTCCGGTCGCGAGTTTCAGCTATTCGGATGATGTGGATGCGCCCGCGGCGGCAAGCTGGACACTGGCAGGTATTTCGGTCACGGCCGGCGGATCGGCGACGGCAGCTTTGCAACTGACGGGCGCGGTTGAAAATGACAGCGTTGAAGGTGTGCGGGTCGATTATCGACCCGCGGGATCGACGGAATGGATCTCGGCCGGGATCGAACCGCCGACGCTAGTGAACAAGATCATCAGCGGCGTAGCGCCTGACAGCGCGTATGAGGTTGCAATCAGCTATCGCGTGCGGGGGGTTGAAAGCGATCCATTGATTTTGGGTCCGGCGACGACCGGGAGCATGACGCTTAGCGCCTATACGACGCAGCTGATAGCGACGAGCTTCCAGATCGATTTCGCGCCGACTGCGACCGATACGACGATTACCGTGGATGATCATGTTCGTCGCTACACCGACAAGGATGTGGCGGTGGCCGGTGCCGTTCTGTCCGGGCTTAGCGCGAACACCTGGTATTATATTTATTACGACGATCCGGAACGCACAGGCGGGGCGGTAACGTGGCACGCAACCACCGACTATTTCACCGCTTTTGCATCGGCAGCCAATCCGGCGCGCCATAATGGCGGTTACATCAAGACCGATGTCGCGGGCGGAACCGGGACAAGCGGCGGTGGCTCGCTGCCACCGGGCGGGGGTGGCGGAAACCCGTACCAAGAAAACGCAATAAGCGTTTAGCGGAGAAATCAAATGAACAGACTGGATGGCGCGGCCAAGGTGGACCTTGGCGGCGGGCGCTTTGCCGACTTTTCGAAGGCAGTGCGGCTGCGCGATGGCGATTATACGGGGGACATTTTCACCGCAGAAGTGCGCCTGTTTCCCAATGCGCCGGGCGTTCCGCTCGCAACGATGGCGGTCAATGCGCCAGCGTTGGCAGGTGACGACACGGTGATGACCCTGGCGATCCCGAAGGCCGTCATGGAAGCGATGCCGCAGGGCCCGGAGGCGGACAGTGATGCGGTGCTTTACTGGGACATGAAGCGCACGACCGGCGGCGTCACGTCCGTTTTGTTTTTCGGTGATTTCACGGTTTATGCAGGAGTGACGCGGGCATGATCGACGCGAAGATAATCGACAGCGAAATCGTTGTGTATCCGCAAGTCAGCGGCGATCCGGTCGCGATTGCGGCAATGGCAGCGGCGCAACTCCCTGCGACATTCAAAGGCGACAAAGGCGATACCGGCTTGCCCGGCACAGATGGCGCAGACGGCGCTGGCGTCACGGTCAATAACGGCGCGGTTCCGCCACCGAACGCGATCAACTTCGCGCGCAAGCCCTATGTCTCCGGCTCCGACTATATCCCGCGTGTCGCCAAAATCGGAACGCCGGAAGAATTGAAGATCGTCAACGGGTTCCTCACGGTCAAAAAGGGATTCACCGACACGACCAACCTTGTGTTGCTCCCGGATATGGTGATGAACGAAGGTATCAGCGCCTTCCGCACGCGCTACGATTCCTTCACGATCATCACGATTGGCAATCCGCTCGACGGTCCGGCTTATGCTCTGTGGTGCTTTGGCGGCGCGAATATCAATTATGGCATCCACAATGGAGCCAGCCTTGTTCCCATTGTGCCTGCGGCAGGTGTTCCTGCGGGTGCGGACTCCGATATCCTGATTATAGAGGTCCGGCGCGGCCTTACCATTGCCGGAGCCAAAATGGAAATCCGGTGCTGGCTGGAAGGTGGCTATCGGCCGTCACTCCCGCAGATCGAATATCTACACGACCACGCCGATGACCCGCATCTGGCCGAAGGGATGCTGTCGATATCGACGCATCCTGACCCGGCCTTTGCTGATAAGCGCGCGCGCATCCAGTCGATCAAGATTGAAACGGCGGCGCGCATCCAAGGGCAGGCTTATAATCGCGGTTTGTGGTGCAACCGCTATGAGGCTGGCTACAATGTCCAGCGCACCGCCGCGCAAGGCTCTTCGACCCGTTTCATGGTCAAGGGACACGATACGGTGACGGTCAATTATGTGGTCGCGCCGGGGCAGACACAGGCCCCAGTCGGCTATCTTTTTGTCGATGGTGTGACAACGGGGGAATCGATCAGCCTCGCCTATGGCAGCGCTGGCCTAAACAGTGTGGCCTTGCCTTATGCCTTCGACCCTGACCGCGTCACGTTCGCTGAGGTGCGGTGGAGCGGCATTTATGAGGGCGACAATAATTGGGTGAATGGCACCGGAGTTCTACTCGAAAGCATCCACGGCAACAACCCGACGGGTCGTATCGAGCCGTGGGTGGATCGGCGACCCAAGGCCTTGTTTGACGGCGACAGCATTACGGCGGGCACGAACGGGCGCATGGTTGTCTATAATGCGGGGCCGCTCGCGATTTACGGCAGCGGTGATCTTAATCACCCGGCATTGCTGGCTGACCGTTGGGATATGCAGGACATTCGCTTGGGCTACGGCGGCTCGGGGCTTGGCACGGTCGGTTCGGGCGGCGTTCCTAAGCGCTATGATGATACGGCGGCGGCGGGCCATGAGTTCGATAACAGCCCGCTGATGAACTATATGCGCGGCCGCCGGATTGATTGGGCGGCAGAGAATATCAAGGCGTGGTTTATCAACCTCGGCACGAACGATGGAACGCTTACATCCGAGCAGTTCCGCGCGCGCATGAAGGCTTATATCGCATATGGCATGAGCCAGATGCAGTCGCTCCAGCGCGTCGAACCGTGGGTGCCGTTCCGTGGCGACCATGAAACAGCGATCCTGCAAGTCGGTAGCGATCTTAACGATCCGCGCGTCGTCGTCGTGAACGCCAAAAATTGGGTGCATGGCGAAGGCTTTACCGCTCCCGATCTGGCGCACCCTAACCTGATCGGATCGCAACAGGCCCGCGATGCTCGCGCCGCCTTGGGGCATCCGTTGCTGGTGGCATCATGACCGGCTTTTTCGAACCGATTCTGATCGATGCAATCTTGAGTACCGCGCGTGCGATTGGGGTGGTTACGGGAATTCTCGTGTTTTTCGACCTGTTCTCTCATCAGGATCATCCTCCGCATGATCCGAAAAAGAATGCGGTTGCCTGGGCGATGATTGCGCTCGGCTGCGCCACCGGCGGCGCGATGATGCTCTATGATCGCTATGGCGGTCATGAAAATCCGGTAGATGCAACCGCCGCCCGAGCCCTGTTGTGGTCGTTTCTGGCCACGGGCGTCGTGATGCGGGCATCGATGCGCGCCCATTATCCCGGGCTGATCTGGCTGTCCTCCCTGCTGATCGGAATCTGCGGTTTCGTATTTTCGCTTGCTGACCGGCTGATCGGATGATCGCCGCAAGCGCGGCGAAGGCCGCTCCGGCGATCACGCCGCCGCTGGTCACGCTGGCGGCGTTGGGGGTCGATGGCTCGTTCCTGATCAAAATCGTCGCGGTCATCTTCGGCGTTGGTCTCGGGGCGATGTGGCGCGCCGGGATGTTGCGGCAGGAAGGCAAGGATTGGGAAACAATCAAGACAGATCTGTTCGTATCCGTGCTGATCGGTGGGGCAAATAGTGTGCTGTCGCTTGGCTGCGCCGAACTTTTCGGGGCGGGTGCGCTCATCAGCTGCATGATCGGGGTGATCATCGGCGCGACCGGGCTTCGCGCTCTGCCGCAAATCCGTAACCTGTTCATAGAGTTCGCGCGGAGCAAAATAGCGGCGACTGTCGCGCCGCCTCCCGTGACCCAACTGCCACCGTTTCCAGCCGACAGTGCCGAAGCGCAGCAGGGCGAAGATCCACCCCAATAAACTTTCAGGAGACCAGGCTATGCCTATCATTCTCGGCCAGCGCTCGCTGGACCGGCTTAACGGCGTGCACCCCGATCTGGTGCGCGTGGTCAAACGCGCGGCACAATTGGCGGACGCACCCGCCGATTTCGCCGTGCTCGAAGGCGTGCGAAGCAGAACGCAGATGTGCATCAATTATGGCAAGGGCCGTACCGCCGCCCAGTGTCAAGCCAAAGGCGTTCCGGCATCCTATGCCCAGCCGAAGGTCGCCAAGGTGACGTGGCTCAACAATCCGTTCGCATCTCAACATGCGGTACAGAAGGACGGCTATGGCCATGCAGTCGATCTCGTCCCTTATCCGGTCGACTGGAACGATCTCGCACGGTTTGATCGCGTGGCGCAGCTGATGTTTCGTGCCGCCTCAATCGAGCGCGTCGCCATCCGTTGGGGTGCCGATTGGGACAATGACGGTCGGTACCGGGAAAAGGGCGAAACCGACAGCCCACATTTCGAGCTCGCCTGATCGCTCATTCCGGCCAGGCGGAGCATCCGACGGGCAGTCCTGGCACGCTGGCCGCCTTCCCTAAAAGGAGATACCCATGAAGAAGATCCTCGCCTGGGCGAAGAAACGCCTGACGGAACGCTCGACCTATGTTGGGCTCGCAACTATCGCCACCGCGCTTGGTGCCGAGAAGCTTGGCGTCCAGATCGGCCATGCCGGCGAGCTCATCGCGGTGGCGATTGGTGCCGGAATGATCGGCAAGGCCGACCAACAGCACGCAGAATAGAGGTTGATTTGGGGGTACGGACTTGGGGTATCGCCCTATTTTCGTGCCCTCATATCCCGCAGAAATGCTGGGATTATGTAATAATGCGGCGGAGGGGTTATCCGCCGCGATCAGAGCGGCAGACCATATTTCGGCCATCCGCAATATGGTTTTGACCCAGTCTCAGAGAGTGTCCCAACATGCTTGACCAGGCGCTGGTGAAGTCCGCTCGACCGCGGGCGAAGGCCTATAAGATGTTCGACGAGCGCGGTCTGTTCCTCCTCGTTGCACCGACCGGCCTCAAAAGCTGGCGTATCAAATATCGTTTCGACGGCAAGGAGCGACTGACCGTTGTCGGTCGCTTTCCGGAGGTTTCGCTCAATGCAGCGCGGGTGCATCGCGACGCGCTGCGCGCCCGCATCGATGTCGGCGATGATCCGGCGAGCGGTCACCAGCCGGTGACGTTCGAGCAGGTCGCGCGGCAATGGCACGCGCATAATGTCGTGCGGTGGTCGAACGAGCATGCCGAAGACGTGATGGCGAGCCTCGAGCGTGATATCTTCCCGGCCATTGGCGCATCGCCCGTTGCCAGCCTGACTGCGCCGGAGCTGCTCGCCTGTTTGCGTGGCATCGAAGCCCGCAACCGGCGCGTTACCGCTGGTCGCATCCGCCAGCGGCTTTCGGCCATTTTCGGCTTCGCCATGTCGCAGGATTTATGCCCGGCCGATCCAGCCGCAATGCTGGGTCGCGCGATGCAAGGCACCGATCTGGTCCAGCCGCATCCAGCCCTCACGGATATTGCTGCCTGTCGCCTGTTGATCGACCGGTGTCGCGAAGTGGCGAATAGCCGCATGGTCTCGGCCGCATCGGAGTTTCTGGCGTTGACGGCGGTGCGTTGGGCGGCTGTGCGTTGGGCGCGATGGGACGAGTTCGAAGATTTGGGCGGGCCCAATCCGCTTTGGCGCGTTCCCGCCGCGCGGATGAAGCTCGCAAAGATCAAGAAAGGCGAGTCCCGCTTCGATCATCTGGTACCGCTCAGCGCGTCGGCAGTTAAGATTTTGTGTGAAGTGCAGGACCAAAATTCCGAGATTTCGGCTGAAGACCTCGTTTTTACCGGACGTTCCGGCCGCGCGCTCGGCGAAAAGGCGCTTTCCGACCTCTATCGCGCCGCCGGATTTGCCGGGCGGCATGTTCCGCATGGCTGGAGGAGCAGCTTTTCGACCTTGCTCAACGAAACGATGGACGAGGAATGGCGCTGGGTGATTGATCGCGCGCTCGCCCATGCGGGCAAAGACAAGGTCGAGGCGGCGTATAACCGGTCTGAACAGCTGGCGCGGCGGCGGTCTTTATTCGATCGATGGGGCGAAATGCTGGAAGGGGCAGGGTGACAGTGCGTCATCACGCGGTTGACGTATGATGCCGGTACCAGGCTGAAGGGCGAAGACCGGTTTACACTGCCTATCCTTCGTTGATGCGATCAAAATTGGCACAAATCCTGCGCCTTGGCCCCGTGCCAAGCCCCAGAAGCGGCGCAAGTCGCTTCGTCCGGCAGTGCGGTTGCCGGTGCGTTGGGGGGTTTAGGAGCCCGTGAGGCGGTGCGTGAGGTCAATCAAACCGGGCTCCGGCGAAGCCGGAGTGGAGCCTGACGAAGTCAGTCCTTATTTTTTGACCGCAGGGAGGGATTCAGACCAGTTTCTGAACTCGCACTCTGGTCCAGCAAGCGGGCGAGGCTGGCGAGAGCGTCTCCGAGGTCTTGATCAGCGTCGGGGTTGAGCGCTACTGTATGGCCCTCCTCGAAACTCATGGCTTGCAGCGCCTCCCGGCGCTCTGCGTCCCGCTTCTTCTTGTCCTGTATCGCCGCGACCAGCGTCTTGCCACCCAGCAGCTGTTTGAGGCGGTGGCGAGCGCGCTCGCTCATCCGCTCGACCGGGAAGAAATAAGCGTTAGAGATCTGTTTGACCTGAGGTCCTTCACCGGGTTCGTTGCCGGTCTTCATTGTGCGCCTGACCCAGTCGAGGAAGCCATGGTGGCGTAAGCGATGCAGCGCTGCGACAACGGTCGCCCGGGCAAAGCGTGTAAGGCGCATGATGGTGTCGATGGCCGGATCTATCTGACCCTTGTCGAAATCCAGCCCAGGCATGTGCAATAGCGTCTTCAGCACGCGGATGGCATTGGCGCCGATCTGGTGACGTGCACCGCGCTCCTTGGTCGACCAATCATATTCTTCGACGAGCTGGATATATTTGTCGCGCCAGCGGATCGCTCCATGCTTTGTGCCATCGCCGATTGGCCGGAACACTTGCGCCCGTCTGTCCTCGATGTCGAAGCTGTTACGCCGGACCGGCTGCCCGGTGCGACGGTCGCGTGTGAGTTTTCCTACAAGCTCACCGACGCTGGCGCTCCCGCTGCGACGATTTCCGGGAATGATCGGTGATATGGAGGTCGCGCTCATGCTGCACCTCCGATCGCATTCAGGCAGATGGCGGCAGCAGTGAAGCGGCCGGTGGCAGTCCTTCCATCAACAGATCGGCCCATAACTGGGCCAGTTCGCGTCGCCGCGGCATATAAGCCGCACGATTGTACGCGGCCTCGACCCCGCTTTTCATATGCGCTAGCATGAGATCGATCACTTCGCGATCGCCGTGCAGCCCTTGACGCGCTGCCCTTTCGTTCATCACGGTGGAAAAGGTCGCGCGCCAGCCGTGCGGAACATGTTTTCCTTGATGGCCGAGATCCCGGTAAAGTTTGGATAGGGTCGCGTTGCTCATCGGTCGATCCGGCGCGATGTGGCTCGGAAACAACCAGTGGGAATTGCCGCGTGCGGCAAGCGCCGCCTTCACGACTTCCACGGCCTGACTCGACAAAGGGATCACGAAGTCGAACGATGCGTCGGCCTTGTCCTTGCGCTTCAGCTTCATTCGTGCGGCCGGGACCCGCCAGATCGGCTCCTTGCCGTCCAGATCCTCGAACTCCTCCGGTACCGCTTGCCGCACGATATCGGGCCGCGCGGCCGTCAACGCGATCAGTCGTGAAGAGAGCAGCGTGGCCCACCACGCATCCGTCATTGTTTCCGCACCGATGAGCACCCGACGCGCTAGCTTCAGATTGAGATAAGCGGGCCTTTTGGTCGATGGTTTGTGAGTCAGCGCCTTGCGCACAATCTCCGCCGGATTGCTGATGCATAGATCCTGCGCCAGCGCAAAACCGAACACGTCCGACATATGCATGCGGACCTTCTGCGTCATTTCGTGCGCGCCCCGCGCCTCGATGGGACGCAATACCGCCAGCACGTCGGCCGGCGTGATCGCGTTGATCTCTTCCTTGCCGAGCTGGGGGTAAACATTTTCCTTCAGCCGGTCGAGCACTTGCCGCGCATAGCGTGGCGTCCAGCGCATCAACTGGGCGGTGTGCCAGCGCTCCGCGATTATCCTGAAGCTTGTTTCCGACGATTGGTAAGCGCGGCGCTTCAGCCGCTGCTTCTCCGCCGCCGGATCGATATGGTTGCGCAGCAGATCCTTTGCCTGGTCGCGCGCTTCGCGCGCCTGCTTCAAGCCCATGCGGGGATAGCTCCCCAGGACCAGCTGCTTCTCCTTGCCGCCGAAATGATATTTGAGCCGCCAGCTCTTGAAGCCCTTGGCGGTGACTAGCAAAAACAGCCCGCCCGTGTCGCGATGCTTGCGGTCCGTCGCTTCGGGCTGAAGGGCGCGGCAGGCGATATCGGTCAGCATTCAGTGCCCCTGCCGATGCCCCCAAATCGCATACGCTGCCCTGCCTCGTGCTGCCACGTTGTGCCACAAACAAAGCACTGAATTTCAAGGAAAAGCAAGGGCTATACCACGTACTGCCACAAAACGCTCCGAACGGATGGCTCCCCGAGTAGGATTCGAACCTACGGCCAAGTGATTAACAGTCACCTACTCTACCGCTGAGCTATCGGGGAACGTGTGGCGGAAGACCGCCTGTCCGTTCGGAAATGGCCCTATGCCGACCTTCGTCAGCGATTGCAAGCCCTCAAACAACAAATTGTTCGGCGGCGATACGATCATCCAATGCGTGGTGCGGATCGAACAGTAAGGTTAAGGTACGGGTGCGGTCAACGGCCATCGCAACACTGCGAATATCGCGCACTTCGCGCTGGTCGGCGACGGCGCTCACCGGGCGTTTGCTGCCCTCCAGCACAGTCATGCGAACGCGCGAACGATCAGGGAGAATCGCACCATTCCAGCGTCGCGGGCGAAACGGACTGATCGGCGTCAGCGCGAGCATCGCCGAATCCAGCGGCAAGATGGGGCCGCGCGCCGAAAGATTATAGGCGGTCGATCCGGCGGGGGTGGATAACAGCGCGCCATCGCACGACAATTCCGGGATCATCGTACGCCCGTTGATCTCGATTTCGAGCTTGGCCGCCTGCCGGGTTTCGCGCAGCAGCGATATTTCGTTGATGGCAGGCAGGGTATGGCGTTCACCGTTCATTGTCTCGATCTCGCCGATCAGCGGGTGGATGGTAAAGGCGCGGGCCGCCGCAATGCGCGCGACCAACCCGTCGACCCGCCATTCATTCATGAGGAAACCGACGGTGCCAAGATTCATCCCGAACACCGGCTTGATCTGGCTCGCATCGAGCATCGCATGGAGGGTCTGGAGCATATAGCCATCGCCGCCGAGTGCGACCACGATATCGGCCTCGGCTTGCGGCACCCAATCAATCAGTCCGGCAATCGCCTGTTCAGCTGCCCGCGCGGCAGGCGTCGGCGAAGCGACCAGCGCAAATTTCGCATGCGCAAGATTGGAACCGATGGCGGATGATGACACAGGCTTACCCCCCGGAAATTTATCTCCCATGGTCATAGGCGGTAATCGGTGCGAGGCCAAGCGCTTGCTATTTGACCTGTTCGTCCTGACCTTGGCTCCCAAAGCGGTTCGCCGTGCGCTTGTCGAAGACCCGCTTTCCTCTACCAGCGAACAACGACACAAGGGTTCGGCCGGTTAAGTGTTCACGGTTATTATTTTGTTTCTGTTCATGTTTTTGCTCTCTAAATTGTATCACGCTACCGGAAAGCCTTGCTAATTTATCCGGCCTGGCGCAATCAGAGCCGCGCCAACCAAACCCGCGAAAGGTCCCCATCGCCTGTGAGCGTCTCTGCGCCAGCTTCCATGCCGCTGCTGCTATTATCGCTGCGTCATCGAGATCGTTTGGCGACGATGCTGGACGAACTGGGTGAGACTGTCATCGCCGCTCAGCGGTGTGAAGGCTTGGTCGAGCGGTTCCGTAGGTCGGGAACTCCGCTGGTGTTGCTGGATGCGCGTGACGCGCCGCTTGATGCCTTGTCGGCGGCACGTATGCTTGGTCCTGAAGTCGAGGCGCGGCGCGGCGCCATGCTTCTCCTCCTCGCCCATGTCGATGCGGATATGCTCGCTGCGTTCGAGCAGGCGGGGATCACCCATTTTCTCCCGGCACCGTTCCGCGGTAACGAACTCGCCAGCGCCGTGCGTCTCGCGCGTCGCAGGGTCCGCCCGCAGGGCCATTCACGCGCCGGGGATGGCGAGCGGCTACGCGCCGGTGAAACCGTTGAACGGGCGCTTGCCGACGGGGAAGTGCGCATCCTTTATCAACCGCAGTTTGAAACCGTGACCGGACGGCTGGTTGGTGTAGAAGCCCTCGCGCGTTGGGTGGATCCACAATCGGGGAGTCACGGGGTCAATGCTCTTCTGGCCGCAGGCGACCTCACGGATCGCAAGCGTGAAATATCCGGCCATATCCGGGCGCGGGTGTTTGACGATGTGGCGCGATGGAATCCGAGGCTTAGCGCAATCGGGGTATCGCTCAACATCATCGCAGAGGATTTGCTCGATCCCGCTTTCGCCGATGAACTTTGCGCGCAGCTTGACCATCATGGGATCGCTCATGCGCGGCTCACGCTCGAAATTACCGAGGGGAGTTTCGTGCGCAACTATGACGAGGCGAGCGCCGTTCTGGCGCGGTTGCGAGCATTGGGCGTGCGGGTCGCGGTAGATGATTTCGGCACCGGCTATTCAAGCCTCTCCTACCTCAAATCGCTTCCGGTTGATTATCTCAAGATCGACAGCGGTCTCACGGCTGACATCACGGGATCTGAACGGGAGCGCATTGTGGTGCAGGCGGTGATTGACCTAGCCCATTCATTGCAGCTGGACGTGGTCGCGGAAGGGGTCGAGACGGAGGAACAACTCGCCTTGTTGACGGCGCAAGGGTGCCGTTATTGGCAGGGCTTCTTGCGGTCGGGCGCGGTGGAGAGCGAGGAATTGCTGCGCTTTGTTTGACGCGACCACCTCATCTTAAAAAGCGGGAGCCAGCACGAACGGGGCGCAGCATAGTTGTTCCCGGTTCAACCCGCCGTTTTCGCCAATCCTTTTGACAATTGCAGCGCGCCGTTAAGCCGATGTTTGGGGCTAGGCCAGGGCCGCGTGATTGAAAGCTTCATGTCGGGACGCAGCTTGGCCGTCCCTTCCAACCGCGCGACATAAGCGAGCAGCCCATCAACATTGGGAAATTCGTCCGCGAAGAAGCTGACCAGCGCACCTTTGGGGCCGACGTCGAGCTTGGCGATGCGCGCTTTCACGGCATTTTGCTTGATTTCCATGAGCGTGATGAGATTCTCGGTCGCCTCGGGGAGCGGGCCGAAACGGTCGATCAGTTCCGCGGCAAAGGCTTCAAGGCCTTGCTTGTCCTCGATATCGTTCACCCGGCGATAGAGACCCATGCGCAAGGAGAGGTCGGGCACATAGTCTTCCGGAATGAGGATCGGCGCGTCGATCGTGATTTGGGGCGAGAAGCTTTCCTCCGGCGCGGCTTGGCCGGCCCCTTCGGCCTTGGCGGTGAGGATCGCTTCTTCGAGGAGGGACTGGTAGAGTTCAAATCCCACCTCGCGAATATGGCCCGATTGCTCATCGCCGACCAAATTGCCCGCGCCGCGAATATCGAGGTCGTGGCTTGCCAATTGGAAGCCAGCGCCGAGCGTATCAAGGTCGCCCAAAATCTTGAGCCGCTTTTCCGCCGTTTCGGTCATCAGGCGGTTGGGCGCGGTGGTGAGATAGGCATAGGCCCGCGTCTTGGAACGGCCCACGCGGCCCCTGAGTTGATAGAGTTGCGCCAAGCCAAAGCGGTCCGCACGGTTGATGATCATCGTGTTGGCGCTCGGAATGTCGATCCCGCTCTCGATGATCGTGGTCGAAACCAGCACCTCATATTGGCGGTCGTAAAAGGCGCTCATGCGTTCCTCGACCTCGCCCGCCGCCATCTGGCCGTGCGCGACGACATAGCGAACCTCGGGCACCTCTTCGCGCAGGAACTTCTCGATATCGGGCAAATCGGCGATGCGCGGCGTCACGAAATAGCTCTGCCCGCCGCGATAATGTTCGCGCAAGAGCGCCTCGCGCACCACAATGGGATCCCACGGGAGGACATAGGTGCGCACCGCTAGACGGTCGACCGGCGGGGTCTGGATCACCGACAATTCGCGCAAGCCCGACATCGCCATCTGTAGCGTGCGCGGGATCGGCGTTGCAGTGAGGGTGAGGACATGGACGTCCGATTTCAACTGCTTGAGCTTTTCCTTATGGGTGACGCCAAACCTTTGTTCTTCGTCAACAATGACAAGGCCAAGCCGTTTGAATTCGATGCCCTTGGCGAGGAGCGCGTGCGTGCCGATGACGATATCGACTTGGCCGCTAGCAATGCCTTCGCGCGTTTCCTTGGCCTCGCGCTGCGGCACAAGGCGTGACAGGCGACCGATATTGACCGGGAAGCCTTTGAAACGCTCCACGAAATTATTATAATGCTGGCGGGCGAGCAAAGTGGTCGGGCAGATCACCGCGACCTGCATCCCAGACATCGCGGCGACGAACGCCGCCCGCAGCGCCACCTCGGTCTTGCCGAAGCCCACATCGCCGCAGACGAGCCGGTCCATCGGTTTGCCCGCGCCCAAATCATCCAGTACATCGCTGATCGCGCGGTCCTGATCGTCGGTTTCCGAATAAGGGAAGCGGTTGACGAATTCGGGGAAGGCGGGGTCGGGGAGGGCAATCTCGCCATGCCGCAGCGCGCGGGCGGCGGCAGTTGCCATCAGTTCGCCCGCAATCTCGCGGATGCGCTCTTTCATCCGCGCCTTGCGCCGTTGCCACGCCTCGCCGCCCAATCGGTCGAGCATCACGCCGTCGGCATCGGAGCCATAGCGCGACAGGACATCGAGATTTTCAACCGGCACGAACAGCTTGTCGCCGCCCGCATAGGTCAGCCACACGCAGTCATGCGGGCTCTGGCCGACGGGGATCGAGACGAGGCCTTCGTAACGGCCAATGCCATGATCCTGATGCACCACAAGATCGCCGGGCGACAGCGTCGCGAGTTCCGAAAGGAACGCATCCGCGCTCTTCTTACGCTTCTGGCGTCGCACCAGCCGGTCGCCAAGCATATCCTGTTCGGTGAGGAGCGAGACGCTGTCGCTCGCAAAACCATGGTCAAGCGGCAGCACGATGAGCGCCACGGTCGAGCCTTTGGCGGCTTCGCCCAGCGCCTGTTGCCAGCTATCGACGAGCGCGGTGTTGGCTTGGCCATGTTCGGCGAGGAGGCCGCGTAACCGCTCACGCGAACCGGTCGAATAGCTGGCGATCACGCATTTGCGTTTGAGATGCTGCTGCCCGACGAGGTAGGAAACCACCGCGTCATAGACATTCTGATTATTGGCCCGCTCCGGCGCAAAATCGCGCGTGCCTTGCACGCCAAAGTCGATCACACTCGCGCTGTCCGGCTCAGCAAAGGGCGTGGTCAAATGGATCGGCGTATCGGCGATGCGCGCTTTCCACTCGGCTTCGGTGAGGTAGAGCGCATCCGGTTTGAGCGGGCGATAGCTACCGGGGTCCGCAGTGCGCGCCGCCATGCGGTTGTTGTAATAATCGCTGATCGCCTCAAAGCGGCCGTCGGCGGCGGCATTCGCGCCATGGTCCCGCACGAACAGCGTATCATCGCCCAGATAATCAAATAGCGTGCCGAGCTTTTCTTCGAACAAGGGCAGCCAATGGTCCATGCCCGCGAGGCGCCGCCCTTCGGAAATCGCCTGATAGAGCGGATCGCCGGTCGCGGTCGCGCCGAACAATTCGCGGTAGCGCGAGCGGAACCGCTTGATCGACTCTTCGTCGAGCAGGGTTTCGGCGGCAGGGAGCAGCAGGAACTGGTCGGCGCGGCCCGTGGTGCGCTGGTCCTGCGGATTAAAACGGCGGATCGAATCAATTTCATCGCCAAAGAAATCGAGCCTCAGCCCCTCTTCCTCACCGGACGGGAAAAGATCAACGAGGCTCCCGCGCACCGCATATTCGCCCTTATCCGCCACAGTATCAGTGCGGACATAGCCATTATCCTGCAAAATCCGGGTGAGGCGATCGCGGTCGATGCGCTCGCCGGGCGCGAGCCTGACCGAGGTCTGGCGCGTGCGGAACGGGGTCAGCGTGCGCTGGGTGATCGCATTGACCGTGGTGACGAGCAGTTCCGGACCCTTGGGCTTGGTCTGCAACGCCACCAAAGTCGCAAGCCGTTCGGACGATGCACGCAGGCTCGGCGAACTGCGGTCATAGGGGAGGCAATCCCACGCCGGAAAACGATGGACGGTGAGTTCGGGCGCGAAAAACTGCGCGGCATCCGCGACCGCCTGCATCGCGCTTTCGTCCGACGCGATATAGACCGCCCGCGACGCATTGGCACCACCCGCTGCGCGCGCAAGATCCGCCATCAGCCAGGGCAAAAAGCCCGGAGGCACGGACGCAAGCGTCAGCGGTTGTTCGGCGCGCAGGATACGGGTCAGGTCGGTCATGGGATCGGTTTGTGTCTCTATCCAAAAAATCCTCCCCTGCAAGGGGAGGGGGACCATGCGAAGCCCTTGGGCGCAGCATGGTGGAGGGGGCTATCCGCAAACGCTGCGCTGGGAGGAGAGCCCCCTCCGTCAGCACTGCGTGCTGCCACCTCCCCGCAAGCGGGGAGGAGCTAAAGTTTCGCAAAGCCTTCGCGACTGGGCAAATCGACATAATCGAGCCGCCGCATGGTTTCCATCATCCCGCCTTGGAACTCCGCCGGAATGGGCTGGGTGCCGAGCGCCCAGGCCATGATGTCGACATCCTGTTCATCAAGCAGCCGTTCAAACAGCGCGAGTCCCGCTTCATCGAGACTCCCGCCATGATGGTCAAAAAAGCCGCCGATCATCATGTCGGCTTCGCGCGTACCGCGATGCCAGGCGCGATAGGCGATGCGCTTCATCCTTACATCATTTTGGCGGGTCTCATGGTCCATGCTTTGTGTCCGGGCAAAAGGGGAGGGCTGGCATATCGCAAGCGCCAGCGTTAGGAGGGCTTTAGCCATGCGCCCCGAGATACTCAATCCGCTCTTTGCCGAAATGACCAGCCTCAAAGGCGTGGGGCCGGGGCTTGCCAAGCCGATGGCGAAATTGGGGCTGGAACGCGTGGTTGATGCGCTGTTCCATCTCCCCACCGGCCTCATCGAACGCCAGCGCGTCAGCGAAATCGACGAACGCGATGTCGGGCGGCAGATCATCCTTGCGCTGACGGCTCAGGACTATCGCGCCTCTGGGAGCGCCCGCGCGCCGTTTCGCATCAACGCCTTTGACCGGATGGGTAATCATGTGAGCCTCGTCTATTTCGGCCGCAACTCAGGCTGGGCCAAAAAGCTGTTTCCGCTGGGCGAGGAGCGCATCGTTTCGGGCAAGCTCGAACGCTATGGTGACATGATGCAGATCGTCCACCCCGATCAGGTGGTCGAGCCCGGTAAGGATGCGAGCATTGATGCGCGCGAGGCGGTCTATCCCTTGTCCGAAGGGATGAGCAATGCGCGGATGAATGATTTTGTCGCGCAAAGCCTGGAGCGAGCACCCGATTTACCCGAATGGATCGGCGCGTCGGTCTTGGCGCGCGAGGGCTGGACGCATTGGCGCGAGGCTATCGCGACCGCGCACCGCGAACCGGACCACAAGGCCGCACACGACCGGCTTGCTTATGACGAGATGTTCGCAAGCCAATTGGCGTGGCTGCTCATCCGTGCGGACGTAAAAAAACGGCGCGGGCGGCCCGTCCAAGGTGACGGGCATCTGCGCGATGCGTTGAACTTGCCGTTTGCGCTGACCGGTGCGCAACGCCGCACCATCGCCGAGATTGAAGGCGATATGCTGCAAGCCTCGCCGATGTTGCGCTTGCTGCAAGGCGATGTCGGGTCAGGCAAAACCGCGGTTGCGCTGATCACATTGCTCAATGCGGTCGAAGCGGGCGGGCAGGGTGCATTCCTCGCCCCCACCGAAATTCTTGCGCGCCAGCATTATGAGACTTTGTCCAAAATGCTCGCCGGATTGCCGGTCAACATCGCCATCCTCACCGGGCGTGACAAGGGCCGCGCGCGTGAGGCAACCTTGATGGGTCTTGCGGATGGCTCGATCCATATTCTCGTTGGCACCCACGCAATCTTTCAGGAAGCGGTGACCTATAAGGACCTTGCCGTCGTGGTGGTTGATGAACAGCACAAATTCGGTGTCGCGCAGCGGCTCCTGCTCGCGCAAAAGGGCAAGCTTCCGCCGCATATGCTGGTAATGACCGCCACCCCGATCCCGCGCACGCTGATGCTTTCGCAATATGGCGAAATGGACGTGTCGCGCCTCGATGAATTGCCACCGGGCCGCTCGCCGGTCGAAACCCGGGTGATTTCGGTGCAGCGTTTGGGCGAAGTGATTGATGGCCTCGCGCGGCATTTGGCGACGGGCGCGCAAGCCTATTGGGTCTGCCCGCTGGTCGAGGAATCCGACAAGAGCGACCTTGCTGCCGCCGAGGAACGCGCGGCTCTCCTGCGCCAGCGCTTCGGCGATGTCGTCGGGCTCGTCCATGGCCGGATGAAAGGGCCGGATAAAGACGCGGTGATGGCCCGCTTTGCCAGCGGCGAGCTCAAACTGCTCGTCGCAACGACGGTGATCGAGGTCGGGGTTGATGTCCCCAACGCCTCGCTGATGATTGTCGAAAGCGCGGACCGCTTCGGTTTGGCGCAACTGCACCAGTTGCGCGGACGCGTCGGGCGCGGGAGCGCGAAATCGGTGTGCCTGCTCCTCCGCAGCGAAATTCTCTCCGATACCGCCAAGGCGCGGCTTGCCTTGATGCGCGAGACCAATGACGGGTTCCGGATTGCCGAAGAGGATTTGAACCTGCGCGGTGCCGGGGAGATTCTCGGCACGCGGCAATCGGGCGAGGCCGTCTATCGCGTCACCACGCCCGAGCAGTTAAATCGTCTGCTCCCCGTCGCGCGCGATGATGCGCGGATGCTGGTCGAGCAGGAAGGCGGCATGCAAGGTCCCCGCGGTGAGGCGGCCCGGATCTGTCTTTATCTGTTTGAACGCGATGCAGCGGTGCCGCTCTTGAGGAGCGGCTGAACGCTTATTGGTCGGCCGGCTTTACGCCCATTGAGCGGAGCAGCGCCATATAATCCTGCGCACGGATCGACGATGCAAATTGCACGCCGGTTTGTGTGCCTGACGACCAGACCACCGATGCATCGACCGAACCCAGGACCGGAAAGCGGATCGAAATCTGATCGCCTTCCTCAAGTTTGCGGTCGCAACGGAACAGCGCGCCATCCGCCGAAATATTGACCATCGTCAAGATCTGCTGAAGGAGGTCCGGCATCGTCACGGGCATGCGCGCATAGCAATCGGTACGCGGCGCGACACGTTTGTCGACCGCGACTTAGCCGGAACGCTTGGGATCAATCGGACGGAGCATTTGGGGGACTCTCCTCGGACCTTGGTGGCTTTTTTACAGTGGCGGCGAGGATGCGCCTGCAATCGTTAACAAAAAGTAAACAAAATCGCGCTTTTACAATTTGGATAAATCGCGAAATTATGTCCTAAACTGTTACAAGTCCGTGTTTTTTTGACCCGAGGCTGACCTTGACGGGGGTGGTGCCGGGCACTACCAGCAGATTGGGATCGCGCACCACTTCGCCATCGACGCGGACGGCGCCTTCCTCAAGCTTGCGCCGCGCTTCCTTGTTCGACGCGACGAAGCCGAGCGCGTTCAATGCGGCGATGATGGTGAGGCCGTCGGCTCCAACCGATGCGGTGGGGAGATCGCCCCCGGTGCCGCCTTGCTCGAATACCTTCTGCGCCGTGTCGCGCGCGGCTTGGGCGGCGGCTTCCCCGCGGCACATCGCCGTCGCAGCGTCCGCGAGGATCTTTTTCGCATCGTTGATTTCGGCACCCTGCAAGCCTTCCAACCGCGCAACTTCGTCGAGCGGAATGTCGGTAAACAGGCGCAGGAAGCGGCCAACATCACGGTCGTCGGTGTTGCGCCAAAATTGCCAATAATCATAAGCGGGTAGGGCGTCTTCATTGAGCCACACCGCGCCAGCCATGGTTTTGCCCATTTTTCCGCCATCTGCGGTCGTGATGAGCGGCGTCGTGACGCCATAAACTTCATTGCCGTCCATGCGCCGGGCAAGTTCGATGCCGTTGACGATATTGCCCCATTGGTCCGATCCGCCCATTTGCAGGCGCACGTCCATATGCTTGGCCATATGCGCAAAGTCATAGCCTTGCAGGATCATATAGTTGAATTCGAGGAACGAGAGCGATTGTTCGCGGTCGAGGCGTAGCTTGACCGAGTCAAAGCTCAGCATCCGGTTGACGGAGAAATGCTGGCCGACTTCGCGCAGGAACGGAATATATTCGAGCCCGTCCAGCCAATCGGCATTATTGACCATGATGGCGTCGGAAGGCCCATCGCCAAAAGTCAGGAAATTTTCAAAAATCTTTTTAATTCCAGCGATGTTCGTCGCGATGGTCTCATCATTTATAAGCTTGCGCGCTTCATCCTTGAAGCTGGGATCACCGATCTTTGAGGTGCCGCCGCCCATCAATACGACCGGTTTATGCCCGGTCTGCTGCATCCGGCGCAGCAGCATGATCTGGACAAGGCTCCCGACATGCAGCGAGGGTGCCGTCGCATCAAACCCGATATAGCCCGAAATTCCCTGCTTCGCGGCGAGCGCGTCAAGGCTTTGCGCATCGGTCATCTGGTGGATATAGCCGCGCGAGGACAACAGGTTCAGCAGGTCGGATTGATATTCGGTCATAGCGTAGCGGCGCTTAGCATTGGCGCGAGGGTGAGGAAAGGGCGAAGATGGTCGCATTGTGGGATATATTGCCGGATGAGGATGGCACACGCTGGCTGCGTCTGGTTCCGCATCCGGATGGCGCGAAAAGTGCGATCGATGAGCTTGACGTTCAGATATTCGGGGTCGGCACAGACTGTTTCCACATCCGCTATCTTATGACCGGACGGGTGAACGACGTTCGCTGGCCAGATTCAGCCGAACCGACGCGCACCGATGGTTTGTGGCGAAACACCTGCTTCGAAGCCTTTTTGAAGGGCCATGGGCGCGAAGCCTATCGCGAATATAATTTCTCTCCATCCGGCGCGTGGGCCGCCTATCATTTTGACACGTATCGGACGAATATGGCGGACCTCGATGCGATTACCCCGGACATTTGGGTCGATGCGGGTGCAGATTGGATTGGCGTCGAAGTGAAGCTCATTGCCGACCCCACCTTGGCGCATGTCAATTTGACCGCCGTGCTTGAAGAGCGCGATGGAGCATTGACTTACTGGGCGCTCGCCCACCCGGAAGGCCCGCCCGATTTTCACGACCCTGCTTGCTTTGTTCTCGAAATCGGGGCACCGCCGCTTCCATGAGCAAAATCTTATTCGGTATTGACCGCCTTATCGCCGACCCGAAGTTGCGCGCGCCACTTGCTGGCAAGCGCGTCGCGCTGGTCGCCCACCCTGCTTCGGTTACGGCGGATTTAACCCATAGTCTTGATGCTTTAGCACGCTGCCATGACGTCACGTTAAGCGCCGCATTTGGCCCGCAACACGGCCTCAAGGGTGACAAGCAGGACAATATGGTGGAATCGCCCGACTATAATGATCCGGTCCACGGCATTCCGGTATTCAGCCTCTACGGTGAAGTCCGGCGACCCACCGGGCAGATGATGTCTGCTAGCGATATCATTCTTCTTGATCTTCAAGACCTTGGTTGCCGTATTTACACCTTCATCACAACATTGCTCTACATCCTCGAAGCCGCGGCAGAGCAGGGCAAAAGCGTGTGGGTGCTGGATCGCCCTAACCCTGCGGGCCGGCCAATCGAAGGGCTCAGCTTGCGCCCCGGCTGGGAAAGTTTCGTCGGGGCAGGCCCCATGCCGATGCGCCATGGCCTGACATTGGGCGAACTCGGCCAGTGGTTCATCGATCATTACAAGCTCGACGTTGACTATCGGGTGATCACGATGGAAGGTTATGACCCAGACGCGGCGCCCGGCTATGGCTGGCCGCTCCATGAACGCGTCTGGGTCAATCCCAGCCCCAACGCGCCCAATCTCAACATGGCGCGCGCTTATGCAGGGACAGTGATGCTCGAGGGCGCGACGCTCTCTGAAGGGCGCGGCACCACGCGCCCGCTGGAGATTTTCGGCGCCCCCGATATTGACGCCGCAGACGTCATAGCGGAGATGCGTCACCTTGCACCTCAATGGCTTAAGGGGTGTACTTTACGCGAAATCTGGTTCGAGCCCACTTTCCATAAACATGTGCATAAGCTCTGCAACGGCGTTCATATCCACGCCGATACGCTCGCCTACGACCATCACGCCTTCAAACCGTGGCGCGTCCAGGCGCTGGCGTTCAAGGCCATCCGTCGCCTCTATCCGGATTATGAACTGTGGCGCGGCAAGGATTTCAAATATGAATATACCAACGACGTGCTCGCGATTGATGTGATCAACGGGTCGGAATTGCTGAGGGAATGGGTCGATGATCCTGCGGCGGCGGCGGGCGACCTTGATGCGCTCACCGTGCCCGATGAACAAGCCTGGGAAGAGGGACGCCGCCCGCACTTGTTATATTGAAAAAAATACCGCCAGCGAAGCGGGCCAACCGGAGAGGATATATCAAATGAAGATGGAAGTTGCGCTGGATCGGCGATCGCTCCTCAAGACCATGTCGGCGGGCGGCGCGCTCGCGCTGTTGCCCGCTACGGCCAAGGCGGCGGTACCTGCCGCTCCCGCGCCCAGCAATCTTGCCGCGGCTGCGGTGCCGATCAGTCAGGCGGAGCGCTTGGGCCGGATGGCGCGGCTGCAGGCGGGGATGCGCAAGGCCGGTATTGGCGCAACTTTGGTCGAAGCGGGCTCTGCGCTCGTCTATTTCACCGGCGTCCAATGGTGGCGCTCGGAGCGGGTGACCGCTGTGATCATTCCGGCGGACGGCGAAGCGATTATCGTGACGCCCTTTTTCGAAGCGCCCTCTATCGCGGAATCGCTCGCTATCCCTGCGAATATCCGGACCTGGGACGAACATGACAACCCGATGGCGCTGGTCGCAGGGTGGCTCAAGGAAAAGAAGCTCGCCAATCGTCCGGTGGCGATGGAAGAAACCGTGCGCGAATTCATCCGCGATGGCTTACAGAAACAATTGCCCTCGGCGCGTATCATTTCCGGCGCGCCGGTCATTCGCGCGGTCAGGATGCGCAAAAGTCCTGCCGAAATCGCGCTGATGCAGATCGCTAATAACATCACATTGAACGCCATCCGGGCGACCGCAGCGAAGGCCGAGCTCGGCATGACGCCCGCCGATATTCGCAGGCTGATGGGGGAAGCCACCCGCGCACAAGGCGCCAGCGGCGGCGAGGGGCTGGTGCTGCTCGGCGAGGCAGCGGCCTATCCCCACGGCTCCAAAAAGCCGCAGCAGGTGCGCCCCGGCGAACCGATCCTGATCGATGCGGGGTGTCAGGTCGAAGGCTATACATCCGATATTTCGCGCACCTTTTTCGTGGGCGAACCCTCTGCCGAGGTGCGCAAGGTGTGGACGCAGGTGCGCCAGGGCCAGCAGATCGGGTTTGAGGCGGCGCAACTTGGCAAAAGTTGCGGCAGTGTCGATGACGCGGTGCGCGGAGAATATGAAAAATGGGGCTATGGGCCGGGTTACAAGCTTCCGGGCCTGTCGCACCGCACCGGTCACGGCATCGGGATGGACGGGCATGAGCCGGTCAACCTCGTCCATGGCGAAACGACGCCGCTTGATGTCGGTATGTGTTTTTCGAACGAGCCGGGCATTTATCTCCCCGGCAAGTTCGGGGTGCGGCTCGAAGATTGCTTCTATATGACCGCGCAAGGGCCGAAATATTTTACCGAGCCGCCCGCGACCGTCGATAACCCGGTCTGATTGTCCGGCAGTCCGTCGATTGCGTGATTTTCTATTGTCCTACAGCTTGGCCCTATCGCTAGACTTGGCCACAAGGGTGATTCGACCGGACATAGACCCGGCGAAAAGCTTCGGTGGATAAAGGAGAGTGACAATGGCAGCAGCGGACAGGGACGCGAAAGACCAATCGCTGCGCGTGACCCTATGGGTTCTGCTCATCGTCTATATCTTCAATTTTCTCGACCGGCAGATTGTCAATATTCTGGCTGAGCCGATCCGTAAGGAACTCGGCCTTTCAGACACGCAAATCGGGCTGATGACCGGCATCGCCTTTGCGCTCTTCTATACTTTTTTGGGCCTCCCCATCGCGCGCTATGCCGACCGGCCGGGGACCAACCGGGTCCGGCTGATCAGCGCGGCGCTGGCGATCTGGTCGGCGATGACAATATTATGCGGTTTTGCGCAGAATTTCGTGCAATTGCTATTTGCGCGTATCGGGGTGGGGATTGGCGAGGCGGGCTGTACGCCGGCGGCCCATTCGCTCATTGCCGATAAAGCCCCGCCGGAAAAACGCTCATCGGCGCTTGCTTTTTACGCCATGGGGATTCCGATTGGCGGTTTGCTCGGCATGGTGATCGGCGGGCTGCTGGCGGACAAGGTAGGGTGGCGCATGGCATTCGTCTGGGTCGGCTTGCCGGGCGTACTGCTAGCGCTGTTTGTGTTGATGATCTTGCGCGATCCGCGTCGTTATGACGTCATGAAAGGCGCGGGAGAGCCGCAGAAAAGCGTCAATCCGCTAAGTGGCCGCGCAGCACTCGGCGAAATTTTTGCCTCGCGCGCGCTGGTACTGTTACTGGCGGCGGGCGCGTTTTCAGCCTTCCTGTCCTACGGCAAGACGACCTGGCAGACGATATATTTCCAGCGCACCCACGGGCTTACCCCGGGCGAGACCGGATTGTGGCTCGGCATCGGAGCAGGGGTCGCCGCGATTGTCGGGACCTGGCTCGGCGGGTGGCTGGCGGATCGCTACGGCAAGACTGACCGGCGCCATATCCTCACCGCGCCCGCGCTTGGCATGGTCGTGGCCGCGCCAATCTTGTTTGCCGGCTACCTCGTCGACAACTGGTTGCTGTCGCTGCTGTTGCTGGCGATCCCGACCTTGCTCAATTCGCTTTATTACGGGCCGCTTTATGCGAGCGTGCAAGGATTGGTCGCGCCGCAGGCTCGCGCAATGGCAAGCGCGGTCTTGTTGTTCGCGCAAAACCTCATTGGCCTTGGGTTGGGCCCGCTCTTCTTCGGCATGTTGTCGGACCATTTCAAACCGATGGCCGGAGAAGAAAGCGTGCGCTGGGTGTTGTATGCGGCGGCGTGGCTCGGGATCATCCCGGCGCTGTTCTTTTGGCGCGCAAGCTTGCGGCTAGGGGCCGAGCTTAAAAGCTGAAAACGCTTGCGGGGTGCGAACTTTGGGAAGTTTGATGAAACCGGTCGATGTGTGAATGGGCACGAACATTGTGAACTTTCACGGCGAAACGAAAAACCGCGTCGAGCGTGAACTTTGTCAATTTCGCAGAATAGACGTGATTGATGGACAGAATGATCTTTGTGAACTTTGGCGCCAACCCCCGCCACGGGAAAGAGAGGTGACGGGGCAGAAAGATAGTCTTAGCGGCGGTTCCAGTTGCTGCGCGAACTATCGCGATAGTCGTTGCGATAATCGTTACGGTCGTTTTTCTCGTAACGGATGCTGCGCTTCAGCGCATCGAGGCGGCGATCAATGTCGGCACGCTCGCGCGTGGTGAATTGTCCGCCCGAGCGACGATACTGGTTTTCGAGCCGGTTGATCTGCGCAAGCTGGCTGTTGAGCCGGCGCGCTTCTGTGCGGCTCAACCGGCCTTGCGCATAGCTTCGATCAATCTGGTTCTGCAGTTGCGCCTGGCGCTGGTTAAGATTGCCATAGGGCGCAGCCTGCGCTGCAATCGGGGTTGCAAGTGTAGCCGCAGCGGCAAGGCTGACGAGAAGAGCTTTATTCATCGGGCTAATCCTTTCATGTTCGGTTATGAACAGGCCAAGGATTAGGGCGGGTCTGTCGCTCCAATGTGGCGGAGTGGGACAAAAATTGTCGAAACTTGTCGCAAAAGTGCAGCGGCAGCCGCCTATGCTGCGACACTCATTGCTTGCGGCTTAACTCACGCATCGCATCGTCGAGGCCGTCGAGGGTCAGGCCGTACATCCGCCCGTTCATCAGTTGCTTGATGAGCTGGACCGACTGGGCATAGGCCCAATGCTGTTCGGGCGAGGGGTTGAGCCAGATGGTCGCAGGGTAGGTGTTGACGACACGCTGGAGCCAGACGGCGCCCGCTTCCTCGTTAAAATGTTCGACCGAACCGCCAGGGTGGGAGATTTCGTAAGGGCTCATCGCCGCATCGCCGACGAAGATGACCTTATAGTCATGGCCATATTTGTGAAGCACATCCCAGGTCGGGGTGCGCTCGGAAAAGCGGCGGTTATTATCCTTCCACACACCTTCGTAGAGGCAGTTGTGGAAGTAGAAAAATTCGAGGTTCTTGAACTCGCTGGTCGCAGCCGAGAACAGTTCTTCGCACAATTTGATAAACGGGTCCATCGACCCGCCAACGTCCAGGAAGAGGAGGAGTTTGACCGCATTATGCCGTTCCGGGCGCATCTTGATATCGAGCCAGCCCTGTCGCGCGGTGCCCTCAATGGTCGCGTCGATGTCAAGCTCGTCGGCGGCTCCTTCGCGGGCGAACCGGCGCAACCGGCGCAGCGCCACCTTGATGTTACGCGTGCCCAGCTCGCGGGTGGAATCGAGGTTTTTAAACTCGCGCTTGTCCCATACCTTGACCGCGCGCTTGTGGGTGCTTTCGCCGCCGATCCGCACGCCTTCGGGGTTATAGCCCGAATTACCGTAAGGCGAGGTGCCGCCAGTGCCGATCCATTTATTGCCGCCCTGATGACGCTCTTTCTGCTCCTCAAGCCGCTTTTTGAGCGTGTCCATAATCTCGTCCCACGAGCCGAGCGACTTGATCTCTTCCATTTCCTCGGGCGTCAGGAATTTTTCGGCGACGGCCTTGAGCCAATCTTCGGGGATTTCGGCGGTCTCATTGCCATAGCTGGTCTCGATTCCCTTGAAGACTTTGCCGAACACCTGGTCGAACCGGTCGAGCAAGCCTTCGTCCTTCACGAAGGTTGCGCGCGCGAGATAATAAAATTCCTCCGGCCGGCGTTCGATGACGTCGCGTTCGAGCGCTTCGAGCAGGACCAAATGCTCTTTGAGCGAGGCCGGGATTCCTGCGGCGCGCAGTTCGTCGATGAAGGAAAAGAACATGGATTCAATGCTAGCCCTGCCGTGGCTGCTAAGCCAGCAAAAATGCATGGAGGCGAAATTGTAACATAAATTTGACGCGAACGGACTTTACTCAAGCTATTATTAACCAATTTGCCCGAAATGAGAGGGCCAACACGCATGAAAAAAAGGGAGTCGCCAAGCGTGAAAATGGAACGGGTTGCCGGTACGGCTTTGGCGGATGATAGTGCTGCCGAAGATTGTGGCCGACTGGCGGTAGGATGTGCAGATGCGTCAGCCCGCATCGACGGTGTGGTCGCGGGGCTCGCCGCGCAATTGGATAAGCTTGCCACACTCGAATCGACCATGGCGTCGCTCGAAGCTGACCAATCGCGCGTTGCGGATTCGACGGACGAGGCGAAAGCATTGTCCGAACGCGCGCGCTCCAGCCTGGATCAGGGCGCGGAGCATGTCGTGCAATCGCTTGCCGATTTTCGCGAACTTACCGATCTCGTGGTGCGGCTCGGCAACCATGTGACCAATTTTGCAAGCGTGATGGAGCAGGTACGCCGGGTTAGCGGCAGCATCGAAAATATTGCCAAGACCACCAATATGCTGGCGCTCAATGCCTCGATTGAAGCGCACCGCGCGGGAAATGCAGGGCGCGCCTTCAGCGTCGTCGCCGCCGAGGTCAAGAAGCTCGCCGACGATACCCGCAAAGCCACCGATGAAATCAACCATGCCGTCGACAAGCTGTCCGATGAAGCAGGGGGCTTCATCACCGAACTCGATAAGGGCGTGGCCAAAAGCCATGAGGCGCAAAACGACTTTAACACGGTCAACAGTTTCCTTGAGCAGGCGACCGGCTTGTTCCAGTCGATGGACGAGCAGAGCGATCAAATTTCGCGCAATGCCGCATCGATCCACGCGCGTTCGGCGCAGGTAAAGGGTGCGCTCGCCGATTTTGCGGACGAGGTACGGTCAAGCGCGGGCAGGCTCGATGATACGCGCAACCGGGTGCTAGACATGAAGGGCATGTCAAACCGCGTGTTCAATGCGCTGGTTCGCCACGGCGCATCGCTCGATGACCAGCAGATGGTGCAGACGGCGCTCGCCTATACAGAACGGTTGGTGGACCTTGCCGTTTCGGGCTTGAAGTCGGGAGCCTTGGCGGAGTCCGATCTTTTCGACCAGAATTACCAACTTATCCCGGGATCGCAGCCGCCGCGTTTCACCACCCGGCTGACGCCTTGGGCCGACAAGACCTGGCGTCCGGTGCTCGATGAGATCGCGACGAGGGACTCACGCATTTATGGCACGGTGTGTTCGGATATGAACGGTTGGCTGCCGACGCATCTTACCGCCAAATCGCGTCAACCGACTGGCGATCTTGACCATGATACGCAGTTCTGCCGCAATGGTCGCAAGGTTCTTGAGCCGGAAGATCGTGCCGCCAAGGCGAGCACGGACCCGTTCTGCGTCGCGGTTTATCGCCATGACCTCGACAGCACGCGCTATGCGGTACTGCGCAACGTCTATGTACCGATGGTGATCAACGGGCGGCGCTGGGGCGATTTCGAGCTTGCCTACGTACTCGACGGGGTGGCACCGTTCCGGGATTAAGCGTTACGGGGTTCTAAGTCTCACTGGCCGCGACGGGCCATGAAGGCGAGTCGTTCGAACAACATGATGTCCTGCTCATTTTTGAGAAGGGCACCATGGAGCGGCGGGATCGCCTTGGTCGGATCGCGGTTCTGGAGGACATCGAGCGGCATGTCTTCATGCAGCAACAGCTTCAGCCAGTCGAGCAGTTCGCTGGTCGAGGGCTTCTTCTTGAGACCGGGGACTTCGCGGACATTATAGAAAATTTCGAGCGCCTTTTGCACAAGGATTTTCTGGATGCCGGGGAAGTGCACGTCGATGATTTCCTGCATCGTGTCGCGTTCGGGGAACTTGATATAATGGAAGAAACAGCGGCGCAGAAACGCGTCGGGCAGCTCTTTCTCATTGTTGGAGGTGATGACGACGATAGGCCGTTCTGCGGCTTTTACCGTTTCGCCGGTCTCGTAGACAAAGAACTCCATGCGGTCGAGTTCCTGCAGGAGGTCGTTCGGAAATTCGATATCGGCCTTGTCGATTTCGTCAATCAGCAGCACCGGGAGTTCGGGCGAAGTGAACGCCTCCCACAATTTGCCGCGCTTGATGTAATTGCGGATGTCATGGACCCGCTCTTCGCCGAGTTGGCCATCCCGCAGCCGCGCAACCGCGTCATATTCATAGAGGCCCTGCTGCGCCTTGGTGGTCGATTTGATGTTCCATTCGATCAAGGGCGCGCCGGTCGCCTTGGAGATTTCATGCGCGAGGACCGTCTTGCCCGTACCCGGTTCACCCTTGATGAGGAGCGGTCGGCGCAAGGTAACCGCCGCGTTGACCGCGACCTTGAGATCGTCGGTTGCGACATAATCTTTGGTGCCTTCAAAACGCATCGCTGATGACCCTTCGCCGATGTTCACTCCTTGAACATAAGGAGCATGGGAAATCGTTCGATAGGATAGGCAATCCGCGCTGGCAAGCGCGGCGTTTCGGGCGATTGAGATGCCGTTACGGCATGCTTAGCTGGCGCGGCGCGCTTCCTCGCGGGCAGAAAGAATATCCCACAGGCCGCGATGCTGGCTCAGAACCTGCTGAGCACCAAAGGTCATCGCGCGCTCAATCGCCTCTGTCTGGGCGAAGCTATTGACCAGCTCCGCGGTTTTGCGAACATCGGGGAGGAGGCAGGGCGGGGGAATAAGGTCGAGCCGATCTGCTGCACTGTCGAGAATAGCGCGCATGGTGAGCCAGTCTAGCGAGAGCGCAATAGCTGCCGCCAACGCGCAGCCATTGCGCTCCGATTGGGCCAGCGTTTCGAGCGCATGGCGCTGTGCGGCAATCGCGGCCTCGAATTGAGCCTGACCGACGGTGCTGGGAATAGGTCCGGCAGCCACGGCGAGTTTGGCGAGGTAGGAACGCTCTTGCACAAACGCGTCCGCGGCTTCTGTCAGCCATTGCCGCGCGGGCGTGTCCGTGATTTTGAGGGCGGCATGATCCATGACGCCGGGGTGACGGCCATGAAGCACGCACAAATAATGCGCGACATCAGCAAGGTTGCGTTGCACCTGGCGATCATTGAGCAGCCGACCGGACAGGATATAGCTGTGGCTGCCGGTGCCGTCGCTCGCCACCAGAGCATCGAGCGTTTCCGCCATGCTGCGCTTGCTCTCATGGTTCGGTTGCTGTTGCATCCGGCGCTCTTGATCCCTCATGTTCGAACCACCGCTTCGCCGGTTCGACGTTGTGTTGCAGCAGCGGCATTAATCTAAAGGGGTAAATATGCGGTTTACGATGACGTCAGATTTGGGGGATTTTCCACATATAGGATAAAAAATAATAGTTTAATTAAACAAAAATGGCGGAGTGATCGCTCACCCCGCCATTTATTGAATTCAAGCGATTCGATCTCTTATTGATCGAGGAAGCTCCGCATTTTGCGGCTGCGCGAAGGGTGCTTGAGCTTCCGCAGCGCCTTTGCCTCAATCTGGCGAATACGCTCGCGCGTCACGCTGAATTGCTGACCGACTTCCTCAAGCGTGTGGTCGGTGTTCATCCCGATGCCGAAGCGCATCCGTAACACGCGCTCTTCACGCGGCGTGAGCGAGGCGAGAACGCGGGTGACCGTCTCCTTGAGGTTAGCCTGGATGGCCGCATCCACGGGGATGATCGCATTCTTGTCCTCAATGAAATCGCCGAGGTGCGAATCTTCTTCGTCGCCAATGGGCGTTTCAAGGCTGATCGGCTCCTTGGCGATTTTCATCACCTTGCGGACCTTTTCCAGCGGCATGGAAAGGCGCTCGGCCATTTCTTCCGGCGTCGGCTCGCGGCCTTGCTCGTGAAGGAACTGACGGCTCGTGCGGACCAGCTTGTTGATCGTTTCGATCATATGCACCGGAATACGAATCGTGCGCGCCTGATCCGCGATAGAACGCGTGATCGCCTGACGAATCCACCAGGTTGCGTAGGTCGAGAATTTATAGCCGCGGCGATATTCAAACTTATCGACGGCTTTCATGAGGCCGATATTGCCCTCCTGAATGAGGTCGAGGAACTGAAGGCCGCGATTCGTATATTTTTTGGCGATGGAAATAACGAGGCGCAGATTGGCTTCGACCATTTCCTTCTTGGCGATGCGCGCTTCACGTTCGCCCTTTTGCACCATGTTGACGATACGGCGGAACTCGCTGAGCGCCATGCCGGTCGCTTGCGCAATTTCGCTGATTTCGCTGCGAATCCGGTCGACGGCTTTCACTTCATTATCGGCAAAAGCGGCCCATTTCTTGTCGATCTTACCGACCTTTTCGAGCCAAGAATCATCAAGTTCATGGTTCACATATTCGTCGAGGAACGACTTGCGCGACACTTTATGACGCTCGGCCAATCGCAACATCTGACCCCCGAGCGCGGTCAAGCGCCGGTTATAGCTATAAAGCTGGTCGACCAGATATTCGATCTTGGCGCCGTGGAACTGCACGCTTTCGACTTCGGCGGTGAGGTCTTCGCGCAGCTTATGATACTTCTTTTCGTCCGACGACGACAATTCACCGCCTGCGCTCATCGCTTCGAGCCGCGCCTGCTGGAGCTTAGAGAATTTTTTGAACAAGGCCGTGATGTTGGCGAATTTTTCCAACGCGCCGGGCTTCAACAGCTCTTCCATCGCCGCGAGGCTGAGCGTGTTGTCCTCATCGTCATCATCGCTCGGGCGGGGCGTGCGGCGTTCGGTCAGTTCATCCTCTTCATCATCGGACGATTCTTCCTCGACATCCTCCTCTTCCTTGTAGGAAGGACCCGCTGTCTTTTCCGAAATCTCACCGTCATCGTCACCCTCTTCGTCGTCGCTGAGGCTTTCGGGCGCCGGATCCTTGGAGAGCATCGCGTCGAGGTCGAGAATTTCACGCAGCTGCATTTCGCCATCGTTGAGCGCGTTTGACCAATCAATGATCGCGTGGAAGGTGATGGGGCTTTCGCACAGGCCGAGGATCATGGTGTCGCGACCAGCCTCAATGCGCTTGGCAATCGCAATTTCGCCTTCGCGGCTGAGGAGCTCAACCGCGCCCATTTCGCGCAGATACATGCGCACGGGATCGTCAGTGCGATCAACCGTTTCCTTCTTCTTTTCGGCAACATTGGGCTGCGCGCCCATCGACGCGCCGTCAATGTCGTCATCGACCGGCGTTTGCTCGTCGGCTTCTTCCTGGACGTCTTCGTCGCTTTCGACGATGTTGACACCCATTTCGGAGATAGCCGACATGATGTCTTCGATTTGCTCCGACGACATCTGATCCTGAGGCAGCGCCTCGTTCAACTCATCATAAGTGATGTAGCCGCGCTTCTTGGCCTTGGCGATGAGCTTCTTGACCGATGCTTCATTGAGATCGAGCAGCGGTGCATCGCTGCTATTTTTGTCGTTACCGTCCGCCATTATGATCCTTGCTTCCAAACCGTCCGGCCCGCCGAGACGCGCCATAATCCACAATCAAAACTGCTCGCCCGCCTGCATCAAATCACTGAGCCGCTGGGTTAGTTCCGCCTTCATTTTCAACAAGCGCTGCTGTTCGGCAAAGCTTGCATCATCCATTTGCGTTGCCATGTGGCGGGTTGCCGCATCCAGCGCATCTTCGACCTCGGGCCAGGCAATGGCCGTCCCGATGGCTTCATCAAGATCGGCCTCAGCCCGCGCCTGCCGGTAACTGGCATCGTCCAGCCCCTGAAGATTGCGCGTAAAGGAAAATGGCATGCGGTCGGCCCTGAGCAGCGTCAATGCCTTATTATACACCACTGACGGCTCTAATATGGTAAGCAGGGCCGCAGTATCAAGCCTTTCTTTCATCATTGACGCGTCAAGCATTTCGGCGAGCAATTTGGCGAGCTCCGAATCGGAAAGGCACAATGCTGAAAGAGCCTCGGCATGTTCGCCAAGCTTGGCCGGATAGCGCAGTAACCCGCCAACAATCGCCTCCATGAGCGGGGTTTCGAGCCCCTTGCCGCTGACCCGCCGCGCATCGTCGCTGGGCGGCGTAAGGCGAGGGTCGGGCTTCCATGCGCCCCGACCACGGCCTGTTGATTGCGGGGCGCGCGGCATCCAGTTACGCTGGGGCGCTTCTGGTCGCGCAAAGAAAAGCGCATCATAGCGCTCGCGATAGGCCGCGCGATAATGGGCAGCGATATCGCGGTCGCTGATGGTGGCAACGATCTCGGCGAGGCGTTGTTTGAGCGCCGCGCGCTCTTCCGGCGTGTTAAGTGGGGCCGCTGCGACCGCCTCGTTCCACAACCGGTCAACCAGGGATTCTGCACCTCCGAGCAGGGTTTCGAAAGCCGCCGATCCCTGTCTGGTGACAATATCGTCGGGATCCTGTCCGGCAGGGAGGCTCACAAAAGCGATGCTATGGCCGGGGCGGAGCAGGGGGAGAGCGCGGTGCGCCGCCCGCATCGCCGCTTTCTGCCCCGCCGCATCGCCATCAAAACACAGGACAGGCACCGGCACCATGCGCCACAGCATTTCGATCTGCTGTTCGGTGAGCGCGGTGCCGAGCGGGGCGACGGCCTCGTCAAATCCGGCCTGGGCGAGCGCGATGACGTCCATATAGCCTTCAACCACAATCACCCGGTTGGTCTTGCGGGACGCAGGCGAGGCGCGGTCGACATTGTAGAGCGTGCGCCCCTTGTCGAACAAAGGCGTATCGGGGGAATTGAGATATTTGGGCTCGCCATCGCCCAAAATCCGCCCGCCAAAGGCGATCACCCGCCCGCGCGGATCGCGGATCGGGATCATCAACCGTCCACGAAAACGGTCATAAGGGTCTTTATCATCGACCGCGATCAGCATGCCGGATTCGACCAGCATTGGGGTGGGGAAATCCCGGAGTGCCGATTTGAGCTTGGTCCGACTCTCCGGCGCATAGCCGAAGCCGAAAGCCTTGCGGGTCGCTTCTGTGATGCCGCGTTTTTTGAGATAATCGCGGGCGACCGCTCCGTCGATCCCGCCGAGCTGGTCTTCAAACCAATGCGCCGCCGCTTGCGTCACATCACGCAGGCTCTTCTGTTCCTCCTGCCGTTTCGCCGCGCGCGGATCGGGAGCAGGAACATCCATCCCGGCGGTCGCGGCCAATTCCTTGATCGCATCCATGAATGATAACCCGCGCTGGTCGGTCATCCACCGGATCGCATCCCCATGCGCGCCACAGCCAAAGCAATGGTAGAAACCCTTTTCATCGTTGATCGTGAAGCTGGGGGTCTTTTCATTATGAAACGGGCAGCAAGCCTTATATTCCCGGCCTGCGCGCGTGATCTTGACCGTCTTGCCGATCAGCGACGACAGCGTGGTCCGCGCACGTAATTCGTCCAGCCATTGGGGGGTGAGGGTCATGCCTCTCCGTTATCAGGCAAGCGCCGCCTTCACCAGTGCGCTTGCCTTGCTCATGTCGAGCTCGCTGCCGTGGCGGGCTTTCAATTCAGCCATGACCTTGCCCATATCCTTGACCGAGGTCGCGCCGAGTTCGGCCTTGATTGCTTCAATCGCGGCGGTGGTGGCAGCATCGTCCATCTGGGCGGGGAGGAATTCTTCGATCACCACCAGTTCGGCCTGTTCCTGGTCGGCCAGTTCCTGACGTCCGCCTTTTTCGTAAAGTTCAATCGATTCGCGGCGTTGCTTGACCATCTTCTGCAGCACTTCGACAACCAACGTATCATCGTCCGGCTGCGTGGTTGCGGTGCGCAGTTCGATATCGCGATCCTTTAACTTGGCAAGGATCAGCCGCACGGTCGCGAGCCTTTCCTTTTCGCCCGCTTTCATCGCGGAAATTTGTGCAGCTTTGATGGTGTCGCGAATCATGCGCGGCCTCGTCCGATTAAATGTGGAAAGCGGAACCCTTAACGGGAAGTTTCGTATTTTCCTAGCTTGCGAGTCATTTTTTTGAAGCATAACTGTCTGGCCGTTTAACCCGCCGACTCTCGCGAAAAAACGGAGCTTCCCATTATGGCCCCCATTATGGCCGATGCCACACCCATGACTGTGCCCGAAGGAGCAACGGGGCTTTTGTTGCTGGCCGATGGGACCGCGATCTGGGGCAGGGGCTTTGGCGCTGAAGGCGCGGCGGTGGGTGAGGTGTGCTTTAACACCGCGATGACCGGCTATCAGGAAGTGATGACCGATCCGAGCTATGAAGGGCAGATTATCACCTTCACCTTCCCGCATATCGGCAATGTCGGCACCAATCCGGAAGACGTCGAAGCGGTCAAGGCGCATGCGCTCGGCTGTGTGGTGCGCGAGGAAATTACTGCACCGTCGAACTTCCGCAGCGTCCAGCCGTTCGACGAATGGATGAAGACGAACGGGCGGATCGGTATTTCGGGCGTCGATACGCGGGCGCTAACCCGCCGCATCCGCTTGGCAGGTGCCCCCAATGCGGTGATTGCGCACAGCGCCGATGGCCGGTTCGATATGGATGAACTGATCGCGATGGCCCGGAGCTGGCCGGGGCTTGAAGGCATGGACCTTGCCAAGCTGGTGAGCGAGGATCAGCAACGCGAATGGGCCGGCGGGCCTTGGAAATTGGGCGAGGGGTACCAAGTTCCCCCCCCGCCTGCGGGAGGGGCTAGGGGTGGGTCAGCAGAGCTGATGCCAGAGACTAATATTACCACCCCCGACCCCTCCCGCACGCTGGAGGGGAGGCCCCACGTCGTAGCGATCGACTATGGCGCGAAGCACAATATCTTCCGCAACCTCGTCAAGGCAGGTGCCGAGGTGACTGTGGTTCCGGCGGAAACCAGCGCCGAGGCGATCCTTGCGCTGAATCCCGATGGCGTGTTTCTCTCCAACGGCCCCGGCGACCCTGCGGCGACGGGCGATTATGCGGTGCCGGTGATCCGTACCTTGCTCGACAAGGATATTCCGCTTTTCGGCATTTGCCTCGGCCACCAGCTGCTCGGCCTTGCGGTCGGCGCGACGACGAGCAAGATGCATCAGGGCCATCGCGGCGCCAACCATCCGGTGCAGCGGATGGAAGATGGGGCGGTGGAGATCACCTCGATGAACCATGGCTTCGCGGTCGAAACCGCGAGCCTCCCGGCCAATGCCCGCGTCACCCATGTCAGCCTGTTCGACGGCAGCAATTGCGGCATCGAGCTCACCGACAAACGCGCGTTTTCGGTCCAATACCACCCCGAGGCCTCACCGGGGCCGCAGGATAGCTTCTATTTGTTCGAGAAATTCGTGGGGATGTTGAAGTGAGCGGGGATGGGAGCGCTCAGTGCTGGGAATATAAAGTTGTCCAGTGGGTCGGCAATATGTGGCACACCAGCGGCGATTGGGAGCTGGAAGAGCTGAAAGGCCTGTCCAGCGAACAGGTGCTCAACCATTTTGGCGCGCAAGGCTGGGAGTTCGTCGCCATCGGCCCGGTGCAGGCGGAGATGAGCAAGCCTGCTGCGGCTTATATTTTTAAGCGTTTGGCTCCCACGGATTGATGATGAGCACCCCTGTTCTTGCCATATCTGAAACATTGCGCGTGACGAGCGGCACGCCGGCCGCCAATGCTTGCGCGGCGATGAGCAGGTCGAGGTCGGCGATGGGCTTGCCATCTGCGCGTAATCGCGCCTTAACTTCGCCGAAGACCCTTGCGGTGGGCCGGTCGGGGGCGATAATCCGTTCTTCAAATTGCACCACAATGTCATCGACAAAATGGCGCAGCATTTTGCGCCTTTCCGGCTCGGACTGGTTCGCGATGCCAAATTCCAATTCCGCGAGCACGATGGACGAGAGAAGGATATTATCACGCTCCGCACCCATCAGCGCGACCACGGCTTCGTTCGGAGCGGGGCGCAGCAATTCGCTCCAGATATTGGTATCAAACAGCATCGAACGGGTCGAACGTCTTGTCGTTTCTGTCGGCGGCAAAGGGATCGTCCGCAAATCCGGGGCGCGTGATGCGGATAAGATGCTCGACAAATTCCTTGTCCGTCATCGCCCTGATCTTTGCAGCGTGGCCGTCGGCAGCACTGGCATAAGTTCGCTCCAGCAACGCGCGCAATTCGGCCTCAAGCGAGCGCCCGTTGGCTGCCGCCGCCAAGCGCGCATTATGTTTCACAGCATCGTCAAGATCGCGGATCGTCACGCTACCCATGAGCAAATCCCTTATGATTGCAATGCAATCAATGTAATCAATGATAGCGATAATAGCAATAGAATAGCTAATAATCGCTGGGACGAAACGCATGGAGATTGATTGGGGTTCTGCACCAAAGAATGAACAGGAGCATCAAGCGAGATGGGCGGTACTCCAGCATACTGATATAATGTCAGTATTGAGCAAAGATCCACGGGATATGGTGTTAACGGATATTAGGTACCGTCATCCTAAACCCTTTGACGTGTACAGCCAAATTGATGGTGGGTTTGAGGTTCCGACGGTTTTGGCTCAATTGGTTGTTGCGGATTTGATGGATGCAGGCTTAGTCGCTCGTCTGCCTTCCGACGAGTTGTGTCTGACGCCCAAAGGACAGAGTTTCGTGGCTAGCCGACTAGACTATCAGCCCGGTGATGCGGATTATGGGATCAAGGAAGGAGCACCCGTGCACATGCCGTTCAGTCCGTTTTTAGAGAACGCGCTAAAACACCTTATACTGCACGGCGACATATTTATTCGACACTTCCAAAAGCACAGCACATCGACAGACGAACGAAAAATTTAAGCAGAATGCAAGGCCCGATTAACGAAAGCTGATAATGCCCAAAAGAACTGACATCAAATCCATCCTCGTTATTGGCGCTGGCCCCATTGTAATTGGGCAGGCGTGTGAGTTTGACTATTCCGGGACGCAGGCGATCAAGGCGCTCAAGGAGGAGGGCTATCGCATTGTCCTCGTCAATTCGAACCCGGCGACGATCATGACCGACCCGGACTTGGCGGATGCGACCTATGTCGAGCCGATCACGCCGGAAGTCGTCGCGCGGATTATCGAGAAGGAGTGCCCCGATGCGGTGCTGCCAACCATGGGCGGGCAGACGGCGCTCAATACCGCCCTCGCGCTGGCGCAGGATGGCACGCTCGAAAAGTTCGGCGTGGAGATGATCGGCGCGGATGCCGAAGCTATCGACAAGGCCGAAGACAGGCTCAAATTCCGTGAGGCGATGGACAAGATCGGGCTTGAAAGCGCGCGTTCGGCCATCGCCCACAGCGAAGCAGAAGCACTTGCGGGCCTTGAAAAAGTCGGCCTCCCCGCGATTATCCGTCCAAGCTTCACGCTCGGCGGCACCGGCGGCGGCGTTGCCTATAACCGCGAAGAGTTTCTCGACATCGTGCGCAAGGGCCTCGATGCCTCGCCCACCACCGAAGTGCTGATCGAAGAATCGCTGCTCGGCTGGAAGGAATATGAGATGGAGGTCGTACGCGACCGCGCCGACAATGCGATCATCATCTGTTCCATCGAAAATGTCGACCCGATGGGCGTCCATACCGGCGACAGCATCACGGTCGCGCCCGCGCTGACGCTGACCGACAAGGAATATCAGATCATGCGTAACGCTTCGATTGCGTGTTTGCGCGAGATCGGGGTGGAAACGGGCGGCTCTAACGTCCAGTTCGCGGTCAATCCCAAGGATGGCCGCCTCGTCGTGATCGAGATGAACCCGCGCGTGTCCCGTTCCTCGGCGCTCGCTTCCAAGGCGACCGGTTTTCCGATTGCCAAGGTCGCGGCGAAACTGGCGGTTGGCTATACGCTTGATGAAATCACCAACGATATTACCGGTGCGACGCCCGCCTCGTTCGAGCCGACGATCGACTATGTCGTGACCAAAATCCCGCGCTTTGCGTTTGAAAAGTTCAAAGGGAGCGAGCCCATCCTTTCCACCGCGATGAAATCGGTTGGCGAGGTGATGGCGATTGGCCGCAACATCCATGAATCGATGCAGAAAGCCTTGCGCGGTCTTGAAACGGGCCTGTCCGGCTTCAACGATGTCGATCATCTCAAAGGCGCGCCCAAGGACGAGATATTGTCCGCCCTGTCCCGCGCGACACCGGACCGGCTGCTGATTACCGCGCAAGCCTTGCGCGAAGGGCTGACCCGCGAGGAAATCCACGCGGTGACCTTCTATGATATGTGGTTCCTTGACCGCATCGCCGAGATTGTGGCGGCGGAAAATGAGGTGCGCAGCGATGGCCTGCCGCGCGATGCGGCGGGGATGCGCCGCCTCAAATCCATGGGCTTTTCCGACAAGCGCCTCGCCTGGTTGGCGCTCGAAAGCGCGAACCTGCGGCCCGGCACCAAGCGCGCGACGGCGCGGGCAGGGGGGCTGATCCACGAAGCGGTGCGCGCGATGACCGGCGGGATTACCGAAGAAGAAGTGCGTGCGCATCGCCACAAACTCGGCGTGCGGCCCGTGTTCAAGCGGATCGACACCTGCGCGGCGGAATTCGAGGCAAAAACGCCGTATATGTATTCGACCTATGAAGCGCCGAGCTTCGGCCTTCCCGAAGACGAGGCCCAGCCTTCGGACTGCACCAAGATCGTCATTCTCGGCGGCGGACCCAACCGCATCGGGCAGGGGATCGAGTTTGACTATTGCTGCTGCCATGCCTGCTTTGCGCTTTCGGATGCGGGTTTTGAAACTATCATGGTCAACTGTAATCCAGAAACGGTTTCGACTGACTATGACACTTCGGATCGGCTCTATTTCGAGCCGCTGACCGCGGAAGATGTGCTCGAAATTCTCCATGTCGAGCAACAGGCGGGCACGCTTGCGGGCGTGATCGTGCAGTTCGGCGGGCAGACGCCACTCAAGTTGGCGCAGGCGCTGGAGGATGCAGGGATTCCGATCCTTGGCACCTCGCCCGATGCGATTGACCTCGCCGAAGATCGCGAACGCTTTGCGCGATTGGTCAACCAGCTTGGGCTGGCGCAGCCCAAGAATGGCATTGCGCGTAGCCGCGAGGAAGCCATCGCTGCGGCCAATCGCATTGGCTATCCGGTGTTGATGCGTCCTTCTTATGTGCTGGGCGGCCGCGCGATGGAGATTGTCGATGGCGAAGCACAGCTTGAGAATTATATCCAGACGGCGGTGCAGGTATCAGGCGATAGCCCGGTGCTCATCGACCAATATCTGCGCGATGCGGTTGAGGTTGACGTCGATGCGCTGTGCGATGGCGATGAGGTTGTCGTCGCGGGCGTGCTCCAGCATATTGAGGAAGCCGGCGTCCATTCGGGCGACAGTGCGTGCTCGATCCCGCCCTATAGCCTCCCCGCCGATATTATCGCCGAGATTGAGCGGCAGACTGAACTCCTCGCGCGCGGTCTTAATGTGCGCGGGTTGATGAACGTCCAGTTCGCGGTCAAGGACGGCAAGGTTTACCTCATCGAGGTTAATCCGCGCGCCTCGCGCACCGTGCCGTTTGTCGCCAAGGCGGTGGGATCGCCGATTGCAAAGATCGCTGCCCGGGTGATGGCGGGAGAGAAACTCGCCGCGCAACCGGTGATCAACCGCGAGATTGATTATATCGCGGTCAAGGAAGCGGTTTTCCCGTTCGCGCGCTTCCCCGGCGTCGATCCGGTCTTGTCGCCGGAAATGAAATCGACCGGCGAGGTGATGGGCATTGCCGATGATTTCCCGACCGCCTTTGCGAAAGCGCAATTGGGGGCAGGGGCTCCCTTGCCGGAAAATGGCACGGTGTTCATTTCGGTCAAGGATAGCGACAAGCCGGTCGTGCTTCCGGCGGCGCAGAAGATGATCGAACTGGGCTGGACGATTATCGCGACTACAGGAACCGCCGACTATCTGGCGCAGCACGGCATCCCGGTCGAACTGGTCAACAAGGTGGCGCAGGGACGCCCGCACATTGTCGACCGGATTATCGATGGCGGGGTGCAGATGATCTTCAATACCACTGAAGGCTGGCAATCGTTGAAGGATTCGCAATCGATCCGCATGGCGGCGCTTTCAGCGAAGGTTGCGATCTTTACCACCGCATCGGCCAGCGTTGCTGCGGCGCGGGCAATTGAGGCCACGCGCGGGCAAAGTCTTGAAGTTCGCTCGCTTCAGTCTTATTATTCGCATTCGCATAGCTAGCTCCCCAACAATCAGGACAGCTCGCGAACGGGCCGCTCTCCACCTCCTTCCGGCGGCGGGGAAGCCCCAAGATATTGATATGAAAAGGGATTAGATCAGATGGCATCTGTTGAAAAAATGCCGATGCTGCAGGAAGGCTTTGAAAAGCTTCAGGAGCAGCTCAAAAGTTTGAAGGCGGAGCGGCCGGAAATCATCGATTCTATCGAAGAAGCGCGCGCGCATGGCGATCTTTCGGAAAATGCCGAATATCACGCCGCCAAAGAGCGCCAGGGGCAGGTCGAGGCTGCAATCGCGGATCTTGAGGACAAGCTTTCGCGCGCGCAGATTATTGATCCGACGTCGCTTTCCGGTGACAAGGTGGTATTCGGCGCGACGGTGACGTTGCTTGACGAAGATGACAAGCCGGTGCGCTACCAAATTGTCGGACAGGCGGAAGCCGACGCCAAGGAGGGCAAAATTTCGTACAACTCGCCGCTTGGTCGTGCGCTCATCGGACGCAAGATTGACGATGAAGTCGAAGTCACGGTTCCTTCGGGGGACAAATTCTATCTGATCAACAAGATCGAGTTCGTCTGAGACGAATGAAGCCGCACGGCTCCGTATCGCAACGCATGGCCTGGGGGCGCTATCCGGCGATCCACGGCTTGGCGGCGGTGACGTCGCTGGTGTCGCTCGTCACCATGATATGGCCCGGAATAGGCGCGTCGGCACTGGCTGGCGGCTTCATTCCCGCTAGCTGGGGCGGCGATGTCTCGGTGCACCAACTCGTGCCCGCGCTGCTTACGCCGATCACCTCCGCCTTTCTCCATGGCGGTGTGCTGCATCTTGTTTTTAATCTCATAATGCTGGTTTTCTGCGGTCGGCAGGTTGAAGCGGCGCTCGGTGGACGCGCGACGCTTATCCTCTACGCGATCGGCATGTATGCGGCCGCTTTGGTACAATGGGCGGCATATCCGGCCAGTCAGGTGCCGGTGATCGGGGCCAGTGGCGCTGCGTCGGCTATCGTTGGCGCCTATGCCGCCATGTTCACTCAGCAGAAGGTAACACCGATAGGCCCAGTGTCGGGCTATATGGTGCGCGTGTTGTGGTTGGCAGCGGCGTGGATCGGCTTGCAGTTGCTATTCGGCTTTGCGACCGGATCCGACCAGGGCGGCGGCATCGCCATCTGGGCGCATATCGGAGGGTTTCTGGCCGGACTTTTTCTCGCCCGGCCATTGCTTAAGCGCCGTTATCGGGTTCGCTAACGCGATTTCAGGCTTTGCCGTCCGCTGGCAGTTCGGGTTCAAGCAACCGGTGGAGATGAACTACCACATATTTCATTTCCGCATCGTCAACCGTGCGCTGTGCCGCGCTGCGCCAGGCTTCTTCGGCTGAAGCCTTGTCGGGGAAGATGCCGACAACGTCGATGCTGTCGAGATCGGAAAATTCAAGGCCTTGCGGATCTTTGACCCGGCCACCGAAGACGAGGTGTAATTTGCTCATGGTTGCTCACTAAACAAGAATGAAGGGAAGGCCCGGCGCAGGTGCGAGCCTGACAGGCGGCGCGCCTAGCATCAATGCAAAAGGACCGCAACCGGCGCATTGCCCGTTGCGGTCCTTCGCTATTGCTATGGAGCTCAACGCCGCCAATCAGGCGTCGTCGCGGCGTCCATTTTTGGGCATCATCAACGCGGCAATCGCACCAACGGCAAAAGCACCAACGACGGCCATCAGCGGCTTGTCGTTGATCTGCTCGACGGTTTTGTCAGCAACCTTACCCGCCTGAACCTTCGATACTTCATAAGCGTGCGTCGCTTTTTCCTTGCCGACGCGATAGGCTTCGTCCGCACGTTCGCGACCCACGGCGTAGGCGTCCGACGCCTTCTCGCGGCCCTGTTCGATCAAACGCTCCGAGGTGTCGCGCGCGGTCCCATAGGTGGATGCAACCCGTGCACGAGCGGCTTCCGCGGTTTCGCGTGCACTTGCCGAAGCAGAATCGAGCACGTCGGCTGCTTTTTCACGCAGGCGGTCAAAATTATCGGTTACTTTATTGGCCATCATCTGGTTCCTTTTAAATTAAAATCACTCGTTTCAACGATCATCCCGTGGCGTCCAGCCCGCCGGGGCGATCCAGTCCCTCAACCGCTCAAGCACATCGCCGACCCCGTCAAGCGCATCGGGACCGCGCTCTTGCACCTCATGCGTCAAGGGTTTGCGATACCAGAACGCGAGAGTGCCCAGAAAGGATGCACCAAATACGACAGGATGCGCCTTTACCGTGGCGATGGTCACCTCTTTGCCTTCTTCGACATAATGGTTGGCCGTATCGGCGGCATCCTGCTTTAGCCGCTCCGGACGTAGCCGCTCACGCGTACTGATCAATTGGCTCTTGAACTCGGCGCGGGCATCCCGGGCCAGCGTTTTCGCCGCAGCCAAGGTTTCTTCGGCGCGCTTACCCATCGGTCCGCTCCCAAATGGCGGTAGTGATCCGGTCAAACTGCCGCTTTGCGAGCCAGCCGGCAATCGCGGTCAGCAGCGCAAGCGCAACCACCACTATTGCGACAGCCTGCAAATTCGTAAGATAATCGGCCAGGATGATGATTGCGCCAAAGCCGATAGCGAGGAGGGTCACCAATCCTGCCGCAGCCGCGAGCGAAACAAATACCGCAGCGCCCTTGGCAGCCGATGTAATAACGTCCGCGCGCGCTTTGAGGAGCGCGATTTCGGCCTCATAGGCTGCTTTGCCGCTATCGATGAGCGTGTGCACCCGATCCGAAATATCGGCAAACGCGTTGCCATCGCTCACGCCCGGGTCTGCATCATCCGCCTCGACAGCCGATGCGATTTCGCCCGATTGGGCAAAGCGCGCATCCGGAAATTCCAGCGCGACATCTTCGGGCCGCGTTTCGGGATATTTAGGGGCAGGCGGCACACGGTTTCGCTGGCGCGGCGGCGCATAGCCGTGCCGCACGTCATCAAATTCCGTCGTGTCGCCCGTCCCGTGATTCATGTAAACGCCTGTTTATGCGTCGTTATTGGTCGATTTGAACATCCGCGCAAGGACAAATCCAACCACAGCCGCGGCGCCGATAGCAACGGCCGGGCTCTTCTTGACGAAATCGCGCGTGTTGTTGACGAGTTCATCGACGTCCTGCTTTTCAAGGCTGGTCGCCATACCCGACACCGTCTTGGCAGCAGTCCGCGCGAAATCGCCATATTGCGATCCGAGCTTTTCATCGACCTGCGGCGCGGCATCTTCGATCATCTTGGCGAGGCTGCCCATGGCTCCGGCGGTCTTGGTCTTGCCTTCATTGGCAAGTTCCTTGGCGCGAACCGAAGCCTTATCGGCATAAACGCCCGCTTCATTCTTCCATTCATTCGCCTTGCTCTTGGCGTCGGTCGTCATATCGCTGAGTGTCATCTTGATACCCTTTGTGTTCGATTTGGTCGCAGCCTTGGCCGTCGGCTTTTTGGCGGCCGATTTCTTCGGCGCGGCTGCGGTGTTTTTGGGAGCTGCCTTGGCAGCCGTTTTCTTGGCGGCGGGCTTTGCCGTCGCAGCTTTCGCTACAGTCTTTTTCGGCGCAGCCTTGGTGGTCTTCTTCGGTTCAATGGCCATGAAACGAACCCCTTTATTGATACCCTGAGGGAACGGCGCAGAAACGCGCGCCGCTTGCGGTCCTTAACATATGGGAAGGCAAAGGGTTCCGGACAAGGTGTGTTGCCATGCTGGAACAGTCGATTTTATCAAATTTTGCATTTACGTGTCCGTGGCGTTGGCCAATTGCGTTGGGCGGCCAGCTTGGCTAAGGGGTGCCGCATCTTGATGCCGCAAGCCAGGGAGCGCTTTTCCATGACAGCCATTATCGACATTTATGCCCGCCAAATTCTTGATAGCCGCGGCAATCCCACGGTCGAAGTCGATGTGATGCTGGAAGATGGAAGCTTTGGTCGCGCGGCGGTCCCTTCGGGCGCTTCAACGGGCGCGCATGAAGCGGTCGAATTACGCGATGGTGACAAGAAGCTGTTTGGCGGCAAGGGGGTCACCAAGGCGATTGATGCAGTCAATGGCGAATTGTCCGAACTGCTCATCGGCCTTGATGCCGAAGATCAGCGCGAGATCGATCTTGCCATGATCGAAGCGGACGGCACGCCCAACAAGGGCCGCATCGGCGCCAATGCGATCCTCGGGGTGAGCTTGGCAACGGCCAAGGCGGCGGCGGATGCGCGCGGGCTGCCGCTGTATCGCTATGTCGGCGGGGTCGCAGCCCATGTGCTGCCGGTACCGATGATGAACATCATCAATGGCGGCGAACATGCCGATAACCCGATTGATTTTCAGGAATTCATGGTAATGCCGGTGGGCGCGGACAGCATCGCGGAAGCAGTGCGCTGGGGTGCGGAAATTTTTCATACGCTGAAAAAGAGCCTGCACGACAAAGGTCTCGCGACGGCGGTTGGCGATGAAGGCGGGTTCGCACCCAATCTCGCCTCGACCCGCGACGCGCTCGATTTCATCATGAAGTCGATTGAAAAGGCGGGCTTCAAGGCCGGCAAGGATGTGGTGCTGGCCCTCGATTGTGCCGCAACCGAATTTTTCAAAAAGGGCAAATATGAAATTTCCGGCGAGAAACTCTCATTGAAGCCTGAAAAAATGGCCGATTACCTTGCTGATCTGTGCAAGGATTATCCGATCAAGTCGATCGAAGACGGGATGAGCGAGGATGATTTCGAAGGCTGGAAGGCGCTCACTGACAAGATCGGCGACAAGGTTCAGCTGGTCGGCGATGATTTGTTCGTCACCAATCCCAAGCGGCTTGCCGACGGGATCAAGCGCGGCCTCGCCAATTCGCTGCTCGTCAAGGTAAACCAGATCGGGACGCTGAGCGAAACATTGGAAGCCGTCAGCATGGCGCAGCGGGCGGGTTATACGGCCGTGATGTCGCACCGTTCGGGCGAAACCGAAGATGCGACCATTGCCGACCTCGCCGTCGCGACCAATTGCGGGCAGATTAAAACCGGCAGCCTCGCGCGCTCGGACCGGCTTGCCAAATATAACCAGCTCATTCGCATTGAAGAAGAGCTTGGCTCGATGGGCGTTTATGCAGGGCAAAGCATTTTCCGGGCATAAATTCGGACGCCACCAGATAATCTCCCAATGCGGCGAAGCCCTGTTTCGCCGCATTTTTTCATGATCAGCGCATATTTGGCTTGCAACCGCGAGTCGCTTGTGATTCAAGGTTAACATGCCGAACAGCACAAAATTTAAGAAAGCAATGGCCATGGCGTGGGGGCCGAGCCTTGCGGTGCTGCTTGTGCTTGCGATGATCGGCTATGCCATTTTCGGGCCGACCGGCCTCTATGCCTGGGGCGATTATACGCAGTCGCTGGAAGTGAAGCGCGTTGAATTGGCGCGGCTCAAGGCGCATGAAGCGGTGCTCAAGAACCGCGTGACCTTGCTCGACCCCGAGCATGTCGATCCCGATCTCGCCGATGAATTTGTGCGCAAGGACCTTAATGTCGTCGGCGCCGACGAGGTCGTCATTCCGATGAAGTGACGATTGCGCTTTTTGCAATCGCAGCCGCTGTGCATACGAAAAATACGCCTGTTTCTCGCCGGTTCGGCGTTGCAATCGCGGCGCGTTCAAGCCTATAGCTAGGCAACGGACAAGAACATCAGGAGTGGACCTTGGCGAAGACCCCGACCCGCCGCCCGGCAAAACCCGCCGCAAAAGCAGCACCCAAATCTCCCGCTAAAGCTTCGGCGCGAACGCCAGCAATGCCGGCGATCCCAAACCGCGAACGCCCGTCCGAGCCCGCGCCGTACAAGGCGACCAAGGACGAGATGCTGGCTTTCTATAAGGAAATGCTCCTCATCCGCCGCTTTGAAGAAAAGGCGGGTCAGCTTTACGGGCTCGGCCTGATTGGCGGTTTTTGTCACCTCTATATCGGTCAGGAAGCGGTGGCGGTCGGCCTTCAGTCCGCGCTTGATGGCGATAAGGATAGCGTCATCACCGGCTACCGCGATCACGGCCATATGCTCGCTTACGGCATCGACCCCAAGGTCATCATGGCTGAGCTGACCGGACGCGGTGCCGGTATTTCCAAAGGCAAGGGCGGTTCGATGCACATGTTCAGCGTCGAGCATAAATTTTATGGCGGCCACGGCATTGTCGGCGCGCAGGTTTCGCTCGGCACGGGGCTCGCCTTTGCGCATAAATATCGCGAAGATGGCGGCGTATGCATGGCTTATTTCGGCGACGGTGCGTCCAACCAGGGACAGGTCTATGAAAGCTTCAACATGGCCGAGCTGTGGAAGCTGCCGATGATCTATGTCATCGAGAACAACCAATATGCGATGGGGACCAGCGTCAACCGCTCCTCGGCGGAAGATCAGCTGTATCGTCGTGGTGAAAGCTTCCGCATTCCGGGTCTCCAGATTGACGGGATGGACGTGCTCGCGGTGCGCGGCGCGGCGGAAGAAGCGCTCGCCTGGGTCCGCGCGGGCAAGGGGCCCATCCTCTTGGAGCTCAAAACCTATCGCTATCGCGGCCACTCCATGTCTGACCCCGCCAAATATCGCTCGCGCGACGAGGTTCAAGCGGTACGCGACAAGTCCGATCCGATTGAAGGGCTCAAAAAGCATCTCGAAAAGGCCGGGGTCACCGAAGATGAATTGAAGGCGATCGACAAGGAAATCCGCCAGATCGTTAGTGACAGCGCGGATTTCGCCGAAACCTCGCCCGAACCCGATCCTTCCGAACTTTATACTGACGTGCTGGTGGAGAGCTATTAATGGCCATCGAACTTAAAATGCCCGCGCTCTCCCCGACCATGGAGGAAGGGACGCTTGCCAAGTGGCTGGTCAAGCAAGGCGACAGCGTGAAATCCGGCGACATCCTGGCCGAAATCGAAACCGATAAGGCGACGATGGAGTTTGAAGCCGTTGATGAAGGCACCATCGCGCAGATTCTCGTCGCGGAAGGTACCGACAATGTGAAGGTCGGCACCGTCATCGCGATTATCGCAGGCGAGGGCGAAGATGCCGCCAGCGCCGCCTCAGCGGCTGCGCCTGCAGAAGTGCCGACGCCTGACGGCAATGATATGGCGACGGCCGACAAAGCGGAGGCGGTCGCGGCTTCGGCGGCGCAGGAAAAGACGGTCGATGCCGCAACGCCAATGCTCAACAAGCCCGCGCCGCGCGCCGATGTGCGCGATCCTGCCATTCCGGCGGGCACGGAAATGGTCAAGGTTACCGTGCGCGAGGCGCTGCGCGACGCCATGGCCGAAGAAATGCGCAAGGACGACCGCGTCTTTGTGATGGGCGAAGAGGTCGCCGAATATCAGGGCGCGTACAAGGTAACGCAAGGGCTGCTCGAAGAGTTCGGCGCGCGCCGCGTGATTGATACACCGATCACCGAATATGGTTTCGCCGGGGTTGGCTCGGGCGCGGCGATGGGCGGGTTGCGCCCGATCATCGAATTTATGACGTTCAACTTCGCGATGCAGGCGATTGACCACATCATCAACTCGGCAGCCAAGACCAACTATATGTCGGGCGGGCAGATGCGGTGCCCCATCGTGTTCCGCGGACCTAATGGCGCAGCGAGCCGCGTCGGCGCGCAGCACAGCCAGAATTACGGCCCTTGGTATGCCAACGTCCCGGGCCTCATCGTGATTGCGCCTTATGATGCCGCGGATGCAAAGGGTCTCCTAAAGGCAGCGATCCGCAGCGAAGATCCGGTCGTGTTCCTTGAAAACGAATTGCTGTACGGCCGCAGCTTCGAAATCCCGGCGCTCGACGACTATGTGCTCCCCATCGGCAAGGCCCGCATCATGCGCGAGGGCAAGGATGTGACGCTGGTAAGCTACTCCATCGGCGTCGGCATTGCGCTCGAAGCCGCGGAAACGCTGGCAGGCGAGGGGATCGACGCCGAGGTCATCGACCTGCGCACACTACGCCCGCTCGACAAGCAGACCGTGCTCGACAGCCTCGCCAAAACCAACCGCATGGTGGTGGTCGAAGAAGGCTGGCCGGTATGCTCCATCTCGAGCGAAATCATGGCGATCGCGATGGAAGACGGGTTTGACAATCTCGACGCGCCAGTGCTGCGCGTGACGGATGAAGACGTGCCGCTGCCTTATGCTGCCAACCTTGAGAAGCTTGCCATTATTGATGCCCCGCGAGTGGTGACGGCGGTTAAAAAGGTTTGCTATAAGGTCTGATCGGGGAGCCGGCTTCGGCAGGCTCCGCAGGAAAGATGTGTCGGGTGCGAATCGTCTGCGCAATCTTTTGACCGCTACGGACGCCTGGCGAACACGGTGCGCGGCACGCCTGACAACAAGACAGGCTCTAGCGCGTAGGATATTGTCCTTACAAACCCGACAGGTTCCAACCTGTGTCGATTTTTATGTCTCAGGGCGACTTGAAAAGCTTCAAGTCGCGGAGCAGGCTGATTTTGTCGCGGTAGGGCTGGGATTCGTTACACCTGCGGCGAGATCACGCGAATCGCGAATTTGAAACGCTGCCGTATAGGTGATTTTCCTGCTCGCCGCGCTCAGCCATTCTGCATACATTACAGGCTTGTACCGGTAAGTGACCTGAACAAACATGATAGCAGAATCCTTGGGCGCCAGAACTTTGTTGCCCGTTGGCCCCATACCACCGCTGACGATCTGTCCTTCGGTGCCATATGAAGAAGGATAAGGGCCTTTACCAAAACAGCGCTGCCAGTGGATATATTGCTGGTTGGTCGCATTTTGTTCAAGGCTGGATAGAACGATACGCCCACGGTTGGCGAAATCAAGCTTGTTCGCTTGGATATCCGCGCCCTTGAAGATGTCATTAACATCCAGTTCGCGCATTTGCGGCGACGCAAGGTTGGTGTTGTTCTGGCTGCGAGAGGCATTGTCCGCGACCGTCAGCGCAAGCTGGCTGATTGCTGTGTGGGTCGTAATATAGTTCATATATTCCGCACCACCGAACCCGATGAGCATGAAGAAGGGCAGACCAGCTGCGAACTCCATCAAAACGGTGCCTTGATTGGCGTTGCGGAGGGGATTGTTCGCAAACCGACGGCGGATTCGGGCCATAGGCGTGATGAAAATGCCGGTCATGAACATGCTCCTTGGCTCGGCTTTCTCTGGCTGGCAAAAGGCTGGTTACGCAAGGTGGTTTTGGCAACCATCGTCGCATTCTTGTTTCCACCGATGAAGGCAGTAAGCGGGAAGAAGCGCGGAAAAGTCATGGTGACGGTCAAAACCACCACGTCCGATGCGCCACCTTGACCCGCTCCACCGTTAGCGTCCCATGTCCCGTTGCCGTTCTTGTCATCAAATGGTTCGCCATTGTCACAAACCGCATTACTGTTCCCGTCCGTGAACTTTTCTGGTGTGCCGATGTCGCTGAAATTATTATAGGATTTGCGATCAAACTGTAACGTGGCCGACGGGTTTACCGCTTTCACCCGGTCTTTGATCATATTGTTCAAGGCCGTCTGATCGGAGTTATAAGCTTCAAGGCTGGACAGACGCCCGGCCTCGGCAACCGCGCCGTTCAACACCGCCTGACCATAATATAAATGGCCCATATCGAAGGTGCCGACCATGAACATCATCAAGGGGAAAAAGATCAACCCCATTTCAACCGCAGAAACGGCCTGCTCGTCGTCACGAACCGAGCGTAGCCGACGTGCAAGCGCCCGTCCTTTAATCATTGCGAGACCCTCAGGAAGGTGATGCGTTGCGCGATATCCTTGAATTTTTGCTCAAGCTGAGTCGAGTTATCGGCCTTGAATGCCAAGCCTGGCGAGGAGCAGCTGGTAAGGTTCGAGTTCAGCGTCGATCCGGAACCGAAACTGATCACCCAAACGGTTGACTGACCCGTGGTTTTGGCTGCATTACAGGCCGCTAAGAACCGCGCATTGTGGCGACTGGTCATCTCGCTTTTGTCGGTGGTGGGGGCACCGGTAATCCGGCCCTCCATCGCTTCCACGCCATAGGCACTGTAGCTGCGCGAGTCGGGGCTCATATCACCGTCCGTCATGAAGATGATGTGCCGTGATTGTGGAAGACCATTGGCGGGTAGCTTGGTATTGTCATCTTTGAAAATACCAACCGGGGCAATCCAGCGCGCGCCCCATATCATGCCGATGTCATGATAAGTACCGCCAATCGGAACCAAATTGTCAACGTAAGTTTGCACTGTGGATTTATCGCTTTTTGACATATCGGTCAGGCGCATGGCTTCGGAGGGACACGCTCCAAATGACGTATGGTCTGGTGTTGTTGTGCCATTCGGCCATTTGCCTTTGTCGTCCATGGCATAATGACCATATTCGCTAGTCGTATTCAGCCTCTTGGCGCTGCTAGGGTATGCGTTTAACAAATCCGTCACAGGGCGGGCGTAAACCAGCCGCGGAATATGGGGTTTCCAGCTGTCAGCTCCACCTGAAGGTTTGTAAGAAATGTCAAGGTCTTTCGCGCCCGACGGCACGCTACTGCCACTGGAAAAAGCAACCGTCGATAATTCTTCGATACAGCCGTTCCATGCCGGTAGCGTGACATTGGCGCCCGCATAGTCAATCGGCGCTGAATAGGAAGTGCCGCCCGCGAATGCCGACAGTCCGGAATAAGCGATGGGTTGATAATTATATTGCCAACGAGAGTTCATGCTGGACCAGTTGGAGGAGCGCGATTGATACGTATTCGAGTCCCCAATATATTTTGAATCTTCGGCTCGGACCAACTTGCCCACGTTGACGTTGCTCGAATAGGGCACGAAGCCGATACGGATGCGCGAGGTCGGCGTTTTTGCGTCCATAATCGTCGTGAAAAAGGACATCACGGCTTTGCGCAGACCCACGATTTTCGACGTAGTGTCCGTCGAGCTCGCCTTCTCCAACATTGAACCCGTCGTATCGAGGACAAACACGATATCCACGTTCGAAATTTCGAGCCGCGCATTGCAGCTGACATTAAGGACCTTGTCGGCCATGCCGAATATTTTCATGACCGTCGCTGGCATGGTCGTGGTCGCGGTGCCCTTGATTTCGGAGGCGTTGACGCCTTCAGTGTCAAAGGATGTGTTCGACGATCCATAGGTATTCGCGGGGTAGTTGAAGTTGAACATCGCCAACCCTTTGGCCTTGGCGGTGTCGCTGAGACTTCCCGTGTTGGCCATTTCCTTACGCGCCGCCAGTGCGCCCGCATCGCAGGCCTGTTGCAGACGGTTCTTGGCAGAGTAATAGCGCGCGAGATCGACGCCAGAGCCAATCATCGCCATCATCGGGAACATCATACCCGCCGTGATCCACATGACGTTCGCTGCTTCATTTCTGAACAGCTGACGGCACCGGCTATTCCGGACCTTATCGTTGCGCATGCGCTATTGCCCCTGTTGCAATCGTCGGTCCGGTTGTTACGCGTGCCTTGCGACGATCGGAAATCATTTCCGCTAATGTGGGTTAACCACCTTGGATTCGGGCATAGACGAAACAGGGTTTACACCAGAACAAAAAAAATGGTTAACACGACGGTAAGGATAACAACATGTTAACGGTTGACGAGGGCGCAAATGGGGGAATCCTTGCATCTGGCTTGCCCCTTTCTTGTTTGCATCCTCTTATTTTTACAATTTTTTCCAAACATGACCGGGCTGCGGTCGGTGCTTTATGGCAGCTGGACCGGGTGTTGGCGCAGCAATTGCAATTGGCGCGCGACCCTGTCCTCACTGCGATGCGACTTTTATGGTGGGAGCAGCAAATCGAACAGGCTGCAAGCGGGGCAATCATAACGCAGCATCCGGTCTTGGATGCACTAGTCGCCAACTTTGACCCGCACGCGCTTAAACCTATTGCAGCGTTACCGGCTCATTGGGCGCAGTTCGCGGAAACGGAACCGTTGGGCGTTGAGAATATAGAGTATTTTGCCGCAGCACGAGGGCGGATTTTGTTCGAACAAACCGCGCGGATAATCAAGGGCAAAACCCCTTTGGTTACGGACCTGGTTCATCAGGCGGGGCGTTATTGGGCATTGATTGACGTGGCGAGCCATTTGTCTGATCCGCGGAAGGCCGCCGCGATATTTTCTCTCGCTTCGGCGCCTATAGAAGGTCGCCTGCTCCCCAAGCCGCTGGCCGCGCTGATGATGCTGGCGCGCATGCGTGCGGGCTCGCAAGGTACAATCCGCCCGGTCGCTGAACAATTAGCCATATTGCGTTTATCGCTGTTCAGGGGCTAGACTCGCTCTTGCCTGAACAAGGCGAGGAAAGGGTGGGTATGAAGGGCTTTCTTGGCGGCGCAGTGTCGGCTCTGTTACTGATGCTTGGTGGCTGGATGCTGTGGCAAGGGCGGAGCGCGGCGGTTGCCGAACAACAAAATAACGCCGGATTGGTTGGCGACGAGGCCCCGGAACCGCTCACTTTGCCTGAAGGTGCGCAGGGATTGCACGGCAAGGCGCCTCCCGGACTGCCGCAGCCACCCCACGTCGCGGCGAAAACCCGAGAAGAAAAACGCTTCAATCGCTACGACAAAGACCGTGACGATGTGATTACGCGGATCGAGCTTATGGGCAGCCGAACCAAGGATTTCAAAAAACTCGATACGGACGGCAACAACCTGCTGAGTTTTGAAGAATGGGCGGTGAAGACCTCCGAAAAATTTGCGACCGCCGACGCCGACCGTAATGGCAGGCTCACGCGCGCGGAATTTGCAACGACCGCGACGAAACCTAAGCCAAAGGCTGCGTGCGCTTGTTAGGCGAACGCTGCATCCTTCATCCATGACGCGAGATCATCGCGCGCCCGCGCGGTCACGGCGGCCTTGCGCTGTTTCTTATGAACCTTGTCATCGAGCGGCGCGAACAGTCCGAAATTGACATTCATTGGCTGATAACTCGCGGCGTCTGCCCCGCCGGTAATATGGCCAAGCAGGGCGCCAAGCGCGGTCGTGGCGGGCGGCAGTGCCAGCGTTCGTCCGGCAAGCTCCGCTGCCGCAAAGCGTCCGGCGAGCAAGCCGATGGCGCTCGATTCCACATAGCCTTCGCAGCCGGTGATCTGCCCGGCGAAACGGATATGCGGCGATGACTTGAGGCGCAGCGTTCCATCCAGCAGCTCGGGCGATTTGATGAAAGTGTTGCGGTGAAGCCCGCCCAGCCGCGCAAATTCGGCCTTTTCCAGCCCCGGAATAGTGCGGAACAAGCGCACCTGCTCGGCATGTTTGAGCTTGGTCTGGAAGCCCACCATATTCCATAAGGTGCCGAGCGCATTATCCTGACGCAATTGCACCACGGCGTGCGGCCAGCGTCCGGTTTTGGGATCGTCCAGCCCGACCGGTTTCATCGGCCCGAAGCGCAGCGTGTCGAGCCCGCGCGATGCCATCACCTCAATCGGCATACAGCCTTCAAAATAGGGGGTGTTGGATTCCCATTCCTTGAACTCGGTCTTTTCGCCGTCCATCAAGCCTTGGTGAAAGGCGAGATATTGCTCCTTGGTCATGGGGCAGTTGATATAATCCTTGCCGTCGCCTTCGGGCCCGACCTTGTCCCAGCGACTGGCCATCCAGCAAATATCCATGTCGATGCTATCGCGATAAATGATCGGGGCGATGGCATCAAAAAAGGCGAGGGCATCCTTGCCGGTCGCTTGCCCGATCTGTCCGGCAAGTGCGGGTGCGGTCAGCGGGCCGGTGGCGACGATGGTCAAGCCTTCGCCAGGCATGACATCAATGCGTTCGCGCACGATCTCGATATTTTCGTGCGCCTCCAGCGCCTTGGTCACGTTTTCCGAGAAAATATCCCGGTCAACCGCCAGCGCGCTGCCTGCGGGCACCTTGGTCTTGTCCGCGCTCGCCATGATGAGCGAGCCGAGCTTGCGCATCTCCTGATGGAGCAGGCCGACCGCGTTATTTTCTGCATCGTCCGAGCGGAAACTGTTGGAACAGACCAGTTCGGCGAGACCATCGGTCTGGTGCGCCGGCGTCTGGTCGCCGCTCCCGCGCATTTCGGACAGGCGCACCTTGACGCCCGCTTGCGCCAATTGCCAGGCGGCTTCCGATCCGGCGAGGCCGCCGCCGATGATATGGACTTGATAGGCTGGTTTCATTACCCGCCCTTAACCAACAGCGGCTAGACACGCAATTGGGCCACGCTAATGAAGCGCGCAGCAGGGAGCAAATTCTAATGAACAGCATGAAGTTGAAAGCGATGCCTTTATTCTGGGCGGCGATCCTTGCGGGGGCTTCTTATATGCTCGTCGTCACCAATGGCTGGAGCGGGCCGCTGTTCACGGCGTGGAAAGGGCTCGGCGTCGGGTTGCTGGCGCTATGGGCCGCGGCGAACGCGCAAAGCCGCGATGGCTGGCTGATTGCGCTGGTGATGGCCTTGGGCGCGGCGGGCGATGTGCTTCTCGATGCGATGGGCTTGGAAGTTGGCGGCACGGTTTTTGCGCTCGGGCATATGGTTGCGTTCTGGCTATATTTTCGCAACCGGCGCGCGGCGCTCACTGGCTCGCAGAAACTGTTGGGATTGCTGACCGTTCCGCTGGCCGTATTCGCCGCGTGGCGCTTGCCGGGGGCGACCGAAGGCGCGCTCCATGCCGCGCTCTACACCTTGTTTGTCGCGGCGATGGCGGCCACCGCCTGGATCAGCCGCTTCCCGCGCTACCGCACCGGCATCGGGGCGATGATGTTCCTTGCGAGCGACCTCTTCATTTTCTCGCGCTACGGATTGCTCAAGGGCAGCCTGTTGCCGACCCTTATGGTGTGGCCGCTCTATTTCGGCGGACAGGCGCTCATCGTGTGGGGCGTGGTCACCACCTTGCGCGCTGATAGCCGGGATTGAACTTTATCCGATATTTAGTTGAAGTTAACCGTTTAGCGAGTAACAGCATAGCCAAGCGTTGAGTCAGCAATAGGACCAACACCATGTTCACGGGGTCGCAATCCGTAACAGGGAGAATGGGAGTGGCGCGGATATTAAGTATGCCGAACGGCTATGCCGGGACGGACCATTATCGTCGTGTGGATACGACTACCCAGGATGAAGCGACGCTTTACAAGGCCCTGCTTGAATCGACGATGGCGATTCCTTGGAAGATTGACTACCGCACTAAAGCGTTTGTTTATGTCGGGCCGCAGATCGAAACACTGCTGGGTTGGGATCGCGGCAGCTGGAAGCGGGTCGAAGACTGGGTTGCACTGATCCATCCCGATGATCGCGGACAACAAGTCATCAATTTGTGCGACAGCAGCGAAAAAATCACGCTCGATCACGAAGCGGATTACCGCATCCGTACCAAAAACGGCAATTATGTGTGGATCCGTGACGTTGTCCATGTGGTGCGCGACGAGGCGGGCGCGGTCGAAAGCCTGATCGGCTTTATGTTCGACATTTCCGAACGCAAAAAAATGGAAAAAGCGCTGGAGGAGCTCCAGAAAAAGCTGGAAATCCTGTCGTTCGAGGACGGCCTCACCAAGGTTTCAAACCGTCGGCTATTCGATCAGCGGCTCATCGAAAATTGGGACGATGCGTTGCGCACCCGAACCCCGCTGTCGCTGATCCTGCTCGATATCGACCGGTTCAAGGATTATAATGATCATTATGGCCATTTGCGCGGCGATGAATGTCTGGTGCAAATCGCCACGGCAACACGCGGCGTCGTGGCTCGCCCGCGCGATATCGTGGCGCGTTATGGGGGCGAAGAATTTGTCCTGCTGTTGCCTGATACCGATGAAGCAGGAGCTATCCATATTGCACAGATGTGCCATCAGGCCGTCCGCGACTTGAGGTTGCCGCATGCACCCGGCACCGGGGCAACTTTTGTCAGCGTGAGCATCGGCGTTGGCACCATCGTACCCCGAAAGGGCGATGACGCGCGCAGCTTTGTCGAGCAGGTGGATCGACGGCTCTATGCGGCCAAGCAACTGGGCCGTGACCGGGTGGTGGCGTCAGGCAACTGACCGCACGCGCGAGCAGGACAGCGGAAGGGTGGGCGAACCGCGCGGCTTCTGCTATAAGAGCGCATGGCTAAACCGCATATTTTTACCATCGGCTATGAAAAGACGACGCAGGCCGAATTTATAGCCGCACTAAAGGCGGCGGGCGTTGCGCAAATCATCGACATCCGCGCGCGACCCATTTCGCGTAAACCCGGTTTTTCCAAAAATATGCTGGCAGCGAGCCTTGCTGCGGAGGGTATCGGCTATCTCGGACTTCCCGCGCTTGGCACTCCCCCCGATGGGCGGGCAGCCGCGCTGGACCACCGACTGTCGGACCTCGACCGCATCTACAGCGCCCAGCTTGAAACGCCCGAAGCCGAACTTGCCGTTCAGCAATTGAAGGAGGCGGTTACCGAAAAGCCGTCGGCCTTGCTTTGTTACGAGCGTGACCCGACCTATTGCCATCGCACCTTATTGCGCGAGAAAAAGTTGCGCGATTATCCCGCTACCGACCTTTATGCCTGAGCATCGTGCGGTCGCGAGGAAAGCACCGCGCTCATCGGCAAAGCCCCGTAAATATGCGGGAAGAGCTGGCCGCCGCGCGCCTCTTCCCATTTGAGCTGTTCGCCGAACGGGGCAAGATCGACCTCGGCGATGACCAGGCCGGTTTGCCCCGCAAAATATTTGTCGAGCGTGCTTTGTAACTGTTCAGCGGTGGACAGGTGGATATAGCCATCTTCGAGATCGACCGGGGCACCGCGAAACACGCCGTCCGCCTCGAACTGCGCCCACTCGTCTGCGGTCAATATTTTATAAGCGACTTTGGTCATCCGCGTTTGCCATCCTCAATCGAGTAACTTCAGCGCACTGCCCTTATGCGCGGCGATATGATCGGTCTTGTCGCTCTTGATCTCATATTGCGGATCATCGGCGCTGGCGTGGTGGGTATAGCCCTTATAGTCAAAATCCCTGGTGTGGATCTTGATGATCTTGCCCGAAACATGACCCGCCTCGCTGTTCCAGCCCACATGATCGCCGACCTTGAACTTCGCCATGATTATGTCTCCTTTGCTTAAAGGAGAATGCACGAGGCGGGGCAGGGGTTCCGCCCGAGGCCGGCATTGAGGTTGCGGAGCGAGCGCCCCAATGCCGGCTTGTTTCTCGGGTTAAGCGGCTTACGCGTCCTCGCCACCTTCATCGGTTGCGGGACTGGCCGGGGCGGCGTCGACAGCGGTTTCCTCGCCAGCTTCGAACGTGTCGCCATTGTCCTCCTCCTCGTCGCTTTCCTCGATCTTGGCCGCGCTAACGACATGTTCTTCGTCGGCGACATTGAACAGGCGCACACCGGCCGAGTTGCGACCAATCACGCGCATCGTATCGAGCCCAAGCCGGATCATCTTGGCCTGATCGGTGACGAGCATGAGCTGGTCGGACGTCACCGCGGGGAAGCTCGCGACCACGGGGCCGTTACGTTCGATATTGTCGATATTGGTGATCCCCTGACCGCCGCGACCGGTGCGGCGATATTCATAGGCCGAGGATAATTTCCCGTACCCATTGGCGCAAACGGTGAGGATGAACTGCTCACGGGCCGACAGCTCTTCAAAGCGTTCGGCGGACATGGCAGGCGCGCCGTCCTTCTCGGCCTTCCAGGGAGCGAAGCGCAGATAATCCTCGCGCTCGTCCTGGCTCTTCATGCCGCCGCGCTGCAGGGTCGACAGCGAGATGACCTCGTCTTCGCCCTTGAGGCTGATGCCGCGCACACCGGTTGAGGTGCGGCTCTGGAATTCGCGCACATCGGTGGCGGCGAACCGGATTGCCTTGCCGCAGCGCGTTGCCAGCAAGACGTCATCGCCTTCGGTCAGAAGCTCGACGCCGATTAAACGGTCATCGCTATCCTCTTCAAAACGCATCGCATATTTTCCGTTAGACGGAATGTTAGCGAAGGCGTCCATGCTGTTGCGGCGGACATTGCCTTTGGCGGTGGCAAACATCACCGAGAGCGCGCCCCATTCATTTTCGTCCTCGGGAAGCGGTAACACGGTCGAAATCGCCTCGCCCTGAGCCAGCGGCAGCAGGTTGATCATCGGACGGCCGCGCGTCGCGGGTCCGCCTTCGGGCAGGCGCCACACCTTCATGCGATAGACCTTGCCGTGGGTCGAGAAGAACAGCACCGGCGTATGGGTCGAGGTCACGAATAATTCGGTGACGACGTCCTCATCCTTGGTGTTCATGCCCGCGCGACCCTTGCCGCCGCGACGCTGCGCCCGGAAGCTGTCAAGCGTGGTGCGCTTGATATAACCGTCCATAGTGACGGTCACGACCATATCCTCGCGCTCGATCAGGTCTTCATCGTCGATGCCGTCGGCGGCGGGCGCAATCTCGGTGCGGCGCGGCGTTGCAAATTCGTCGCGCACCGCGATCAGCTCTTCGCGCATGACGTCATACAGCTTCACGCGGTCGGCAAGAATGCTCAACAAATATTCAATATTGGAAGCGAGTTCCTTGAGTTCATTGCCGATTTCATCACGGCCAAGCGCCGTCAGGCGATGCAGGCGCAGTTCGAGGATAGCGCGGACCTGCGCTTCCGAAAGCTGATAGGTGTCGCCTTCAACCTCTTCGTCAATCGCTTCGACGAGGCGGATATAGGGCGCGATTTCCGCCACCGGCCATTCGCGGTCGAGCAGCGCCACGCGGGCTTCGGCGGGTGACGCCGAGCCACGGATGATCTTGACCACCTCGTCCAAATTGGTCACCGCGACCACAAGACCGAGCAAGATATGCGCCCGGTCGCGCGCCTTGTTGAGCTCGAACTTGGTGCGGCGGGTGATGACTTCTTCGCGGAAGCGCACAAACGCTTCGATAATGTCGCGCAGCGTCAATACTTCCGGACGACCGCCACGGATCGCGAGCATATTGGCGGGGAAGCTCGATTGCGCCGGCGTGTGCCGCCACAGCTGGTTCAAGACCACATCGGGCGTCGCATCACGCTTCAGATCGATGACGATGCGCACGCCTTCGCGGTTCGATTCATCGCGAATATCGCTGACGCCTTCGATCCGCTTGTCCTTGGCGGCTTCCGCGATCTTTTCAACCAAGCCCGATTTGCCGACCTGATAGGGAATTTCGGTGAGTACGATGGAGCGCCTGTCACCGCGCCCTTCCTCGATTTCGTGGCGGCTGCGCATCATGATCGAGCCCTTGCCGGTCGTGTACGCATTGCGCGCGCCGCCAAGGCCGAGGATCAACGCGCCGGTCGGGAAATCCGGCGCGGGGATAAGTTCGATCAATTCTTCATTGGTGATCGCGCCATTGTCCATATAGGCAAGGCAGCCATTGATCACTTCGCCCAGATTATGCGGCGGAATGTTGGTCGCCATGCCGACCGCGATGCCGCCCGCGCCATTGACCAGAAGGTTGGGGAAGCGCGCCGGCAAAACCTGCGGCTCTTCGCGGCTGCCGTCATAGTTGGGCTGGAAATTGACCGTGTCCTGATCGAGATCTTCAAGCAGCGTCATCGCCGCTTTGGACATACGCGCTTCGGTGTAGCGCATCGAGGCTGGCGGATCGGGGTCCATCGAGCCGAAATTGCCCTGACCATCCATCAGCATGACGCGCATCGACCAATCCTGGGCGAGACGCGCAAGCGCATCATAAATCGCGCTGTCCCCGTGCGGGTGATAGTTACCCATCACGTCACCGACGATCTTGGCGGATTTGCGGTATGGGCGGCCCGGGACGAAGCCGCCTTCCTTACAGGCGAACAAGATGCGGCGATGCACCGGCTTCAACCCGTCGCGCACATCCGGCAGCGCACGGGCGACGATCACGGACATTGCATAGTCGAGATAGGAGGTCTTCATCTCGTCCACGATGTTGATCGGGCGGATATCGTCAGTTTCGGGTTTTTCAGGTGTTTCGGTGGACAAAATCGGCTCTTTTCGGCTGTTTTTATGATTGGCCCCGCTCTAGCGGACCGGCGCGATGATTACCAGTGAAACCTCCCCCTCAACGGGATTTTTAATATTTATTTTTCAAATGCTTATGCCGCACGAAAAATAGCTTTCCTACAGCTATTCCCTTGTGCTCGACTTTGCCGAATCGTAACGCCCCCATGCCTTCCATGCTGGTCCGCCAATAGCGCCAATAGTCAGGCCAAAAGTTACGAAAGTTACGGGCTAGGGGTGGTACGAAAAATGCGACAGTCTGTTGCTTTTGTTGCTTTTGAACGCGGGTGCGGAGGGTTAGGCCGGATCGGCGGATTTGACCGTCCGGGTGAACAGCCAATGATCACCTTCGCTCATCCCGGCATCAAACGCATAGCCGTCGCTATCAAAGCTTTTGAGTGCTTCGGGGTCGGTGAAGCGATGTTCGCACAAGAAACGCGCCATCATGCCGCGTGCGCGTTTGGCGGCAAAGCTGTTGAAACGGAGGCCCTTGGGTCCATGTTCACGGAAATCGATGGTGATGACACGGACATTGTCCGCAAGATGCGGCCCCAAGGCTTGCCAATATTCCTGGCTGGCAAGGTTGATCAGAACGTCATCGCTGGCTTCGGCCATCTCGCTCTCGATCAACTGCGCAATATCATTGCCCCAATATTGGTAGAGCGTTTTGCCGCGCGGCTTGGGCGACCAGCGGGTGCCCATTTCAAGGCGATAGGGCTTGATTGCATCGAGCGGCTTGAGGAGGCCATAAAGGCCGGAAAGGATGCGCACATGATCCTGTGCAAAATCGATCGCCGCTTCATCGAGGGTCCGCGCCTCGAACCCGTGATAGACGTCGCCATTGAAGGCGAACAGCGCAGGCCGCTCGGGCGCGGCGGCAAAATCGCGGAAACGCTCGGCATTGAGCTTTCCGAGCGCGTCGGAAATATGCATGAGGCTGGACAATTTACGCGCGCCCAGTTTGGCCGCGCGTTGGGCAGCGGCTTCGGCGCGCTTGGCGAAGAATGGTTCAGTCGGTGTGAAATCGGCCAGGGGGCGGCGATAGTCGAGCGACTTGGCGGGAGAAAGGACGGCAAACATGGTCCCGCCTTTAGGATGCAACACGGCTTGCGTCAAAAGGCTTTGCCCGCAATAGAGGAATATCAGGGGGTGCCATTGTTCATACAAAGTCTGAAGTTGACCTGGCCGCAAAAGCGCCCATCTATGCCCGGACGTTTCAGTGCGGTCGCCGCAATCTTGACGCCACGCCACCATGATAACAAGATGAAAATGAACGATTATAATATATGGCACTGATAGCGTTGATCTTGGCAGGCGAGCCGGTGGAAGAAGGCGGAGAACAGCTTCGCGCGACTTTGCCGATTGCCGGCACAACTTTGCTGGAACGGCAGGCCGAGCGCGCCATCGGCGCCGGGGTCAGCAAAATTCTGGTGCTGGTCACAACCTTGCCACAGGCGGTGACCCGGGTCATCGACCATATCAACGCACGCGGAATTCCGGCCCGGCCCGTCCGCATCATCCATGAAATCCTTGCGCAGATGGAGGAAGATGACCGGATGCTGCTGGTTGCAGATGCAATCCATGCAGCCCCCGGCCAATATCGCCAACTTGCCGCGACTACGCCGCCCGCGTTGCTGACAGTGCCGGACGGGCCGACCATGTTGAGTTTCGAACGGGTCGATGCGACCGCGCGTTGGGCGGGGTTGGCGCTGTTACCTTATAATCTCGTTGCTGAAAACGCGCATATGCCTGCGGATTGGGACGTGGGCTCAACCTTGTTGCGCAGTGCCGTTCAGGTCAACGCAAGGCGTATTGCTTGTGACCCTGCGCTATTCGAACGTGGTGAAATGGCAGTGGTGAAAGATGCCTCAACCGCGACGGCAATAGAAGCAAGGATGATGCAAAATATCCGCTTTGCCAGCGCAGGCACAGGAAAGTCGATCCTGTTTGCGCCGCTCGCCCGGTTGGTCGGTCCGCATTTGCTGGGTAGATCTATTGCCACGACAGCGCTGGTGGGCGGCGGTGCTCTGCTTGTGATCGCTGGCGTGGTGCTGGTTGCGAGCGGGGTGGTTATCGGAGGCGCAGCGAGCGGCGTCGGTGGCGCCATGCTGAATATATTGGGACGGTTTCAACAGACGCTCAAACGAGCTGGAAAAGTTGATAAAAAAATCGCGCAATTCACTGATATCATTATGATGGCCTTTCCGGTCGCGCTGGCGGGTTACGCCGCCAAGGAGGGAAAGGGCGCGATTACCCTCGACATGGTTCAACTCATGGCCGCCGCGCTTTCGCTGGCCGGGATATGGGGCATTGCCCGGTTGCTGCCGCGCGTGACGGGAGACGAGAGGCGGCGCCGCGATCCCTTGCTCCCCGATCCCGAATTCTTCCTCCTGATATTGCTATTGGCCGCAATTGTCGGGGAACCTGTCATAGCTATTGCGGTCACTTTGTTGGTTGCGGTAGCAAGCTTGATCGGTTGGCTTGGTCTCCCGAAGCCGCAATAGTGGGTAGCGGGATGCGTCAGGTAAAATGGAGTTTAGATCAAATTAACTTCAGCAGTTTACCTCATAAACGGTGATCATCGTGTGGGCCTTTTTTGATCGGCACCCGTCCCCCGTCCCGGGCGGGCGATTAGCGCTGGCTAGCCGTTTTGTGCTGGTTGCGGCGAAAAGCTCCGGAAAGCGGGTCGCATGATGGCCCAAGCAATTATTCGCGCCGAGGTGGACGGGGAGGCCCGATTGGTGCGCTGCGATGCCGCGCTAACCGGACTACAATTGAGGGCGGGCGGTCTTGCTCAAGGTCCAGTGGCGATCCCGCAGCTTGCGCGTCTTGTCGCCCTTGCCATGCGGGATGGCGCACCGCTCAGTAAACCGATTATCGCGGGCGATGAAGGTTGTGATATTTCGATGTGGGTACGTGTGACGCCTAAATCGGATGGCGCCTATATCGAAATTGTCGATTGGGTTGAAACGGAGCCTGCCCACCCTCGCCACGAGAGCGATAGCGTTGTTGATCACCAATGGCGTCTTCAACAGCCGCTCTTTGCGCCAAATTGGAATTGGGAATGTAATCCGCAACTGCGTCTTTCTGCTCTTTCACCCGGTAACGGGTCCGCTGGCGGTGATCTGCATCGCTGGATCGGCCATTCCCTCACGGAATTTTTCAAGCTGCAATGCGATACCGATGGTCAATTTCCGATGTTGTTGGCACTGGCTTGCCAACAGGCGTTTTCCGGGCAAATGGCCTTTGCGGTACCCGATCCAGACGGTTTGATCGAACTAAGCGCAAGGCCCTTTTATGACAGCGGGGGGGCGTTTTCAGGCTATCGGGGGACGGCGACGCTACCGTCTTTCCTGCCGGGCGCCGGCTTGTATAGTGATGCCGGAGGCGGCGAGCTAGTACTTAACGCCATCGCGCCGACACAGCTAGGTGATGTCGAACAAACAGACGACGGAAACGGTAGCTGCGGTGCACGAACTGGCGATTTTTCGCGGCGGATAGATAGTGCCCTCAGATGCCCCTTGGGTCGGATTATCGCCAATGCGGAAACGATTTCGGATAAGCTCGAAGGCCCCATCCGGCAGGATTATGCCGATTATGCTACAGATATTGCAGTAGCCGGGCGCCATATTATGGGGCTCATCGATGATCTGGCTGACCTTCAGGTGATCGAGCGGCCCGGCTTCCAGCCCGCGCGTGAGGCGGTCGATCTTGCCGATATCGGTCGCCGGACCGCAGGACTTTTAATGATGAAAGCGCGTGATCGCGGCATGAGTATCAATGCTCCTGCTCTTGGCGAGAGCGTCATAGCCACGGGGGAGTTTCGTCGCACCTTGCAGATTCTGCTCAATCTTGTCGGTAACGCCATCCGTTACGCGCCTGAAGGGTCTCCAATCTGGATACGAACAGAGACGGATGCCGGTTACGGGCGGATTACGGTGGCAGATCAGGGTTATGGCATCGCCGGTGAGGAGCAAGCCAAGATTTTCGATAAGTTCGAACGGCTTGGCCGAGATGATCGCGGAGGATCGGGGCTTGGCCTTTACATTGCGCAGCGGCTTGCGCGCGCGATGGGCGGTGAGATCCTGCTTGATAGTGCGCCGGGTGAAGGGGCGCGTTTCTCGCTCATTTTGCCTGTGGAAGAGACCTTAGAAAAAAGCCCCGACATCGCTGTCGGGGCCTGATATTTAGGAGGGAGCGGAAGATTAACGCTTCGAAATCGGTACGTAATCCCGTTCGGTCGGCCCGGTATAGAGCTGACGCGGGCGACCGATTTTCTGCTCGGGGTCCGAAATCATTTCGTTCCACTGCGCGACCCAGCCCACGGTGCGGGCGAGCGCGAACAGCACGGTGAACATAGTTGTCGGGAAACCGATCGCGGAAAGGATCACGCCCGAGTAGAAATCGACATTGGGGAACAGCTTCTTTTCAATGAAATAAGGATCGTTGAGCGCCATTTCTTCGAGCTGCAGCGCGACTTCGAACACGGGGTCCTTGACCTTGAGTGCATCAAAGACCTCACGGACCGTTTCCTGCATCACGGTCGCGCGCGGGTCATAATTTTTATACACACGGTGGCCGAAACCCATCAGGCGGAACGGATCATTCTTGTCCTTGGCACGCTCGATATAATGCGGAATACGGTCCGGCGTGCCGATCTCGCGCAGCATGTTGAGCGCGGCTTCATTGGCCCCGCCATGCGCCGGACCCCACAGGCAGGCGATGCCCGCCGCGATGCAGGCGAACGGGTTCGCACCCGACGACCCCGCAAGGCGCACCGTCGAGGTCGAGGCATTCTGTTCATGGTCGGCATGGAGAATGAAAATGCGGTCCATTGCTTTTTCGACCGCCGGATTGACCTCATAGGGCTCGGCGGGAACGCCGAAGGTCATCTTGAGGAAATTGCCGGTATAGCTGAGGCTGTTATCCGGATAGATGAACGGGCGGCCTTGCGAATATTGATAGGCCATGGCCGCAATCGTCGGCATCTTGGCGATCAGGCGGTGGCTCGCAATGGTGCGTTGTTCGGGGTCGGTGATGTCGGTCGAGTCATGATAGAAGGCCGACAGCGCGCCGACCACGCCGCACATGATCGCCATCGGGTGCGCATCGCGACGGAAACCATTGTAGAAGCTCGCAAGCTGTTCATGCACCATGGTGTGACGCGAAATGGTGTGGGTGAACTCGTCCAGTTGCGCCTTGGTCGGCAATTCGCCGTTCAAGAGCAAATAAGAGACTTCCATAAAGCTCGATTTTTCCGCGAGCTGGCCAATCGGATAGCCGCGATGCAGCAACACGCCCTCTTCACCGTCAATGAAGGTCAGGCCGGATTCACAGGCCGCCGTCGAGGTAAATCCCGGGTCATAGGTGAAGGTCCCAGTCTGGCCGTAGAGCTTGCGGATATCGACCACATCAGGGCCGAGCGTTCCTTCAAGCACGGGGAAATCCTGTGTCTTTCCCGCGATATCCAGCTTTGCGCTCTTGTTGGACATAAAAGTCTCCTTAGATTCTCAAGTTCGTCGTTTCGCGATTGGCGGCAGGTTCAACCCGCCATTTGCAACCGCTTCAATGCTTCATCTTTACCGAGGAGGAAAAGAACGTCAAAAATTCCCGGCGAGGTCGTGCTGCCGGTCAGCGCCGCGCGGAGGGGTTGCGCGACTTTACCAAGTCCAAGCCCTGCGTCCTCGGCCACCTTGCGGACAGCTTCATCCAGTGTTTCCATCGTCCAGGCGTCGAGACCCGACAGCGCCGCTTCCACGTTGGCGAGCAAATTTCGTGCATCCCCATCTAGCAGAGCCGCAGCCTTATCGTCCATGGTCAAAGGTGCTTTTTTGAAGAGGAAAAGCGCGCCGTCGGCAATCTCGATCAGCGTTTTGGCGCGGGGCTTCAACGATTCCATCGCGGCTATGAGCGTCGCCATTTCATCACCATTGAGCCCATGTCCAAGGCTTGCCTCGACCCTGGGGCGCACCAGATCTGCCAGTCGCGCATTATCCGCTTCGCGCAGATAATGACCGTTCAGATTTTCCAGCTTCTTGAAATCGAAGCGCGAGGGTGAACGGCCGACATGGTCGAGGTCAAACCATTCAACCGCTTGTTCGCGGCTGATGATTTCATCATCGCCATGTCCCCAGCCCAAACGGAGGAGATAATTGTTCACCGCTTCGGGCAAATAGCCCAGCTCGTCGCGATAGGCGTCAACGCCAAGCGCGCCGTGGCGCTTGGAAAGCTTCGCGCCATCGGCACCGTGGATCAGCGGGACATGCGCATAAACCGGCTCCTCCCAACCCATCGCGCGGATGAGAGCGAGCTGGCGGAACGCATTGTTGAGGTGGTCATCGCCGCGGATCACATGGGTCACGCCCATATCATGGTCGTCAACCACGACGGACAACATATAGGTCGGGGTGCCGTCAGAACGCAGCAACACGAAATCATCGATTTCCGCATTTTGCACGGTGACCTCACCCTGGACCTTATCTTGGATGGTAGTCGCGCCATCGCGGGGTGCCTTGAGGCGGACAACGCCCGCTCGACCTTTCGGCGCTTCCGACGGATCGCGGTCGCGCCACGGGCTGTCGACGCGGAACGGGCGGCGTTCTTCCTGCGCCTTGGCGCGCATCGCGGCGAGTTCGTCCTGCGTCAGATAACAGCGATAGGCAGCATCGCGCGCAAGCAATTCATTGGCGACTTCGGCATGACGATCAGCGCGGGCGAACTGGTACACCGTGTCGCCATCCCAATCGAGGTTGAGCCATTGCATGCCATCAAGGATCGCCTCAATTGCTGCATCGGTCGAGCGTTCGCGGTCGGTATCCTCGATCCGCAGGAGAAACTTGCCGCCATGATGACGGGCGAACAGCCAATTGAACAAGGCCGTGCGCGCGCCGCCGATGTGGAGAAAGCCGGTCGGCGAGGGCGCAAATCGCGTCACGATATTCTTGTTAGTGGCGGTTGCGTCCACGCGCCGTTTCTCCCAAAATCGAAAGCAGAATTATGATAGAGTCGGCAAGCCCCTAGCATGGCCTCGCAGCCGCTTCAAACGGGCATTTTGCACGATGCTGCATTGCGGCATTTTCGTAGCGTCCAATCGGTCGAGCAATGGCTGGAAACCGAACGCGATCAGTTAGGATTGTGGCTGCCCGTGCTGCTCGGCGCGGGGATAACCGCGTGGTTTATTCTGCCCAATGCGGCGAGTTGGTGCGGGTTCATCCTTATTGCGCTGGGTACCGCCTTATGGGGCGCAATCGTCATGCGCGGCTCGCGGGTCGGGTATATGCTGGCCCTTGGCGGGCTGTTGCTGGCAGGGGGATGCGGTCTCATCTGGGCGAAAAGCCACTGGGTCGCGGCGCCCGTGCTGGAGCGACCGGTTGTTGAGCAATTTGGTGCAATGGTGGAACGGCGCGATGAACTGGCGGCGCGCGAGATGGTCCGGATTATCGTGCATCCGATAAAGCGCGAGGATTTACCGCCCCGCTTCAGGGTCAATGTGCGGAAAGGTGATGCGCCAGCGGGATTGACCGCGGGCGCGATTATTGACGTGAAGGCGCGGCTTGTGCCGCCTGCATCCCCCGCGCTGCCCGGTGGTTATGATTTCGCGCGGCGGGCCTGGTTTGACAGGATCGGTGCGACGGGCACGGCGCTCGGGCCGGTTATTGTCGTTCGGGCAGGAGAGGCCGAGGCGCCGCTCCGTTCGACGCTCTCCGCGCATATCCGCTCTAATCTGTCCGGCGGCGCAGGGGCCATAGCAGCGGCGCTGGCGACCGGCGATCAAGGCGCGATTAGCGCAGAAGATACCGAGGCGATGCGGCGTAGCGGGCTTGCGCATCTCCTGTCGATCAGCGGCTTGCATGTTACCGCCGTGGTTGGCGGGGTGATGCTGTTGTTGCTCAAATTGCTCGCGCTCAGCCCGCGCCTTGCCTTGCGCTGGAATTTGATGCTGGTATCGGCTGCCGGCGGGGCTTTAGCCGGCATCGGCTACACCCTGTTGACCGGCGCGGAGGTGCCGACGGTGCGCTCCTGTATCGCGGCATTGCTCGTGCTTGGCGGGGTCGCGCTCGGGCGCGAAGCCTTAACCTTGCGCCTTGTCGCGACCGGTGCGCTGATCGTTCTGCTGTTCTGGCCCGAAGCGCTGGTTGGGCCGAGTTTCCAACTGAGTTTTGCGGCCGTAACGGCCATCGTTGCGTTTCATCAGAGCAAAGTCGCCAAACGCTGGTTCGGCCGTCGCGAAGAGGGGCGCGCCATGCGGTTCATGCGCGGATTTGTTTCGTTGCTGGCGACCGGGCTGGTGGTGGAGGTCGCGCTCATCCCGATTTCGTTGATGCATTTTCACAAGGCGGGACTGTACGGCTCGCTCGCCAATATGGTCGCGATACCGCTCACCACCTTTGTGATCATGCCGCTCGAGGCATTGGCACTCCTGTTCGATCTGGTCGGCGCGGGGGCACCCTTCTGGTGGTTGACCGGCAAGGCGTTGGATTTGCTGCTGTGGGTCGCGCATTATGTCGGGAGCCTGCCGGGTGCCATTGCCATGCTGCCGGTGATTCCGGCTTGGGCCTTTGGGCTGACAGTGATTGGCGGCCTTTGGTTGCTTTTGTGGCAAAGCCGCATTCGCCGCTGGGGGATGGTTCCTGTGCTCGCTGGTGTCGTGGGGCTGGTGAGCACGCCCGCGCCGGACCTCCTCATCAGCGGCGATGGGCGGCATATTGCCGCGCGTGGCAGCGATGGGGCTGTCGCGATGCTTCGCGATCGGGCGGGTGATTATAATCGCGATATGTTGGCAGAAAGTGCCGGGATTGATGGCGAACTGATCGCGTTGGACACGATGCACGGCGCAAACTGCAACGCGGATTTTTGCCTGTGGAGCATGGCAGCGGGCGAGAGCAGTGCCAAAGGCTGGACCATTCTCGCCAGCCGGAGCAATTATCTGGCCGAAGCCGGGCCGTTGATCGCGGCTTGCCAGCAGGTCGATATCGTCATCAGTGATCGCAGATTGCCGCGCGCTTGCACCCCGCGCTGGTTGCGGCTCGACCGGACGCGCTTGCAGGAAAGCGGCGGTCTAGCGATCAGTCTGGGCAATCCGCCATCAATCCGCCAGGTCAAAAACCCTGCGCTGGGCCATCCCTGGCTCCAGCCGCCGACGGTCGCCCCGCCACGAAAATGGCGCGATCCCGCGAACGGAACCGCGCCAGGCAGAGCCTTGTCAAACCGCCCGGAGGGGGAGGGCGGCGGCTGATCGGGACCGGCCGGGGAAGGGCGTGCGGTTACCCCAAAGGCTCTGATCGGAAGCACGTAATCTTCAATATCGAGGTTTCACGCCTCTAATGCGGTCACCGCGACACCCCTATATGCCACCTGTCAATGATAGCGCCGCAATAGTCCTGCAAGCCGCCCCTGAATACGCACATGATCGGCCGGATAGCGTTGCGGTTCATAGGCAGCATTGGCCGGATCAAGCCGCACGAGGCGGCCTTCGCGGTGGAAATATTTGAGCGTCGCGTCCTGATCTTCGACCAGCGCTACCACGATATCGCCTTCGCGTGCAGTGTCGGCGCGCTGGATCAGGGCATAGTCGCCATCCAGAATCCCCGCCTCGATCATCGAATCGCCAGAAACTTCCAGCGCATAATGTTCGCCCGAGCCGAGCAGCGCGGCAGGCACCGAGAGCATGGACGCGCTTTCCATCGCCTCAATGGGCACGCCCGCCGCGATGCGACCATGGAGCGGAATGTCGATGACGTCATTAGCCGCTACCGGCCGCAACTGCGGAGCCTTTGCCGCAGGCGTCGGCAAGCTGACCACATTATCGGCAACCTTATGGTCCGCCACTTTGGCGGTGATCCCCTCGGGCAGCTTCAAAATTTCGAGCGCCCGCGCGCGATTGGGGAGGCGGCGCAGAAAGCCACGCTCTTCCAGCGCACTGATCAGACGATGAATACCCGACTTGGATTTCAAATCGAGCGCCTCCTTCATCTCCTCGAATGAGGGCGAAATGCCTTCTGCCTCCAACCGCTCATGAATGAAGGCGAGAAGTTCATGCTGTTTCTTGGTCAACATTGCGCATGCGTCCTTGTCCTTAGGAAAAGCCTTATGGAACGAATGCGGAACATATTATGCGATCAAAAAGAGAACGTCAACCCTCGCCGCGACGGAAAAGATGGAGCCGCGCCTTGCCGATATCGCGCACGGTTTCGGCGGTGAAACCATCGACTTCAATCACCTCGTCGCGGGCGGTTTCGATGCTCACCCAACTGGCGGGACCAATCCAGCCGAGCCGCGTCAGCTTGTCGAGCGCAACCGCGCCTGCGCCAGTTTGGTAAGGCGGGTCCATCAAAATGACGTCACAGGGCGCGTGGGCTGGCCCCAAGGTCAGCACCGATTGGGCGGCTAGCTTGCTGCGCGGCCCCGCACCGAGTTTGGCAATATTGGCCTTTAAGGCATCGAGCGCCGCTTTGTCCTGTTCGACAAACAGGCAATGTGCTGCGCCGCGGGACAGCGCCTCAAGCCCGAGCGCGCCCGATCCCGCAAACAGGTCGGCGACCTCCATCCCCTCGAAACTGCCGATCCGGCTCGTCAGCATGGAAAAAAGCGCCTCGCGCGTCCTGTCCGCGGTAGGGCGCGTCGTGTCCCCCTTGGGAGCAGCAATCGGCCGTCCGCGCCATTTCCCGGCAATAATGCGCATCAGCCGAGGCTCTTGCGGAACGTGACAAGGTCATGCGCGCGCACCTGATCAACGCCGCCAAGTGGCAGGTCGGCCAGTTCAAACGGACCATAGCGGGTGCGGATGAGGCGCGAGACTTCCAGTCCGAAATGTTCGAGCACGCGTCGGACCTCGCGGTTCTTGCCTTCGGTCAGGGTTAGTTCGATCCACTGGTTGCGCCCGGTGCGGCGTTCAAGATTAGCGTCGATCTTGCCATAACGGATGCCGTCAATCTCGATCCCCTCGACCAGATCTTCGAGCTGGGTCTGACTAATCTCGCCGAACGCGCGGGCGCGATAGGTGCGCTCGATCGAAGAGGATGGAAGCTCCATTTGCCGCTTGAGCTCCCCATCGGTGGTGAGGAGCAGCAGCCCTTCCGTATTATAATCGAGCCGACCGATTGGCATGAGGCGCGGGAGATCGGCGGGAAGCTTGTCATAGATGGTCGGCCGCCCACGCGGGTCTCGCGCGGCCGTCAGGAAGCCGGCGGGCTTGTGAAAGCGGAACAGCTTGGCGGGGGCGGGTTCCTTGACCGGCGTTCCATCCACCGTAATTCCGTGAAGCGAGGTCAACAGCGTTGCCGGCGTTTCTATCCGCACGCCATCGCGAGCAATGCGCCCCTCAGTGATCATGCGCTCAACGTCACGCCGCGACGCAACACCAGCGCGCGCGAGCAGCTTCGCAATCCGTTGCGGTTCGCCCGGCTTTTTAGGAGCCGCGACCGCGCGCGGCGTTGCCGGGCCTCCAAGACGACGCGGCGGCTTAGCCGGACGACGTTCTGTCTTCTCCGCCTGACGCTTGTCTGCAGGTTTTCCGCGAGGCGGGCGCGCATCACTGGACGACCGACTCCGCGCAGATTTTCCGGGTCGTCCATCCTGCTTGCCGACGCCACGCTGGGCTGGGCCCCCACGCTTGGCGGAAGCACCCCGTGAGGGCGGGCGGCGCGAAGAGGGGGGCTTGACCACTATAATTATCCTTCATTGTCACCCAAAAGCCACGGTCCATACTATGGTCGCAGAAAAACATCGCTTCGGCTATACGCGCCGGAACGAAGCGCACCCATTCACGTATAGCGTTTAATCGGCGGTATCATGACGATGCTGTGGCGCAACATGGGTGGGGTTTCAATGATTTTCGGGCGGAAGAAGCGGGTCATCAACCGGTTGCTGATTGTTGAAGACGAGCCTTTGATCGCGTTCGACAACGAAATGTTTCTTGAAGGCGCCGGGTATGATGTCGTCGCCACTGTCAATAGTGCAGAAGATGCCATCGAAGTCCTCAGCAACCGCGCCGATCAGATTGATGCGATTGTGCTCGATTATAATCTTGCCGGCCCCGCAAGCGGTATTGCGGTTGCGCAGGTGGCCAAGGACAAGGGCATCAAGGTCTTGTTCGTCACTGGCGAATGCCCGGAAAATGTCGACGGCACGGCGGTGGGGTGCCTCACCAAGCCTTATACGCAAAAGCATCTGCTCGCGGCGCTGGATGTGGTCGAACAAATCGCGGAAGGCAAAACGCCTAAAACTGTCCCTGAAACCCTTACGTTGTTCACATCCCATCAAGCCTGACGCTCTTAGCCCTTGCTTGCCTCGGTGAGCCTCTTTAGGGGCTTATTCGACAATATATCATGCGGGGAGGATGAGAGGCGTATGGCCACAACGACGCTAAGCGAAGGCGCTGCCCCGCAAAAGCTTAAAGGCCTGAAATTGCTCATTGCGGCATTCAAGAACCGCAAGATGGGGGTGCAGCTGGCGTTCGGGTTTTCGTCTGGCTTGCCCTATGCCCTTTTGCTCGGAACGCTCTATGCCTGGCTGGGCGAAGCAAAGGTTGATCTGGAAACGATGGGCGTTTTTTCGCTGATCGGTCTCGCTTACTCCTTTAAATTTCTGTGGTCTCCGGCGGTTGACCGTGTGCAATTGCCGCTATTGGGCAAACTTGGGCGACGCAAAAGCTGGATCGCCTTGGCGCAAATCATGATCGGTGTTTTCCTGATCCTGATGTCGATGATGAATCCGCAAACCTCGCTGGGTCTATTTTCGCTAATGGCAGGTCTTGGGGCATTTGCCTCGGCCACTCAGGACATTGTGATTGATGCCTGGCGCGTTGATGTAGCAGACGAAACCGCAACGCTGGATATCATGTCCGCAGTTTATCAGCTCGGCTTTCGTTCCGCGAGCCTGCTTGGCGGCGCGATCGCCTTGATTTTGGCACAGCGGTTCGGCTGGCCTGCAGTTTATGGCGGCATGGGCGTGATTATGCTGCTGTTGCTGGGTATCACGCTTATAGCGCCCGATACGCCGCGACCGGCAGCGGACCTCAATGTTGATCATTTGCGGGAAGCCGGACAGATTGAACCAAAAATTCGTATGATCGCACTGGCGGTGGTTGGTGCGCTGTGGACCTGGGCCTTGTTCACGGTGATGAAATTCATGATCATATCGTTGAGCGCGGCCCCCGACGCCCGTCCGGATTCCAAGGAATTTGTACAAACTTACGGGTTGCTGATCGTATTCGCCACAGTAATTCTACCCGGCGCGATTGCCGGTATGCTGGAATATTGGCGGCGCAATGGCCGCTATACGCTAACCACAGCTGTTCCTGCCCGAACCGGGCGCGATCGCGGGCTGGATTATATTTATAATGCCCTCATTACGCCTTTGGCCGAACTCATCGGTCGTCTTAAATGGGCCGCGATCCTCGTATTGGCGATTATCCTGACATATCGCTTTACCGACGCCGTATGGGGGCCGTTCGCCCTGCCATTTTATTTGCAGGAACTTCACTACACCAATGATGAGGTCGCGATTGCATCGAAGATTTTCGGCATATTGATGATCATGGTCGGGATCAGCTTGGGCGCCGTGAGCTTCGCGACGTTGGGGCGAATGCCGACGCTGATTTTCGGTGCCTTGATTGCCGCTCTTACCAATCTACTTTACGCAGATCTCGCCTCGGGCGGCCATTATCTCGATATTTTCGGCCGCAGCACCGGCTTTTATGCTCTGATCGGCGGCGTCAGTTCGATCTTTAATTTTGAACATAGCGAACGGCTGGCGCGTCTGATGTTGGCCATCGCCGGTGAAAATCTGGCCAGCGGGCTTGCTGGTGCCGCCTATGTCGCTTTTCTGTCGAGCATGGTTTCAAAAAAATATAGTGCGGTCCAATATGCGCTAATGTCGTCGCTAACCTTGTTGGTGGGCACGCTGGGGCGCGGAGCCTTGGGGCAGATGATCGAAGAACAAGGCTATGTGCCGGTATTTTGGTTGACCATGTGGCTCGGCATGATCGCTGTTGTCCTGTGCATTTTGGAATGGGTGAGACAATCGCGCTCGCCGGATACCCCGCAGGTCAATCCGGAAGCTGGCGATTGAGCCTCAATACCTTGCCGGCAAGATAGAGCGAGCCTGCGATGAGGACGGGGCGGCTGCTTGTTCGGGTTAGGGCCGCTTCCACATCATCTGCCGCTTCGGCGCTAAAACCGTGAGCCTGCGCTGCTATGACGATATCGTCGGGCGCATGGCTGGCGTGATCCGGGACCGGGATCGCAATGATATGGAGCGGCAAGCCTTCGAGTTCGGTCAGGTAGCCGCTCAAATCTTTGTTCGCGAGCAGGCCGAAGATCAGCGTTGTGGGCCCTTTGTCAGCGAGAAATTTATGGATTTCCCGTGCGGCATGAGGGTTGTGCCCGCCGTCGAGCCAGATTTCATCGGCGGTTGAGCGCGCGGTCAATGGCCCTTCGCCGAGCCGCTGTAACCGCGCGGGCCAGCGCGCGGCGCCGATGCCAGAGGCGATGGCTTCCTGCGATACAGATAGCGCCGATTGATGGCGCAGCAGGGCGACGGCAAGCGCTGCATTGTCCGTCTGATGCCCGCCCGCAAGGGTGGGGAGGGGCAGGGTGAGCGTCCCCCGTGCATCCTGATATATGAGGCCGTCGGCCCCGACATTGGCCGACCAATCGCGGTTACGCCGGATCAGGGCCGCGCCCGTCGTATCGGCTACCCCGGCAATCGCCGCTTCCATCACAGGGGTATAGCTTTGCGTTACCAGCGGAACACCCTGCTTTGCGATGCCTGCCTTTTCAAAAGCGATGCGCGCCAGCGGATCGGCGGGCGTGCCTGTTTCGGGTGCGAGGAGAAATTCCTTATGGTCAATAGCTAATCCCGCTATCCCGCAGGCAATGGGCTGTTCCAGCACATTGGTCGCGTCCAGCCGCCCACCGAGGCCGACCTCGAAGATGCACGCATCGGCTGGCGTGCGCGCAAAAGCCAGCATGGCAACCGCGGTCGTGACCTCGAAAAAGCTCGGCTGGATCGTGCCGCTGGCATCCAGCACTTCGGCGAGGAGATCGGCCAGCTCATCGTCAGCAATCAGCTGCCCGCCCACCCTGATCCGTTCATTGTAGCGCACTAGATGGGGGCTGGTGAACACATGCACGCTGAGGCCTTGCGCTTCCAACATCGCGCGCAGGAACGCGCAGGTCGATCCTTTTCCGTTGGTTCCGGCAATATGAAAGCTCGGCGGCAAGGCGCGCTGCGGGTTGCCGAGCGCCTCCAGCAGCGCGGCTATGCGCGATAGTCCCAGCACGTCGCGACCCGGCGACAGCATCGCCAGCCGGTCAAGCTGTGCCTGCACCGCGGGATGGTTGGATTTTGCGCCGTCGGCCATGGTCGCAGGACGTCAGGCGGCTTTCTTGCCCGCCATCAGATAATCGATCAGCCTGGCCAGCGTGTCGCGCATATCCTTGCGTTCGACCACCATGTCGAGCATGCCATGGTCGAGTAGATATTCCGCACGCTGGAAGCCTTCGGGCAGTTTTTCGCGGATCGTGTTTTCGATCACCCGCTGCCCCGCAAAGCCGATCAGGGCTCCGGGTTCGGCGAGTTGCACGTCTCCGAGCATGGCATAGCTGGCGGTCACCCCGCCGGTGGTGGGGTCCGTCATCACCACGATATAAGGCAGCCCCGCCGCGTGCAGCCGCGAGATCGCCACGGTCGATTTGGGCATTTGCATGAGCGACAAAATGCCCTCCTGCATCCGCGCGCCGCCTGCGGCCGTGAAGATGATATAGGGTGCTTTTGCAGAGATGGCGGCTTCTACGCCTTGGACAAAGGCGGCGCCAACCGCGATCCCCATCGATCCGCCCATGAAAGCGAAATCCTGCACGCCCACAACGGCGGCGTGCCCTTCGATCTTGCCGCTCGCGTTGATGAGCGCATCCTGCTCGTCGGTTGCCGCGCGCGCGGCCTTGATCCGGTCGGCGTAGCGCTTGCTGTCCTTGAACTTGAGCGGGTCTTCGGCAACCTTGGGCGTCGGCAGGATGCTATATTTGGCATCGTCGAACAGCTGGTCAAACCGCGCCTTGGGACCGATGCGATCATGGTGGTCGCATTTCGGGCAGACAAAAAGATTGTCCTCCCATTCCTTCATGAACACCATCTGGTGACAGCTTTTGCACTTGTGCCACAGATTATCGGGCGTTTCGCGCTTGGTGATGAAGGGGATCGAATTCCGAACGCGATCAAGCCAACTCATGCTTTTTCCTCCTCGGGAGCGAGCGCGGTGGCGAGGCTCCGGACATAATCTTCAACATAGGGCGCAGCGTCGGTGCCATGTTTGGCGATAATATCAACGATGCCCGAGCCGACCACCACGCCATCGGCAACCTTGCCAATAGCGGCCGCCTGTTCCGGCGTGCGGATGCCAAAGCCGACCGCGACGGGAAGCGTGGTCGCCGCCTTCAATCGCGCCACGGCATCATCGATGCTCGCCTGCGCGGCCTGTTGCAACCCGGTAATCCCGGCGACCGAGACATAATAGAGAAACCCGCTCGCGCCTTCGAGGACCGCAGGCAGGCGTGCGGCATCGGTCGTCGGGGTCGCCAGACGGATGAGGTCGATCCCTGCGGCCCGTAACGCGGGGCCTAACGCAGCATCTTCCTCGGGCGGGATATCGACGCAGATAATGCCATCGACACCGGCCTCGTTCGCCGCTTTTGCAAACCAGTCCGCGCCGCGCCGTACCATCGGATTGGCATAGCCCATGAGGACAAGCGGCACCGCCGGGTGGCGCGTGCGAAACCTGCGGACAATATCCAATATCGCCGCCGTCGTGGTGCCTGCGCCAAGGCTGCGCAAGTTTGCGGCCTGGATCGCGGGACCATCAGCCATCGGATCGGTGAACGGCATGCCGAGTTCGATCACGTCCGCGCCGCCCGCCACCAGCGCATCGAGAATCGCGTCGGTATCGTTAGGCGTCGGATCGCCGCCGGTGATGAACGTCACCAATGCGGCGCGGCCTTGTTCGCGCGCCGTTGCAAAGGCTTGGCTGAGACGCGTCATTGAGCCCTCTCGCATATCGTAACCATCGTCAGAAGGTCTCTCCCATCGCGGCTGCGACCGTGCCGACATCCTTGTCGCCGCGGCCCGAGAGGTTGACGATGAGGATTTCGTCTTTGCCCATTTGCGGCGCATGTTTTTCCGCGGCTGCCAGCGCGTGCGCGGATTCGAGCGCGGGAATGATGCCTTCGAGCGCGCAGCAGCGGTGGAACGCCGCGAGGGCTTCGCTGTCGGTGATCGGCTCGTAGCTGACCCGGCCCGCTTCGTGGAGCCAGGCATGTTCGGGGCCGATACCGGGATAGTCGAGCCCCGCCGATATGCTGTGCGCTTCGGCAATCTGGCCGTCCTCGTCCTGCAACAAATAGGTTTTGTTGCCATGAAGGATGCCGGGCGACCCGCCCTTGAGGCTTGCGGCATGCTTGCCGGTGAGGCCTTCGCCCGCGGCTTCGATGCCGACGATGGCGACACCGGGATCATCCAAAAACGCATGGAACAGCCCGATCGCGTTCGATCCGCCGCCGACCGGCGCAATGATCCGATTGGGGAGGCGGCCTTCCAGGTCAAGTATCTGCTGGCGCGCCTCAATGCCGATGATCGACTGGAAATCCCGTACCAGCTCGGGATAGGGATGCGGCCCCGCTGCTGTCCCGATAATGTAAAACGTATCATGGACATTGGCGACCCAGTGGCGCAGCGCCTCGTTCATGGCGTCCTTCAATGTCTGCGCGCCGCTTTCGACCGGACGGACTTGTGCGCCGAGTAATTTCATGCGGAACACATTGGGCTGCTGGCGTTCGACATCCTTTGCACCCATGAAGATGGTACAGGGAAGGCCAAAGCGCGCGGCGACCGTGGCGGTCGCAACGCCATGCTGGCCCGCACCGGTTTCCGCAATGATGCGCGTTTTGCCCATGCGCCGGGCGAGCAGGATCTGGCCGATGCAATTATTGATCTTGTGCGCGCCGGTGTGGTTCAAATCCTCGCGCTTGAGGTAAATCTTCGCGCCGCCCAGCGCTTCTGTCATCCGCTCGGCAAAATAGAGCGGGGAGGGGCGACCGACATAATGGTTGAGGAGGCCGGTCATTTCCGCATGGAAGGCCGGGTCGTCCTTGGCGGCGCGATATTCGCGCTCAAGGTCCAGGATCAGCGGCATCAGCGTTTCGGCGACATAGCGCCCGCCATAATCGCCGAAATGGCCTTCGGCATCGGGCTGGTTGCGATAGCTGTTGGGCGGAACGGAAGGAGAGATAATGTCGGTCATGATTGCTGCACCGCATTAAGGAAAGCAGCCATCTTGTCCACATTCTTTTGCCCCGGCGCGTCCTCGACGCCGGAAGATACATCAACCAGCGGGGCATTGGTGATAGCGATGGCCTCGGCAACATTGGCCGGATCAAGCCCGCCGGATAGGCCCCAAGGCTGGTTGATACGCACGCCGCGCAGCAATTCCCAATCGAAGCGAAGCCCGTTGCCACCGGGGAGATTGCTGTCAGCCGGAGGCTTAGCATCGAATAGCACGCGATCGACCAGCCCCTCATAATTGCGCGCGGCGGCGAGGTCGGCGCTGGTGCGCACTGGCAAGGCCTTCCACAGTTTGACGTCATAACGTCGCTTAATTTTCACGAGAAATTGCGGGGTTTCGCTACCATGCAACTGGATCACGTCGGGTTGCATGCAAGCCATCGCCTGAGCGATAAGGTCGAATTCGGGGTCGACGAGGAGCAACACCTTTCCGGCACCGCCGGCGCGACTTGCAAGTTGCGCCAACCCGTCCAGCGGCACATGACGCGGGCTTTTTGCAAAATGGACAAAACCGATAAAATCGGCGCCCAAATGCGCGGCAGCGGCAACAGTGTCAGGCGTGTTCAGCCCGCATATTTTGGTGAGGCAGCGGGGCATGGCCGCTCGTCAGAGCGTCGCTTCAATCGCGCGCGCCGCCTGATCGGGATCGTCGGCCTTGCTGATCGGGCGTCCGACGACAATGATCGAGGCCCCGCGCGCCATTGCTTCTGCGGGCGTCACTGTGCGTTTCTGGTCGCCCATCGCGCCATTTGCCGGGCGGACGCCGGGAACAACAAAAAAGCCATCTTTCCATGATTTATGGACGGTCTTTACTTCTTCGCCTGAACAAACAATGCCATCCAGCCCTGCCTCACGCGCGAGGTCGGCCAGCCGTTCAACCTGTCCGATGGGATTGCCCGAAACGCCAATCGCGCCGAGGTCATCCTGATCCAGGCTGGTCAAGACGGTAACGGCGACCACCTTGGCGTTGGCACCCGCCGCAGCCTTGGCGTCTTCCATCATCGCCCGCCCGCCCGCCGCATGGACCGTGAGGATGGAGGGCTCGAGCGGATTCAGCGCCTGGATTGCCTTGGCGACCGTGTTCGGAATATCGTGCAGTTTCAAATCGAGGAAGATCGGCAAGCCGTGCTTAGCCATTTCATGCACGCCATGATGGCCATTGGCAGAGAAAAATTCGAGGCCCAGCTTAATGCCTCCGACATGATTACGCACTTTGGCGACCAGCGCATCCGCATCATCCAGATTGGGCGTATCAACGGCGAGATATATCGGGCAACTCATAATTTTCTCATGGGCTTACGGGTTGAAGATAAGACTAAACCTAGATCGGTGTTTCCAGAGTAGGTACCGTGGTCGGAAGCGGATTTCCGGTAAATTCGGTGCCCGTCTTGGCGGCATTTTGCGCCCGGAGGTCGGCGAGCTGGCGCTCCGCATTTTCGAGGCGGCGGGTGAGGTTCCACTTGCTCGCGCGATAGACCAGCCAGAGCGGAATCATACCCAGCGCATAGGCGCCAAGGATCAGCAGGGGCAGGAATGTGTCGAGCCGTAGCCCTTGGGTTGCGCCCATACCGGGCCAAATCTTCACGCTGACCGGGATCCAGTTCCACATCGAAAACATGACCACGGCCACCGCCGTAATCACCCAGAATAAGGTACGCAGCATCTGCATTGGACGTTTCCCCTCATAGCGACGTCTTATGAATGGGCGACTTTTAGGTGGCTTCTTGCGCTTTGGCGAGTCTCAATTGTCAGCCCGCATCCGGTCCGAACACGCGATCAAAGATCGTATCGACCTGTTTCAGATGATAGCCGAGATCGAATTTTTCCTCGATTTGTTCGGGCGAAAGTGCCGCCGTGACGTCAGCGTCTGCCTTGAGCAAATCGAGCAGCGATAATTGCCCGTCGGATTCCCACACCTTCATCGCGTTGCGCTGGACGAGGTGGTAGGCATCCTCGCGGCTGACGCCCGCTTGGGTGAGCGCAAGCAGCACCCGCTGCGAATGGACGAGGCCGCCCATCTTGTCCAAATTCTTTTGCATCCGCTCAGGGTAAACCAGCAGCTTGTCGATCACGCCGGTGAGGCGCGCCAGGGCGAAATCGAGCGTGATCGTTGCATCCGGGCCGATATAGCGCTCAACCGAGGAATGGCTGATGTCGCGTTCGTGCCACAGCGCAACATTTTCCAGCGCGGGCGTCACATAGCCGCGCACCATGCGGGCAAGGCCGGTGAGATTTTCGGTGAGCACCGGATTGCGCTTGTGCGGCATCGCCGACGAACCCTTTTGCCCGGGCGAGAAATATTCTTCGGCCTCGAGCACTTCGGTACGCTGCAAATGGCGGATTTCCACGGCAAGGCGCTCGATGGACGAGGCAATGACGCCAAGTGTCGCGAAGAACATGGCATGGCGGTCGCGCGGGATCACCTGTGTCGAGACCGGCTCGACCGCGAGGCCCATTTTGTCCGCGACATGCTGTTCGACCGCGGGATCGATATTGGCGAAGGTGCCGACCGCGCCGGAAATGGCGCAGGTTGCGATGTCCTTGCGCGCGGCGACGAGGCGCTCGCGGTTGCGGCTGAACTCGGCATAGGCTTCGGCCATTTTGAGCCCGAAGGTGACGGGTTCGGCATGGATGCCGTGGCTGCGGCCGATGGACGGCGTCATCTTATGCTCAAAGGCGCGGCGCTTCAATGCGGCGAGGAGCGCGTCGATATCGGCCAGCAAAATGTCACTCGCCCGCGCCAATTGTACCGCAAGGCAGGTGTCGAGCACGTCCGACGAGGTCATCCCCTGATGCATGAAGCGCGCCTCATCGCCGACATTATCCGCAACCCAGGTGAGGAAGGCGATCACATCATGTTTGGTGACGGCTTCGATGGCGTCGATCTTGTCGACCTCGATTTTAGGGTTGGTTGCCCACCAGTCCCACAGCGCCTTGGCCGCGCTCTTGGGGACGACACCAAGGTCGGCTAGGGCGTCGGTCGCATGGGCTTCAATCTCGAACCAGATTTTGAACCGCGATTCGGGCTCCCAAATGGCAACCATATCGGGACGGGCGTAGCGCGGGATCATGCAAGGGCACCTTCTGGATAGAAATGATCAGGGATTGGCTCGGCGCCTAGCAAAGGCGCGCGCCTTCGTCCATCCGCCATCAACCCGGCAGGAAGAAACGTAGAAGAGCGGTGGTTGCAACGGCACCCAGGAAAACCACAACGAAGGACTGGCGGAGTAAAAGGAGGCCGACCGCAACGGTAAAGCCCGCGAGCGCGCGCCAATCCGCTGCCCATTGCCCGCCGCCATCGAAGAGACCTACAATTACCAGTGCCGACAACATCGCCAGCGGCAGATAACGGGCAATAGCCCGCACCCGCTCATTATCGAGTACTGCTTGGGGCAGGGATAGACCGGCGAATTTGAGCGCCAAAGAACCGAAACTTGATATGATCAGAGCAATCCAAAGCGATGTCATGTCCGAATATCTCCGGCAGCCTCTTCGGCACTCCCGCTCATCGGGGGTTCCATCATCCCCATAACGAGCGCGACGATGGCTGCCGCAATCACTGGTACGCCTGCAGAGGTTATCGGAATTAACAAAAATGCGACCAGTCCACCGCCAGCCGCCACCAGTTTAGCGCGCGTGGTGGTCAGGGCTGGCCAGAGCAGGGCGATGAAGGCAGCAGGAGCGGCTACGTCAAGGCCGAAGCTTTTGGGGTCGATCGCTGCGCCGACCAGCGCCCCTACGAACGTGCCCAACTGCCATAATATAAACAAGATAATGCCCGTTGCGAAAAAGGCATAACGCTGGGCCGCGGGGCTCTTTTGACCAACCGCCATGGCTGTCGTTTCGTCAATCACCAGATGGGCAACCAGCGGTTTGGTCCAGCCGCGCGGGTGCACGATTTCGGAGATCGTGACCCCGTAAAAGGCATTACGCACCGCCAGCAACAGCGAGGCGGGGATCGCAAACCAGGGGTTGCCCGCCGCAACAATACCGACAAATGCGAATTGCGACCCGCCGCTGAACATGACGAGGCTGAGTATCATCGTTTGCCATAAATTTAGACCCGCAGTGGTCGAAACGGCTCCGAAGGAAATTCCGAACGCACCAGCATAAAGCCCAATACCGACCGCGGCGCGCAAAATCTGGTTGCGTTCAATCGGGTCAATCGACGGCACAGTCATTTACAATAGCCCCGTCATTTACAACAATCCCAACGCCCGCATCGAACTATGTCCTTTGGTGCCGATGATCACATGGTCGTGCACCGCAATGCCCAGTTTCTTGCCTGCATCCACCAGATCGCGCGTCACCGCGATATCCGCGCGCGACGGCTGGGTGTCGCCGCTGGGGTGATTGTGGACGAGGATCAGGGCCGATGAACCCAGTTCCAGCGCCCGGCGGATCACCTCGCGGATATAGATGGCCGACTGGTCGATCGAGCCTTCGCTCACCAGCTCATCGCGAATCAGCATATTCTTGGCATTGAGATGCAGCACCCGCACCCGTTCGACGCTGATATGCGCAAGATCGGCGCGCAGATAATCGAGGAGGGCTTGCCAACTCGCAAGGATCGGGCGTTCGCTGACCTCGGCTTTGAGGAGGCGCAACGAGGCCGCCTGTACGATCTTGAGCGCGGCCACTGCGGTATCGCCCATGCCGGGCACGCGGCGCAGCGATTCCGCATCGGCACTGATGAGTGCAGGCAGTCCGCCAAATTCGCTAAGCAATTGCTTGGCAAGCGGCTTGGTGTCGCGGCGCGGGATAACCAGCGCCAACAGATATTCGACCAGTTCATGGTCGAGCAGCGCCTCACCGCCGCCATCCAGCAGGCGCTGGCGCAAACGCGCGCGATGGCCGGTGCCATAGCCCTCCCGAGCTTCCCCCGTCGCCTCCTTCGGCAACGCCTCGTGCGGAAACATCTGTTGCATGGCAATGGACCCTATATGTTCTCATCATATTTGTCTTGCAAAATGTTGCATCGATGCAGCGCATAAAGCGCAACATATCGCATCGCAGCAAAGTTGCACGGGCGGCGGTTGACTTATAGTCTCTCCCTACCTAAACGGGCCGCGCCTTGACGGCTCCGGCACGTGCGGCGACATTTCCCGACTATTCCGAAATAGCAGAATTCTGCGCATTTCGGTCTATAAGATGGAGGGTGGCGATGGCAGGTGAAGGAGACGGGTTCGAACCCTTACGCGAAGATTCGCGCCTCTCGACGCTTGAAGAGCGGTTGCAGAAGGCCGAAGCCGACGAAGTGGAACGGACAGGACGCAGCGCGCCGCCGGAATCTGATGCTGGGTATCAGATGGGCAGCAAAGTGCTGTCGGGCCTTTTGGGAGGCATAGTGGGCGGGCTGTTCATTGGCTGGGTTGTTGACCAGTTTTTTGCAACGTCGCCTTGGGGGTTATTAGGCTTTCTATTCCTCGGAATTGGGGTCGCCTTCGCAAATATTATCAAGCTGTCGTCGCGGCGCTGACCTGTAGCGCCCGAGATGACCGGCAAAATCCAGGTGTCGATGTTGTCCTGACGGATACCGGCACGAATGAAGGGTGAAGACAAAGTGGCTGCGGAATCTGGCAAGATTGACCCGATGCACCAATTTCAGGTGCAGGAGATTTTCCCGGGATTCGATCTGTTTGGTCATCACATCAATTTCACCAATAGCGCCTTGTGGATGGTGATTACGGCTGCGGCAGTCGCGCTGTTCACCTATGGCGGGATGAAGCGTGAGCTGATCCCGGGCCGTTGGCAGGTCGCCGTGGAAAGCGTGACCGGATTTATCGACAATCTTCTGGTGTCGAATGTCGGCCTCGAAGGGCGCAAATATGTGCCTTATATTTTCTCGATCTTCATGTTCATCCTGTTCGCCAACCTGCTCGGCATGTTGCCGATCGGGGTTGTGGGTGGTCATGCCTTCACCGTGACCAGCCACCCCACCGTCACGGGCGTATTGGCCGTCATGACCTTTGCGATCGTCTTGGTCGTGGGTTTCTGGAAGCACGGGCTACACTTCTTCTCGCTGTTCGTACCGCATGGCACGCCGCTGCCGATGATCCCGCTGATCTTCATCGTTGAGCTGTTCTCGTTCCTCGTGCGCCCGTTCAGCCTTGCTCTGCGCTTGTTCGTGGCAATGACGGCGGGCCATATCCTGCTCAAAATTCTGGGCAGTTTCGTGGTGTCGGGCGTTGGCGCAGGCGTTGGCTATGGTGCGCTGGTTGGTATTCCGAGCTTCCTTTTGATGCTTGGCATTACCGCGCTCGAGCTCTTGGTAGCCGCTATTCAGGCTTATGTTTTCGCTTTGCTGGCGTCGATCTACATCAACGACGCTGTCAATCTTCACTAATCCTTTCCATCTGTATTTTTTTAAGGAGTTTTTCAAATGGACGCTGAAGCTGCAAAATATATCGGTGCTGGCCTTGCTGCAATTGGTGCCGGCCTCTCGGCGCTCGGTGTGGGCAACGTGTTTGCTGCATTCCTCGATGGCGCGCTGCGCAATCCGGCTGCGGCTGACGCTCAACAGGGCCGTCTCTTCATCGGTTTCGCCGGTGCCGAGCTTCTCGGCCTGTTGGCATTCTTGACCGCAGTTATCCTGCTGTTCGTGGTCTAAAACCAGCCTGATACAAAGGTTCGGGTCAGCATGGCTGGCCCGAACCAGCTTGTTCGAGAGTTGAAATGCCTCAAATATCCCAAGTTTTGGAAATTTATGCATCGCAGATTTTCTGGGTGCTGTTGACCTTTGGTTTTATCTTCTTCGTCGTCGGGCGAGGGATGGTTCCGAAAATCAACGCAACGGTCGAGCACCGTGACCAGAAGATTGCGGGTGATCTTGCCGCTGCCCGTGCAGCGCAGGATGAGGCTGACGCAATCGAAGAAGATTATCGCGTCCGCCAGAATGAAGTTCGGGCGGAAGCGCAGAAGGTAACGCTCGCCGCCAAGGACAAGGGTGCCAAGGATGCCGAGGCACGTGTCGCCAAGGCCGATAGCGCAATTGCCGATAAATTGGCGGCGGCGGAAGCGGCCATTCGCGGGGCGACCGACAAGGCGCTTGGGGAAATCGAAGGCGTGGCCACCGAAGCGGCAAGTGACCTGGTCGCCAAGCTTTCGGGCGCAAAGGTGACGGCGGCGGAAGCCGGCAAGGCAGTAAAGGCGGTGCTCCATGGCTAATCAGGCAGCGACGGCACCGGCCGATATGACCCAGGCCAATACAACGCCGGCTCCGGCGGCAAAGCCAATCGATATGAACGATCCTGTCGCCCATGCGGCGGCAGAAACCGCACCGGTCGATCCGACCCACGGCACGGTGGCGACCACCGAAGCGCATGGCGGAGCGGCCGAACATCATGCCGACCCGACCGCATTGGGCCTGGACCCGGCGGGCTGGGTTTCGCTGGCGATGCTCGCGTTACTCGGCATTTTCTTGTGGAAAAAAGTGCCGGCGATGATCGGTGCGGGTCTCGACAAGAAAATCGCCGATATCCGTTCGCAACTCGACGAAGCCGCAAGCCTGCGCGCCGAAGCCGAAAAGCTGCGCGGTGAATATCAGGCAAAAATGAAAGCCGCCGAGGTTGAGACGGCGGCAATGCGGGCTCGTGCCGAGGAAGAAGCCGAGGCGATCCTCGCCAAGGCCAAATCCGACACGGACGACCTCATCAAGCGTCGCCAGCAAATGGCCGAAGACCGTATCGCAGCCGCGGAACGCACGGCTCTGGCTGAAGTCCGCCAAAAGGCGGCGACGGCGGCAACCGCGGCAGCGGCAACGCTCATTGCGGAAAAGCATGACCGCAACGCCGATAAGGCACTCGTCGACGACACGATCAAGTCGCTTAGCTGAGAGAGAAACTCAGCGACAAGAAGTTAAAAAGGCCGGATAATTTCCGGCCTTTTGCTTTTTTAAGCTAGCGAAATATCGGAAATTTTTGGGTTTCTCTCCGCGCCATAACCTGTAGGATGGGCGCGCTCATTTACATGGGTTATGAAAAGGGAGGATCATAGAATGGAATGGATGTTGATGCCGCTCAAGCGTTATGCTGATTTTAGCGGACGCTCGCAGCGTAAAGAATATTGGATGTATCAACTACTCCTGTTCATCGTATTCGGCGTGTTGGGCATCCTCGGTGGTGTAACAGGATCGGGTGGTCAGCCGTCTTCGGTGATGTTGATGCTAATGGGTGCAGTTGGCCTGGGTATTCTGATACCCAGTTTGGCCGTTACCGTCCGCCGCTTCCATGATCAGGATAAGTCGGGCTGGTTTGTACTGCTTGGTTTGATTCCGTACATCGGCGGGCTCATTGTTCTGGTTTTCATGTTTTTGGAAGGAACGCGCGGGCCCAACCGCTTTGGTTCCGATCCGAAGCAAGCTGTAACAGACGTTTTTAGTTAAGTGTTGTGATATTTCGCATCAGGGCCGGGATTGCTTTCCCGGCCCTTTTGTTTTGCGCGTCCGCTGCCTAGATAGAAGCCATGTCCCGGCCTCCCTCCCCACCTGACGCGCCAGATCGTTTCAACGAAGATAAAGCGACTTACACGATCAAGGGCTCCGACAAGCCTGACTTGGACACCGGCGTCGCGGCGATCCGCAATGTGTTGAAGACGCTGCCCGCAAAGCCGGGCGTCTATCGCATGCACGATGCGCGCGGCGATGTGCTGTATGTGGGCAAGGCCCGCGCGCTCAAGCATCGCGTGACCAACTATACGCAAGTGGCGCGGCTTCCCAAGCGGCTTCAGCGCATGGTGGCGCAGACGCGTTCGATGACGATTGTCACCACCAACAATGAAGCCGAAGCGCTGCTGCTCGAAGCGCAGCTGATCAAACGCTATCGCCCCGCTTACAACGTGCTGCTGCGCGACGATAAAAGCTTTCCCTATATCTTGCTGCGCGCCGATCATGCGTTCCCGCGCATCCAGAAGCATCGCGGCGCGCGCAAGGCCAAGGGCAAATATTATGGCCCGTTCGCCAGTGCGGGGTCGGTTAACCGCACTTTGAATGCGCTGCAGAAATTGTTTCTGCTGAGGAGTTGCACCGACAGCTTCTTCGCCAATCGTGACCGGCCATGCCTGCTCTACCAGATCAAGCGGTGCTCCGCGCCGTGCGTCGGGCGGATTGACGAGGCGGGCTATGCCGAACTGGTCAAGGATGCGCAGGATTTCCTCGGCGGCAAATCGACCGCCGTACAGACCAAATTGGGCGCGCAGATGCAGGAAGCGGCAGAGGCACTGGACTTCGAACGCGCAGCGTTATTGCGCGACCGGCTAAAGGCGCTGACCTTCATCCAGGGCTCGCAGGCGATCAATGCCGAAGGGCTGGGGGATGCGGATATTTTCGCGCTGGCGGCCAAATCGGGCCATATCTGCATCCAGGCCTTTTTCATTCGGGGCGGGCAGAATTGGGGGCATCGCAGCTTCTTCCCGACGCATACGGCGGACATTCCGGACGATGAAGTGCTGAGCGATTTCCTGATGCAATTTTATGAAAGCGCCCCGCCGCCGCGTACCATCCTACTCGACCGCGAGCCCGCCGACGCCTCGGTGATCGAAGAGGCGCTGTGCGTGTTATCCGGCCATAAGGTGAGCCTCTCGGTGCCGCAACGCGGGGACCGCACCAAGCTCATCGCGCAGGCGCGGCGCAATGCCGAAGAGGCGCTCGAGCGGCATCAGGCGGAATCGACCACGCACGCGAAATTGCTCCGCGAAGTTGCCGACCTGTTCGACCTCGCCGAACCGCCGCAGCGGATCGAGGTGTATGACAACAGCCATATCCAAGGCACCAATGCGTTGGGCGCGATGGTCGTCGCTGGCCCCGAAGGCTTCCTCAAAAACCAGTATCGCAAGTTCAACATCAAACGCGCCGAAACCAAGGCGGGCGATGATTTCGGCATGATGCGCGAGGTCTTGTCACGCCGCTTTGCGCGCGCCCAGAGCGAGGATCCGGATCGCGATGGCGGTGACTGGCCCGACCTGGTCCTGCTTGACGGGGGCAGGGGGCAGCTCAATGCTGCCATAGAAACGCTCGAAGAACTCGGCATTGAGGATGTGCCGCTGGTCGGGATCGCCAAGGGCCCGCATCATGGCCGCGAGGGACGCGAAATATTCCATCTCCCCGATGGCCGCGAATTCCAGCTGCCGGTCAACGCGCCGGTACTATTTTACCTCCAGCGTCTGCGCGATGAAGTCCACCGCTACGCTATCGGCGCGCACCGGCAGAAACGCGCCAAAGCGATGACCAGCAGTCCGCTTGACGAAGTGCCCGGCATCGGCCCCGCGCGCAAGAAAGCGCTGCTCATGCATTTCGGCACCGCCCGCGCCGTACGCGATGCCAGCCTCGCCGACCTCCAACGCGCACCCGGCGTATCAGCGGCGGTCGCACAAACCGTGTATGATTTCTATCATGGTTGAACTATATACCGTGATGGTATAAAAGTAACCCATGTTCGAGTATGATCCGGAAAAGAGCGCCGCCAATCTGGCCAAGCACGGGATCGATTTTGAACAAGCGCAGGCTTTGTGGAGGGATGACAACCGCGTGGTTTTTCCGGCGCGAAGCGACAAAGAGCAACGCTTCATGCTGATTGCGCGGTTAGACGGTAAATATTGGGCCGCCTTTGCCACAATGCGCGACCAAATCATCCGGATCATCTCGGTCCGCCGGGCTCGCCCCAAAGAGGTTTACGAATATGAGCGAAAAGAGAATTAGCGCCGAAGAATTGGATCGCTTGTTCGATGAAGGCAGCGATGAAATCGACCAATATATTGATTGGGATAGCGCGCGCCGCCCCAATCAGGAGGCGAAGCGGGTCAATGTCGATTTTCCGCAATGGATGGTGACCAAGCTCGACAAGGAAGCCGCTCGGCTTGGGGTGTCGCGGCAGGCGTTGATTAAAATGTGGCTCGCCGACCGGCTCGACCAGCGGGCGGCATAAAATAACCCCGGTCGGATTTTCGACCGGGGTTATTTTCTTTCATCCTACATATCGTCCGGCCCGCGCGGCGGGGCGTCGGGGGCTGGGGGCTCGGTTGGTTCAACCTTGGGGCCCATACCGAGCGCATGGGCGACGCCGGCGCCATAATCGGGGTGCGCCTTGGTGCAATTGTCGATGTGGCGCTGTTTGATAAAATCGGGCGCATCGCCCATAGCGCCCGCGGTGTTGGCGAACAGGGCTTCGCGCTGGGCCGCGTTCATCAGCAGGAAGAGCGCGCGGGGCTGGCTGAAATAATCATCGTCATCCTCGCGGAAATTCCAGAAGTCCGCATCACCATTGATCCGGAGCGGCGGCTCGCGAAACTCGGGCTGTTCCTGCCATTGGCCGAAGCTGTTGGGCTCATAATGGGGCAGGCTGCCATAGTTGGGGCCGACATTGCCTTTGCCGTCGCGGCGGTTGCTGTTGACCGGGCAACGTGCCGCGTTCACCGGAATCTGGTGATGGTTGACGCCAAGCCGGTAACGCTGCGCATCGGCATAGTTGAACAGGCGCGCCTGCAACATGCGGTCGGGCGATACGCCGATGCCGGGGACGAGGTTGCTCGGTGCGAAGGCCGATTGTTCGACATCGGCGAAGAAGTTTTCCGGGTTCCGATTGAGCTCGAACTCGCCGACCTCGATCAGCGGATAATCGGCCTTGGGCCAGATTTTGGTAAGGTCGAACGGGTGGTAAGGCACCTTTTCCGCGTCCGCTTCGGGCATGATCTGGACATACATTTTCCATTTCGGAAAATCGCCGCGCTCAATCGCGTCATAAAGATCGCGCTGATGGCTTTCGCGGTCCGCTCCGACCACCGCTGCGGCTTCGGCATCGGTCAGGTTTTCGATACCCTGCTGGGTGCGGAAGTGGAACTTCACCCAATAACGCTCGCCCGCTTCATTGTAGAAACTGTAAGTGTGCGATCCGAAGCCGTGCATATGACGATAGCTTTTGGGGATGCCGCGATCCGACATCACGATGGTTACTTGATGCAAGGCTTCCGGCAGCAAGGTCCAGAAATCCCAATTATAGGTCGGGCTGCGCAAATTGGTGCGGGGGTCGCGCTTCACTGCCTTGTTGAGGTCGGGGAATTTGCGCGGGTCACGCAGGAAGAAGACGGGGGTGTTGTTGCCCACCATGTCCCAATTGCCTTCTTCGGTGTAGAATTTGAGCGCAAAGCCGCGAATGTCGCGCTCGGCATCGGCCGCGCCGCGTTCGCCCGCAACCGTGGTGAAGCGGGCAAACATCTCGGTCTTTTTGCCGACCTCGGAGAAAATCTTGGCGCGGGTATATTTGCTGATGTCGTTCGTGACGGTGAAGGTGCCGAACGCGCCCGATCCCTTGGCGTGCATGCGCCGTTCGGGAATGACTTCACGAACGAAATTGGCGAGCTTTTCATTGAGCCACACATCCTGCGCCAGCAATGGCCCGCGCGGTCCCGCGGTATAGCTGTCCTGGTTGGTGACAACCGGCGCACCGGCTTCGGTGGTCAGATGGGTTACGGGGCATTTGCCATGCGGCGGCATCTTGTCGTCCATGATAATCTCCCAATTTTAGACGGTTATTCCAATTTTTGCTGACGGAATGCTGACGCGATAACAGATATTTATTACATGGGTAAATTGATTAAAGCGCCATGACTGATTGTCTGTTTCGATTAAAGCGGGGAGAATAATCGACGCTGGCAGATAAACCGCCGACGTCGTAAGAAGCAGCAGCATGGCCAGCCTTTCCACCACCGCGATCATTTGCAGCGTTCGCGCGCATGGCGAACATGGCGCGGTCGTGCGCGCACTGACCCAAGAGGCGGGGTTGATGGCGGGTTATGTGCGCGGCGGACGGTCGCGCACGCTGCGGCCCATTTTGATCCCGGCGAATGTGGTTCAAGCCGAATTCCGCGCCCGCACTGCTGAGCAACTCGCATCGCTCACGGTCGAGCTCGCGCATAGCCGTGCGCCGATCCTTGCCGAGCCGCTCGCCGCCGACGCGATTGCCTGGGTGTGCGCGCTGACCGCCGCGGCGCTTCCGGAAGAACAGCCTTATTCCGATCTTTATTATGCGCTTGGCGGATTGCTGGATGCGATTGAGGCGGCGCCAGCCGCGCGCGGGTGGGGCGCCGCGCTGGTGCGCTATGAATATTTGCTGCTCGCGCGTCTCGGCTTTGCCCCTGACCTTAGCCGATGTGTGGCGACAGGAAGCGAAGAGGATCTCGCCTTTGTCAGCCCAAAAAGTCATCAGGCGGTTTCACGCGGAGCTGCCTATGGCCATGAGGCCAAATTATTGCCTCTCCCGGCCTTTCTGACCGCCACCGTACCGGCACGGGTCGGTGATATTGTCGATGGCCTCAAGCTAACCGGCCATTTCCTCGACACCAGTTTATTTGCGGAGCGGCGGCACGAAATATTCGACGCCCGCAAGCGCTTGGTTGATCGCTTTCGCCGGGTTGCGCTCTGATTTAACTTGACAAATTTCGGAAAAAAGAATAGGAAAATTCCGCTTTTGCGCCCTTCGCCATCGCGTTAATTGATCGCTGCCCGAAAGTCTCAAAAGTTACACTGATGCATGAACAAAAAACATGACAGTCCGAAACTTTTGTAACTTTTAAAACGTCGGCAGCCCCGGGCTCATATTGCAGTGCAAAATGATTTGGGGTCGCGCGCTATTTCCGGCTAGGGCCGATTCATGTCCTTCATTACAAGAGTCGGGGAATAGCAGCGATGAAGATTGCCTTGCTGGCGGGCGACGGGATCGGGCCTGAGATCATGACCGAAGCGGAGCGGGTGCTGGATGCGCTCGATCTGCCGGGACTTGAAACGGAAACGGCGCTGGTCGGCGGGGCTGCCTATAAAGCGCACGGCCACCCGCTTCCGCCCGCAACGCTCGAGGTAGCAGGCAAGGCCGATGCGATCCTGTTCGGCGCAGTGGGCGACCCGGATTGTGATGCGCTGGAACGGCATCTGCGCCCCGAACAGGCGATCCTGGGCCTGCGCAAGGCGCTCGGCCTGTTCGCCAATCTGCGGCCGGCTAAGCTTTTCCCTGAACTCGCCGATGCCTCGGCGCTCCGCCCGGAAATCGCCCGCGAGATCGACATGGTGATCGTGCGCGAATTGAACGGCGACGTTTATTTCGGCGAAAAAGGCATGCGCACGACGGCTTCGGGGCGGCGCGAAGGCTATGATGTGATGTCCTATGACGAGGACCAGGTCGCCGCCATTGCCAAGGTCGGTTTTGAAACCACCATCGCGCGGGCAGGAGAGAGCCGCCAGCCTAAACTCTGCTCGGTCGATAAGGCCAATGTGCTTGAAACCTCGCAGCTCTGGCGCGATGTCGTGATCGAAACAGCGCGCGATTATCCCGATGTTGCGTTAAGCCATATGTATGTCGACAATGCTGCGATGCAGCTGGTGCGCCAGCCCGGCCAGTTCGACGTGATCGTGACCGGCAACCTGTTTGGTGATATTTTGTCCGATCAGGCGAGCATGTGCGCAGGCTCGATCGGGCTCCTCCCGAGCGCGTCGCTCAATAGCAAGGGGCAGGGGCTTTATGAGCCGATCCATGGATCCGCCCCCGATATTGCAGGTCAGGGCAAGGCCAATCCGCTGGGGATGATCTTGTCGCTCGCGATGATGTTGCGCTATTCGCTCGCGCAAGCGGACGCTGCCGACCGGGTCGATGCGGCAGTTGCGGCAGCGCTGGCGAGCGGCGCGCGGACAGGAGATATTGGTGGTAATCTCACCACCTCGCAAATGGGAGACGCGGTGATCGCCGCGCTGAAGCAATGAAACGCAAGACGGGACAAGACAAGAGTATAACCAGAAACTGGAAGCCTGCGACCCGGGCGGTACGCGGCGGGACTGCGCGCAGTGAATATGGCGAGACGTCCGAAGCCATCTTCATGACCTCCGGCTATACTTATGACAATGCAGAGGAAGCCGCTGCGCGGTTCCGCGGCGACAAGCCGGGTATGACCTATTCCCGGCTGCAAAACCCGACGGTTGAAATGCTCGAACAGCGCATCGCGCTGATGGATGGTGCCGAAGCCTGTCGCACCACCGCAACCGGCATGGCGGCAATGAGCGTTGCCATGCTCTCGCAGCTTTCTGCGGGCGATCATATTGTTGCGGGCAAGATCATGTTCGGATCGAACCGCTGGCTCACCGACACTTTGTTCCCGCGCTACAAGATCGAAACGACGCTGGTCGACACGCATGATACCCAGCAATGGGAAGACGCGGTGCGCCCCAACACCAAATTATTCTTCTTTGAAACTCCCGCCAATCCTTCGATGCAGGTGGCGGACATCAAGGCGATCTGTGCGATTGCAAAGAAGCATGGCATTATTTCGATTGTCGATAATGCGTTCGCTACGAGTGCCTTGCAGCGCCCGATTGAACTGGGCGCGGATGTTGTCGCCTATAGCGCAACCAAGCTGATGGACGGGCAGGGGCGCGTGCTTGCGGGCGCGATTTGTTCGAGCGAGCAGTTGATGAATGACGTCATCCTGCCGTTCCACCGCAATGTCGGGACCAATTTGAGCCCGTTTAACGCGTGGGTGGTATTGAAAAGCCTCGAAACGCTGGATTTGCGTGTGCGCCGCCAGAGCGAAAATGCGTTGAAAGTGGCCCGGTTCTTAGAAGGTCGGGTGAAATCCGTCTTGTATCCGGGTCTGGAAAGCCATCCGCATCATGCGCTGGCGATGCAACAAATGGATGCTGCGGGATCGATCATGTCGATCCTGCTGGGCGGCGGTCGCAAGCAGTCCCATGGCTTGCTTGATGGTCTTGAGCTTATCGATATTTCCAACAATATCGGCGATACGCGCAGCCTGATGACCCATCCGTCCTCGACCACCCATTTTGGCATGAGCGAAGAAGCGCGCCTTGAAGTGGGCATCACCGAAGACATGCTGCGTTTCAATGTGGGACTAGAAGACCCTGATGATCTCATCGCCGATCTCGATCAGGCATTGACGGGCATCGGCCTTTAGGATCAAAATTGCATTATGGACTCGCAACAGACCTATGTAGACGTGCTTTTTCCTTTTTCGGCAGAGACCGACGGGGTGATGGTGCGCGTTTCGGTGAGCTATCTCGCCGATCAATCTGAGCCAGACAAGGGGCGCTGGTTCTGGGCCTACCATATTCGTATTGAGAATAATCGCGAAGAAGTCGTCCAATTGTTAACGCGCAGCTGGCGCATTACCGACGGGCGCGGGGCGCTGCATTTGGTGGAAGGCGAGGGCGTGATTGGCGAACAACCGGTGATTATGCCGGGCAAGGGCTATGATTATGTATCGGGGTGCCCGCTCGCAACGCCCACTGGAACAATGGCCGGATTTTACGTCATGGCGGGCGAGGACGGAGAATTGTTTGAAGCAATGATCCCACAATTTCCGCTGGTTACACCGATGGTTGCGCAATAGGTCTAAACTTTATGAAGCGGACCATGCTCCCCCTGAACGCGCTACGCGTGCTGGACGCTGCGGCGCGCCATCTAAGCTTCACGCGTGCGGCTGACGAACTCGCGGTGACCCCAGCTGCTGTGGGGCAGCAGGTGAGAGCGCTGGAAGATATGCTGGGGGTAGTCCTTTTCCGCCGCACGACCAAGGGGCTCGAACTGACGCCGGAAGCCGAGGCGGGGCTGGATTCACTGCGGGCCGGGTTTTTGATGTTCGAAGAATCGGTCCGCGCGATGCAGGCGGGGCAATCGTCCAAGTCGCTCACCATCGCCGCACCGCGCGATTTCTCGGCCAAATGGCTCGCGCCGCGTCTCGCTGACTATGGCCGCGCTGATCCGGATCTGCGCTTCCACCTCCTGTCGGGAGACAGCGCGATCGATTTTACCGAGGCTAATCTTGATATCGCGATCCGCCTCGCCGAAGGGCCGGGCGAACATGAGGGGGTGCGCCTCGCCGATGGCGCTTTTGTGACCGTGAGCGCACCGGGATCGAGCGCCGAAACGCTGATTGGCTGGCCCGGTTCACCGGAAGGCGATGGTGAAAATATGACGCTACGGCTGCCGGATGCAGGGCTTGCGATTGACGCGGCAGCTAATGGGCTGGGGCGCGCCATTGTGCCGCATTTGCTCGCGGAAGCGGATATTGCGAGCGGACGGGTCACGGCGCTCGACAACGCAAAGTCGCACAATCTTGCCTACTGGCTGATCGCGCCGACCCCGCAATGGCGCCAGAAAAAAGTTCAGGCCTTTGTTGCCGCGATGACCGGCTGATTGGAGCAGCCTGTCATCGCAAACAAAAGGGAAGCCCTATTTAAGCGTCTGCAACCAGTCGATGACTTCCTTGCGCTTGGCGGCATCAGGGATCCCGGCAAAGGTCATTTTGGTACCCGGAATTTCCTTCATCGGGTTGGTCAGATAGACGTCCAGTGTCGGAGCGTCCCAGACATGGCCCGAATTTTTATTGGCGTCGGTATAGGCATAACCCGGAACCTGCCCGGATTTCTGCCCGAACACGCCGAACAAATTGGGGCCGATGGAATTCCCTGCGCCCTTGTCGACCTTATGGCAACTGAGGCAGATCTTCGCGGACTGCGGGGCCGTAGTCGCCAATGAGGCAGTCGTTGCGGGGGCGTTTGTTGGGGCGGCCGGAGTTGGCGTTTCGGTTGCCGGTGCAGTCTGGCTGACGGTGGCATCTGCAACCGATTTATCCGCTTCGGGCGCGGGCGAACTACAGGCTCCGAGAGCCAAGGGTAAAAGAAACAAAGGACCGTATTTCATGCGTCAATCGCCTCCTCATCGAGCGTTGCGGCATTAGCCTGGATGAATTGAAACCGGTGTTCCGGATTTTTGCCCATCAGACGATCGACAAGATCCTTCACCCCGGCCCGCTCCTCATATTCCTGGGGCAATGTTATCTTTATCAATGACCGCGTTTCCGGGTTCATTGTTGTTTCCTTGAGCTGCTGCGGCATCATTTCGCCCAGCCCCTTGAAACGGCCGACTTCGACCTTCTTGCCCTTAAACACCGTTTCTTCGAGTTCTGCCCGATGCGCATCATCCCGAGCATAAAGACTCTTGGTGCCAGCGGTAAGACGGTAGAGCGGGGGCTGCGCCAAGTAAAGGTGACCGCGCCTAACAAGCTCGGGCATCTCCTGGAAGAAAAAGGTCATCAACAAGGTCGCGATATGCGCGCCGTCAACATCTGCGTCGGTCATGATGATGACCCGTTCGTAGCGCAGATGATCGGGGTTGCAATCTTTGCGTGTGCCGCACCCGAGCGCGAGAATGAGATCCGCGATCTCCGCATTGCCTCGAATCTTATCCGCGCTGGCGGAGGCTACATTGAGGATTTTGCCGCGAATGGGAAGAATGGCTTGGGTCTTGCGGTCGCGGGCTTGCTTTGCCGATCCGCCCGCGCTGTCGCCCTCGACGATGAACAACTCTGTGCCGTCCGGATCATCGGCCGAACAATCCGTGAGCTTGCCGGGAAGGCGCACCTTGCGCCCCGATGTCGCCGTCTTGCGCTTGACCTCACGCTCCTGTTTACGGCGAAGGCGATCATCCATGCGCTCGAGAATATAGCCGAGCAGCGCCTTGCCTCGGTCCATGTTGCTGGAAAGATAATGATCGAAATGATCACGGATCGCGTTTTCCACCAAACGGACAGCTTCAGGAGAAGTCAGGCGGTCCTTGGTCTGCGATTGGAATTGCGGGTCGCGGATGAATACGGATAGCATCAACTCGCTGCCCGTCATCACGTCGTCCGCCGTTATATCCTTTGCTTTTTTCTGACCGATCAGTTCGCCAAAACCACGGATGCCCCGCGTCAATGCGGCGCGCAAGCCTTGTTCATGCGTGCCGCCATCGGGTGTCGGGATTGTGTTACAATACCAGCTATAACTGCCATCGGACCAGAGCGGCCATGATACCGCCCATTCCACGCGGCCACCGTTATCGGGAAATTCTTGCGTGCCGGAAAAAAATTCGGCGGTCACTGTTTCACGACCCGTCAGTTGGTCGCGCAGATGGTCCGATAGGCCGCCGGGAAACTGGAACACGGCTTCCGTCGGCGTGTCTTCGCCGATCAGTTCCGGCGCACATTTCCAGCGGATTTCGACGCCGGCAAAAAGATAGGCCTTGGAGCGCGCCAAGCGATACAGCCGCTGCGGTTTGAAGCGTGCCGTTTCGCCGAAGATTTCTGGATCCGGCACAAATGATACGCTGGTGCCCCGCCTGTTTTGTGTAACACCAAGCTTCTCAAGCGGCCCTTGCGCTATCCCACGCGCAAAGCGTTGCGCAAACACCTCCTTGTTGCGCGCGACCTCGACGATGGTTTCGGTAGAGAGCGCGTTCACGACGCTAATTCCTACACCATGCAAGCCTCCCGAGGTCGCATAAGCCTTGCCCTCGAACTTTCCGCCCGAATGGAGCGTGGTCATAATGACTTCGAGGGCCGATTTTCCTGGAAATTTAGGATGCGGATCAATCGGAATACCACGGCCATTATCGACCACGGTCAACCGATTCCCCGCTTCAAGCGTGATTTCTATGCGATTGGCGTGACCGGCAACCGCTTCATCCATGCTGTTGTCAATGACTTCGGCGGCAAGGTGATGCAGGGCGCGCTCGTCTATGCCGCCGATATACATCCCAGGACGACGTCGAACCGGCTCCAGCCCTTCCAGAACTTCAATCGTTGAAGCATCATAGTCGGTGGCAGGCAAGGGCGCGGAAGCAAACAAATCATCAGACATGGCGCGGCTATAAGCTGCGCCTTGCTGCCCCGCAAGCAGCAAGAACGAAAGCGAAACTTTTGGGTGTCAAATTCGCCCGGCGCCGCGGTTAGCGGACGCGAGGACCGCCAAATGGCATAGGGGGCGGCGGGCGACGGGTACCTCGCGGCAATTGGGCTTGGTAAGCGCGGCCACAATGTTCCACACAATATGGGAAACCCGGGTTAACCGTTTCACCACAAAAGTGGAAATCCGGCTCGCCAGGATGTCCCATCGGCCATTTGCAGATCTTGTCGGTCAGATCGAGAAGGCTCGTCTTGTCCGCAATTTCGGGCGAGGGCTTAGCCGGCACCAGACGGCGCGGCGGAGCCGGCGGAATCGGAGCCTGCTGTTCGCCCGGACCTTGACGCAGAAAACCTCCAGGGCCGACCGACACGATACGGGGCAAATCGGTACGTGACGACGGGAAGGGCTGGACATTATCCGTTGTAGCGGCCCGTGCCGCTGAGGGTACCGGCGCAGGTGTCGCGGTTGGTTCGCGCTTTTCCTCCGTCGGCCGAGTGGCGGCCTTTGCTTTGACAGGGGGTGCAGCTTTAGGTGCAGCCGGGGCTGTCTTTTTCTTGGCCTCCGTCGATTTGACCGGAGAGGGTCGCGATTTGAGACCCAGACGATGCGCCTTGCCGATAACCGCGTTGCGGCTCACACCGCCCAGTTCTTCAGCGATCTGGCTGGCGGTGAGGCCTTTTTCCCACATCGTTTTTAACTGGTTGATACGTTCGTCGGTCCAGGACATGCACTATAAACTTTCATCAGATTGCAGGAATGGAGCAGCATTAAGCCACGCATGTTCCACTCTTCCTGCGGATTGGTCCGCGCGATATAGGGACTCTTTGTCATAATTTCCAGCTTTGACTGTACTCCTTGGTCACAACGGTGCTTGCGGTCGATTTGGGCAATGTATAGGACCCATGCCGATGATAACCGATCCAGCCCCTTCCGATATATCAATGCCTTCGCGGATTCGCACGGAACCGGGCGTGCCGGTCATCCGATCAATCAATTGGGCGGGCATGTTTGCGCTCTATCGCAAAGAGGTACAACGTTTCTTCAAGGTGCAGTTGCAGACGATATGGGCTCCGGCGGTCACCACTTTACTCTATCTCGTTATTTTCACGGTAGCGATGGGACGACGCGGCGGAGACATTCTCGGGGTGCCCTTTGCAGATTTCATCGCGCCTGGCTTGATTGTGATGGGGATGATGCAGAACAGCTTTGCCAATTCCAGCTTCGCGCTCTTGGTTGGCAAGATGCAAGGGACAATTGTCGATTATTTGATGCCCCCAGTCTCTGTGGGTGAATTAATGACCGCATTGATCGCCGCCGCTGTCACCCGCGCTATCCTGGTTGGCCTTGCCGTATGGGGTGTGATGCTGGTGTGGCCCGGCGTTCATGTTGGCGTGCAACATTTGTGGGCGGTTATTGCCTTCGGTCTGCTGGGATCGGCGATGTTGGGCTTTCTTGGCCTCATCACTTCGATATGGGCCGAAAAATTTGATCATGCGGCCGCCGTCTCGAACTTCATCGTGGCGCCGCTTTCCCTGTTATCGGGGACATTTTATTCGGTTGATCGTCTTGCGCCGACTTTTGCAGTCATCAGCCATGCCAACCCGTTTTTCTATGTGATTTCGGGTTTCCGTTATGGATTTATCGGTGCCGCCGATTCGCCGGTTATCCTCGGGGCGACCATTTTGATGGCGGTTAACATTGCGCTTGGCACGCTTTGTTATCTTCTGTTGAAATCCGGTTGGAAGTTGAAGGCCTAGGTTCGTTAAAGCATCGTGCTCAATGCTTGTGAACGGATTTCAGCGTATAACGGCCATCCGCAAATTGCTCAAATAATCCTGCTACTTGGGGGTGATAGACTGGCCCTGCATCCGCGTCAGGCACCAAGTTGCCTTGACTGACATAGGCGGTATAACTTCCCTCTTCGCCTTCGGCCAGCAAATGATAAAAGGGCTGGTTGCGATCAGGGCGAACCTGTTCGGGAATAGACTGATACCATTCCTCGCTATTGGAAAAAACGGGATCGACATCAAAGATCACGCCGCGGAAATCGAACAAGCGATGGCGCACAATATCACCAATCGAAAAATGCGTTTGCACAACAAAAGGTCGTGCGTCGATGTCTGCCCGTTCCTTTTGCGACACTTTGGAATAAGATATCATGTAGCCAATGTAGTTTCATTTACATGTGCCGCAAGATCGCCATTGCAGGGAACTCAACAAAATACGCATGCGGGGCTTGGCAAGTTCAAGATCATCCGCTAATGGCGCCGCTTCTGACCAACCGGTGCCCGATTTCGTTAGGCGCCGACCTCGCGGAGAGGTGGCTGAGTGGTCGAAAGCGCCGCACTCGAAATGCGGTGTGCGGGTAACCGTACCGTGGGTTCGAATCCCACCCTCTCCGCCAGATTTCAAGCATCAAACATGCCTAAAACCCGCAGAAAACTGAGATAAATGGATGCTGAAATTGCTGATTTTCAATTTTTTCAATCATGCGTTACAGTCCGCAGAAATCCGCCATTTTTCGCGATTGAATTTTTCCGCCTATAAGAAGAGACGCGGAATTTCTTACTGTCGGGAATATGGCTGGATTTAATGAAGTGGAAATTGGCCATGGCAATCAAAACGAATGCTGAAGTGCAAAACGCTGCACCGGGTTCACACTCTCTTGGCAACAACCTGATTCTGAAAGTTCAAAAGACGGGCACCCGGTCTTGGGTATTTCGATATAACGCCGCTGGCAAAGCAGTTGAAATTGGAATTGGTGGGGCAGGGGCAAACGGAAAGAAGTTAGCTGACGCTCGCAAGCTGGCGACAAAAATGCGCCAGTATATTAATGAGGGGAAACACCCCAGATTAGCATTCAATCCAAAGTTCGATCCGACTGGACGAAAATTTCGAGAAGTCGCTGCCGACTATGTTGAGCGCTTGCGGTCTGCACGTGGTAAAAACGGACTTCCGCGCAATAAAAAGGCAGTTGAGCAATGGCCATCAACCCTCGAAAAGTTTGTCCTAAATTTTCGCCCGGAAGGATCGGTAGAAACGATAGGCGATAAGAGGGCGCGGGATATTACGTATCTCGATCTTAAGGCCGTATTGGAGCAATCGACCCTTGCCGCGCTCCCCGAAACGCAATCTAGGGTCAAACAACGGCTCAGCGTTATATTGACTGAAGCGGCAAAAGAAGATGATGAACCAAGCCGTCCAAATCCAGCAAAGTTAGTAGAGTTAAGCAAGCGCCCTGAGCCAGAGCATTTTGCCGCCTTGCCGTGGGAGGAAATGCCGAAATTTTACGCTGAACTTTCAGCTATCAATTCGACTTCTGCTAAATTGCTGCGATTTATCATTTTAACCGCTGCTAGATTCGGTGAAGCTCGTGCCGCAACGTTCGATGAAATTGTGGGCAACAAATGGACCGTTCCCCCTACTCGAATGAAAGCGCGCAAATCTCATACACCGGCACTTTGCGATGAAGCGCTACCGCTTATTGCTGAACAGAAAGCCAACGTCTGGCTGAATCCGCAAAACCTGATTTTTCCCGGCCCGCGTGGTAAACCGCTTTCTGATGTAGCTGTTGCTAAAACTCTAAAGAAGTTGCGGCCTGTTACGATCCACGGTTTCCGTTCTTCATTTCGCGAATGGGCTGAACATCAAAATGGCTTCAGCAAAAATGCCATTGAAAACTGTCTTGCCCACACTGTTAAAGGTGTTGAAGGCGCTTACCAACGAAGCAATCTTTTTAACTTGCGTGTTGAGATAATGAATAAATGGCAAGCATTCTTGCTGTTTAAATCTAATGAATTAAATAAAGTAGAAGATAAAATAATTGATAAATTAATTAATGCTGGACTTTCTGAAGATGAAATTGAATTACTTCTTAGACGATAAGATGCGATCTTGATCGTCGGTAAACTATTGATTTAGAAATAGACAATATAATATCTCGGATTTTTTATAATTTTTACTTGACCCTCAATAACTCATTATGATTCTCTGTGCTCAGACGAACTACATAGGCTCGTAAAGCACGGAGATGATTATGAACGGTTATCAAGGAACATTGGACGATGTGGTGTCGCTCCCACGGCTTCTTACGCTTGAAGAGGTGGGGGAGGCGCTGAAGCTAAAGCGAACGGCAATTTATCGGCTGGTTAGCTCAGGTGCGATTTCGCCTATCAAGGTGGGCGCGGGATCAAAGCGCACAGTCTTTTTAGAGGCAGATATTCGGAAATATTTGGAAGGCCAAATTCAGGCCGCTCGCCAAGCCGCGCTTGAAGCTGTCGGCTGATGATTGACAACCGTGCTTACCACTCGGATTACATCGCTCCGAACCGTGGGCAATCTCAGGCTGTTGTTGCGTGTCAAAATGGCAAACCAGCTCCACAAAATGGCGCATCGGATTTTGTAGAGCCGTGGGAATACTACCGCATTTCGCAAAGCCCCCCCGGTCTTGCCGGTTTAATTGTCGATTTCATTCTTGCTCAGGCCTCTAGGCCGAACCGGACAATTGCCCAGGTTTCCATGTTTGCTCTTATCGCTGGTGTCGCTGGGGGAGCATTTCAAACCTACACAGGTGCGGGAATCAATATTTATCTCATGCTGTTAGCGTCTAGCGGGATGGGCAAAGAAGCAATGGCTTCAGGAATTGGTCGGCTTCTATCAGAAGTGGCGAAAACCGTGCCGATGGCAAATCAGTTTTTGGCTCCTAACCCAAAATCCGCTGAAGGATTAGCACTACTTTGGCAGAAGTGGATTTTTGAGATTCACAAGAGTCGCTTATCGTGATTCAAGATCGTCAGCGTGGAGGCTGGCGATGGTGGAAGCATGGCGGGATGAGCTGACGGAGTGGCTCGC
>JAEXAW010000025.1 GCA_023458055.1 Pseudomonadota bacterium
ATAATAGAACAATTAGGTGTATTTAGTCGCAAAAAAACTTTTCGTTCCACATAATTTATGTAATTTAGTTCCACGAAAAAGTTTTTTGCTTTATGCAGTTAACAATAGACCACTCAGTCATTCTTAGCCCGCACTTCGCCAATACTTTTTCCGTTAGCTGCAAGTTTGCAAAAAATCGTGTCAAACTAAAATTTCTCAAAATTGAAAATCATAAAATTTATTTTAATAATTTTTGTATTAAATTCCTGTGCTTCAAATAAAAATCTACAAGGGAATTACAAATCAAATTTTGCTGATTTGGGATTTTTTATAACGACAATAAACCTGAAAAATGATAAAACTTTTGACTATGATTTTTCAGGAGATTTAGTAAATCAAGACTTAACTGGAACATACAAAATTGACAAGAATTCACTTTACTTAAAATTTTCAAAAGAAAAATTTGAAATTGAATCAAAAAACGATAGTTTGTCAATAACAGAAATGTTATCTGGAAACTACCATAACTATGAATTAAAAAATGAAAACGGAATTCAGTATCATAGAAAATTTAAGATTGGAAATAAAAAACTTTTCAGTTATAGAATTGATAACGGAAAACTTGTTAAATATGCAAAAAAGTATACCGATAAAAAAAGGTATATTTTTTGGGGTTCTTCTTCGAAAATGAGAAGAACATTTTTACGAAAAATTGAATAAAAAAACCTGCAGCTAACATTGTATTGGCAAAATGCGGGGCGAAGTAACAAGTTGAACTACTCTACTTTTTTATCCGCCGCTGCTTTTCATATTGTATTTTTTCTTAATTTAGACAATCTGAAAAAGCATCGGCTACGTTTGGTCCAAAATTGAACTAAAGTTCATTTTTTGCCCGCACTTCGCCAATACTTTTTCCGTTAGCCGTAATTTTAGAAAGCATGACAGTACAAGCACAAGAAGTGATAGAATATAAAGGTGAAAAATACCCTATCATTGGAGCACCATTTGAAGATTATTTAGAAATAAATAAAGGTATTTCAGTGGATTCGAATTTTTCATCTGCAAATCGTAGAGGTTATCAAGGATATTGGAAATTAAAAAATAATCAACTATTTTTAACCGATTTAGAATGTTCAGATTATGAATTTGAGCAATTATTCCAAACATCAGAACCGATTTTCGCAAGTTGGTTTTCTGGTGTAATAGAAATTGGATTTGGAGAATTTAAGCGCAATCATTGGTGGGGTAATTATGAAAAATATTTGTGGATTAAGTTTGAGAATGGAAATGTCATCGATAAAAGAATAAGACAAGGTTTAGAAGAAGATAACTATAAAAAACGAATAAATTTTGGAATTTATAAAGGTCAAACAATTCATAGCGTTGTTCTTGGTAAAATTAATTCTTACAGAAGTAACGCAATAGAAAAATATATCGAAGCTATATTAATAAGTTTAAAGGATTTCAAAAAAGTAGCAATTGTACCTTTGTTAGGCAAAAAATATTATGATTACAATTTATTAAATAGTTTGAGAAATCAAAACATATCATTTGAAGTAACAAGCAACAAAGTTTCAATTAATTGCCAGGACGAAGATATTGCAGGTCAGTTTTCTAAACTTTTGGAAGAATTACTTTCATTAATATATATTAATTTAAATAGTGATTTAAGGTCACAAATTAGAATTGTTGAAAGTTCTGATAAGGATATCGAAATATTATATGACTCTATAGCAATTAATCCTGACCAAAATTACATTACTTGGGCACTCAAGAACGTGAATGATTTTTGTTATCCTCCACAATTTTTAGATCGTATTTTCTACTTAAAAGAACTTGTTGGGTTTAAAATTCAGCGATTGTCTAAAACAATTATAGAATATATACCATTATTCTCAGAGAAATACTATAATAATTTTTCAAGTGAAACACTTGAAATTAACCAACAAAAATTTGAAAACTTCTATTCTGTTTATTATGATAAGGAAATGAAATTAACGTTTTATAATTCAAATGTAATAAACAATTCTAAAGAATTTCAATATTTTATAAATGAAGATGTTACAGAAAGATTTTATAATGAGGATGATAATTACGAAGAACCATATTATGATGATTGTGAGATTCAAAGTTATGAAGATTGGTTAAATGCAGAATTTGTTGACGATGCCGAAACAGCATATTGGAATCTTGACTAATTTTCTAATTATGTACACAAATAAAGATATAAGAAAAGCAATTGTTTATTCCTATATCAAAAAAATTCAAAGACACTTTATACCTTACCTACTTTCTAAGAATGTCCATGTTGATTACTGGAATAAAACAAAATTTTATAAATTAAATAAATATCATGTATTAAAGTTAAAAGTAGTAAATCAAATACGTGAAATAAGATTTGAACCAAATGTTTCAGAATTCTATTCAAATGAATTTTTATGATAATTACCATGTAAATCCAAGGTTTAGTATTTTGTTCGAAGATGTTGAAGAAAAAATCTATTTAGAATTTAGGGTATTTTAAAACTACGGCTAACATAGTATTGGCAAAATGCGGGAGGAAGTGCAAAGTTGAAAAATTCTTCACATTTATCCGCCGCTATTTTTCCATTCCACTGATTTTTTGTAAGTTCGTTTCATGGAAAAAATATCGGCTTCGTTTGGTCGAAAATTGAACTAAAGTTCCCTTTTAGACCCGCACTTCGCCAATACTTTTTCCGTTAGCTGCAATATTATCCAAACATCGATTATGAAACAATTATTTACAATTTTATTACTCTTTTTTTCTTTTGTAATTTATAGCCAAGAATATAATTTTACAGACAGTGAAATAAAAGTAAAATTAGATTCAATTAAAAAAGAAGGCAACTTACTTTATTCTTTAGAAAATGCTTCGTGGCATTCAACGGATATAGCAAGAGAAAATAAAAAAATCAATAATTTAGTTGGTCAATATCTAACTTACAAAACTAAAAGTGATACAGTTAAAACAGTGTTTTTAGACAAATTGGGCAGCAAGGTTTTGGTAGAATATTCATTCATAAACAACTCGAAAAAACCCTCTAAACAAAATTTGAGTATCAGAAATCTTACGACTGACGAAATTGAATTAAAAAATGTACGAGAAAAAATAATTTCTCAATTATCAGATCCAAAATATGAAGTTGGTGTTCCAGAGAATTTTAGCTTAAATTTAATTACAATTCCATTTGCAGATAAATATAAAACTTACATTATTACTGGAGCAACTGAATCAGGTGTAATACCATTTGGAAATGATTACTTGTTTATTACGGATAAAAATGGACAAATTATAGATAACAAGAAATTTCATTCAAGATTAATTCCAACATATTCATCCTCACAAAATATGGGAGAAGTAACAATGTCAACTCATAGTCACTTAAAAACAAACCCTTTTATTTCTGCTACTGACATTTGTACGTTCAAACTTTATGCACCTTTTACAAAGTTGGAAAAATTTTCTGTCTATTCTCCTGCTTTGAAAACATATTTCGAATATAATACGAAAAAGGACACTTTGGAAAAAGTAAAATCACCACTCTAAAAAATACTGCAGCTAACATAGTATTGGCAAAATGCGGGGTAGAATATAAAATAGAAAATGTGTAAATATTTATCCGCCACCGCTTTTTCGTATTGATTTTATTCTTAATTTAACAATTCGAAAAAAGCATTGGCTCCACTCAGTCTGAATTGAACTTTCAGCCCAATTAAGCCCGCACTTCGCCAATACTTTTTCCGTTATATGAAAGCGCTCCAAGAGATTTCGTGTACCATAGAGAGGTTGGCTTTTTAACAAGATCATTAAATTATCAAAATGGTGGATTTTTGTAGATGCGACTTCTGATTTTGGT
>JAEXAW010000029.1 GCA_023458055.1 Pseudomonadota bacterium
CGTTATATGTCTCACAAATTCTGGAGAAGGAGATCTGCCAATTGGGGACCATGCAACTTCTTGTGCAGGTATTGCAGCAGCCAAACGAAACAATGGACTGGGAGTAGTGGGGATAGCCCCAGATGCACAACTGATGTCAGCATATGGCAAGACTATGAAGGACATTGCCAGATGTATCAACCAAGCTTGGACAAACGGAGCAGATGTGATTTCTATCTCTGTTGGGAGACGCAAACTATACCCAGGAGAAAACCTCGAACTTAAAGGAGAGATGCTTTTAGATGCGATAGAAGCGGCTATTCTACGAGGAAGAAATGGGTTAGGGTGCATTGTTGTAAAATCCGCTGGGAATGAATGGAAAGAAAATAGCATAACCTTTCCAGGAGATGTGGCACCTAATATCTTGGTTGTTGGAGCGATCTGCTCCAATGGAGAGCGATGGGAAGGGTCTTCATTTGGACCAACCTTGTCCGTTATGGCTCCTGGCGTTGATGTTTTTACAACGTTTGCTGGCGGGCAATATGACATCCAGTCCCCAGGAACGTCTTTTGCTGCTCCTCACGCTGCAGGCTTGGCAGCTTTAATATTAGAGAGGAATCCCTTTTTAACATCACGACAAGTTCGAGATCTAATAGAGCAGAATTCAAGAAAAATAGGGACACGCCCTTATGAGACCTACAAAACGAACGGATCATGGAATGTGGAATATGGATATGGGTTAATAGATGCATTTCAAACGATTCGCAACACTCCACTTCCCGTTCAATATTAATCATATAGTCATTATGAAAAGAATAATTAGTTTCTCCGCAACGTTTCTCGTGTTACTTGGGTTCTCTTGCCCAATAGGTCGAGCACAGTGGACTTCTCTGGATCTTGAAAAAGAAAGAATCCCCCAAATCTCGTACCAATCACTCAAACTCATTGGCGATCAACTCTATTTCTTTTCCAAGGATGGTGTTTACAGCAAAAATCTTGCGACCAACGCGACTTGGCAAGGTCCGACATTCTCTGGGTCTAGTATTCTGAACTCTGTAACCCATGAAGAGGAGGCGTTTGCTCTTGCTTTTAATGGGAGGGGAAAAAGTTCGATAACGAATTGTCCTATCTCCCTACTTTACTCTCCGAATAAGGGGAAGATTTTTAAGGATATAACAGAAGAGATAAGCTCTCGATTGGATCTTCCTAAAGCTCCGAGACAATATTTCCTAGTGCAAAACCCTCAAAACGAAAAAGAACTTCTCCTACTCATAGACGATTGGGATGATATATTTCTCGTTTCCTCCTCCGATTTTGGGAAAACATGGACACAAAAAGTTAGCATCAAGGAGACTCATTCCGACCTGTCGACACTTTCTGGAGCGCTACTTGTCCCCTCTAATCCTAAAAAGCTCCTTCTCTATGGGATATCTGCAGGCTATGTAGGATTTGTATTAACCGTCGATTTAGACGACTTTTCCGTGAAGAATTACGAGTTGAGGAAGACCGATAGCAATCTGATAAATATCATCTATCACCCCTCCAATCCAAGAAATCTTTTCGCTTTCTCTGGGATTAACAGTATTCTCGTACAAAGTGAAGATGGAGGCAACACATGGAGAGAGAGAATACTTGAGGGCGGCCCCATGATCCTCCTCTCTTCCTGTATTGATTACTCATCTCCCAATACCTTATTCTTGTTAGCCACATCCTCGGATAAGTACGAAATATACATATCCGAGGATGCAGGGAAGACTTGTCAGTTGTTCTTCACCGCAGATGCCGAGCTGGGGAAGTTGGCGGACATATTGTGCTACAAAGATCGTCTCGTCCTTCATTCCGAGAAAAAGGGACTAATCTCAGTTCCTTTGACAGGAAGCAATCCCATAGAAAAAATTAATGCACAAAAATTCGAGTTGAAAGTTTATGTGGATAGTTCGGGTAGGCAACTCCGCTACGAGACGGTCGCAAATAAATCGATCAATCGTGTTGAGCTCTCCGATCTCTCGGGGCAAATTGTCTTGAGAAACTTTCATGAAAGCCAGAGTGGGACACTTGATGTTTCATCCTTGGCGCCAGGAGGCTATATCCTCAATATCCACGTCAACGGGCAAGTTGCCTCGTACAAAATACAGATATAAATACATACACAGACAGGCTCTATGAACAGTAGAATTTTTCTTTTCATCTTACTCTTTGGCTTAACACTTACAGTACAATCTCAAAGTGCGTCTAAACTCAGTGTCACTGGAGATGTGGTTGTTCATGGTGTAAAAATAACCTTAAACAAGGATGCTTGCACCAAAACATTCGAGATTACAGCTCCTTCTGATGGGAATTACCATATCAACTTTTGGTTACTTCCCGAACGCTTTGACGATGGTTCATTCTCTACCTATGAGGTCCAAGTAGGAGAAAACATCGTAGGAGAAATAAGACCCAACAGGGATGGTTGGCAAAGTGTGAGTCTTCACACAAAAACGAGTGTACCTCTGAGAAAGGGGAGAAATCAGATTTCTATATCTTGCCCTCCTCCCGAAATCCCAGAGATAGAATTTATTCGTCTCTCAAAAAATCTTGA
>JAEXAW010000057.1 GCA_023458055.1 Pseudomonadota bacterium
GAGGAGTTTTAGAACCGCTTTCGGAGCATTTAATCAACGAAACGCAAGTCGCTTGTCGAATGGCAAAAGCTGTTTTGGGAGACCGTTCTGTGGTGGATTGGGATAAATTCATCAACAGCTACGATGCGGTACGAGATGATATTGAAAAGTGTATTCCCGGTTTTGAAGATTACAACAGAAGAGTCGTTCAGAAAGGAGGTTTTTACTTGCCAAACCGCCCTCGAGATGGTATTTTCAGCAGTGAAATTCATCCCGAGAGAGCCGCATTTTTTACCACACCCATGACGGATAACCGTTTGGCGGATGATGAATATTTAATGGGAACCACAAGAACTCACGACCAGTTTAATACAGTTGTATATGGTTTGAACGACCGCTATCGTGGAATTTTTAATGAAAGGAGAGTGGTGATGATGAACCAAATTGACATTGATAAAGCAGGTTTAAAGGACGGTGATAAGGTAGATTTGTTCAATTATGATGATGGAATTGAGCGTATTGCGCCACTTTTCATTGTAGTTCCGTATCCGATTCCTGAAAAAAATACCATGACGTATTTCCCGGAGACAAACGTTTTGGTTTCTGTAAATAATGTGGTGAAAGGCGCCAACATGCCCGCTTCCAAATACGTGAAAATTAAAATTAGAAAACATACACCCGAAATTTTCAAAAAGGTAGATGAAACCCTAATTGTTGCGTACCGAAACGATCAAAATTAAATATACACCATGAATCTTACAGAATTAATCTTCGGTACAACCGATGTGTGGTTTGCTTTCGTTACCAGAATGACCATTGGGATTGTCCTCTTTGCCCACGGTGCTCAAAAAATGTTGGGTTGGTTTGGCGGCGGCGGTATCAGTGGAACAATGAACTATTTTACAAAGCAGCAACATCTTCCAAAATTTGTAGCGTTAATGGTAATTTGTGTTGAGTTTTTTGGTTCGTTGGGAATGATTTTAGGTTTCGCAACGCGAATTTGGGCGATTTCAATTTTTTGCCTTTTCCTAGGAATCATTTTTACAACACCGTTGAAGCAAAATTTCTTTATGAACTGGAACGGAAGTCAGAAAGGCGAAGGTTACGAATACAATCTTTTGATGCTCGGTTTGGCCTTGGCAACGTTGATAAGCGGTGGTGGAAGTTGGTCGATGGATTTGCTTTTATTCAATTAAGATTTTATACTGTTTGACAATCGTTTGTACTGCAAAACTCAATGTTTTTAGTTATAAGAGCGTTATTGCAGAAATTCTTTATACATCTAAATTTTGATTTTCTATTCCACCTTTCAGCGAAAAAATGGAAGCGTTCGGAAAATGTTTTTGTAATATATGGACTGCGGCTGCACTGCGCTTCCCGGTTGCACAATAGCACAGAATTTTGTTTGAATTGCTGATTTCATTTATACGATTTTCAAGGTCGTTTAAGGGAATGTTTTTTCCGCCAAGATTGAATTTTGCGTGTTCCTCTTCGTTTCGAACGTCGATGATTTCAAAAGCATCTTTGTTTTGATTAAAATTTTCGAAGCTAATAGCCTTTACGGTTGGAATTAATTCTGTAATCGTGTTTGTAGTGGATTTTTTTAATTTGATGATTTGCGTTTTTCCAGTCAAAACATTCATCATCCACAATTTTCCTGATAAAATATCTTCGGATCTTGTGAGAAATTTTAAAGCTTCATTGGCTTGCATGCAGCCCACAATGCCTGCAAGACTGGGTATCACGCCACCTTCGGCACAATTGGGAACTTGATTTTCTTCAACATTCGGAAAAACATCACGATAATTAGGCTAAAAACTGCCATCTTTTTGCGGGACATTCCAAATGCTGACCTGACCTTCATACTGATAAATGGCGCCGTATACCAAGGATTTTCCCGCTAGAACACAGGCATCATTTAATAAATATTTGGTTTCGAAATTATCGGTTCCTTCAATAATTAAATCAAACTCGGAAATCAGATCCATCACATTTTCAGAGGTAACTCTTTCTTTTATTGGAATGATTTTCACCTCAGGATTCTGCTGCTGTAGACGTTTTGCCACAATTTCAACCTTCCGCTTACCAATGTCTTCAGGAGTATATAAAATTTGACGGTGAAGGTTGGATAAGGAAACGATATCGTCATCGGCAATTCCTATTGTACCAACTCCCGAAGCGGCCAAATATTGGGAAGAAGGACATCCCAATCCGCCCATTCCTACAATCAAGACTTTGGCATTCTTCAACAATTCTTGCGCGGAAGCTCCAAAACTTGGTAAGGCAATCTGACACTGATATCGATTCTGCTCACTACTCATCTTTTCCCTTGCTATTCAGTAGTTCTTGTGCTTTTTTTGCATCTTCTGGTGTGTTCACATTCATCAGTGCATCAGGGTTTTGAGGTTTTAAAATCAATACATCATGATTTATTAAAACCTTTCTCGGACACGTAGTTCCAACACCCAAGAAATTCAATAAAAGCGGATAACTTTTGGGTTCCCAAATGGTGATTAGCGGTTCTGGTAAACCATCGAATGGACTTTCAAACGTGGTGGCAACCTTTTGCGGATCTCGATTTTCGGTGAGCAACTGTAAGGCGTTTGCATCCAACAATGGCAGATCACAGGCAACTACCAACCACGCTTTATCCCGCTGCGAGCGCAATGCAGAAAGAATTCCTCCAAAAGGATCCATGTTGAGGAAGGTGTCTGTAAGTGCATTGTAATCAGCATCACAATCAGTAAGCTGATCTTGTCGGCATGAGATAAAAACTTCGTCGCAAAAAGGCTTTAACAAATCGGCCGAATGATATTTTTGTTCTTTTCCGTGCCAATTTAAGGCATCTTTCGCTTGTCCCATGCGTACGCTTTTTCCGCCTGCTAAGACCAATCCGTTAAGCGGTGGAAAATCTTTATGCTCGTTTGAAATCATTTTTACCGCCTGTTTTTTCGATTAATTGTATTTCTTTGATGCAAATGTCGTGGCTCAGCGCCTTACACATATCGTAGATTGTTAATGCTGCTACAGATGCACCAGTAAGTGCCTCCATTTCGATACCGGTTTTAGCTTCCACCTCTGCGGTACAAAAGATTTCTATCTGGTTTTCTTTGTTGATTTCGATTGTGATTTCACAATTTTCCATACCAATAGGATGGCAAAGCGGAATCAGTTCTCCAGTCTTTTTAGCGCCCATAATTCCTGCAATTATTGCGGTTTGAAAAACGGAACCCTTGGCTGTTTTAAAATCGCCTTCCTTTAATTTTTGTAAAATGTTTTCTGGAATTTCAACTACCGCCTTTGCAACGGCTTTTCGGTGTGTTACTTTTTTGCCCGTAATGTTTACAATACTGGGTTCAAGATCTTTATTGAGGTGTGAAAAATCTTTCATGGTTGTACTAGTTATAACGCCAAACTTTAAAAATTTCTCCTTTTCGGAATGTATTTTGGTTGAGTGGCAGTTCTATAAATGCGTTTGTTTCGGCAAGATGCGAAAAATCTCCCGAACCGTTTGTGTTTACAGGTGTTGCTACTAAAACACCTTCTGAACTGATTTCAAGTTTTACCTGTTGAAAAAACTGCAATGCAGGCTCAAATATGATATCTTCTTGTAAAACAGCGTATTGATGGGTGTTTTGAGGAATTTGCAACGACTTTTCCAACCACGGAATAAAATACCTGTGCAAACACATGAACACTGAAACAGGATTTCCAGGCAATGCAAAAACCAATTTTTGATTCTCGCTTTTGCCGAACCAGAAAGGTTTTCCAGGTCTTTGTTTGATTTTATGAAAGAGTTTTTCAATGTTTAATTCTTCACAAACTTGCGGTAAAAAATCAAACTTGCCCGTAGACACGCCACCACTCATCAAAAGAACGTCGTACTGAGCAATGCAGCGCATTAATTCCTTTTTAATCAGTTCGTAATCGTCATTGAGATTCAATACATCAGCATCGATTTCAAACTTTTTTAAAACTGATTGTATGGTAATTCCGTTAGATTGTCGAAGTGAAATTCTGTTGGGGTTTCGCTTGGAGATACCAGTTCATCTCCTGTGGAAATAATTACAATTTTTGGAAGCTTCTTTACAATTAATTTTGTTTTTCCTACCGATGCGGCAATGCCCAAGATTGCAGGATTTATGAGTTGGTTGGGTTCCACTAAAGTTTCACCCGCTTTTTTATCTCTTCCCTTTAGATGTATATTTTGTCCTTTTTTAACATCAATTTGTACCGTTGCAATGCCGTTTTCAATCGAAATATCTTCATATCGAATAACGGTATCTAATGTTGTATCCAATGCGGCACCAGTCATGATTTCAATAAATTCGTTTTCCGAAAAAATAGCTAAAGATGGTTCGCCAGCCGATTGTATGGCTTTAATTTTAAATGAACGAACCCCTTTTTCAAATGCTGAAAAATTGATTGCAATTCCGTCGACAGTTGGTCTATCGAAAGGCGGTAAATCTCGATCAGCCCGAATTTCCTCTGCCAACACTCGTCCCAACGCATTCTGGAAATCTATTTC
>JAEXAW010000072.1 GCA_023458055.1 Pseudomonadota bacterium
GTCTGGAAAAACACGGCGCAACAACGCAACGCATTGCGCAATATAGCGGCGCAACAACGCGCAATGGCGATGAAACGACATGAGCTATAGCCTGTCAGACGCCGCCAAGGCGACCGGTAAAAACCGAACCACCATCCAGAGGGCCATAAAAAGCGGGAAGATTTCGGCGCTCAAAAACGAAAACGGGGCCTACGAGATAGAACCTGCCGAGCTTCACAGAATCTTTCCAGCCATTGCGCAACGCAGTGCGCAACAACCAAAAGAGACGGAAGGCAACGGCCCGCAACAGGGCGACGCAACATCAGAAACGCTCCGCATCAGACTGGAAATGCTGGAAAAAGAACGGGACCGCGAGAGGGCGCAACTGGAAGAAACGATCGCCGATCTGCGCGAGGACAGGGACAAGTGGCGTCAGCAGGCAACCGCCCTGCTTGAAGATCATCGCCCCAAAGGATTTTTCAAAAGGCTTCTCGGGCGCTGAACCGTAGCCAGAATTAAGGGGCTACCTGAAGGCACTGCCCAACTTGGTCTACGCCAACCGCCTTGATTGGGACTTCTACCGGAACGGCGAACGCGTCACCGCCACATGATCTGGGAATGTCCGACCGTAATCGTGAAGCTGCGGTGCGGAACACACAACTGTCAGCCAACTCCCTTCCTGACTCCGCTTCAATCGGGTCAGACCAGCATAGATCAGAGCAAGGCTTTGCTCGTGCGCGGCTTCCGTTACATAGACAACGAGCAGGCGTGACTCCCAGCCTTTGAAGCTATGCAAGGTAGTGGCCTTGATCCTGGCATCTCCCATGTAGAAACCCATTTTCCGGCGACGGTGGTCGTCACCAAACGTATCTACTGCTCGAACGCGATACTCAGATAAACGGGCCACAACCCCCGCGCCAGACTTCATATCACTTGCCAGCATGGTGATGTCAGCATTGGCCAAGTTGGCCTTTCCGGTTTGCCGCATTAAGGAAAGAATTTCGTCTGAGCATACCTTTTCAGCATCCTCCGGATCGCATTGCACCCACCGGAGATGGCACGGATAGAGATCAAATGACCCTTGCTCAGGCTCAGGGAGGTCAATGGCTTCTTTGGGAAGAAAGCCTTCGGCGAAGCCACGTGCAAGACTTAGTGCGTCTGGAGGCAGTCTGTAGCTGACGCTCAACTGCGCCCATCGACCGCCAGGGAACCCAGCTCCCTTCATCACGTCGTCAGTCCATGCTCTAGCCGTGCCGTAAACGTCTTGCGTCGCGTCCGCGACCAAGAGCATCTCTCCGTCCGGATCGCACGCCTTGCGCAGCACGTTCCACCATAAGGGCCGATAATCCTGCCCCTCGTCCACTAAGATGGCATCGTACCTCTTGGCCCCAGGATGCTCGACAGCCTCTTCTGCCAAACGCGGTAAAGTGACGTTCAATACATCTTCTCGTTGGTCGTCTGAACCAACAGACTTCCACAAGTCATCGTATCTGTGCTCCCAGCCAACATCGTAGCAGGCATGTTTGCACCACAGATGAAAGTGCGTGAACTGGATATTCTTCAGACGCTCCGGCGCATCAAGATCACGGACGATGAGGTCACGTAGATAGTGCCATAGCGTGATGTTGAACGTTGCAACGAGAACGGATTTCCCTTCATTTGCAAGCCGCGCGGCGCGAGCTGCAAGAACGAGAGATTTTCCCGACCCCGCTGGTCCTTTGATCCTGCGGTAGCCTGTGTCCGTGCGGGTATCGGCCAATGAACGTTGGTTACGATCCAGAACCAAGGGCGTTCTCTGCATCGATGAAAAATCCGGCTCGGCAAGCCAACCACGCAAATCTTCTGCTAACCCCTCTGCCATCAGGCGCGAACCGCTGCGGTTGGCTTCGGGAAGCACCGATTCGAGATCACCAGCCGCTATCTCGCCAATGCCGCTGATGGGTTGATATCTGGCGTAGCGGTCATCTTCTGTCGCTTTTAGGAATGGGGCCAGCAACTCTTTGGCTTGATCTGCCTGCGCGAATGGAAAAATGACCCCTGCGGTAATCGCTGCCCATCCAGCCCTCTGCTGTAACCTGGGGCAATAAAGGTCGAAAATCTCTTTTTTATATAGGTTTACCTTGGTGACAGGGTTGGAAGCTTGGATGCAGAATTCCTTGCCATCCTTCTCTGCCCAAAGCCCTGTATGCCCCCACCGGTCTTTCCGCGTGAAATACCTCATAGCGTTGAGGTTCCAGTCCTTGACCTCAAACACGGCTATCCCGCCCTGCGGGTTCAGCAAGACAAAATCGGGACGCAGGCCGTTCAGATGGGGCTGTACATAAATTTCCCAGTTGACTGGCAAATGCCGGTTAAACAACTCCAGAACCTTTTGTTCGCCCGTTGTCAGCCTCTGTCTCAACTTTCCATGATCAGCCAAAGGCGGATGGATCACTCTCTTACTCATGAGAAGCGCGCTTAGATTCTTCTTTTGGGGCGAAAAGCTTGTTTCTAATTTGTTTTTCAAATCCGTTCTCCACCTCGATCACATCCGCCTTCTGCAAGATGTCCAATGCACATCCAGGCTGAAGCATCTGGTTTTGTTTCAGCGCCTCTTCTGCTGCATCCAAGATCGCACCGGCATGCGTGGCCGAGGAAACCGCGTATGCGGCCAACCGCGATGAGAGTTCCTCGGCAACCACCGCAGAAGGCGTCTTTCCAGAAAGAGCTGAAACAAGGTCGAGCATTGATGCGACCTTCTCGCCTGGGCGCACATTGACCATCGTGTAGTCTTCTGCTCGGATTTCGGCCTGCGTCTCTCCGATTTCCTCGATCACCTTTGACAGGATGCCACGGCTCATTTCTTTATTCCTTTCAGCTTGTTCCTGAGACCGATGAATGCCTCGCTGTTAAACTGGTTTTCAGGAGCGCCTGGATGATCGCTAGGCTGTTGCTCATTTCGAGCATTGAACTCCAAAATATTGCGCAAAATGTGGTGGAAGTCTGATCCAAGCGCATCAAGAACCCATGACTGCGCAAGGTCGTCGTAACTGGCCTGTTTGTCAGCGGTCACAGCTAGGAGCGCCCGCGCGTCATCATCCTGAACGCTCATCAGTTCATCGCGCAGAAAGTCATGTAGAAGCCTGTTGATCAGTACTGACCGGGATACGCCTTCCTGTTCGGCCAGTGCATCGAACAAGAGGACGTCATGCTGCTTGATCCGGATATTGAACTTGCGGTCACTCTTGGGCTTTCCAGAAGAACTCTGATCCGAGGCTTCTGGAAACATCTCTGGCTTAACCCGTAACGTGAACTCTCCGTCCAGTACCGAACCCTGATTGACGGAAAAGGACCTTACGTTCTGATCACTCATGACCGCACCCTCTTCGTGTTCGGATAGACTGTGATCAAGGTGTCACCATCTACAACAACCGACGCACCACCCCGCCGTGCGAGCCGCTCCAGCATTTTCAGTTCATCACGCTTCTGCCGAAGCAAAGGCTCGATAGCCCTCTTTGGCAGTTCGAGACGGTCTCCCCGAGCGTTCCACTCCCCTACCTCCAAGATAGTCCCGACCATTTCTTCAGAGATGCCGCGCTGGCGCATCCGGTCTTCTATATGCCTTGTATGCATGCCCAAACTCCTTAGCCAAACATTGCTCAAGTTATAGTAGCCAAATATTGGCTATGTCAACAATATAAATTCTGGCTTTAATCTTCACTCCACAAGTGCCGCGCAGTCTTTCGCCAAAAGCGATAGTTGCCGGGCATATCATGCCCGTCCGCGCGAAGCGCCGGGCCTGTCGGCTGGCAACCTGAAGGCCACCCGGATCACGCCGGAACGCAAAAGGCCCCCGCCTGCTGACGGGAGCCTCGATCATTGCGGCGGTGTGGGCAGGATGTAGAATTCAGCGGGCAAGGACCTTCCCGCCGACACGGATGCCCCACAATGACACAAAGAGGGGAGGCGAAATTGGCAAGAAATAGGAACGTTAACTTCAAACCTTCCCCACACGACCAGTAAACCAACCATTTACACTTGTAAGCTATCAGGCTACACATAGATATGATAAAGACCTTCGCGAATAAGCAACTGAAAGCCTTGTGGGAGACGGGAAAGTCAAAGATCGACGCGCGGATGCACAGCCGTATTCTGCGCCGGCTGGACGCTCTCGATGCCGCAACCGCGCCCGAAGACATGAACCTTCCCGGCTTCGACTTTCACAGCCTGCGAGGCCCAAACCCAACCCGCTACACGGTCCATGTGAATGGCCCGTGGTGCATCACCTTCGAGTTCAGCGACGGCGACGCGCATGTCGTGGACTACGAGCAATATCACTAGGAGGCGAGGATGAGCCGCAACCCTGACCGCTGCCCGACGCATCCGGGCGAACTGCTCCGCGAGGACGTGATCCCCGCGACGAAGAAGTCCAAGGCCGAGATCGCGCGGATGCTCGGTATCTCGCGCCAGCACCTGCATGACATCCTGGCCGAACGGAAGCCCGTCAGCGCCGAGGTGGCCGTCCGCCTCGCCAAGCTGTTCGGCAACGCGCCGCTGCTCTGGATCAGGATGCAGGGGGCCTATGATGCCTGGCACGCATCCCGCGAGGTGGATGTGTCGGCGGTTCCCACGCTGTTTGCGGCTGAATAGGACAACCATGCCGGAGACGGACAAGGATGTCATGCCATTCCGCGCCAGGTGCAAGCTCTGCGGCACGGTCGCGGAAAGCTGGCATAGCGCGGCGAAGGCACCAGCAGGAGCGGCCATAGGCATGGCGTCCTGCGAATGCGGCAACCTCCGCGTGGACAGTATGGGGTCAGCAGGCCGAGGACGCATCCTCTACGATCAGCCAGACAGCTTTGAACCCGCCTGATATTCTCCGCATCAGATGCGGAGAATAGACCCGGCAATCTCCGCACTCTCTCGCAAAATCCCGACCGACATCGCCCCCCCACAAGGCAGGGGAGGAAGGGGTTTTGCAGCCGCCAACGACGGCTTGGCAAGGCATATCCCACCGGGTCATGCCGCGCAGATCACCAGATCGGAGAACGGGGTTTCCAAAGGGGCGCGGCCCCTTTTGGTCCTGCGGAAGGCATGGGGGGTTTTGAAAGGGGGGAAGCTGTGCTACACCCCTTCACCTACGAGATAAGTTTACTTATCTCTAGTAGGTTAGAGAATAAGGATTCTCTACAAGGATAGACTACCATGGCTGATGACATTCTCAAGCCCGAGAAAAGTGGCAACTCCCGCGCAGCCCAGACCAGGATCAAGGGTAAGAGCGCAGGGGCTATTGGCGGGCAGAGGGCGCATGATCTCCGCATTGGGCCGCAGCCGGAATATGTCGATCCCGCCCGCGCCCATCTGAACCGGGTGCTGATCGCACCGCAGACGGGGACGCAGCTCCGCAAGGTCTGTGAGGATCGCCGCGCCTTGCGCCTAACTGCCCGCGCCATGAAGTCCAGCGCCGCCGTTGGCATGGTCGGCATTATCACCTTCGGCCACGAGGCTCAGAAGATCTTTGAGACCCTGACACCGGATCAGCAGGACGCAGCCTATCAGGAGACGGCAGAGGCTATCGCCAAGCGACTGAACACCACCCTGACCGGGCTGGTGGCACATGGCGACGAAAGCGCCCCTCATGCACATTTCCAGCTTCCGGCCTATGACCTGACCGGCCACCCGATCAGCGAGACCGCCAAGCGCGGCGCGCTGCGGGACTTGCAGACGATTACGGCAGAGGTGATGGGCCGTCACGCTCCCGGCATCGAACGAGGGCGGTCAAAGCTGGATCGTCTCAAAGCCGGGGCCAGTCCTGCCGAAGTCGTCAACCGCTCTGTGGCGCAGCTCCACGACGAGCTGCCCATCGAGATTGCGGAAAAGGAAG
>JAEXAW010000073.1 GCA_023458055.1 Pseudomonadota bacterium
ATTGGGGACTATGTACTGACTGGGGGAGAGCTGCCTGCAGCTGTAATGACGGATGCTATTGTGCGTCTGATCCCCGGCGTTTTGGGAGATGCCGGTAGTGCTCTCTCAGATACGTTTCAAGATAATCTTCTAGCCCCTCCTATATACACACGACCGGCTGACTATAAGGGGTGGAAAGTCCCGGATATTCTGCTCAGTGGGCATGAGGCTAAAATTGCTGAGTGGCGCATTCAGCAGGCTGAGGAGCGCACACGTCGCCTTCGTCCTGATTTGCTCGGAGATTGAGCCGTTTTCGCTTTCCCTTTTGTCTGGTTTCTTCTTTCAGTAGGGAGCTGTCGAGAAAAAAAGAAAGAGGAAGCCTTAACAACTGAATCTGCTAATAGGTATCGTTTTTTGCTCGGTAGGAGAAGACCTGTTGGGCCTTGATTAGGGGCCTGTTGGGGAGTTACAAATCCATTCGTATCCGCCACTCGTGTGGATAGAGGTTGTTTGCCCGATTGCCGATGTTCTTGACGAAGCCTAAAGGCAACCCTGCGTAGGTGATCAGGAGGTAGCCCATATTGGCTTCTGGCAGCAGAGTGATGGTTTGGCGCTGCAGGTATTGCTGGGCTTCGTGCTTAGACAAATCTACTCGATCAAAGGCTTCAAAGTCGAGATCTATCGCGAAAGCCAAAGCTGGGGCTGGCACATAGTTACGGCCTTTGAGCTCCGCAAAATCAATACCGGCCATGATAAGTCGAATGTCGGCGGCCTCCAACCGATCCAATGTGGGTAGAATCGTGATGGGGAGAGCGTGTATGAGTCCGTCGGCCATTGTGCGGAAAGAGAACTCTTCGTGTCGTGTGAGCCATTGGCGAATGTGCAGCGGGATTTCATTTGGGTGCCTGTCTTTGGATTGTTTCACCCTACCTCTATCCGTCACTGTATCCATTGGCTTGCGTACAATCGCCATGAAAAGGCCTTCTCCCTCAGTACGATGTGGCATGAAACGCAGAGCCGTAGTCGGAGTTGATGCTCCTGCGATACCTTTGCTTGCCTCGATGAGTTCGGGAATGTGGGAGAAGTCCATTGAGACGGGTTCAGCTGCATGTGTTTCGATGAGGTAGTTGACATTATCCTCGTTCTCCTCCTTGTTGTATGTGCAAGTCGAATAAACCATCAGCCCTCCCGCTTTGAGCATTTTCCATGCTTCATCCAAAATGCCTTTCGCACGATCAGCTGATTGCTTTATTCGGTCGGGAGTCCATTCTAGACGGGAGTCGGGATCTTTTCGGAACATGCCTTCACCGGAACATGGAGCGTCAACCAAAATTAAATCGAAGGCCTGTCCTATTTTGCTCAAGGCCGAAGGCTCGGCGGCTGTGCAGATCACGTTGGAATATCCCCACTTGCGCATATTCTCGGCAAGAACGCCCGCCCGATTCCAGACAACCTCATTCGCAACCAGAGTAGAGCCTTCGGGCATAATATCCGCCAGCAGGGTTGCTTTCCCTCCAGGGGCCGCACAAAGATCCAAGGCTGCGATGGGGCTTTCTCCCAAGAGAGGACGGATGAGGGATAGTGCCATGGAGGAAGCTTCCTGTACATAGTATGCTGCACCGTGGAAAAGAGGATCGGCAGTGAAAGAGGGCCTGTCGGGGAGGTAGATTCCAAAGCGACTATACCACGGTACTCGGTTATATGGTTCACCATATATCTCACTGTATGGAAGTCCGCATTGGATAAGGTTTGTCATTCCTTTGCGAGGATGCAGTCGTATTGCTATGGACGGTTTTTGTTCAATGGCCTGCAGGAGCGATTCGGCTTCGTCCTTACCGAGAAGCTCCTGCATAGAGGCCAGAAACCCTTTGGGTATGGGAGGGAGAGTTGTCATTTTCCAAGAATAAATATGGTTGGTATTTTGTGTAAACAGGGTTTCTGTCGCTTCCATTCGGATAGGTGCTGGGTGCGGATCATTTGTTTATCTCCCGTGATGTCGGAAGCGATACAAAGTTTCGTCGAGGGTTTGCAGAGGCGACAAAGCTCTTCGACCAGTTTGTCATTGCGATAAGGGGTTTCGATAAAGATGTGGGCTGATCCTTGCCGTTGCGCAGCTTGCTCGAACTTTAGGATAGAGCTCTTCCGTTCGTTTTCATCAATAGGTAGATACCCATGGAACGCGAATTCCTGCCCATTAAACCCTGAACTCATCAACGCCAATAAGATGCTCGATGGACCAACGAGTGGTGATACAGTATAGCCTGCACGGTGTGCCGCAGCCACAAGCAAGGCTCCCGGATCGGCTATGGCGGGACAACCGGCCTCGCTGATCAACCCAAGGTCCATTCCTTCTTTGAGAGGAGCTAGATAACCGCTCATATCATTAGGGGAATTGTGCTTGTTGAGCTCGTAGAATGTGAGACTGTCAATGTCTATTTGTCTATTCACTGTTTTGAGGAAACGTCTAGCTGATCGGATATTCTCTACAACAAAGTGTTTGATGTGTGGGATCAGCGTCAAGTTAAACTGTGGCAGTACGTTCTCGATAGGGCTATCGGACAGAGGAACGGGGATCAAGTAGAGTGTCCCGCTCCGAACCTGTGTAGAAAGGGTTGTATTCATTGGAGAGAATTTACAGAGGAAGCCATCGGAGCCGAATTTGATTGCTTTTGGTCTGACCGATGTCTGAGCTTTTCGGCTAAACTAATTATGTGACAAATGTAAGGAGACTCTTCTTCCAGGCATGGGGCCAAGGTACCCGAGTGCAG
>JAEXAW010000085.1 GCA_023458055.1 Pseudomonadota bacterium
GTTTTAAAAGGTTTCAGTCCAACCATTTTATTGGATTCTGCACCACATACGCAAAGTTTTGGTGGTGATGGACCTGTAAACATGGGAATTATTGCAACCAATGTTATCAAACAAGGAATTAATGTTAGTAACAACGAATATGATGTAAGAGTAAATGCCAAAGCAGATTCACAAATCTATTATTCTACTCAATACAACGAAACGCATTACAATTATTTAGCGAGAATGGCAGAAGGTTATGGAGAACAATTCTACTATGATGGTGAAGTTTTGCATTTTGGAAATATGCCAGCTCCAAACAAACCATTAGAAATGATTTATGGAAGCAATGTTACCGATGTTAATGTAGAATTAAAAGCTGTTCATATTAACCCGAGTTTTTATGGATATAATTCAAGTTCAAATGCTAAACTTACTTCAGGATCAACTCCCATAAAACACAGAAGTGATTTAGCTCAAACCTCTTATAAAAACAACGAGAATATTTTTAAAACTCCATCTTTGCAAGTAGCTCCCATAAAGGCAACAACGGATATGGATGTTATCAATTCTCAAACCAGCGCATCGGGAAGCAAAGCGGTTGAAGTGATGACAGTTTCTGGGAATACTACTCTACCGTTTTTATATCCTGGTTGTGTGGCTGATATCAATATGAGAAAAACCGATAGCAACAAAACATCTCATTTCACAAAACTCATGATGACGGAAGTTACTCATGAAATAGATACTTTAGGACATTACACAGGAACATTTGAAGCCATTGCGTCTGATACAGGTTACATGCCAAAACCTGAATTTGAAATTCCAAAAGCAGAGCCACAATTTGCAACCGTTATTTCCAATACCGATCCAGAAGGACAAGGACGTGTACAAGTAAGATTCGATTGGCAATTACATGATACCACGAATTTCATTAGAGTAATGAGCCCCGATGCCGGTGGCACCGGAGCTATTACCCAAAATCGTGGTTACGTTGCCATTCCAGAAGTTGGAGACCAAGTAATGGTTGGTTTTGTACACAATCATCCCGATAGACCTTTTGTAATGGGTGGTTTGTTTCATGGTGGAACTGCTTTGGGTGGTGGCGTGAATAATCACATGCGTTCTATTCAAACTAAAAGTGGAATCCGTGTTTTAATGAATGATGATGAAAAAAGCGTTACTATTTTAGACCCAAGTGGAAATACTTATTTCATGGATGGTAATGGAAATATTACAGTAACCGCACCAAAGAATATGACTTTCAATGCTGGAGAAAACTTGGACATTAATGTTGGACAGAACATGACCACCAATGTAGGTATGAATGCTTCCGAAACTATTGGTATGAACAAATCTAGTAATATTACATTAAATGCTACTGAAAGTGTAGGTGCAATGAAAATGACTTCTGTTGTTGGCGATGCAAGTATGTTTGTTACTGGGAAATTGATGGAACACGTAAAAGGAAATATAGAATCTCACACGGAAGAAGAAAGAAAAGTACATGGAAAACAAGTTGGTATTAACTCGGAAAGTAATATACAAGCAAATGCTTCGCAAAATATGCAACGTTTTAGTGGTGAAAAATCTAATGATGCTTAAATTATGAGTAAGATAACAATTTGTGAAGGAGAGATATTATACACCAGTAAAGGTGATACAATTATCCATGCTTTTGATGGAAACATAACAACCCATGCACAAGAAAAAAATATGTGGGAAGGCAAGAATGGTACTTTGATTGGAGATTATATACCTATGCAAACACTGTCTTCCTTAATAAAATCGGGAGGACCAATTATTACCATTACCAATGAAGCAATTGGTTGGGGACATATTAAGTTAATAGGTGTGGATAATAGAAAAAACAAAGGAAGTTACATTACAATAGGAGTTCCTTTATATAAAATGATAGTAACACATGAAACGGACAAAAATTTTCATCACGAAACAATGGTATCTCGTGACTCTTGGATTGTAAACAAAATTGAAGGAAAAGTGGCGGAAATCTTAAATTGTGCTTTTGAACCTAAGGCTAATAACACATATAAAGGTGTGTATATTGATGTTTACCCTCATCACAATGATACGGCAGGATATAAATTGGAGCAATCCAACTCAGATACATTAGAATCAGAGGAGCGTTATAATGACAATAGGCAAAAAGTTACAGTTGCAAAAAGCATAATGATACATGTGGGAGGATATTATCATAATGAAAAAGATTCTACATATGATAATAAACCTCGTACAAGAGCTGGTGGCTCATTAGGGTGCTTTGGCATAACTAATAAAAATAATTCTATAAAGAACCCTGCAGACAAAGAAACTAAAAGTATTATCGATAAAATCAGAGAGAAATCTGACGAAGACACAATATTTGGATATTCTGATGTTACAATAATAATTCAAAAAAGAAATAATGTTGAAAGAATTAAAAAAGTCAATTTGCCTTATTAGTAGTTTTTTTCTAATAGGATGTAATCAAAAAACAATTTTTGTAGTTAAAGGAGAGCCAGTTAATGATAGTATAAAAATTTATGCTCCAGAATGTTATATAAAAAATACAAACCAAGAAATATTAATAAATGAAGGTTTTTTTTATAAAAATAATTTATTACAAAAATATGTAACTCCTCAAACAGAAAGCTTAATCATTGAAAATGTTCAACAAAACGGTTATAATAAAGAAACAGAAGCTTATAAAAAATTAAATTATAAAGAAATTGGTTCAAATGAAGTAATCTTATTCAATAAAAAATATAAAATTGAAAGAAAAAGTGCAGATACAATTTTTTTAAATAATAATATCATCATTATTAAAAATTTTTCAATATAATCTTCCCTACAAATTAAGGAAAAAATTTAATCTTTGGCTCTTGCAATACTGGAATGGACGACAGATTTGGAACCAATTTAGCGGAATTATTACCTGGTATTGACATTTTTATGAATAACAATCTTACTACTTCATATACTACCAATGGTAAAATATCATTTGATAATGTATGTTTGTTCATCAATAATAATGGAGGGAAATCAGTAGTTATGCCTCCGGAGATTGTTAGAACAAAGTTTTCAGATTTTAATAGTAAATTTACTACATCACCAACACAGCGGATAGGAAACATACCTCAATATAAAGAAATTTCAGAAAATGAAAAATAAAGCATTAATCATCAATATAATAACCTATATTCTTTTATACCATATTATTTTCGAGGGTTTGATTATTTTTGTGTATCAGCTTATTCAACATATTATTATCATGACGCAACGAATTTAAGGCAACTTTTAAAAAGTGACCAATTTGATCCTAATAAAGACATTGTCAAAAAATATGCTGAAGGAGTAGCAAAATATAAAAAAGAAAATAAAAGATGTAGTCCTGTTCAGATTCAAGCAAATGAAAATAGAAAGGATAATGAAAGGACATCAATGGTTCTAACTTCATCAACAGTTTTAGGAACTATAATATCTCAAATTCCCAATCCCTATACAAAGTACGGAGGACAAGTAGTTGCTGGAATCAGTAAGGGATTAAAAGCTATTTTGACAAAATCGGAACATGCCGATGAAGTTGCTATTATGTTTAAACTTGAATATAAAAAAAAGATATTATGATTCGAAATATTTCTATTACTTTACTTTTGATCTCGACTATTTTTTTAATTTTCATAAGTTTTAAAGAATTTACTTTATTAGAAATAAGTGGAAATAGTAAAGAAAATTATTACCCAAAATTAAGAATTTATAACTCTTTATGTTTTTCAATTTTAATATCACTTTCATTAACAAAGAAAATTAAATTACAAACTATCATTAATTTGATCTGGGTTATACCAGTTACCTATCTATTTTTTTATTATATTTTTGGGCTTTCAAATTTAAAAAAAATAGACTTCCTATTTGGTAGAGAAGTTTCAAAAGTAAAAGTTACAGAATATAAAGTGAGAGATTTTCCAGTAAAAGAAATTATTCTTTTAAACAAAAAAAAGAATGACACCATTTATTACAGTGGAAATCCATGTTGTGATAAAGTAACTTTTACATTGCAAGATATTCAAAATGCAAAAATAACAAAAAGCTGGCTAACAGGATATTATTATATTTCAGCATCAAAAAATTATAGCAATATAACAGAAATTGATGATGCCTTACAATAAATAATTTTATTTTTAAAATTCTATCAACTAATACAGTTTATTTAATCACTCTTTTAAAATGAAATAAAAAAGTGTGACTATTTTAGACCCGAGTGGAAATACTTATTTCATGGATGGAAATGGTAATATTGAAGTCACCGCTCCAAATGATATAACATTTAACGCTGGAAAGAATATGAATATTAATGTTGGACAAAACATGACCACCAATGTAGGTATGAATGCTTCCGAAACTATTGGTATGAACAAATCTAGTAATATTACATTAAATGCTACCCAAAGTGTTGGAGCAATGAAAATGACTTCTGTGGTGGGTGATGTAAATATGATAATAACAGGAAAACTTATGGAAATTATTGATGGTGATGTTGTCAGCGAGAGCAAAAAAGGAAGAAAGGAATATAGTAAAGGTGAAATGGAAATTGGGTCTAGCGATATGATTAAGAAACATGCCCAAAAGCAAGTTCAAAATAATTCTGGTGAAAAATCTAATTTCCATTAATATGAGCAGAACTAGAATTGTAGGTGGAAAATACACCAAGCTGACCAAAGGAACCCATTATATGTTTTCTGATGAAAACATCACAACTTTTTCTACAAAAAAAATTCAAGAAGAGGGAATTGATGATGGAATTTTGCTTAGTAATGCAAAAAAATATGAACCTTGGAAAAATGGTACAGCTCAAGATTGGTATTCTGGTATTTTTGGTTATACTATTAACAAAAGGATATCAATTGAAGATTTAGGAATCAATAAAGAAGTTCAAATGTGTTTAACAGCAATATCATCAGTAATCAGATTTGAATATTTTGATTTAGACTCTGATATTCCCTATAAATATAGTAACCAAATGTTTATGCTTACTTTAATGATGAACAATCGTGGTGAACTTGTAGAAGGAGAACTATTACTTTTTGAATATAAGGCAAACAGATTAGTCGATGAGCAAGGAGGAGGAGATATAAGAGAACTTGATAATATTAGAAAAACTACATATAAACTAAAATCTAAAGGAAAAGATTTACATGATGAAATTTTCTTAGATAAGAAACTTATTTTTGCGGATGGCTCATATAGAAATTTAGATATGGATAGTAATTCCTCCAAAGAAGACTATTATTTTTATAACAGAGTTGGGAATTTTGTAAAAGAAGCTAGTATCTTCAATCGTAGGGCTGATGTTTCATATATTTTTGGTGGTATGGGTAATGCCGATAGTTTTTTTGATGCTACTAATAATACTAACTCTAAAATATCTTTAGTAACAGATTGTCCTCTATTAAAGAAAACTATTGATAGGTTCAGCGGAATCTCTCTTTTTACAGAAATGTTTGGAGTGTTTAGCTACTCTACAGGAGCCATAGGTAATGTATCAGATCTATCTGGATTAAAAAGTATGCGTGGTCCTATAATGCTAGATGATGTACAATGTATGAAAAAAAGAATTTTGGGTATAGGCGAAGAACCAATCATAAATTATTTTACGAATAATGAACATTACCATCTTTCTACAGATTTTGAAAAGCTTCAAATTGCGTTAAAGACAAATTATAAAAAGGGAAAATATGAATAAAATATATTTACCAAAAAAAATAGTCTTAGGTCAAGAAGAAGTAGACCTGGAAGAATATAAAAATAGACAGAATTTTAGTTTTTGTGTTGCGTTCACATTGAATCAATCAACTCAAATGTATACGGGTAATAGATATACAGACAGTCTTGATGCTAGTTTAACGGCTGTAAGCTGGATTGAAGACAACTATTGCCCTCTAGAAATTATAGGAAACTATCTACCTTATCCAAAATTTGAAAGAATTATTAAAACTTGTACTTTTTATTTAGATAGGGGTGGTAACATAGTTTCTGGTAATATACATGAAGTTAAATATAGTGCACAGACACAAAAAAGAAGCGAAACATCAGCAAATGATGACACAATTGATAAGTTAGTTAGTGTATTTCATAATTTCAATAGACCATTTGTAAGTGGATCAAACAGCAATAGCCTTCATAAAGAAATTTTTATTAATAGGGTATTTAAAATTGAAGGAATGGATGAACTTCAAATTAATATAAATTCAGAATTTTATAAATTGCTCCAAACTGTTTCTATCTACAACAGAAGTATGGATATGTCTTTTGTTTATTCGGTTGCACAAAACAAAAAAGAACAGCTAGAAAAATTCAAAAAAATAGTTAATATTGTATCTCTTCCATTTGGTATTCAAAAATATGCTTGGCTTAAAGCATTACAGGAAAGTATTTCGTTAATCAATTACTTATGTACTATTGACGATGTAATGAATATTTCTGACAAATTATTTGAATTCAGAGGACCTCTAGTTATTTCGGATTTATTGATTAGTAATTATCTAAATGGAAAACAGGATGGTAGAACAGATAATGAGTCAAGTGAATATTTTAAAAATAAAGCCTTAAATGAATTTTTAAATATTGAGACTACTCTAGGAAACCAGATAAAAACCATCAAAGAACCAATAATCTAAATTAGAGATGTCAAAAATTAATTTATATATATCAATTTTATTGTTTACAGTCATATTTTCTTGCAAAAAATCAAATGATATTGCACAAGAAGAATTATTTACAACTCCAAAAAAAATTACAGAACTAAAAAAAGAATATTACAAGTATAAATTTGATACCCTAACTCAAAATACACTTTATGTACTTAATAATATAGAACCGGACAAAAATAAAAAATTACCGAAAAAATTGATAGGCTTTGCAAATGACTACACATTATTATATAATTATATCAATAAAAATAACAATGGAATCTATGTTGCTTACGTAACAAATGAAAAAAATATATTGTTCAGAGAAATTTTAATTGATAATAAAATTAATAAAAAAAGAATCCCTATTTCAGATAAGGAAATTTTTCATTTTTTAAATGAAAAAAAAATGAAATATAAAATTCTAAAAAATAAATATAATTCTAATTTTTACGGAAATAACATGGATATTATTATTTATGGAAAAGAAAAAGACTCGACATTTAACAGAATCAATATTTCTAAAACATTACTAAATATATGTACATACAATAACATCAAAGACACAATCTATAATTGGCAGGAATCAACTCAAAACCTTCTCAAATAATGAATTTTATGAAAGCGAAGACCAATTTTTATTTATTTTCATTTCTAGTATTCTTAATTTCGTGCTCAAAAGCTCAAGAAAAAACACCTCAATTATCAACTAATGATAAAAACTTACTTAACAAAAAGATTGACAATAAAAATTTCAAAATAGATTATGTTATAAAAACAGATTCGATCCAGAATGTTAAGACAACTTTACATTTCGATGAAAATCTAAATTTATATGAAAAACAGGTAGAAAAATATGGAGATAATAAAAAATTATTGTTATCATCAATATATAAGCCCGAAAAGGAAAACAAGAATATCCTTGTTTTACATAGTGAAAAAAAATACACTTATGCACAAGGTTTAACGAAAGAAAATACTATTGTTTGGAAAAATAATAAAGAATACGGATATACTTTCGTAGAAAAATATTTCAATGAAAAAAATGAACCTCTAAAAAATACATTAAAAGCATATAAAAAAGATTCAAAAGATACACTTATAACAAGGGAAAACTATACATATACTTTTGACAAAACCTCAAATACAGAAATTGTTTGTTCTGAAGAATATGAAAACCATAGACAACCATCTACTTTCAAACATTGTACTGAATATTTGTATAAGGATGGTAAAAAAACAGTGAGAAATGGAAAATATCCAAACGTGTATGATGACAAAAATAGGCTAATAAAAGAAATCACTATTGATGAAAACCAAAATCCATATTTCGAAGATCTATATGTTTATGATGACAAAAAAAATACTATGGAACACCAGCGATATAGATTTGACCATTCAAGATTCTTAGCAGTAAAGGAGTTAACTTACTACAATAAAAAAGGTTCTATTGAGAGAATAATATATTTTGGATTGAATGAAGAAGACAAATTTCTTCCAAAGGAAGAACTATATATTTTTTATGATGTTAGTAACAAAGAAAATATGAGAATTAAAGTAAATTCTAAAACCTTTATTGAAAAGACATCTACCCCCCCATAAAGAAAAACAATGTTTTATAATATATAAACATTTCAAGTAAAATAATTTCCTAAATTAGTTCCTATTAACATTACAAAAAATTAACACTATGGGAACTAATTCAAATTCAGAAGTAGGACACGCCAAAAACGTAGCAAATTTTGAAGACCTAATCGCTTATTGCACCGCTTACGGAACAACTTATAATCCACCGAAACCCATACTGCAAATTACGTCACTCAGCAATTTATTCAATACTGCACAAACAGAGTTAACCAACGTTACCACAGCCAAAAACACTTTTGATACCGTTACAGGAGACCGACAAGCTCTATTTGAAAATCTAAAACCATTAGCCACAAAAATCATTAATTTTCTTGCAGTTACAGATGCTTCGGATCAAACTATTGCCGATGCTAAAACCATCAATAACAAGCTACAAGGCAGAAGAGCAACAGCCCCAACAGAAACCATAACGCCCGAAGGCAAAACAGAAACCAATACCGTTTCCGTTTCCAGACAGAGTTACGATATGCTTACCGAAAACTTTTCCGCACTTATCGATTTAGTAGGCTCAATTTCTACTTACACGCCCAACGAAACCGAGCTTACCATTGCTGAACTTAAAGCCTATCTTCAAACATTACAAACCGCAAATACCAACGTTACCAATGCCGAAGTAGCCTACAGCAACGCAAGAATTTCAAGAGATAATATACTTTACGGAGACGGAACAGGCTTGGTAGACATTTCTTCCGATGTCAAAAAATATGTAAAAGCAATATTTGGAGCAACTTCCCCCGAATACAAACAAATCAGTGACTTAGAATTTAAAATTCGTAAAGGCGAATAATATTCTACAACCGTCAACTATGAAATTCTAGTTGACGGTTGTGATATTATCAATTCCAAATATGATATTCTGATTGCCAATTTAGTTATTAGTGTTGGCGAGTATGATATTAATTACGGCAAAAAGAAATTTCATATTGGATATTTAGATACTTATATAGTCAAATGTGATATTTTATCTGGTAATTAAAATATTAATAATGTCCACTAAGATTTTCGTGTTGTCTGAAATATAATTATAGAAATACGCCACCGCAACGGTAAAAGCACATTTGCAAACCGCTCCACCCATACCAAAACCCATGTCTGCAAAAGAGCTTTTCCCTTCTCTCTTTTTCCCACCGTAAAAAAGAATAAATTTCCCACCGCTTCCCCTGCATATTTACAAACATACCGCACAGAAAGCACTGCATATAACATTGTATTGCCAAAAGACGGGGCGAATAGATTCTTTGAGCATTCAGTTAGCAGTATCCACAAAAAATTTTTCCGCTTCATTTTTTTATGTAATTTAGAAGCGGCAAAAGTTTTTTGTTCACGGCGGTTATTCTTTCGGAAAATTGTTAGCAGTAGCCCGTCCTTCGGCAATACCTTTTCCGTTACCTGCAATTTTGTCCAAAATGCCGTTATAAATGGAATTAAAGGAAATTAGAAACCTCGTTTTAGAAATCTTAAACGATATTGAAAAGAACAAATATAATTATACTTACAGAAAATATGAAACTGTTTTTGAGCAATTTGGAATGCTAAAAAGACGTGACTTTAAAATACTTAAACGTATCGAAAAGCAATTCAAAAACAAGAACATAACATTTTGGCAAGGAAAGGAACAAATAAAAAATTTAGCTGATTTTAGCAAGAATTCAACAATTACTTTCAAAATAAACACAATGGAGAATTTGACCGAGAACGGAAAAACTGCAAAAGTAAATTTTGCAGGAAAAGTAAATATTTCTAAATCCGAAAGCGGAATAAGACCGTATAAGCATCAAGAAGAAGCATTTTATAATCTTCAAAAACAAATAATAAAATCAGAGAAAAATCCATTTGCAGGATTACTTGTTTTGCCAACAGGTGGAGGAAAAACACTAACTGCAGGATTATGGATTGCAAAAAACTTCTTAGACAAAAACAAAAAAGTTCTTTGGGTTGCACATAGACACGAGTTACTTGAACAAGCTAAAAATACATTCACCCAAAAGCTTGCATATAAAGACGTTTTTCAAGAAAAAGATTCCTTCAATTACAGAATTTTATCGGGAATTCACGACAAACCAATTAACGTAAAAACAACCGATAATTTAATTATTGCAAGTAAAGACAGTTTAAATGCAGGATTTGAACATCTTTATAAAAATTGGATTCAAGATAAAACCGATGAAATATTTTTAGTCATTGACGAAGCACATCACGCAACCGCTAAAACATATAGAAAACTTATCGAAAACTTAAAAACAAGTGTAAGCAAATTTAAATTACTTGGTCTGACTGCAACACCAACAAGAACTTCTGAAAACGAACAAGGTCTGCTAAGAAAAGTTTTTCCTGATGATATTATCTACAAAATTGATTTAAAAACACTCATTCGTTTAGGAATTTTATCAGAACCAATTTTTGAAGAAGTTGAAACCGGGCAAAATTTTATTGAGGATTTAACCGATGAAGAAATTGAATTATTAAACACTTTCGACATTAATAGTATCGGAGAACAAATTGCAGAAACGATAGCTAAAAATAGAGAAAGAAATTTTACAATTGTAGAGAAATATGTAAATAACAAAGAGAAATACAAACAAACGCTTGTCTTTGCTCTAAATGTTGATAACGCAATTGCACTAAACAAACTATTTCAGGAAAAAGGAGTAAAATCCGATTATGTTATTTCAAACGTAAAAGATGCTGTAACAGGAGTTACCACAAATTTCACCAAAGAAAACAAAAGCAAAATAGATGATTTCAGAAATGGAAAACTTGAAGTTTTGATAAACGTAAATATTTTAACCGAAGGAACTGACGTTCCTAATGTTCAAACCGTTTTCCTTACAAGACCAACAATTTCTACAATTTTGATGACTCAAATGATTGGTCGTGGTTTGCGTGGTCCAAAAGCTGGAGGAACTAAAGAAGCGTATATTGTTAGCTTTATTGATGATTGGCAGGACAAAATTGCGTGGATTAATCCCGAAAAATTGTTTATTGAAGAAAATGTTGACTTTAGCGATAATGATAAAGAGACTAAAAAACAATTAATCCGTTTAGTTTCTATCAGTAAAATTGAAGAATTTGCAATTTTAACTAATAATATTATTGATCCAGAAACTAAAAGAGAGCTTGAAAAATTAGATTTTATTCAAAGAATTCCCAAAGGAATTTTTCAATTCAAATTATTAGAAAAATCAGAAGGCGAAGAAAGAGAAAGAAATTGTGAAATTCTTGTTTACGACAATATTGAAAACTCATACAAAAGTTTTGTAGAAACTCTTCCCTACTTTGTTTCTGACAATAATTTAGAGGATAGAGATTATCTTTCCGATCAGGAACTTAATCTTTATTCCAAACAAATTGAAGATGAATTCTTTTCTGGAACTGAAAAATATCCCGCTTACAGCAAACAGGATATAAAAGATTTGTTGCAATATTACATTATTCAAGACGAAATTCCGCACTATATTGAACTTAAAGAAAGAGACAAATATGACGTTGACAAAATTTCTTATGAAATTTTCGATAGAGATTTAGGAGCAAAAGCAGAGAAAGAATTAATAGACAAAACCTGGTCTGATTTTGAAATTGAATGGCAAACATTCTTCAATTATGACAAAAGAATTTTTATAAACGAAATTAATATTTCAAAGAACAGACTTTTTTATCCTGACTTGTATAAGAAAGAAAAAGAACTTCCTACAGAAGAAAGCGAAATCCGTGAATTTGAAAAAATGCCTTTATATGAAATAAGAAAAGAAAATCCAGCTTATGAAAAATGGCTAAGAGACGAAGTTTTTGAAAAATATAAAGATGAGAATGGTTTTTATTATAGTGCAGAAAGTGGATATAAAAGTAAAAACAGATTGCTATTTCAAGTTGACCATATCATTCCAATGCATAACGGAGGATTAACTGTTCTTGAAAATTTACAACTATTAACAAAAGGTGAAAATGCAATAAAAGGTGCAAAATAAAAAACTGCAGGTAACACGGTATTGGCAAAATGCGGGGTAAAGTTCTGAATTGAAAATTTTGTAATATTTTGCCGCCGCTGCTTTTCAATTCCACATTTTTTTGTAATTTAGTTCCATTGAAAAAGCATCGGCTACGTTTGGTCGAAATTGAACTTTTCGTTCAATTTTGCCCGCACTTCGCCAATACTTTTTCCGTTGTACGAAAGCGTTTGGGGAAATTTTCATAATTAGAAAAATACAATTAAGTAGAACTATTTTTCAGTTATAATTCTGAGTTTTAGATATCTAATAATTT
>JAEXAW010000090.1 GCA_023458055.1 Pseudomonadota bacterium
CCGTCTCGGGTTGTGAGAAAGTGACGGTGCGTGTCTCTCCCTCTTTGTAGAACCGCGCGGAGATAAAAAAGCCTTCTGGGATGCTCTGCTTGTAGAACTGGTCCGGCCTGCTGGGAAAGCGCATGCCTTCACCGAAAGTCCAAGACAGAAGCATATAGCCGTCTTTTGTTTTGGGGTCGAAGTAAGCTCCTCGGTTTTTTGGCAGCAAATAAGTTTCGCCATCGGCTTGAGGCTTGATGATGCGACCGAAGTCTCCCTGCTCCTCGACATTTACTTCTTTCCCATCGGACCCCTCACTTTCAACGCGGAAGATAACAGGGACTAGCTCGCAGATATCGGCAAAGATCTCAATAGGTTGTCGAATGCCTTCGATGATTTGATCCGTGCTGCCGTAGGATTTGGCGATTTCTTTTTCGTTCTGTTTTTCTATCGTTTTCCAAACAAACACGACGTGGTTCACACGTGGGGTTACTTGCACGCGGATGCGAGCATTCATAGGGATCCGATAGGTGATCATATCCGCTTCGGGTTGTATTTCTCGTTCTTTCGGTTCGGATTCCTGAAGCAGGAATACACGACGTTGATCATCGGTATTCATGTCTTTTCCGAAGGTGATAGACAACTGATCTTCTTGGCCCATCGCCGAACCAATGAGATAGAAAAAGGCCACAAGGGCAATCAATTGGGTGGAATACTTTCTCATAAGTGAATGTTTTTGGGTTACGTTTATGGATACCTGACTATACAAAGATATGCAAAAAAGAGAGGTCTCGGGTTCGTCTCTGCATCGAATTCTTGCAGCTCTTCTTTGCCATCCTCGAACAACTCCTCGCCCATCGCGTGGGGAAATCTCACGCGTTGCAGCAAAATCTTCGACACGTCGGAGCAAAATCTCTGACGCGTAGGAATTTTTCCTCTTTCCCTACTCTTTTCGATTTCGGTCGGAAATCTTAAGTAGGATTTTCTTGCTGGAGCAAGCAACGGCTTGGGTAGACCTTTGATACGCTTGCTCTTCTCCTTTTTGTTGCTCCCGACTGGATTATGTATGAGACCCGTCGGAGGGCAGATTCGTTCGGGAATGAGGACACAAAAAAGCTGCTGCGTAGGGATCTCTACACAGCAGCTCAACGCAAATCGGATACCTCCTAATCTCCCTTGGTTCTCCAAGGGGGTGAAAGATCCTCGGTCTATGCCGACTTAGGCTTTTGATGGAATTCTTTTTAGGAGTAGAAGCAGGTGATCCCACCACATTTGTACGGTCTTGATCTCGATACGTTCGGCCGGTGAGTGGACGTCCCTGAGAGTTGGGCCGAATGATACCATATCCAAATAGGGGTACTTATCGAGGAAAAGACCACATTCCAACCCGGCGTGGATTGCCTTGATTGCGGGTTTCTTGCCGAAGAGCTCTTCATAGCTGTCCACTGCGGCTTGCAGGATACGGCTGTCCGGATTGGGCTTCCATCCTGGGTAGCCGTCGGAGTGGCGCACTTCCGCTCCGGCAAGTCTGAAAGTGGAAGCCACTTGATCGCAAGCCGCTACTTTGAGGCTCTCGGTTGAGCTTCTCTGACTTGTGCCTACGAGGATGCCGTTGTTTTCGACCATCTTTACCGAAGCTAAATTGGTAGAAGTCTCCACAAGGCCCTCTATCTCGTGGCTCATGCCGAGTACACCGTGAGGACATACAATAAGGGCGAGTAACAGGTTGTGCTTGGTTGCACAATCGATCTTGAATGCCGGTTTGTCGGTGGTTTCGAGTGCAAGTTTGACAGATGGCTCCACGGTTGCGAGTTCAAGCTCCACAGCAGCGGTAAAATCATTGAGCAAGACACGTACTTGCTCCTTTTCGGAGGAAGGGACACCGATCACGGCGTAAGCTTCACGGGCGATTGCGTTGCGCAAGTTGCCACCATTGATTTCGCACAAGACCCAATCCATGCATTTGTCTACCTTCATCAGGAAGCGAGCCAGCAACTTGTTGGCGTTGCCCAACCCTAAATGTATATCACCGCCCGAGTGTCCTCCACGGAGACCGCTGATAGACACCTTGAGAAATGTATACCCCTCGGGCAGTGCCTCCTGCTTGTAGGTGAAGAGGCCTTGTGTGTCTTTCCCTCCAGCACAACCGATGAACATTTCGCCTTCATCTTCGCTGTCCAGATTGAGGAGAATTTTGCCCTGTAGGAATCCTGGCTGAATGTTCTGCGCTCCGGTAAGGCCTGTCTCCTCGTCCACGGTGAAGAGGCATTCGAGAGGGCCATGCTCAATGTCGCTGCTAATCAGCACAGCCATCTGCGCTGCACAACCAATCCCGTTGTCGGCACCAAGCGTTGTGCCCTCGGCTCTCAACCAATCTCCATCGACTACAGTCTTGATGGGGTCTGTGTCGAAGTTGTGATTTACATCCGAATTTTTCTCGCATACCATGTCCATGTGGCTTTGTAAGACAACCGTTTCGAGGTGTTCGTAGCCTTTGGTTGCAGGCTTGCGCATGACGATGTTGCCTATCTGGTCTTTGGAGTAATCGATTTGGTGTTTCCGAGCGAAGTCTTCAAGGAAAGCAATTACTTTTTCTTCCTTTTTGGACGGACGGGGTACCTTGGTCATTGCATCGAAACATTCCCACAGGAGAGTGGGGTTGAGATCAGTCATCTTCATTTTGTACTGTGTTTAGGTTATATTTTTGTGTTCTATTATTGTTCTACCTTTGTGCAGACAAATATAAGGTTTTGGATGGAGACGATCCTGCTCACGCTGGTATTAGCTTTAGGCCTGGTAGCCTTGGGTGTTGTTTTGCTGGCGATCAAGGTTATTCTGGTCAAGGGGGGCAGGTTTCCTACCGGCCACACGAGCGATATCCCGGCTTTTCGCAAGAAAGGGATCGGTTGCCATCGCTCCCAAATGCGAGAGGAAGAGCAGCGTTTGAATTTGGCCGATCGTCTACGTCGGGAATGAGTATTAGAAAAACTAAAAACCTCGATGAATAGAAAATTACTAAGTATGATTGCGAGCACCCTCCTTGGTTTGGGGATTGTGTGCTCTGCTTCGGGTTGTGGCAAAAAGGCGGAAGAGACGGTCGCAACATCCGTCTCCGAAGAGGCTGGCCAAGTCCAGACCGCTCCTCGGATTGCCTATGTGCGCTTGGATAGTCTATATGCCCAATATCAGTATTACCAAGATATTACTGCCGAATTGACCAAGGAGGCCGAAGCCAATCGCAAGCAGTTGACCTCTAAGGCCAATGCTCTAAGAAAAGCGGCTGAGGACTTTGATCGCAAGCGACGTACCAACGCTTTTTTGAGTCAGTCATCGATGGAAGCCGAGCAGATGAAGCT
>JAEXAW010000038.1 GCA_023458055.1 Pseudomonadota bacterium
TCCTAATTATCACTATTATTTTCAGACCAGCACTGGTGTGGTGGTCTTATTTTGATACCTAATTTCAACCTGTATAAATTTTTCAATGTTCTACAATTTAGCCTTGACTTTTTATTTGCAGGCTAAATAGATTGATATTAAAATACTCACCATCAAATTCCGATTCAATTTTATAATCGTATCCTTCTGAAAAAGAATTCTCAACGACTTGATATTCTGATTCGTCCCCTCTCTGTATACATAAAATAAAACTATCCTGTTCCATTGGAGGAATAAGAAATTCAAGAGATTTTTTTAAGCTTAAAATTTTATTTTCTGTCCAATCATCTCTTAAATCAAGAATTTTTATTATTGTTCCTTTTTCAAAATTTAATTTTATGTTCTTATTTATCCCCAATTTATCAATACTTTCCTTCACTTTTCGAGGCAAAAATGATATCAGTTTTGAAGGTAAAAATTCAAATTCAGCATTAATATCATCTAACATTTTTCCTGATTCTTCAAATTTATTCCAATTGGTTTTCCATCGAATAAGATCTTCTTCATTATTTTTAGAATATAACTCACATATACTTCCCAATCTATCCAAAGCAAATCTTCCTATTCCTTTTTCACCGGATTTGATTCTACCTCTAGGAGATACATATTCTTTCTTTTTATTGTCTGTACCTATAGTCATCCAATAATCTTCTATTACTTTTTTTGTCATGCCAATTCCATTATCAATTAAATACAAACAATTGTCTTTTGTATCAAAATATACAAAACATATATCAGCATCAGCATCATAACTATTTTTAATTAATTCTATTATGGCACTTTCCACTTTCGAAACACTTTCTCTACCTAAAAGTATTGTTGCCCTTGAAGATATTTTATATTTTAATTTTTCCATAAATTTACTCCTCTATGTAAAATCTATAATTTTCAATATCCTTCGATGTGATTCTCAATGAACCTCCACTAATATTTATCCCCATCTTTTTTACATATTCCATGAAATTTTCACTTTCCAAAATTCTTTTTGCAAAATCCAAATCATACTCTTGATGCTCATCTCTTAAGGAAATATACATTCCTGCATATGGAATACAATCCTCCCTTAACTTATATACGCAAACTTTATCTGTAATAATTGTTGATATAAGTAGTTTTTCACATTTAATCCAAGATAGTGCTTGAGTTCTTCCATATTCGAACCACTTTGATCTCATATCTGATTTTCTTTCTGTTAATTCTTTCTTGAATTGATTTAAATAAGAAAAAGCACCGGGATATGAGTTTGCAAATTCTTTTTCTTCATATTTTGTTAGCTGATTGTCAACATACTTATATGGGAAAATAATTTTTTCAACTTTACCATATCTCATGGTTCTTGGCGTTGCAGTTGACATAATTGAATCTTTTTCAATCAAAAAATCTCCCACTTTAAAATAGTCATCTATTTCATCATACATGTCTTCGTTGATTACAAATGCTCTATTCAATAAAGTTGCTACCACATGTGAAACTTTGAAATAATCACCAAATCGATTATTTCCTATATTAAATTCATTAGAAAAAATCCATTTCCCTTTCATTGTTTTTTTATTAATAGACAATTGATTGTTACAACACATATCGAAATATTTAATTTCATTAGTATTATAATTTTTATCAAAAATTATAATAGCTGATTTCACTAATGCATCATCAAATATTTTTTCTTTTGTATAATCTTTTATACAAATAATATTCTCACTCATAAATTCTCTAAGTTTATCACCAAAAACAGTTTTAAATATACTACTTGGTATTAAATAAGACATTTTACCTTCATTTGATAATAACTTTATACTATGTTCTATAAATGCATAGCAATAGTCAAATTTTCCTTGTCTACAGGTCTCATATTTTTCCTTAATAAATCTTCTTTCCTCTTTAGATAAATCACTATAAGTTATATACGGGGGATTACCTACTATAAAATCAAATTGTATATTTGTTTTACTTTTTAGATAATCTTCATTATAAATTTTCCAGCTAACATTCTGTATTCCATTTTTTTTCGCAACTAAGTTTAAGTTATGGATACACTTTTCAAATTGTTTTTTGTCAATTTCAAATCCAAAAATATTGTTTTCTAAACCATTTTTTATTTTTTTATTGGAATATTTGAGTCTTATCGCTTCTTCAATATATCTTGTAATTATTTCAACAAGGATATTACCATCACCACAAGAATTCTCTAATATTGTTTTATCTACTATATTTTCACAATAACCAACTGAATCCAATAACTCTTTAACGTAATTTACAGGAGTAAAGATTTGACATTTGTTTGCTATGTTTTTTTTACTTGCTTTTTCCATTATCAAAATACTCCAGTTCTTTTATTGACTCACTATTTAATTTTCCCAAAGAAATTATTTGCTTTTTAGCGAGCTTTCTAAGTTCTATCATTCTTTCTTTTTGTTCCTTTCCTTTTCCAATAAGAATTGCATTATAGCTTTCCATATTTGCTAGTACCAGTAACTCATTCAGACTCGCATAATCTCTCATATTACCTTTTAAATCTGGATTTTCTTCATGCCACTGTTTAGCTCCTTTGTTAAATAAGGCAACATTTAGCATATCTGCTTCGCTTGCATATTTATAAGATAACTGTTCGTTGGTAAAATCCTTTAAGAGATATTCTTTGATTGCATCTGTCTGAATTTTGTAGTTAATCTTAGAAATTTCTCGATTAAGATTCCATCCTAGCGATAGCTTAGAGTTTTCATCTGACTTAAGTCTTTTGCAATCCTGAATTACATACATCTTAAATTCAGCAGAAATCCATGAAGCAAATTCAAAGGCAATATCTGTATGTGCAAATGCACCACCATATCTTCCGCCTTTTGAGATAATTCCGATTGCGTCTGTTTTTTCTACCCATTTCTTATGAGACAGTGTAAAGGAATTATATCCAGCCTCCGATTTAATTCGGTCGAATTCGACCGAATTGAAATTCAGGTTGTTTAAGCTTTCCTATAAACCAAGAAATTCAATTGTATCTTTTCTTCTCATCCAATTTTTAATTACATCACTTGGTTCATCGCTTTTATATCTTGCAATATCCGTTAGACTTATATAGTCGTTTTTAAAGTCCTCAGTATAAATTTGAATAGCAAAACCTTTTACTTCAATCGTCTCTTTTTTCACCTTAGACATCTGAATTCCTCCTTTATGCTGATGTACTGTTTACAACATTTATTTTCGTAATAACTGCTCTAAACAGCACACCAACTATTCATTTTTTTTGATTTTAAACTTTGGTAGAAGCTCTAAAACCCTTGTATTTACTTGACTATTTGCCTGTGTCATTATTATGACACGAAACCCTGCGAAGAAGTCGAGAACAGTTGCTTCACTACCTGCAACAGATTTAACAATTTGATATATGAGAGTTGTTGGCTTAGGATAACTAAATTTCCCAACTTTTAAAATCGACTTTAATTCTGAAGTGGCAAATGAATTCATAAATTCATTTGATGTAAACAGCAATGAATCAATCGGCATATTCTTTACTTCCATTTTTTCTGCATATCTCTTAAATATAAATCCCCTTTGATTTTTGCCATATTTTTCTTTGAATTTAATTCTTCCTGATTCAATATATTTTTCCATAGTATCTTTTGAAAAAGCCCAAAAACGACCTTTTGGAGGAAAATCTTCTTTTCCTGTATATGGATTTTTTATAGGTAAGTAAGTGCTCTCTCCTCCACTTTTTGCACTCGGGTCGGCAGCACACCAAATTCCATTCGGATCATCATCAGGATTTGAATAATTGTCAAAGTTTTTGGGATTGCCCTTAAACTTCAAATGTGGTTTATTTTTAGCATACACAAGCATGTATTCATGTTGAATATTCAATCCATTCCCATCATCACCCGTCATTGATTTAGTTTTTCTAATAAAAGATGTAACATAATTAGACTCCATAAAAATGCTATCGCAAAGTAATTTCAATTGAGCATACTCATTATCATCTATACTGATAAAAATAGCTCCTGTTAAAGAAAGTAATGAAAATGCACTTTCAAGCCTTCTATGCATAAATGATATCCATTTAGAATGTCTATAGCCATCATCTTCACCAACCATGCAATCATCATAAATGAATACACTATCAGGATTAGATTTATTCCCCGTATTATATGGCGGATCTCAAACTCTCTCTATTTGGATACAATTTAATGTTTGATTTTACAAACACCTATGATATCGGTTTGCACACTCTTATTTGAATATCGTTAAAAGGTTCTAAATAAAAAAAAGTCCTGACGAATTTTCTTCTTAGAAAACCGTCAGGACTTATCCTTAAATATTAAGCTAACTTTATATGCATATTTTAATAGTTTATTCTACTTCTGGTACTTCAATATATCTATAGTTAATATTTTTTTCATCATCTTTGTATCTCTCTTCGTATTTATCCTCCGTTAAATCCATCATAACTTTACCAGATTTATTAATATAAACTAGGAGATTGTCTTTGCCTTCTCTATGGGAACTAATTAAACCTGATGCAAAAAGTTTTCTCAGTTCCTTCTGAAATGATTCAGATACTATATTAAATTCTTTATTGTTTCTCCCAAACTCTCTACTTTGATAAAATACAAGTCCACCTAATGAATGGTCAAAAATGCCCATCGTATTATCAATATAGAATTGTATTCTTTCAAATGGGATGTTGGATAGTGTTTTTAAACAGAAGTAGTCTTCATATTTAAAAGTGTACCAATCTGTCTTATCCAAATAATTTCTTATTTCTTCCAGTAATTGATTTAAGTCCTTTTTATTATTAAAAGTCCTATTTGAATAAAAAGAACTTGTCGGATGATTACTTATTCTAAAGGTAATATATTCACTCTCACCTTTTATCATTATAAAATAGGCTGACTTGGTTTTCTTGGCAAAAGAAAAGTTTAGAATTTTTTCGTCAGCGTTCAAAATATTTATAACTTCTAATTCTAAATTATTCATAGCATTAACTCCTATGGATATTATAAGACATTTAATTTTTTAATGCTATTTTATAACATACTATTCACTCTTTTCTGAACTGCTTTATAGTCATATCCAGCATTAGTTAATCTTCTTTTTCTTTCTTCTCCATTCCCCCATTTTCCACTTATAACTTCTCTAGCTAGTTGGTCGATTGTCTTTCCAATTGGATAAACTATCTTGCCATTAGTATCGAATACTTTTAATCCAAATCTATCGGCACATCTTTTGGCATTTTCTAAATTCTTAAATGCTCCTTTCTGACTTTTAGAATCAGACCAGGATTTTCTAACTCTATATAGTCCACTTGTTGGTTTACTGATAGTATTATTTCCTCTGAGTCTTTTATTTACTTCATTTGCTATATATGGAAACTTGCTGCCAAGATATGGACCAGGACAGTTAGTGCTTTTATACCATTCGTGTTTTTGAAGAACACCATCCTTACCTCCAGTATAGGTACAAGGATAGATTCCATTTCTTCTACAGATGTCTGTTACTAAATCAATTAGTCTATTTAAAACATAATCAGAAACTAACCACTGAGGTCCTCTCGTAGAGTTCCCTACTTCAATTGTGACTGCTCGATTGTCACACCAGGAAGATGAGGTTGTCCAGGCTCTGTTAGGTTCATCTACTCCTAAAACAATGACTCCATCAGATCCTAAATTGTAGTTAGCTGATGCTCGTCTTGACCTTGGCACAAATATTCCAGCAAGATTTCTACCATTTATAACTCCAGCTGCGTGGTGGATAGCAATTTTCGTTATCTTTTGATTCCTTCTTCCGCTATGGTTAGGTGATAGAATTTTTGCCTGTACTAATGGACTATTACTCATTTATTTTTCCTCCTTGAATTGTTCCAATACTCTTTTTAATTTTTCTGGTACTGGCAAGCCTAGTGCTACAGAATTTTCTAGTATAGAAAGTCCCTCATTTGCTATATAAAAAAAGATGATGGCTGTTCTTATCATTGTTCCATCACCTTTAATTAAATTTACATCACATAGGTTCGCTATTCCTACAACTATAAAAATCATAATCTTTTTTGCTATCCCTTTAAATCCTATGGATGAGGATAGCTTTCTTTCGACCCCTGCTCTTAAAACCCCTGTTAAATAGTCAGCTATTACAAAAGCAAGTAGTGTGTATATAAAAGCATCTACACTTCCAAGATAAAATCCCAACCATCCTCCGATAGCTGTAAAACATACTTTTAGCATTTCAAAGAATTTGTTCATTTTATTCCTCCTCAGTTAATGTATAAGTTATTTTCATTGTCTTATCTGCCGTTTTTAATATTGGACTTGATAGGTTATTAATTGTTCCAAGATATTGCGTGTGAAGGAATAGAAGTTTATAAAGAGTATAATTTCCATAACCAGAATCTGTATCAAAACCAATCATAAATGGACCAATGTTAATTAAAGGCGTAGTTAAAAACTTCATATCTACAGTAGCTGTATAAATAACATTGTCATTTTTATCAATTAAAAACTGTCTGGTTGCTACATAATCTCCATATTTGTAAAAATACTGATTTGTATATTCTCCTCTTAGAATATCAACTTCATTTCCCAGATTAATCAATGTAATGTCCACTGGATTATTAATATTTATTTTATAAACACCATTTTTTTTGTAATTTAAACAATACAAGTATTTACCTCTAACCACACTTCCTATTGTCCTGTAATGGCTTTCATTTTCAGAACTTGGATATCTACCTATTCCTTGCAGTTGTACATTTTCTAACACCCACTTATCTTCTGTAAATGAAAAATCTTCCTTCTTAATCTTTATTGTGTATATTTCAGCATTTCCCCTGCTGTTCGTTTCCCCTTCCGTTGAAAACCCATACCAATATCCATCTTCTCCATCATGGAAGGAACAGTTAATGCTATATCTACTAGGGAAAAATTTTTCAGGTTTAATATAATTTACTTCAACATCTTGTGTAGGCATACCTAAAATCGTATCATTAAGTCCTATATTGAAAAATGACTCCTTGATTTTAGCTATTTGAATTTGTCTATCAGGCATAGGCCAAATAGAATAAAAACTTTGGTCTTTTAAGTTTACTTCAACAAGACCTGCATAATAAGATAGAACAGCTTTGTCTGTTTTTGTACTAACCTTGTTTAACATAAGAATTCCTGATTCTCTGTCATAAGAGTTCCCATAAAAGCTTTTGCCTCCTCTATAATGAGTTAAAGCTAAGGACGAAATCCTTCCATTTCCTTGTGAGGTAGAAAAGTCCCATATAAATTTATATCCTCTATCTATTGGTTTGGATTCCGTCAAGTTAGCAGATCCTCTTTTGGAATTGTCAGTATCATTAACATCATTTGATGCATAACCAATAATTGGATTGTCTGAAGGTGCAATTATTTTATTTGGATCCTCCTCCAAAGGATTTTCAAATAATAATATTCCACCATAACATTTATTAGCTATGGGAAATATTTCATCTTTAAACTGAACTGTTCCATTATCTAATGGATACATAAGACCTGATGGATTCAGTCTTAATAAATCTGGGACTGCGTTCGTTATTAAGTTTTCATCTTCATAAATCTCCTTCCTATTTGTCCTCACATCAGTTAGTTCGATGACTGATTTACCCTTGAGCATTTCCTTCCTCCTTATCTTTAAATTCTGTAGTAATTTCTTCCTTATATTTACCAAGCATCAATCCTTGATATTTAAATCTTCCTACCTTTTCATTAAATATAATCGGTGTTGGTATTTGTCTTTCTACTTTGTAGTCTGCTTTAAGTTTCCTAAGAAGAAATGAATGGCTAAGTTCTATCTTCTTCCAAGATTCATCAATCTTAAGCTTTCCATCCCAAGCCTCTGTAGAACCTAGAGATTGACCAGATATAGCTGCGATAGCATTATCTTTTCCAATCATTGCTTGACCAGACTCAAGCCTAATAAGCACTGAGAAGTTGTTCATCGTCTTTTCCTGAAGTTTAGTTAGTGGATAAAAAAAATTTAGAATATGGTCACCACTTAAGTAGGTTTCTTTTGGAATGTGATGTTCTATTTTCGTATCATTGAAAACATAAGTAATAACTAGCCTTGTTGGTATTTCAATATTTTCAATAAAGTCTAATTCTTCTACTTCCTCTTTTTCGCTTGTGCCCTCTTGGGTATCAAACTTTGGAGGATCGTAGGATTTTCCCTCTTCATTTAAAACCTCTACCTGTTTCTTGACCTTTCTTGATATCTTTCTAGTTTTTTCTTCAGTATCACAAATTATATTTAACAAGATGGAGGCATTAAAAATTGCCTCCGTTTCTTTATTGGAGGCAAATTCTATACGAATTATTGGTGTATCTGTTGTAGAAAGACTAAAGGCAGAGTAATTAGAATAGGCATAAACTACTAATTTTTCAGATTCAATTTGATTTAACAGTCCTACTATATTCTTATCATTCTTACTCTTAGCTTTAGATAAATATGGATTTTTTCCTACACCAAGAATTCTATGCTTGCTATTTATTTTATATTCTATGTCAGTGATAAGTCCTTCTATCTTTTCTTCTTCGTAAGAAATAGCTACCCTATCCCCAACATCAAGGCTTGGGTCCCCTATTGTTACCATATCAAAAGGTGTGTGGTGAATTTTGCAAATTTCAGTAAGAAGTGCCTCACACATCCTTTTTCTTTTTTCTGGAAGTCCTAATTGCATCAGTGGATTTATCCCAAGATTCATAGTTAGTCCATCATCATTTTCTAAAGAGTAATATTCAGCTATTTTAGTCTTTGCATTTGTTGAGTTGATGGCTGTATATCTTGTTTTAAAATCTGATATTGACGAAGAAAATCTTTCTCTTGTTTTAATTTCAGTTGATATGCCTTCTGCATACTTCTTTAAAACCAATTTCCCATCACGAGAGACCTGTGCAAAAGCACCCAGGGTTGATGCTATATAGTGAATAAAGTCTCTGTAGGTTTCTATATCGTGGTCTTGATAAATTGCTAAGACTTCTTCTCCATTTACAAAAGCTTTTACCTCATCTTCTGTCATACCTAGTTCTACCCTGCACTTCTCACATGATAATGTAAGTAATTCAAAAGCTGTGCCAAAGGTATCTGTTACTGGGAAGTTCTTATCAAATCTAAGCATATAGTCATAGCCTTTTAGTTCTAAAATCTTCTTAGACCTATTTGCCTCAGTAACATCAAAGATTCCCATTGGTATGGTTTCTATCTTTTTATTCTCTAATTCTTGATGGTAAAAAAGTTCTAATTTGGAATCCTCTAAAGAATACCTATTTATATCTGAAAAAAGGCTAATTCCAAATTCTCCAGCATAAACTGTCCCTATTTCAAGTTCAGAAGATCCAGAGCATGAACGATGAATGTATCCAGACCCTTTTAAAATATCCTTATTGGTAAATGGAATGATTGTTTCATCTTTTAAGATGATATTTCCCGTCCAGTAAAATTTACGAGAATTCTTTTTTACGACTGTTTTATATTCATTGCTTGTTGGATACATTAGTATTCCTCCAATGAAAAGGATACTTCCCACAATCCTTTATAAGAAGTATCTTTTATTAATTTGACTTGAAACTTGTCTATATACATTTGTGACTCTTTTAGTTCTAGTGTTTCTGTATCTAAGTATTTGACTTTAAGATTAGACTTATTAGCAAGACCACTCAGTGTCTTTACAAGCTTAGGACTACAAGAAAAACTTACAGAAATACTTGCTACTTTATTTCTAACAATATCCCTTTGAATAGTGCCTGCCTCTGTCTCTCCTCCGGTATCTGCCTCTATATCTCTAAACTCCAAATCATAAGAATTTGGTAGAGGTAGGTCTACTCCTTCAATAATTAAATATGATTGATATTTCATTATACGACTACACCTCCATTCACTGCGTCGCTTTGCTCCTTGTTCATGGGGTGAGACTGCATCTGACCTACCAACAAAATCACAGATTTTGAGTTAGGTCATTATCTACCTCCACTCCTTAAATTCTTACGCATAGATGCATTAACAATAACTTCATCAAGGAGTGTGCCTCCAAGATAAACTGGGATGACTATATCTCCAGTATTTTCTGATTTAAAATTGATGTTTGCAAGTGCATCGGATATTTGTCTTCCTATATCAATGCCACTTACAGCAGATTCTTTATCATGTCCTCCAATATCTAGAGATGATATATTGGGACTTAAAACCATATCGCTTGCCACATTTTCCATTGAAGATTGAACTAGTCTTCTGCTCTTTTCAATTCCCTTAGATAGACCTTCCATAAAGTCCGGCATCCAAGATTCATAATCAATTAGTGGTCCAACATCTGGAACTGAAAAGTGCAAGTAAGACCTAATTGTTGATGCTACATTCGATACTGCAGATGTAACGTTACTAATTGCACTTCTAATCCCTCTAGCAATTCCGTTAATCATATCTGCTCCCCATGTATAAGCTTGAGATGCCAAATTCTTAATGTGATTAACTGCATTATTAAATCCATTTCTAATAGTGGACTGAATATTTGACATTGTCGATGAAATACTTGATCTCATGGAATTAAATGCAGACGATACTGCTGACTTTGCGGTATTTACTGCAGATGAAATAGTCGACTTTATAGAATTCCAAGCAGATGAAACAAAGGATTTAATACTATTCATCGTTGATGATATAAAGGTCTTTATCCCATTCCAGATTGATTCAAGAACTGTCTTAATAGAAGTCAAGATGGTCTCAATAGTCGCTTTTATATTGGTCCAGGATGTAGAAATAAATTCTCCAATGGCAGTGATGACTGTTGTTAAAAACTCTTTTAGTCCATTCCAAATAGTCTCTACTTTTACTTTAATTGCATCAAGAACTGTTGAAATTAAAGTCTTAATACCTTCCCAAGTAGTCCTGATAAACTCACCAACTGCTGTAAATACTTCTGTAGTTGTAGTTGAAATAGCTGTCCATATATTAGTAAAAGTAGTTTGAATTCCCGTCCATAGGCTTGTAAAGAATTCTCCTAAACTTTGCCATAGACTCTTTGCTCCCTCAATAAAGGTATTCCAAGATTCAGTTAGAAAGGTAGTTATAGATGTCCAGATAGTATTCCATCCTTCAGAAAGTCCATTCCATAGGTTGGCAAAGAAGTCCTTGATGCCTTTCCAAGTAGTCTTAACACCTTCAATAAATCCAGACCAGAATTCTGATAGAAAACTTGTGATTTCAGTCCAGGTACTTGTCCATGAATCAGATATCCCTTGCCATAGGTTTACGAAGAATTCTTTTATTCCATTCCAAATGGCAACAGTTGATTCCTTAATAGTTTCCCATATGGAGATGACCCCTTCTCTAAACCAGTCGCACTTCTTCCATAAAAGAACAAGACCAGCTATTACTGCACCAATAGCAATAGGAACAATCCCAATGGCTGATACTACTGCAGTAATTGCTGGTATAAGCGTACCTGTAAAGATTCCAACTATCTTAGTTATTCCTCCTACTATTAGAGGTCCTTTGGTCATAATAGTTCCTATTGACCAGATAAGTTTTCCTACAATCATAAGAACTGGACCAAGAGCAGCTATAAAAAGACCGATACCTGCAATAATACCTTTTACTGGTCCTGGAAGTGCATTAAGTCCATTTACCAGTTTTGTTAATATATCTACTGATTTTCTAACAGCAGGCATTAAAAGTTCTCCAAAGGATATGGCTAATTCTTCTAAGGCAGATTGTAAAATCTTTAATTGACCAGCTAGGTTATCCTGCATAGTAGCAGCCATTTTTTCTGCTGTTCCATCTGCATTATAGATTGCATCACTCAAACTATTGTAGTCTTTCTCACTGGCATTTATGATTGCCAACATTCCAGACATGGCATTTTTACCAAATATCATGGATGCTGCTTGTGCTTTTTGAGTTCCATCTAAATTGGCAAAGCCAACTCTAAAGGTGCTTAGAGTTTCATCAAGTGAAAGGCCCTGTACATCTTCAATAGATAATCCCAACATGGACATTCCATTAATAACTTCTTTAGTTGGTGATGCGAGTCTTGTTAGTCCAGACCTTAAAGCTGTCCCTGCTTGTGAGCCTTTTATTCCTGCGTTAGCCATTAAACCTATAGCTACTGCTGTATCTTCAACTGAATAGCCAAGTGTCCCAGCAATAGGTGCAGCATATTTGAAGGTTTCACCCATTAATGAAACATTGGTATTGGCATTAGATGATGCAGCAGCAAGAACATCAGCAAAGTGAGAAGAATCTTCTGCTTTTAAACCAAAGGCTGTAAGGGCATCTGTTACGATATCTGAAGTAGTAGCTAAGTCCTCACCACTAGCTGCAGCAAGGTTCATGACTCCTTCAATACCACTAATCATATCTTTACTTTTCCAACCAGCCATAGCCATGTAGTTCATAGCCTCTGCCGCTTCAGATGCTGAGAACTTTGTTTTGGCTCCCATTTCACGAGCCTTTTCCCTTAGGGCATCAAAGTCGGACCCTGTTGCACCAGATACTGCTTTTACCTTTGACATACCAGAATCAAAATCTGATGCAGTCTTTACAGCTGCTACTCCAAGACCTGCTACTGCAAGAGATACTGGCATCATTTTTCTTCCCACGTTTTCTATATTTTGCCCTGTGTTTTGCCATTTTTCTCCAGTAATAGCTATGTTTTGAAGAGTCTGATTTGTGGTTGCCCCTTGCCTTTCTAGAGATTTAAGGGCTTGTTCTGTTTCAATAATCTCTCGTTTAAGAGCATCATATTGCTCTTGTGAAATTCTACCTTCTGCAAGAGCCTGTTCAGCTTGTTTTTGTGCCTCTTTTAAAGATGTTAATTTGTTCTTTGTTTCTTCCAAGGTTTGACCTAACAGCTTATGCTTTTGGGAGATAAGTTCAGTATTGCCAGGATCAAGTTTAAGAAGTTTGTTAACATCACGCAGTTCCGATTGAGTATGTTTTATTTCAGTATTTACTTGTTTTAGTGCAGTCTGTAATTTGGTAGTGTCTCCACCAATCTCAACAGTTATCCCTTTTATTCTATTTGCCAATATCTCACCTCCTTAATTTTGAGCATCAAAAAAGCACCTACCATTTTGATAGATGCTTATAGTCTTTAATAGTTATTTAGTGTTCTTCTCATTGGCGTATTTGCTACCACACCCTATACCAAAAAGCATAGAACCAATTATCCACGCATACTCTGTTTTTCCAGTTTTATGTGACATGTATATTGATAATACGAGTGTGATGAATGCAATTATTGAGAGTATCAACCATAATTTCTTTTTTACCATTTAATTCCATCACTATCTTTTTAAATTCATCGTTGTTACTTAAATAATTCAGAGTGTGAGCCAGTCCTTACTAGAGATAATACTAAAACCTCTTCTATTTTTTCATATATTAATAAAAAATCTGGCTCTATATGACATTCACGAGTCCCCTTGTAATTTCCCGTTAATGAATGGTCTCTATATCTTTCATCAAGAGTTTCATCTTCTGCTAATTTCTCGATAATTTCAAAGAGCTTTTCAATATCTTTTCCTTGTTTTTTAGCTTGCTTTAGGTCTTTTTTAAATCTTTTAGTAAACTTTATTTTATACTTCAAGGGCTTTCCTCAAGTCATCCATATTATCGTAAGCTCTGACGTTCTTATCTTTTGCTAGCATTCTTCCTTCTTCTATAGCTTTTATAGTTTCATCACTAGGAACATCAAGTTTTAAATCAAAGGGAATTCCACTTTCTCTAATGCTCGCCCTTAAAAACATGTTAATTGCAGTAGTCATATTTAAGCCTAAACTGGAATAGATTTTTTCTGCTGCTTCTTTTATTTCTTTATCTGTTCTTATATTCAAATTTGTTGTAGCCATTTCATCATCTCCTTTGAGATTATTATATGACTAAATTCGTGCGTAGTCAACACATTGTCATTATCTTGTGTGTTGAATACGTTATTACTCTTCGTTATAAACGTACTCCAATAAATCACCTGGTTGACAATCAAGCTCTTTACAAATGCTAGCTAAAGTATTAAATCTAATACCTTTGGCCTTTCCTGTCTTTAATATTGATAAATTTGCTTCGGTTATTCCTATCCTTCCTGCGAGTTCTTTTGATGTCATATTTTTCTTTTTTAATACTTGATCCAGATTTATAATTATTTGATCCTTCATTTTCAAATTATACTTTCCGAATCTTCTTTTAAGGATTTTCCCGAATTAAATATCATCATTGATGAAAATGCTATAACCATCAAAATTATATTCGTTAAATAATCCTTAATAGTTAAATTAAAAACACCGCTAATATTGTCCACTTTAAGATAATTGAAAACTAGCATAGAAATAATTTGACAAATCGTCAGAATTATAAGTGCTATTAATATATCTCTCGAATATTTTGAATTTAAGTCTGAAAAATAATCTTCTTTCTCTAAATTCACTAAAATCTTCTCAAATTTATCCAATGAGAATCCAGCAACAATGAATATCATAAGAGCACTCCAGCATGAATAAATAATAAAAGTAAGTGAAACCTCTTGTAAATTAAATTGTTGAGATTCTACTAAATGTATTACATCATCTTTGAAAATTAGAGTTAATATACTCCCAAGCAATGTGAAGCCTGCTCCCAAATATGAAATATACCTTAAAATCTTAGATAATATAATCGCTATTTTGAAAATAAAACTCTTCATAACTTTTCCTCAACACTTTCGTTTATCTATTATCATCTACATCTTTCCATTCTTGTACTCTATCCTTCAAATAATTTAAATCTTCTTTAGAAAGTTCCCAGGTTAATGAAGATGGCATCAAGGGCATTCCCTCCATTGTAATATATGGATAATTTTCATAAATATAAAAATCTATCTTTGTAGCTTTTTTATCCTCTCTCTTGCTGGTTAATAAGAAGCGGTAAGACTCTATTGCATCATCTGGTATTTCTTTAAAATAATCGTCGAAGTTTTTATCATTAATATTTTCTGCACTCATTCCTGTCAAATTACTAAAGTAGTCTAGAACTTCTTGTTCTTCTGTTTCTACAATTTTTTTATTGTTAGAATCAAATATTTCAATCTTTTCTTCTTTTTTACTACTTGTTTGTTCTGTTGTAGTATTTGGACTACAAGAAGTTAAAACTACAGAAAAAACAAGAAAAATAGCCATTATTAAAAATCTTTTTCTCATGATAATCCTCCCCATTGAATTATTGTAAAACGATAATTATCTTTGACTATTATTGTAAAACAATAATTATAGTTTGTCAATATCATTTGTAATGACTTAAAACTTATCAAAATCTTCTTGTGTAGCCACTTCCTTGTATTTATAGTCGTCATTATTCTTTTCTGTGAACATATCATTTACAAGCCCAATTGTTAATAGGGATAAATCAGAAACAGAAAGACCAAGTTCCACTGCCCTTAATAGAAATAATGGTGTAGTCATTGGTCTTTCTGTTGGCCTTACTTTTTTTTAGGAACTTCTTCCGATTTGATGTTAAGCCCCCATAATTCAATTAGCTGAGGTAGAATTTGGTAAATTGAAAAGGTTGAGAAATTATCCAACCATTCTTCTGGACTATCTGGCACAGATTTATCTCCATGTTTTGCCATTACATAGGCTATATTTTCAAATAGTTCTAATGAACCTATGTCAAGGTTAGATTTATCTTCATCGTTTTTCTTCATGGATTTTTCAAGTTCCATTAAGTCTTTGAAGATATCTCTTCCAAATTTAAGTCTATAGATTCTTGGGATAGCTGCTGATGCACGGAAAACAACTTCTTTCCCATCGATTTGAATTTTCTTGGTTAGTGCCATATTTATTTACCTCCAACACTTGCTCTTGAAGGTGTTACTGTAGTTTCTGTTGGCATATAGACTGACTTGTACCAACCATCATAAGTTTCCTTCGTAGTCTCTTCACCTGTTCTAGCCTTTACATTTCCATTCGGAAGTGGTCTTGCTTGAATAGATAAGGTTTCTGGTTGAACTTCTCTTGATTCCTCGTTGGTTTCTCCTTCAAGGGTAGGTCTTGCTGCTGAGCAGTTATACATGACGTGACGGATTTTCTTTTGGTCTCCATCAAACTCAAATAACAGTGCAAAGTTTGCAGTTTCAGAATTTGAAGATTCAATAAGAACTTTATTTGAATCTGATTTTTCCATCAAAACATCAGTCCTAAAAGATTCTGGAATAAGGGCGATTTCTAAATCTCCATCATATCCCATATTGTTTGAAATAGTGTAGTATTCAATTCCATCTGCATAAAAGCTTTCAGGCTCTCCATTTGGATCTAATGAAATTGAAACAGCACCAGGCATTGGCACTGGTGTTTTATATTTAATAACGCCTTCTTCATCTTTATCGAAGAGAGCGTAATGTACATTACAAATATTAAACTTTACCTTATTTGCCATAATTGTTACCTCCCATAAATTGTAGTGAGTCAGCTCCATCACAATTCTCTTCGCTCCTTATCAGTCGCAGAGAATTGGATTGCGTGACATCTGACCTACCTTCCACTCGCAATGCTCGTGGGGTTAGGTCATTAACATTACAAATATTAAATTTAACTTTATTAGCCATTTTTTACCTCCATAGTAAATTCATAGAGAACTTCATAAAGTCTTTCTGATTCAATCCAAACTTCAGATTTTTCATAATAGATTTTTTCTCTATCAAGTATCTCTTCTATTTTTTCTTCTAATTTTAAATCTTTCTTATCAGTGTAAAGTTCTAAGTCTATCTGGGTGTTTTTATAAAAAACTACTCCATCTGCACCAAAGTGTTTATTCTTTGGAAATAGATAGACCATAAATGGTGGATCTGGACTTTCTCCTTCAGCAAAGTGAGAGTATGCAAATGGAAGTCCCATATCTTCAATTATTTTTAATAGCCTATCCATCGTTTAGTTTCCTCATTATATTTTCTTCCAATTCTCTGATTCCTTTCTCCTCAGCTGGTCCAATGTGTGGCTTAGCAGATACTCTTCCTCCCTGCCTAAGAACATGACCTTTTTCAAGTAAATGAGCGAGTTGGTATCTATTTCTTGAGTGAACTACGAGTTCTATTGAGTTCGAAGTTTCTTTTATAGTTTTTACTGACCAAGATTTAGAATATTTCTTTGTTTCTCCTACAGGTGCATTTTCTTGTATGTCTTTTCTAATATTGCTACCAGCTTTTTTGACTTCCTTTTTGACTTCATCTGTTGCCATAACAGAATATTCTTCTAAGCCTTTCATTATTTCACTGGCGAGGTTTTCAATTTTTACATTCATCTACTCACCTTCCTACACCTAAACTTTATAAATCTATTTTTATAGTTCATAAAGTCATTTGAGATGATGTTGTACTTTTCATCATCAAATAGAATTCTGTATTCTGAAGTATTAATGTTCTTTAGACTATTTTGAAATCTTACAGTAAAAGAAATATCTGACCTGTCTACTTCCATCCCAAGAAAAACTTCTTCTCCCTTACCTTGAAAAGATATATAGGCTGAAGTTTTCAGATAATCTATCCATACTGATTTATGGTTACCAATTTCATCCACCTCAACATTTTTCTTTTGAAAGGTTATTTTTCTATTTAAATCCGATATCTTCATTAGAACTCAGCCTTTCTCATTCCAAATAATAAAGCCCTTAGAGTTAAGTTTAGTTCAGAATAGTCTGCCTCTTCTCTGTGTTCATAAAGATAAGCGGTCATATAGAGGACGGCTATCTTTCCATTTGGATTTTTAGAAAGTTCTTCTTCACTATTAACCCTGGCTACATCCATAGAGTGTTTGATTGATGATTGGATGAGAGATTCAATCATCTCATCCTCATCATCAAAATCCACCCTTAAATAGGACTTTGCCTCCTCAAGAGTAATCATAATTTACTCCTTAGGCAGTAGCACCAATTTTTAAAAGTTTAACTGCTTCTCTTAAAACAAGGATTCCATCAACTCTTTCTTTTCCTAAGAAACCAACCATGCCATTACCAGCAAATAGTTCCTTTAAGTCTTGGAAAGACCTATTTCCTCTATCTCCAATCTTATAATATGAAAAATCTCCAAAGGCTACTGCAAGTTTTCCTTTATCAGCTTTTGGAGCAAAGGCAGATGTGTAGGCAGGATATCCTAAAAGTCTATCTGGTTCTCCATCTTTAAGTGATGGTTGCCAAATATATGCACCATTAACATCTTTAAGCTTTCTAATCTGAGCAACTGTTGCATCATTTAAAATGAATGCCGCTTTCTTCCTATATGGTCTATCTAAGGAATAAACCAGATCAATTAATTCATCTGCAGTAATTGTTTGAGCCTTTGTTGTTAGGCCAAGTTCTCCACCCTTTTTAGAGTCAAAGATTCCTGTAGGTTTATTTACTCCATCGCCATTTAAGAAAGCATCCTCTTCAGCATTTGCTAGCGCTCTAGTAAATTCTTCAGTGATGTATTTTTCTAAATTAAAGGCTGCATCATATAGAAGTTCTTCAGTAACTTTAATTCCAACATGGAGTTTATGCGCATCAAGAGATACTTGGTCGAATGTACCATCTCCAAAGGTAAGCTGACCGCCTTCTTCAACCCATAGGGCTGCTGGCTTAGTAGCTGCAATATTAATTTTATGAAGTCCAGAAGTTTGAACTTTTGTAGCTAATTTTCTTACAATATTTTCATCTTCAAGACCGTTTACAATATCTACTTCCATTTCTTCTGGAACTAAATATCCACCACTTTCATCTGTTCCTACTTTTAATTCATTAGAAATATCTCTAAAGTTAGTTCTTAATGCTTTCATCATAGACTTCTTATAGACATTTCTTGCCCTCATTGGTTTTTCTTCTTCATTAAAAGTAGCAGGTTCATTTGTTAATGCTTGGGTAGTAGGTTTTTCTAAAGTTTTATCCATTTCTTCTTCCCTCTTCTTTCTTTCAATTTCACGAGTGTAATTCTCGATACTTCTTTCCATCTCTTCATATGTTTTAAAATCTTCATCAGACATTAGACCATTTTCGTCTTTCTTAGATTCAGCAAATGATTTTGCCTCATCCCAAGCTTTAGTTCTCTTTTCCATTAGTTCTTTTAAGTTCATACCTTTACCTCCAAGTGTTTTTAATTTTGTTTAATCTGCCTTCGACCTCACTCATTGAGTGAGTTTTCACTTCTTTATTTATCTTTGTTAATAGCGAGTTTGTAACTGCTCGCCTTGAAAAGACCATGTTCGTAACTTTTTCATCTTTTCTTCTATCAGTGAGAGTTCCATCACAAAAGCCCATCTCAATAGCCTTGTTCTTATCAAACCAAGTCTCTCCATCCATTAGATTGGAAATCTCTTCTCTGGATAAATCTGTCTTAATCTCATAGGCATTGATGATTGATTCCTTTACTTCCTTTAACATGTCTATAGCTTTTTGCATTTCTTTTGAATCTCCAATTGCCACAGTTAAAGGGTTATGAATCATCATTAGTGAGGTAGGACTCATCAATACTTCAGTTCCTGCCATAGCAATGACCGATGCTGCTGATGCTGCAAGCCCATCAATCTTAATGGTCACATTTCCCTTGTGTTCTAAAAGCATGGTGTAAATTCGTGATGCAGCTATACAATCTCCACCAGGGGAGTTGATCCACACAGTTATGTCTCCACTTTTATTTTTTAATTCTTCAAAAAAGAGCCTTGGAGTGATTTCATCATCAAACCAAGACTCTTCAGCGATTACTCCATCTATATAGAGTTCATTTGAATCCTTTTTCCAATTCCAAAATATTTTATTGTTCTTCATTAGGATTTATTTCTTCTCCTTTCTGCTGATAAAAACTACCAGCTTTATCAAGTGGTAGCATATTTCCATTTACAAGGTATAGGTCACCACCTTCTTCAGCTGATATCCTATCTAAATTTTCTAATTCTCTTATGTCATTTGCACTCATCCAACCATTCTGTCTTCCTACAGCATATCCATTCATTCTTGATTCATAGTCTCCTCTTAGAAGTCCATCAAGATTAAATTTAATAAAGTAGGATTCTTTTTCTTTCTTTGTTAGTAGTGCTCTTTCCAAAGATTGCTCCCAACGAACAATCCAAGGATCAAGAGTGTATTTGACAAATTCAAGTGACTGTTGTTCTATATTTGAAAATGATGATCTTTCCAAGTCACCAATCATATGAGGTGGTATTCTAAATATTCTTGCTATCTCATTTAACTGAAACTTTCTAGTTTCCAAAAACTGGGCCTCACTTGGTGCTATGGCTATGGGTTGGTATTTCATCCCTTCTTCAAGTACAGCCACTTTATTGGCATTTTTAGGCCCCTGAAAGGCTGCGTTCCATGACTCCCTTACTCTTTCTGGGTCTTTAATAATACCTGGATGCTCTAAAACCCCGCCTGGTTGTGCTCCATTTTGGAAAAAGCTAGCACCATAATCTTCACAAGCCATAGTCATACCTATAGCATTTTTAGCCATGGTAATTGGTGAGTAGCCAATAAGACCATCAAAACCAAGTCCAGGTATATGAAGGACATCTTCTTTTAAAAGATAAACTTCTTCTGATTTGTGATTGTATTTATAAAAGATTTCTCCATCTTCACTTCTCATAACGGTCATCTTGTTTGGCATTAAGGGATAAAGTCCAATGACCTCATTTCTTCCATTTCGTATTATCTGAGCATAGGCATTACCCCAAAGTAGAAGATGAGTCATTAGTGTTTCTCTAAATACAAATGAAGTCATCTCAGTATTAGGTTCATCGTGTAAAAGAAAATATATAGCGTGTTCTTTTGCTTTTTCCTTAGAGTTTGAATTTCCTCTTTTATATAAATGAAGAGGAAGTCCTGCCAAGGTTTCAGCAAGAACTCTCACGCATGAATAAACTGCTGTCATTTGCATGGCAGTAAATTCGTTTACATTCCTGCCTGCTGTTGTTCTCCCAAATAAAAAAGACGATGAAGATATCCTCTCCCCGTCTTTAGGTTTGTCTCTTGACTTAAATATTAAGTTTAAAATGTTTATATTACCACCTCCTTAAATTAGGTATGAAAAAAGCACCTACTTTTGTAGATGCTAAAATTTATTTTTTTCTTTCTTCAATGAGTTTATTATATTCATCTTCTAGTTTTTTTCTTTCCTCTTTAGGTATCTCCATTGCTAGTCTAGAACTTATGGAAGATATTCTAAAATCAAGTAATAAACTATTTCTATCCTTGCCATTTATTGTCTTCTTATTTCTACTTTTGTATTGTGATAAATTACCTTTAAAACTTTTGATTCTTTTATCTTCTATAATTAAAAGTGTATCTGCTAAGTTATTTATAAACTCCTCATCATGACTTACAAATATAAATGGTCTATCATAAGATTTCAATAGATTTTCCAAGCTTTCTATAGCATTTATATCTAAAAAGTTTGTTGGTTCATCAAAAATAAGATAGTTAAAATCAGATGTTAATATTTTAGCCAATTTTACCTTGGCTTTTTCTCCATCACTTAAAATACTTACAATCTTGTAGACATCATTAGTCTTAAATCCTAATCTTGCAAGGACAATCCTTGTCATTGTTTCGTCATGTATAGACGTATTTAATACATTTGATAGAATATCAGCGTCCTCTTCTAAAATATCACTCATTTGACTAAAATAACCTATTTTAAGATTTGGATGCACCCATACATTTTCTTTACAGAGAATCATATTTAAAAGTGTAGTTTTCCCACTTCCATTTTCTCCTATAAGAGCTACTTTAGAATTATTTTGTATTTGAAAGTTTGATTTTTCAAATAAAATCTTATTTCCAAACTCTTTATTTAGCTTTTCTCCTCTTATCAAAATTTTAGAGTGTAGTCGTTTATTATCAGGAATGGATAGTTGTATTTCTGTATCTTCTTTAGGTTTTTCTTTTACTTCTAGTTTATTTATTCTGGACTCTACAGATTTTACTTGTTTATCTAGTTTTTTCTTGTTTTCTTGACCGCCCATCTTATGGAGTCTTGCTTCTGAGTTTCCCATCCTTTTAGGCGTGGTTCTTACTTTTGATGATTGGTCTTTTATATTGCTAGCTAAATTTTCAAGTCTTCTTTTTTCTTTTATAAAATTTGAATACTCTTTTTCGTTAAACTTAAGTCTTCTCTCTCTTTCTTCAAGATAGAATTTGTAGTCCCCATTATATTCTTCAATTTTTCCGTTCTTTAATTCTAAAATCTTTTTACAAGTTTTATTTATGAAATCACGATCATGCGAAATTAAAAGGTATCCAATTTTTCTGGAGTTTAGCTTTCCTATAAGTTCTTCCTTTTGCTTTAAGTCTAAGTGAGATGTAGGCTCGTCGATTAATAGAAATTTAAAACTATCTGATAATAGGTCTGTTAGCTTTAATCTTTGTTCTTCGCCTGGACTGTAGTTGTCATTAGCCCTTAACTCTGATTTAGAGTAGATTTCATCAGAAAAGTATTTGACTTTACTGTCATAATTTAATAAATAACCCAGTTCTCTATCCACTCTTACTTGACCAGTACAGTCTTTATCTAAGCCTAATATTATTCTTAAAAGAGTAGTTTTACCCGTTCCATTCTCACCTATTAAGGCTATCTTATCATTTTCATCTATTGATAAACTATCAATTTCAAATAGTCTTCTATCTGGCAAAGTTTTTATTAAGTTTTTTATATATATCATAAATCCTCCTATACTTTTTTGAGAGGATTTCTTTTCCTCTCTTAGTTATTTAGAAAACTATTTGTATTAATCATTTATCTGTACCTCCTAATACTATTTTATTATATATACCCTATTTAGAACACAATCAACCCCCTATCATCATAAACTGATTCACTTGCATCATTCCCACACCTTATGGCCCTATCAAGTGCCATAATTGTAGCAATAACCCCATCTATCTTTTCTGTAGACTTTTCTTTATCTGCTTTAATGTTTCCAGCAGGATCAGTTCGTATGAAGATATTATCCATCATCCACCTTAGAACTGGATGACCTCCATGGGCTATTTTTCTTTCAAGTGTAAGTTTCATTAATTCTTTTGTTGGTGGAGACATATC
>JAEXAW010000076.1 GCA_023458055.1 Pseudomonadota bacterium
TTTGGCAATATGGCGGAGGCATCATGGGAGAAGTGCGCCTGATCGAAAGGCAATTCGGAATTTACACCGGATGAACAAAGCAAAGACCCATCACTTCACGGCTCATAACATTATTTGCAACAGAGCCCCCAATCGATCGCCTGCCGCTGTGACGGAGCTTTCTTCGACAAGAGCGATGATCGCCCGCAAGTCCTGTGTGTCAAATTTCATAAATGAATTATTCTCATGAAATATATTCCAATTCTACATTTTTATAATATGAATTGAAATCATGCTATGTCAAGAAATTCATTTGTGAGTTTCGCGATTGTCTCGTCTCCCCGAGCTTCCAAAGCCATTGATAATGCATTCAAATCTTACATCTACTCTTCACCTGTGCAGCGGAAAATAGGCCGATGCTGAACCACCTCGCGAGCCATTGGCCTACCTGCTCAGTGCTGTAATCGCGGGTCAACTGCTCTATTCTTTCCCCGCGTTCCAATGCTTGCAGGGCTGCATGCTCGTCTTTGTGTGCGATGCAGAATGTCGGAGATAGAGCTGACCTCCACACGATGAGTGCGCTTTCTTCGGTAACGATGGGGGAGAAGGATTGTGAATCTTCCTCCGCAAGAGCGGCCCAAAGATCGGCAAGGTTCGTGGAGACGATGCGTGATGCGAAGCCAGCAGCCATAGAAAAAGTCATGTCGTCCCAGTCGCTTTCAGAATAACCCCGCTGCGCCAATGAGAGCGGGTCAAATTGAAGGCAGTCGGGGGCTGCAAAGGCGCGTTGCATATGCCATTCGAGCCAAGCCAGTTCGGCGACCTCCGCATCTTCACCGAAGAGTTCGCTCAGGATATCGGGAAAGCCTGCGCCATACGTATCGAGGCTCCAATGAGCAGGCGGCTGGGTCAAGATATAATGGCAGGCGGCTTGATGGAACGCTTCCGCTCCCGTCCACGCCAATGTCTTTTCAAAGCTTACTTCTAGCGCAGTCAATAAACGTGCGCGGTAAGCGTCGCGGTAGATCGTCATACCCAAAGACGAGGGCGGACTACTATCGTCGTCGGCGATTATTTCCATACGGAAGTTATGCTGCGCGGAAAGCAATGTCATGCCGCGACCATATTGGTGCGGTTCGCCACGCTACGGGCAATGTCGAGTTCGGCGAGCAAATTTTTCAAAGGTGGGATCGCGTCGTCTCGTTCTATCATGGTCGCGCACGGACCAAGATATCGCATCGCATCGGCGTAGAGATGCCATACCGCGTCGCACACACTCGCATCATGTGTATCGATTAACATGGTTTCCGGTCCTTTGCTGTGGCCAGCGAGGTGAATTTGCCGAACGCGGTCTGCGGGTATTTCCGCCAAAAATGCTAGAGGGTCAAAGCCGTGATTGACGCTGCTCACATAGATATTGTTGATGTCCAGCAACAGATAGCAGCCGGTTTCCTCGGTGAGCGCCGAAAGAAACGCCCATTCAGTCATAATGCTATCGTCAAATGTGACGTAACTTGATGGATTTTCAATCAGAAGTGGGCGTTCCAGGACATTTTGGGCGTGGCGGATATTCGTGATGCAAGTTTCTAACGCCTCCTGGGTATAGGGCAGGGGAAGAAGATCGTGGGTGGAAAAGCCCCCAACCTGCGTCCAGCATAGATGGTCGGAGATCCATAGAGGGTCGACATGCTGTGCTAAGGCCTTAAGTTCGTTCAAATAGGCTTGATTGAGGCCTTCCGGAGAGCCGATCGACATTGAAACGCCGTGCATTGCCACTGGATAGCGTGCCCGGACAGCATCAAGCATTTTCATAGCTCTGCCGCCCGTTTCCATGAAATTTTCAGATATGATCTCAACAAAATCAACCGGCTGCGGGTTGTCCAGAAAATCCTGATAATGTTCTTTGCGGAGGCCGAGGCCAAAGCCTGCAAACGGGGCGATGGTGTCGTTCATAGATATTGTTCCAAGACCGAATATAAAAGTGAAGTGGCCCGGCCGCCGACAGGGGCGAACGCGACCGGGCCGACGACGTCAGCGAAGGCTAGCCGATGTCGCCCCGATGTCGCCAATGGTTCCGCCACGTTTAAGGCACTTCGTAGCCGTCATGGCCTTAAACCCGTGCCCTTTGCAGCTGTTCATACCTTTGCAATCGTGCTGGGTGGTCTTGCAGTCAGCTGTGCCCTTGCAGCTGTTCGTGCCGTAACAGTGGACGACGTCCTTTGCGTTGACGGCAGCGCCTTCGCTGCCCTCAGGCGGGGTCGCAGCGTTTGCGAGCGCTGACAGCGCAAACATAACGGCAGTTGACGCTAATGTTGCTCCGGTTTTCAAAGTGGACATGATATTGTCTCCGCAGATGAAGTGATGCCTTGTTGGCACCGACTGGTTCAGCAAAAGAGATGGAATGGTTACAGACGCCGAAAATATTCCGCAGAGGAAGTGTAACCAAAAGCGAGGGCTCGACGAATGAGAGGATGCAAGGTTGCCCAACGGCGCGGCAACCCTAGAGCAAAGGAAACCGAATCCATGTCGACCGTAAAATCTACTTCAGGGCTCGCTGTTATGGCCATGGCTATTGCCATGACCGCCACCGCCGCAGATGCCGCACAAACTGCGAAAGCAAAGCCAGCAATGGAGAAATGCTATGGCATCGCAAAGGCTGGCAAAAATGATTGTAAGGCTGGCCCCGGGACAAGTTGTGCGGGTAGTTCAACGCGCGATTATCAAGGCAATGCTTGGAAGCTGGTAAAAGCAGGCACTTGCCTCAAGATTAAGACGCCGAAGGGCCACGGAACGCTTGAGCCTAAAGGATGATGATGGCCGCGCCTTTTTTGCGCACCTATGACAGCGTGGCGGAATGGCTCAAGGGCGCCGTTCCGCAAGCGGTGCTGTTGCTATTCGTCCGGATTGTTTTGGCCGGAATATTCTGGCGTGCGGGACGATCCAAGGTGGAAGAGGATAGTTGGTTGACGCCAACTGACTCAACGCGTGAATTGTTTCACACGGAATATGCGGGTGTGCCCTTTCCGCCTGACATCGCGATGGTGATGGCCATCGCGGCAGAGCATATCCTGCCTGCGCTGCTCATCGCAGGATTGTTTACGCGCGGTGCGGCTGCAGGGATTATCGGGATGACGTTGGTTATCCAGTTCTTTGTCTATCCGGATGCGTGGTGGTCGGTGCATGCCCTCTGGGTTGCGCTTGCGGCTATTCTGGTGATGCGCGGCGGCGGTTTGTTGTCGCTGGATGCATTGCTGCTGCGAGTGCGGCGCCCATGACCGTCGACGATGCGACCATAACGCGGCTTGCAGGTGCGGCGCAAAAGGGGGACCGGCAAGCTTATGCCACTCTACTGGCCTCCAGCCGCACCTGGTTGTTGCATTATTTTCGTCGCAAGGTGCCGCCTGAGCAGATGGAAGACTTAGTTCAGGACACTTTGCTGTCTCTGCATAAAAAGCTGCGCAGCTATGACCCTAGAAGGCCTTTTCTGCCATGGCTGGCCGCCATTGCGCGCTATCGGTTCGTTGATCATTTGCGCCGCGTATATCGCGAAATGTCTGAGAATGTTTCCGAAGATGACCCAGATTTATTTTCGCCAAGCGGTGAGCAGTCGATGATAGCGCGTATGAGCCTGGAGCGGCTGTTTGAAGGGCTACCCGAACCGCAGCAAAGAGTTATATCGCTCGTCAAAATTGAAGGGCTAACTGTCAAAGAGGCGTCCACGACAACAGGCCAGAGCGAAGCCCTAGTCAAAGTGAATATCCACCGGGGCCTAAAGCGCCTCGCATCCCTGATTGAAAGAGCCTGACACCATGGCAGAAGACCCAAATATTTTCCTGGATAAGCTAGTCGATGATCTGAAGCCGGTTGAGCCATTGCGGCAGCGCGTTGGCATGGGATGGGCGCTCACGGCACTGGTCGCATCGGCGTTCTCCGCAGTGTTACTGATGGGCATACGCCATGACGTGCTAGCGGCTAAGCCTGACCCCATGTTTTTGATGTCCAGTGGCCTGTTTCTGGTCCTGGCTCTTGCGTCTGGCTGGGCTGCGCTGGATATGGCGCTTCCTTACGTTGGCACACGGCGTGATGGCTGGGGCTGGACTGCGCTGATGGCTGCCGTTCTCCCAATCGCCGCCCTCTTTCAAATTGGGGGCGAACTTATTCATGGCCACGCCTCTTCGTTCGACGAACATGGCGCCAATTGTATGGTCAGCGGAATTTTGGCCAGTGTTTTTACCGCGGCAGCTTTGACAGTCTGGCTGCGGCGCGGAGCCCCTTCTTCGCCAGAACGGGCAGGGCTTTTGACGGGCGTTGCCGCTGGAGCGGCCGGCATCTTTGCGGTTTCGCTATATTGTCCCAATAACAGCCTATTGCATATTGGCATCTGGCACGGGGCGACGGTTGTGTTGATGGGTATTGCAGGGCGCGCACTATTGCCGGCTCTGTTGCAAAAACCATTTTGATGCTGGATTTGAGGCATTGGCAAGCGCAGGAGGCATGGTTGTGAGCGATTTCAAATGGCGTCATTTTCGCGGTGAGATCATTTTGTGGGGTGTGCGCTGGTA
>JAEXAW010000098.1 GCA_023458055.1 Pseudomonadota bacterium
CTCCCCGTGGCGCCGCATTGGGGTGGGGGCCCGCCGCCGCTGGGGGTGGTGGAGGGGCCGCGAGGCGACAGCCGAGCGGGCAGCCTATCCGCACAAACTTTCGCTCGAGACGAGTATGTCAACCACCGCATCGCTGTGTAAACCATTCCGCCTGCTCGTCGCAGGCGACCCCTCCGTCAGTTGCTGACGCAACTGCCACCTCCCCATTTGCTTCGCAAACAGGGAGGGGCTTTTTGTCGGGCCAAGTTCCTCCCCGTGCCGCAGGCATGGGGAGGGGGACCGCCAAGCGTAGCTTGGTGGTGGAGGGGTCGCAAGGCGATAGCCGAGCGGGCGGCCTATCCGCCCGCAATTCCCTCCGGGGTACAGGCCCACAACGTCTGCGCTCGCCCACACCCACCCCGAAGCCGCCAACGCGCCTTCGACCCTCCCTTGCGAGGGAAGGTGGATCCACCCACCTCCCCCATCCGCCCCCCAACAGAAAGCCCCCGTTATGCCGCTTCTTCCCCATGATCCCCGCCCCTCCTTTTTCGATGGCGAAGCGGATCGCGGCGTCGAGAATATGGGCAGCTATGCGCTCCGGATGGATAATCGCCTCGCCGACTATCTGATCGACAAATGGGCGCTCACTGCGCGGCCGGCGCAGCGGCCCCTGCGGGGTGGGTGGGATGTGTGGGTGATGCTGGCGGGGCGCGGCTTTGGCAAGACGCGCGCGGGTGCGCAGTGGATCGCCGATCTGGTTCATCCGGCCACCCGGCGCGGACCAAAATCGCACCTTCGCATCGCGCTCGTCGCGGCGAGCCTCCATGAAGCGCGCAGCATCATGGTCGAGGGCGAAAGCGGCATCCTCTCGCTCTACCCTTCCGACGCGGCCGGAACGCCGCATCCCGGCCGCCCGCGCTGGGAGCCTTCGCGCCGCCAGCTTACCTGGCCCAATGGCGCGCGCGCCTTCATCTATGGCGCGGCGGAGGCGAACAGCTTGCGCGGGCCGCAACATCATTTTGCCTGGTGCGACGAGATTGCCAAATGGGACAATGGCGATGAGGCGTGGATGAATTTGCGCATGGGGCTGCGGCTTGGCAAGCGCCCCAGGGTGCTCGCGACGACGACGCCGCGCCACTGTGCGCTTGTCACCGATCTGGTTAGGAAGGCCGACGCCAACACCAAGATTTTCGTCTCGCGCGGACGTATGGATGATAATAAGAGCGTGCTTCCCGCCGCCTATCGCGAGGGGCTGGAGGAAGAATATGGCGGCAGCTGGAAGGGGCGGCAGGAGCTTGACGGCGAGCTGTTCGACGGCGCGCCGGATGCTCTGTGGACGCGCACAATATTGGAGGCGGCGCGGGCGCGACACCGGCCTCACCTGCCGCGTCACCGCGTGGTTATCGGGGTTGACCCATCGGCGAGCCGGGGCGGCGATGCGTGCGGGATCATCGTCGCTGCGCTCACCGATCCGCTTGAGGACGGGGCCGGCACAAGGCGCAACGGCACGACGCGCAATCCGCGCAAGGGCGTGATCATCCTCGCCGATTGCACCATCGAGGGTGCCTCGCCCGATGTGTGGGCGAATGCGGTGGCGGATGCGGCGGAGCGCTGGAACGCCGACCTCGTCATTGCAGAAAGTAACCAGGGTGGTGAAATGGTCAAGGCGGTGTTGCAAGCCTCCGAGCATAGCCTGCCGGTTCGGCTGCTCCATGCGAGCCGTGGTAAGGCCGCGCGCGCCGAGCCGGTCGCGATCTGGTATGAACAAGGCCGGGTGTGCCACGCGGCGTCCTTTCCCGCGCTCGAAGATCAACTGTGCGGCCTCAGCCCCGACGGCAGCTACCACGGCCCCGGTCGCTCGCCGGATAGGGCCGATGCGCTGGTCTATGCGGTGTCGACCTTGCTCGGGAACGGCGGCGGCGATAGCGGGCCGCGGGTGTTGATGGTGTGAGGGGTGGTTCAGCGAAGGGGCCGGCGTAAACCATTCCGTCCGCTGGTCGCGGACGACCCCTCCGTCAGTTGCTGACGCAACTGCCACCTCCCCATTTGCTGCGCAAACAGGGAGGAGCATTTTTGTTGCGCCCGGTTCCTCCCTGTTGCCGCAGGCAATGGGGAGGGGGACCGCCAGCCGCAGGCTGGGGGTGGAGGGGTCGCGAGGCGTTAGCCGAGCGGGCGGCCTCTCCCGCGCAAAACCACCGCTGGGCGGGTGCAGGCCGACCACCTGCATGGTGGCGTAAACCATTGCGTCCGCTAACCGCAGGCGACCCCTCCGTCACGTTCCTTGCGGAGCGTGCCACCTCCCCATTCGCCTGACGGCGAACAGGGAGGAGCTTTCCGCTTTCACCCTCCCTCGCAAGGGAGGGTCGAAAATCGAAGATTTTCGGGGTGGGTAAAGCGTTGGCGGCCAGACTCATCCTTATCCCAAACCCGGACCCACCCCAAAAAACGTGCCGTTTTTTGACCCTCCCTGGTGAGGGAGGGTGAGCCGCTGCGCTTTTCTGCAACCCCGCGCTCGAAAAGGGAGGGTGCGGGTGGAAGGCCCCCCTAAATCACCTAACCCTCGCGAGCCGCCTTAAACCAACCACCCCTCGCGTGCGGCGCCTTTGGCGTAGCGCCAGAAGGCTATCCCTAGCGCGACGATAATCACCGGCATGATCAGCCCGCGCACGCCGCCGAGCAGTTCAAACCCCGGCAGCATGAAATAGCCCAAACCCATATGCGCGGCGGCGGCGAGCCACGAGATGAGCAGCAGCCACACGGATAATTGCTTGCGGAACAGGAGCAGCAACGCGCCCGCAAGCCCGCCCCAGGTCGCGATGGCGAACAGCGCATAAAGCCAGGATGGCGTGAGTTTCATATAGTCCTGCTGCCCCTGCGGCAGGCTCGCAATCGCCTCGGGGCTCATGGTAACGTGCATGAGATAGGAAAGGCACCCGAACGCCATCCACACCACCGCCATGATCGCGATGACCCGGAAACTCCCCGGCAGCGGTCGTCGGAATTGCGACATGGTTGCGGCCCTTGCTCTATGGATGTGCTTTGGTTTCAGGTGAAACATGCCTGTTCAGGCGCGGAAAGGCAAGAGTGGGAAGGGTTTGGTGGTCTGGGCGAATGTCGGTCAATCACGCATCTTACATAAATATAACCTAATTGGTAAAAACAACTTGACAGCGTCACGCTACTATGGCACAAAACAGGAACAGTGAAGAATTGCGAGTCGCCGACAGGCGGTGCCCCGGGGTTCTCGGGGTTACGGAGCAATGGGAAGGGGTACCGCCAGGCGTAGCTTGGTGGTGGAGGCGCGAGGTGAAGCCGGGCGGGCGGCCTATCCGCGCAAAGCGACCGCTGGGCGGGTGCAGGCCGACCACCCGCATCGCAGCGTAAACCATTCCGTCCGCTAGTCGCGGACGACCCCTCCGTCACGCACCTACGGTGCGCGCCACCTCCCCATCGCTCTCACGAGCGACAGGGAGGAGCTATGCGTCATACCCTCCCTCGCAAGGGAGGGTCGAAGGCGCGTTAGCCGCTTCGGGGGTGGGTAAAACCTCCCCGTCGCGCGCTTCCTCATACCCACCCCAAAAGGCGACCCACCCCCAAAAGGCGTGCCGCCTTTTGACCCTCCCTGGCGAGGGAGGGTGAGGGGCGTGCGCGCAACTGGCCTTGGTTTGGGGATCGGAGGCCAGGTCAATCCGATCCAACATCGCGGCAACCCAACTCCGCCCGCCCGACCCGGCGCGTCAATTTTAACCACAAAGGAAACCAGCCTCATGCCCTCATTCCGGATCGAATTTTTGCGCGGCCTTGGAGCGGCGCTCACCGGCACCAAGGCGGGCGCGGATATGCGGCGGCCGGTGCAGGCGCGGGGGAGTGCAGGCGGGTTTCCGCTCGCCCTTGCTCATGCCGGGGCGGACGAGGTGCCGCTCTCTTATGAAGCGCAAATCCGCACGTTGTTCGCCAAAAATGCGGTGGCGCAGGCCGCGCTCCGGCTTGTCACCGATGCGGTGGGCGAGGTCGCGATCAACGCCAGCGACCCCCGCGTCGCCGCGCTCATCGCTGCGCCGTCGGCGGGGCAGAATTTGATGGAAACGCTGACCGGCCATTTGCTGCTCCACGGCAATGCCTATGTACAGCTGGTCGAAGATGGCGCAGGCGGGATTGCGGAACTTTATGCGCTGCGCCCCGAACGGGTGACGGTCGAGGTGGGCGCGGACGGTTGGCCTGCTGCCTATATTTACCGCATTGGTTCGTCGGTGACGCGGCTGGTGCCTTATGACACGGCGGGTCTTGCGAGCATCATCCACATCAAGGCGATGCACCCGGCGGATGATCATTATGGGCTTGGCTGTCTCAACGCCGCGGCGGGCGCGATGGCGATCCACAATGCCGCCGCGCGCTGGAACAAGGCGCTGCTCGATAATGCCGCGCGGCCCTCGGGTGCCTTGGTGCATGATGGCGGCGAACAGGGGATCAGCCTTACGCTAGACCAGTATGAACGGCTGAAGTCCGAACTTGCCATGCATTATGCGGGCCCTGGCAATGCCGGGCGGCCGCTCCTTCTTGACGGTAATTTGAAATGGCAGGCGATGAGCATGACGCCCGCCGACATGGATTTTGTCGCGCTGAAGGATGCCGCCGCGCGCGAAATTGCGATGGCGTTCGGCGTGCCGCCGATGCTGCTCGGGCTGCCAGGCGATGCGACCTACGCCAATTATCGCGAGGCCAATCGCGCGCTGTGGCGCAACCGGGTGGTGCCGCTGGCGGGGCGTATCTTAACCGGATTGGCACATGGGCTGGCCGGATGGTTTGGGGATAGCGAGGCGGATGCAGAAGAAGCAATGCCCTTACGCCTCTCGGTCGATCTCGACGGCCTCCCCGCGCTGGCCGAGGACCGCGAACGGCTCTGGTCCCAAGTCGGCGCCGCCGATTTCCTGACGCCCGAGGACAAGCGCGCGATGTTGGGGATTGGGTGAATGATCCCTCCACCCTCCCTCGTGAGGGAGGGTGGGGGTCGGCGCCAAAATCCTCCCTGTTTGCGGAGCGAATGGGGAGGGGGACCGCCAGCCGCAGGCTGGTGGTGGAGGGGTCGCGAGGCGTGAGCCGAGCGGGCGGCCTATCCGCGCAAAGCCACCGGTAGCGGGATGCAGGCCGACCACCTGCATCGCAGCGTAAACCATTCCGTCCGCTAGTCGCGGACGAGCCCTCCGTCACGCTCCTTGCGGAGCGCGCCACCTCCCCATTCGCCTGACGGCGAACAGGGAGGAGCTTTCCCCTTTCACCCTGCCTTCTAGGGAGGGTCGAAGGCGCGTTAGCGGCTTCGGAGTGGGTAAAATCTCACGGTCGTGTGCGTCCCTATACCCACCCCAAAAGACTGCGTCTTTTGACCCTCCCTGAAAAGGGAGGGTGAGAGCGGTCGTGCACTCTCTGCTCTTCCCTCGCGGGGGAGGGTGGAATTGCCCCCTAACCAAAAAGGAACCCCCATGATGATTGGTGAAGAACTACTCCCGCGCCTCGTTGAAGAGGCGCAAGGGCGCGGGGGCGATATGGTCGCGATCCGCGCGATGATCGAGGAGGCGAGCGATATGGGCGCGTTGAAAGCGCTGCGCACGCTCGGGCTCGAAGATGAAGCCGCGCGGCGCGATATGGACGAATTGCGCGAATTGCTGCGCGCTTGGCGCGATGCCAAATCGGGCGCGATCAAGGCAGTGATCCACTGGGTGCTGCGGCTGATCGTGGCGCTCGCGCTGATCGGACTTGCGGCCAAGGTCGGCATCACCGGCGAAGGCGCGGCGGGCGGAATCAAGGATTTGTTGCCGTGAGCGGTGCGGCGTTGACGCCCACCCCAACCCGTTTTGCCGGTTACGCCGCTGTGTTTAACACCGTCGATCGCGGCGGCGATGTGGTGCGGCCCGGCGCGTTTGCGCGTAGCCTCGCCGAAGGGGCGCGCGTGCCGCTTCTTTATGGCCACAACCCGCTGCGGCGGATCGGCGAGATTGAACTGATCGGCGAGGATAGCCGCGGGCTGCGCGTTGTCGCGCGGCTGCATGACTGGACCCCGGCCGCGCGCGGGGCCGCCGCACTGGTGCGCGAAGGCACGCTCACCGGCCTCAGCTTCGGCTACCGCGTGCGCGGGCAAGAGGCGGGCCAAGGCCGCGCCGCCCGGACCTTGACCGAGCTCGAACTGATCGAGGTCAGCCTGGTGCCCACCCCGATGCAACCTAAGGCAAGGGTGCATATGGTGGGGTGAGTTTTGCGCGACGCCCACCCTCCCTCGCAAGGGAGGGTCGAATTGGTGCAGCCAATTTCGGGGTGGGTAAAAGCTGTTCGTCCCGCCCCATATCCACCCCAAAAAACGTGGCCGTTTTTTGACCCTCCCTAGGAAAGGGAGGGTGGGGTGAATGACCGAGAGACGTGCTTCGACCCTTCGACAGGCTCAGGGCTCAGCACTACGGTCTTCTTTTCGTGTAACCTTTACAAAGAGGTGCCCTTTCGACCCTCAGGGCGCTGGTTACGGATTATTGACATAGTGCTGAAAACAAACCGTAGCCCTGAGCCTGTCGAAGGGCGTCTCGCCGCCTTACACAAAGCTATCCGTTCCCAAGGTCGTCCTCATCCCGCGCCCTACTCCGCGCCAGCCGCGATACCTCGTCCCAATCGCCCGCCGCCATGGCTTCTTTCTTGGCGCGCGACCAGCCTTTAACCTGCTTTTCGGCATCCTTAGCTTCGGCGCGAGTGGGAAATTCCTGCGACCATATCAAAGTAACCGGGCGGCGTTTGTAGGTGTAGCCGGTGAAAAATCCGGTCTGATGTTGCCCGATGCGCTGCTCGAGATTGTCCGTGTGGCCGACATAATAGCTGCCGTCGGCGCAGCGCAGCAAATAGGCCCAGAAGCTCATCGAACGCCATTTTAGTCCGAGAGACGTCCTTCGACAAGCGCATCTTTTGCGCCGTGCGTTGCGGAGAAGCGCCCTTCGACAAGCTCAGGGCTACGGGTTTTGGAACGACCCAGAAATGAATTTTACTCGTAGTGCTGAGCCCTGAGCCTGTCGAAGGGTCGAAGCACGCCCTTCCGTAATCCACAACCCTCACAAAATTACCAACCAAAGGAGACTAAACCCTCATGTCCCAAGCTACCCCTTATCAAACCAAATCCCTCCCTGCAGACCCCCTCGCGGCGTCGTTTGACGCGTTTGGCGATATCGCCAGCCTCAAGCGTGATGTCGCCGCATTGAAAGGCCGTATCCGCACCGCGTCGCGCCCCGCGCTGTCGGTTGATGGCGTCAAATCCGCCGCGCAGGATGACCCGGCGCGCGCGGCGTTTACCGAACGCTACCTCCGCCGGGGTCTCGAAACCGGGGTCGAGCTTAAAAGCTTCACCGGTGCAACCGGCGCGGAAGGGGGCTATGCGGTGCCGCGCGAAATCGACGCAGTGATTGACGCCGCGCTCAAGGCTGCATCGCCGATCCGCTCGGTCGCCAATGTCGTTGAGACGGGATCGGCGGGCTATCGCAAGCTCGTCACCACCGGCGGCACGCCTTCGGGCTGGGCGAGCGAGACCGCCGCGCGGCCCTTGACCGCAACCCCGGTGTTCAACGAAATCGCGCCGCCGATGGGCGAGCTTTACGCCAATCCGGCGGCCAGCCAAGCGATGCTCGATGACGCGGCATTCGATGTCGAAAGCTGGCTCGCGGGCGAAATCGCGGCGGAATTTGCCAAGGCCGAAGGCGCGGCGTTCATCAGCGGCGATGGCATCAACAAGCCCAAGGGGTTCTTGACCCAGCCGACCGCCACCACGGCGGATGCAACGCGCGCATTCGGCACGCTCCAATATGTCGCGGCGGGCGCGGCGGGCGGCTTTGCGGCGACCAATCCGGGCGACAAGCTGATCGACCTCGTCCAGGCGCTGCGCGCGCCGTATCGTCAGGGCGCGGTGTGGGTGATGAACGCCGCGACGCTGGCGGCGGTGCGCAAGTTCAAGACGACGGACGGCACCTTCCTGTGGCAGCCCGCGATGAGCGAAGCCCAGCCGCAAACGCTGCTCGGCTATCCGGTGCTGGAGGCCGAAGATATGCCGAACATCGCGGCGGACAGCCTCTCGATCGCGTTCGGCAATTTCGCCGCCGGTTATGTCATCGCGGATCGCGGCGAAACCGCCATCCTGCGCGATCCTTATACCAACAAGCCGTTCGTGCATTTTTATGCAACCAAACGGGTCGGCGGCGCCGTGGTCAACAGCGAGGCGATCAAGCTGATGAAGTTCGCCGCAAATTAAGGCGCGCGCGCTCAACCCTCCCTCGCAAGGGAGGGTCGAAAATTGCCCCCGCAATTTTCGGGGTGGGTAGAGCGTCGGCGGGCGTTCCCCACATACCCACCCCAAAAAACGTGGCCGTTTTTTGACCCTCCCTAAAAGGGAGGGTGAGGGAGGCGTTGACCTCCCTTGTGAGCGAGAGTGAGGGCGCGTTGGCTTAAACCCTTCCGCCCGCTGGTTGCGGGCGACCCCTCCGTCACGCTCCTTGCAGGAGCGCGCCACCTCCCCATTCGCTTGCAGCGAACAGGGAGGAACTTATCGTTGCGCCAAGATCCTCCCCGTTGCGCAGCAATGGGGAGGGGGACCGCCAGCCGCAGGCTGGTGGTGGAGGGGTCGCGAGGCGGAGCGGAGCGGACTGGTTTACGTCCCCGACGGATTAACCCCGCCACCCTCCCTCGCCAGGGAGGGTCGAAGGCGCGGAACGCGGCTTCGGGGTGGGTCAAGCGTGGGTGGGCATGCTCCCAACCCGCCCCGAAAAACGTGGCCGTTTTTGAAGCTCCCTCGCAAGGGGAGGGTGATATTGGGTTTTACCCCGCCGCGATAAACAGCGCGGCCATGCCGAGCACGAAGAGCGCTATCGCCGCGCGGCCCGGCTCGGCGAGCGCGGGATTGATCATCGCGGCGATGCGGGGGCCGAAGCGTGGCGTCTGGTCATTGGCGGTGGCGTAGAAGGTCTCGGCGGCGGCGGCGAGCGCGCCCAGCCCGATCAGGCCGAAGAATAAGCCGCGCCCCATGATGGTCACGCCAATGGCCATCACGATCAATGCGGGGAGGAGGGGGATGCGAAATTTATTCATGGTGCCAAGGCCGCTGCCGAGGCTTTCGAACATCTTGCTCAAATCATCCGTTTCGGTGGGCGATGGTGTCCGCGCGGGACCTTGCGAGGGACCGCGCGGTGCGGACGGTGCCGGCGGATCGGATGTGCCGCGTCCTTCGCGGGCGCGGGGCGCTTCCATCCGGCCCGGCTTGGGGTCGATCATAGTTGGGGCTTTAGGCGCGGGCTTGTCGTCGGAGGGCTGCGGCGGCACATAGGGGCGCGACAGTTCATGGTCGTGGATCCGCGCCCGCGCGCCATCGCCGCGCTTTGTTTCGAGCGTCGTGCGGTCGATCCGCCGCTTGACCTCAAGCGTTTTAGGCCCCCTGCCGAACATGGTGCCCAGCATAGGACAAAATGGCGCGCATGGCATTAGGAAATTTGCACGATCTTTCCGCGGCAGGGGGAGGAGCTACCCTTCACCCTCCCTCGCAAGGGAGGGTCGAAATTCACGTCAGGGAATTTCGGGGTGGGTAAAACCTCTCGGTTTGCTCCGGCGGCTGGGCTTTACCCACCCCAAAAGGCGTGCCGCCTTTTGACCCTCCCTAGCGAGGGAGGGTGGAAGGGCGCGGCGATGGCCGAATGGACGCACCATTCGCGCCGAATTCCGCCAGTGGGCATCCCTGTCGGTGAGCGCTGTGTAAACCTTCCGCCCGCTGGACGCGGGCGACCCCTCCGTCACGCTCCTTCGGAGCGCGCCACCTCCCCATCGCTCTTCGAGCGACAGGGAGGAACTTTTGTTGCGCCAAGCCACACGTCATCCAGAAAAAGGACACCCATCCCATGCCCACCCTCTTCTTTGCCGATCTCGTCCGTGAACGGTCCACCGCGACCGGCGCGTCTGCGCTTGCCCTTGAAGGCGCGCTTCCGGGGCACCGGCGCTTTGCCGATGCGGTGCCGCCCGCCGCGCGCTTTCATTATAGCATTGCGGGCGTGACCCATGCCGACCAATGGGAGGTCGGCGAGGGCAGGCTTGACGCTGCGGGTGCCCTCATCCGCACACCCCATGCTTCCTCCAATAATGGCGCGCCGGTCGATCTTTTGCCCGGCCTCAAGACCATCGCGCTCACCGTCGCCGCGCCCTGGTTTACCGCGCGCGAGGCGCAAGGCGGGGCGGTCGCGATCGGGGATATTGCCGGACTTGATGCCGCACTGGCTGGCAAACAGCCGCTCGGAAATTATCAAGCGGCGGGCAATTACCAACCCGCCGGAGCCTATCAACCCGCCGGCGATTATGCGGACCGGGTGCACAGCCATGCGGGCTATTGGCAAGCCGACGGGGGCGGCAATTACGTCACCGCCGGCGCGACGAAGCTTGGCGTTGGGACGGTCAGTCCGGCGGCGCGGCTTCATGTCGCAGCAGGCCCCGATGATGCGCGTATCCGGCTCTCCTCGTCGGGCGACGGGGCCAATGCGGATGCCAGCATTGATTTATGGGCGACCCATCCCGGCTCGTCCTTCACCAGCGCGGGCATCGGATCGAATATTGCGGGCTATCCCTTTGCGGGCAAGCGGCGCGCGGGCAATGCGGCGGGCTATATCGAATTTCTCGACAATGGCTGGATGCTGTTTGCCAATGCTGCACCGTCCGCCGCGCTGGCACAGCGCCTGCTGCTCGGGCCGGACGGTCAACTGGTGCCTGCCGGTGATGCGACCCAGACGCTTGGAGCTCCCTATGCGCGCTGGGCGCAGATTTATGCAGCGAACGGGACGATTGCGACCTCTGACCGCGCGGCCAAGCGCAGCATCGGACGGGTGCCGGAACGCTGGCTTGATGCGTGGGGCGATGTCGGCTGGAGCCGCTATCGCATGAAAGGCGGCAAGCGCTGGCATATCGGGCTGGTGGCGCAAGATGTGCATCAAGCCTTCGCCGCGCGCGGGCTTGATGCGTTTGAACTGGGGCTGCTCTGCTGCGATGTTTGGGCCGAGGAGCGCGCTCCGGTGATCTCGAAAAAAACCGGCCGCCCGATGCCCCGGCGCACGCGGCGGGTGCGGGCCAGCGGCGAACGCTGGGGGCTGAGATATGATGAATGTCTCGCCATGGAAGCCGCCTGGGTGCGGCGTGAACTGGATCGGTTGGGAGAAACGCGCACCGCCACCACCCTCCCTAAGAAAAGGGAGGGTGGAGCGGCGCGCCAGGACATGGAAAGAAATTGACTGATGCTCGCTCAAACAATCTCCGCGTTTCCTCTTGCCGCCGCGTCGCTTCGCACCCTCGCCCCCGAATGGACCGGGCCCCGCCCGCAAGGCGTGCGGCGCGCCAGCGGGGTAGGCGGCGAAGCCAAAACAACGCGGGTGCGCAAACCTTAAGATCCTCCCTGTGCCGCAGGCATGGGGAGGGGGACCGCCGCCGTAGGCGGTGGTGGAGGGGTCGCGAGGCGCAGCCGAGCGGGTAGCCTCTCCGCCCGGAACCGCCATCCAAAGGACTGCGTAAACCCTTCCGCCCGCTAATCGCGGGCGACCCCTCCGTGCGGCCCGGGGGGGGGGGGCCCCCCCCCCCCCCCCACCC
>JAEXAW010000016.1 GCA_023458055.1 Pseudomonadota bacterium
GCGCGCACGGGGGGGGGGGCGGGCCCGCGCCCCATTGGGGCGCGGTGCTCCGGCCCATGTTCATCGCACCTGCACGGCCAAACGCTCGCCTTTGGCTTGCACTCCTCCACCATCCTGCGGATGGTCCCCCTCCCCGAGACCAGTTCGGGGAGGAATTTTTAGCCATCGCTCACACGTTCAATATCCGCACCGACCGCTTCGAGCTTTTCCTCGAGCCGTTCATAGCCACGGTCGAGATGATAGACGCGGTTGACCTTGGTTTCGCCCTCGGCGGCAAGTCCTGCGAGGATCAGGCTCATAGAGGCGCGAAGGTCGGTTGCCATCACCTCGGCACCGGTCAACCCGGCAACGCCGCGCACAACGGCGGTGCGGCCGCGCACTTCGATATCGGCACCCATGCGCGCGAGTTCGGGAACGTGCATATAGCGGTTTTCGAAAATGGTCTCGGTCAGCACGCTGGCACCATCGGCGAGCGTCAGCATCGCCATGAATTGGGCCTGCATATCGGTTGCAAAACCGGGATAGGGCGCGGTCGAAAGCGTGATGCCCTTGGGCCGGCCATTGGCCTTGACCCGCATCGCATCGCCGACCATCTCGACGGTTGCGCCGCATTCGCGCAAGGCCGCGACGGTGGCGTCCATTTCGTCCATATTCGCGCCAACCAGATCAAGCTCGCCGCCGGTGATGACCGCCGCGCACGCATAGCTCCCCGCCTCGATACGGTCGGACATGACGCGATAGGTCGCGCCGTGCAGTTCGGGCACCCCTTCGATGGTCAGCTTTTCACTGCCGATGCCGTCAATCTTGGCCCCCATCGCGACGAGGCAGCGGCACAAATCCACGATTTCCGGCTCGCGCGCGGCGTTATCGAGCACGCAGCTTCCCTTGGCGAGCACAGCCGCCATCAGCGCATTTTCGGTCGCCCCGACGGAAACCACCGGGAAGGTGTAAGTCCCGCCGGGGAGGCGGCCCTTACCGGGCGCGGTCGCCTTGACATAACCCGCCGCCAGCTCAATCTCTGCGCCGAACGCTTCGAGCGCCTTCAGGTGCAGATCAATCGGGCGGTTACCAATCGCGCAGCCGCCGGGGAGCGACACCGTCGCTTCACCCGAACGCGCCAGCATCGGGCCGAGCACCAGGATCGAGGCGCGCATCTTGCGGACAATATCATAGGGCGCAACGGTCGAGGTAATCTTGTTCGCCCGCGCGGTCATCACGCGGCCGAAATCGCCGGGGTTGGACCCTTCAATCGTGGTCGAAATGCCGAACTGGTTGAGCAAATGTCCGAAGCCGTCAACGTCTGCGAGCCGCGGCAAATTACGCAGCGTCAGTGGCTCATCGGTGAGGAGCGCGCATGGGAGCAGCGTCAAAGCGCTGTTCTTGGCACCGGAAATAGGAATACGGCCTTTAAGCGTGCGGCCACCACGAATGACGATCTGATCCATGTGCTTGCTCTTACCGCAAGCACGATGGAGCGCAAGGGGGCGCGGGCTCGGCGTGCGCTCCGCTCGCGCTCTAAGCGAACAGGTCCGGGTCAGTCTTTCCCGCGAACCATTGACGGGCTGCAGGCGTGAACAGGAACCAGAAAGAGATGATGTTGGCCAGTGCAAATAGCAGCGGCATGATCTGTCCGCCCGGGATCGACATGCCGTTAGATAGCAAGGTGGGGACCGTCATCAATGCACTAAGCCCTGCTAGAATAACGAGTATCCAGCGCGCGACGTTGTTGCGACGCATGACAATCAGATACAGCAATAGGAAGGTGATCCCGTAGCTTATGGCGAGCATCGAGGCCAAAAATGTGGGGCTGTTTTGCATCATCGCCAGCAGATCATCCCAATTCATCAAAGTATTGATGAACCCCGTCACCATAATGCCGAGCTGGATCCACCCGAATCGTTCAATATCTTTTGGTCGCGACAGCATGATATTTCCCCTCAAACAGCCAAACCGGCGGGCCGATGCGCCAACTTTTAAAACTGGTAAGTCAGGCCACTTCCAGCGTGCATTGCAGCGGATGCTGGTTGGCGCGGGCACAATCCATCACCAGATTTACCTTCGTCTCGGCAACTTCATAGCTGAACACGCCGCAAACACCGATGCCTTTTTGATGTACCTGGAGCATAACGCGCGTAGCTTCTTCAATGTCCATGCGAAAAAATTGCTGGAGGACCAAGACGACAAATTCCATCGGGGTATAATCGTCGTTGAGCATCAGCACTTTATACAACTGAGGCTTCTTGGTGCGGCTGCGCGTCTTGGTGGCAAGGCCGGTGCTTGGTGCCGCCGGGCCATTTCCGGTCTTGTTGCGATCAGCGCCAGCGAGCCGCGCGGGCTCAAACTCGGCAGGGGTGGAAGGGAGCAAAGCGGAGCGGGTCATAGCGGCAGGAATATGGTGTGGGCGCTGGCCAAGAGCAAGGGGGAATAGGATAATGAAGATCATCCAATCGCACGATAAATGCAGAACCGCCCGTTCCGGGGTGGAACGGGCGGTCCGTGGAGCGAAGGCTTCTTCCGTCCCCGCTTGGGAGGAGAGGAGAGGTGCGGGAAGGCAGAAGCGCCCGTCGCTCGCAAGAGTTCACAGCTGGTGCTGCGGCGCGTCTTTTACAAGACTATGCCGCGCGGTTCCGGCCGGAACAGGTGATTATGCAGCAGCCTTGATCTTCGATACGGCAACCGCAACGCGGTTCGAGATCGGCTGGAACATGTCGTTAGCGAGCTTGAGGAAAGCTTCGCTGTTCTTCGAGCTCTGCTTGACAGCGGCGTCAAACGCGCTGCGCGACAGCTCGCCCTGGAGCTGGAAGAATTCGCTCGGGGTCTTGACCGCAGCGACCTTCTTCATCGCAGCCGTCGATTCTTCGAAGCTCTTCTTCGCGAATTCGACATAATCACGGGTCATGTCCTGACCGCCCTTGAGGCCGATCTTGCCGGCTTCGACGATGGCTTCGACATTGCCTTTGGTGAATTCAGCCGCGTCCTTGGCAAATTCCTGGCCCTTTTCAGCGGCAGCCTTAGCTTTCGCGTTATAGTCGCCGAAAAATTCTTCAGCCTTGGCCTGAGCTTCTTCAGCAAAATTCTTTACGTTGTTAGCCATTTTCTTAATTCCTTCCTGCGCGGTGCCGGTCTTGGCGGCGGCCGCTTTAATGGTGTTCTGGGTCTTCGTAGCCGCCTTGGGCGCAGCCTTTTTGGCGGCAGCCTTCTTGACGGCGGTTTTCTTGGCAGCGGGCTTCGTTGCCTTCTGGGGCGCTGCGGCCTTCTTCGCTGCTACCTTGGCCGCAACCGGCTTCGGCGCTTCCACCTTCGCAGGTGCAGCAGCGGGTGCGCTTTTGGCTTCGGTCGTAGCCGGAACCTTCACGTCCGCCACCTTTTCGCTCGCAGCGGCATAGGCTGCTTCAGCAGAATTTGCAGCTTTGTCTTCAAATTTGGTCGCCATGATGTGGCTCCTTCAAGTTCATGTTGCATTGCACAATATAGGAAGCGGCACGAAATTTCAACCATATTTTTTGTGCACTGCAACATAAACGTCATCAAGGGCGATAAGGTTCCCGGATATCTCCCCAAACCGGTCTGCTATTGGAACGGAGCGCTCGCCTGCCAGTCGCGGATCGCCTCGTTCGGCGCGACCAGCATCCAGATGTTAAGCGTCAGATTGTCGCGGATGGTCGCCAGCGTCATCAGTTCGAACGCGACCGCGATCCCAACCACCCACCAGACCTTGATCCGCTTCGACGCCGCAAACAGGAACCCCGCGATCATCCAGATAATGTCGAAAAAGCTGTTAAGGAGCGAATCGCCCGAATAGCCGTAAGAGATGGTCGCCTCGCGGTAGCGCTCGATGATCACCGGCGAATTTTCCAACAACTCCCAGCCGCCCTCGACCAGCACCGCGAGCAACAGCCGCAACCCCAAGGGTCGATTTTTGAGGAGCAGCCAACCGATGCCGTAAAAGATAAAGCCGTGAATGATATGGCTGAACGTATACCAGTCGGCGATATGCTGGCTGTTTTCGGACGATTGGACAATGCCATGCCACAGCTTGACGGTGCCGCAGGTACAGATTGGGGGGCGGCCCATTGCGAGCATGATGCCAATGAACGCGAGCAGCGCCGCCCCGGTTGCCAGCCACCAGCCCTTGCCGATCCGCCTCATAACATCCTGCATTTTCAACCGCCTCCCCCTTGACCTCTTGCCCGCGATGGAACAGGAGCGCGCATGGTCCTTGTTCGCGCGTTCATCCACTATCCCGCCCTTCCGCACAAGGGGGGCTGCCGGTGAGCGCGCCATCCGAAGCAGGCGCAAAACTGGCGCGGCGCGGCCTCTTGTTCGTGCTCTCCTCGCCGTCGGGCGCCGGCAAGACGACGATTGCGCGCAAATTGCTCGAAGAGGATGAGCAGCTTTCCATGTCGGTCTCCGCGACCACGCGGCCGCCGCGCCCCGGCGAGGTTGACGGCAAGGATTATCATTTCGTCGATGTGCCGCGCTTCAAGGACATGGTCGGCGATGGCGAATTCCTCGAATGGGCGCATGTCTTCGGCCACCGTTACGGGACGCCCCGCGCGCCGGTCGAAGCGATGCTCGATGAAGGCCGCGACGTCCTGTTCGACATAGACTGGCAAGGTGCACAGCAACTCTATCAGGAAGCGGGCAATGATGTGGTGCGCGTGTTCGTCCTCCCGCCTTCAATGGTTGAACTGGAACGCCGCCTGCGCGCGCGCGGCACCGACAGCGAGGATGTGATTGACGCCCGTATGGACCGTGCCGCGGCGGAGATCGGCCATTGGGACGGCTATGATTATGTCCTCGTCAATGACGATGTCGGGCGCTGCTATGAGCAGGTCCATACGATCCTCAAAGCCGAACGCCTGCGCCGCAGCCGCCAGACCGGCCTGATCGGCTTTGTCCGGCGGATGGTACGCAAGGGCGAGTAGGGTGCTCATCGCGGCGCCATAGTCGGGCGCAATGCCGGGGCTGGTGCCAGAATCGCCAACTCCAGCGTCATTGCGAGCCAGCGAAGCTGGCGTGGCAGCCCAGAGTTGGAAGGTGCGACCTTGAATTGCCGTGCACCCCTCGCGGCTCGCCCTGACGGCAAGGGAAGCGGGGGCCATCGTTTCGCGCAGAGGTAGCCGAGGAAGCAGAGGCGCAAAGGGGGGCAGGATAGAAGGGTGAGCGCGTCCCCTTCGCCATTTCGCGTGAACCCCCGACGTCATCCCCGCGAAGGCGGGGATCCATCACCGGACGCGGAAAATCGCCACGCCATGAGTTGGCCACCCGTCTCCGCGGATAAGATGGGATACCCTTCTCGCGGACAATTTATCGCCAGCAATCGTGTCTGACCCAAAAGCGACGCCGAGAGCCAAGTCCTCCGTTGGCGCGCAACCCGCGCCGCTAAACACATCACCTCTGCGCCTCTGCATCCTCTGCGATCTCTGCGCGAAATAATTTAATATTATCCCCAAAATTATGCAGTGCTAAAATCACGAGAAAGAGATCGGCGTTCATTTACTTTCTCCCAAACGCGCACTCGTAAACGACCCAGCACTTAAGTGAGCAGAGATTTCATGCTTCCTCATATTCTCAAACCTGTCGCCATTTAGCCTGTTGTCGTAATAATTCTTCAGCCATTTCAACCGTTTTTCAATTCCTGTTGTAACAGGATCATTTGTTTCTTCTGCGACTATTCGCTTCAGTGCCACACCCGAACCAAAGCTTGCCCCAAGATCAGCCGGGTTAGCCTGCTCGACACTGGTGGGGTCATTGATGTCGCGAAATCTTACAAGCATCGGCTCTGCATCTCTGGCAGGCCAAAGTTCGACCGGTCCCTCGACCACCCCGCTATCTTGCCGCCAGCCCATCATCTCGCTCGGCATAAACTTGCCATACTCTGAATCGCCACCTTTGCCGACTTTCAAAGCAAACAACGTTTGACCCGGGGCAATATCCACCGCGACGGCCTCGCCACGAAAATATTTCTGAGGGCGGCTTTCGCCAAACGGAAAGGGAAACCAGCCGGGCTCTTCATAGCGTACTTCCCATACTGATGACCCCGTCTTTAGCCCTTGCGGCGTATCAACTTCGACCGTCATTTTGTAGCGAAAGACATTATCGCCGCAGCCGCCAAGCAAAAGTGCGAGCAACCCCATCGCTAGCCACCCCCAAGGTTTCATTTTAGGACCTCGCACAATTTACACTGCGCCGACGCGCATATGCGAAAACTACAGCCCATTTCAGATGTTGCCGCCACCTCGTGCACGCAAATCTCCCCCTTCATGCCGGGCCAACGTTGCACATTGTTGTGACTTCGCAAAGAGGATTATGGCGGGCAGGCGCTATAGCCGTTGCTGTTAGCCAGCACCCTGCCCTTTATGTCCCAAAGCGCAATCGCTCCAATTCGGCGCGGAAGCTATCGCTGATTGGCTGGCTGCCTTCGGGGCTGGTGGCGACGATGGTGGAATCGCAGAGGCCAACGCAGACGTCATTCTGGAACGCGGCGGACAATATCGTCCAGCTGCTCCTGCCGATGTGTCCGATGCCGCTTGCGACCACGATGGGGTCGGGGAAATGGCCTTCGGCGATATAGTTGATTTCCACGCGGGCGATCAGCCAGCGCATATTTTGTGCGCGGTTCTGGCGTTCCCACACCAGTTCGCGGTTGAACCGCACCCGGCCATTTTCGAACAAGGCCGCGAGCGCGACATTGTTGATATGGCCGAGCGGGTCGAGATCCTGGAACCGCGTTTCGACGCTGGTCGAAAAAGGATAGCTCGCCGGGTCAAGCCGGGCGGGATCGAAACGCGGGGCGCTCATCGGACTTAGCGCGGAGCCATGCGGATGCCGCCGTCGAGACGGACATCTTCGCCATTGAAATAGCCGTTCTCGATCATCGCGAGCGCGAGCTTGGCATATTCCGCCGGGTCGCCGAGGCGCTTGGGGAAGGGCACCGATGCCCCCAGCGCATCGCGTACATTTTGCGGCGCGCCCGCGAGCAGGGGCGTGTCGAAAATACCGGGAAGGATCGTATTGATGCGGATATTTTCGGTCGAAAGATCGCGCGCGATGGGGAGCGTCATGCCGACCACACCCGCCTTGGACGCGGAATAGGCGACCTGTCCGATCTGGCCGTCTTCGGCGGCGACGCTGGCGGTGTTGACGATCGCGCCGCGGTCGCCATCGGCTTGCGGCTCGAGCGTCATCATCCCCGCCGCCGACATGGCGATGCAGCGGAAGGTGCCAACGAGGTTGATCTGGATGAGCCAATCAAACGCAGCCGCCGGATAAAATTTGATCGAGCCATCTTCCTTCGACCGGCTCGCGGTTTTCATCGCCGCGCCCGTGCCCGCGCAGTTGACGAGGATACGCTCTTGGCCGTGGGCCGCGCGCGCCTTTTCAAAACCGGCGGCGACGCTTTCGTCGCTGGTGACGTTAACTTCGCAGAACACGCCGCCAATTTCCTTGGCCAGCGCCTCGCCTTTTTCTTCCTGAAGGTCGAAGATCGCGACCTTGACGCCCTTGGCCGCGAGCGCCCGTGCGGTAGCCGCACCAAGGCCGGAAGCGCCGCCGGTGACGACTGCAGATACGGTGGAATCGAGAATCATAGCTTATCTCCATCTAAATCATCGTCACCCTGAACTTGTTTCAGGGTCCATATGTCCCGCGCTATTGAGGACTTCCGGGTCTATGGATGCTGAAATAAATTCAGCATGACGAGGTAAAACTTTAATGGTGAGGGTGTGTCCCTCATCGCTGCGACTAAGGGCCGACAAGCGGCCCTTAGTCTCGCTCCTCTCCCACAAGCGGGAGAGGATTGGGGTGATTAAAGCCTTTCAACAATCGTCACATTGGCGATGCCGCCTCCTTCGCACATGGTCTGGAGGCCATATTTGCCGCCATTCGCCTTGAGTACGCCGAGCAGGGTGGCCATCAGCTTGGTGCCAGAAGCGCCGAGCGGGTGGCCGAGCGCAATCGCGCCGCCATGGACATTCATCCTCGCGGGGTCGGCGCCGACATGCTTGGCCCACGCCATCGGCACGGGCGCGAAGGCTTCATTGACTTCATAAGCGTCAATGTCGCCGATCTTGAGGCCCGCGCGTTGCAACGCCCGGTCAGTCGCGAACAGTGGTTCTTCGAGCATGATGATCGGATCGCCGGCTGTGACGGTGACATTGTGGATGCGCGCCACCGGGGTCAGGCCATGCGCTTTGAGCGCGGCTTCGGAAACGATCAACGCCGCCGATGCACCATCGCAAATCTGGCTCGCATTGGCGGCAGTGATCACGCCGCCTTCCTGCAGCAGCTTGACCGAAGCAATGCCTTCGAGCGTTGCATCGCCGCGAATGCCTTCATCGGTGAGGTGCATTTCGCTGTTGCCGTCGACCTCGACTTCAAGCGGCACGATTTCATGCGCGAACCGGCCCGCCGAGGTCGCGGCGGCGGCACGGCGATGGCTTTCAAGCGCGAAGGCATCAAGCTCTTCCTTGGAGAAGCCATGCTTCTTCGCCATCATCTCCGCGCCCATAAATTGCGAGAACATGATGCCCGGATATTTTTCTTCGAGCCGGGGCGATTTATAGGTGCCGAGCCCTTCCTTGGCGTGGAACATGCCGGTCGAGCCCATCGGTACGCGGGTCATCGATTCGACCCCTGCCGCAATCACCACATCCTGCGTGCCCGACATCACTGCTTGCGCGGCGAACTGCATTGCCTGCTGCGAAGAACCGCATTGACGGTCGATGGTAACGGCGGGAACGCTATCGGGCAGCGCATTGGCTGCGAGCACCGCATTGCGCCCGACCTGGAAGCTCTGCTGTCCGCCCTGCATGACGCAGCCCATGATGACATCTTCAACCGCTGCGCCATCAATCCCGGTCTTGGCGACCAGATGATCAAGCGTTGCCGCCGCCATATCGACCGGATGCCATCCGGCGAGTTTTCCGTTGCGCTTGCCGCCCGCGGTGCGGAATGCGTCTACAATATAGGCTGTCGCCATGTCTTAAAACTCCTTGTCTTAAGTCCGTTCGCCCTGAGCTTGTCGAAGGGCAGGTTTAAGCCGGGGCTTCAACAGGCTCAGAGCGAACGGGAGAGGGGTTATCCGGACGTCTCTCCTCTAGAGTTTGCGTCCGATCAGTTCTTTCATGATCTCGTTGGTGCCGCCGAAGATGCGGGTGACGCGCGCCGCACGCCATGCCCGGGCAATCGGATATTCGTTCATATAGCCCGCGCCGCCGTGCAGTTGGAGGCATTTGTCCATGACCTCCCATTGGAGTTCGGTGTGCCACAGCTTTGAGGCCGCGCCTTCTTCGGGGGTTAGCTTGCCTTCGGCGAGGCGGTTGAGGCACCAGTCAAGATGCGCCCAGCCGACCTGCAGCTTGGTCTTCAAATCGGCAAGGACGAAGCGGGTGTTCTGGAAATCGAGCACGGGCTTACCGAACGCCTTGCGGTCGCGGGTAAATTCGACCGTATCGTCGAACGCCTTTTGCGCGGATGCCTGCGCCGAAACTGCAATCGAGAGGCGCTCCTGCGGCAATTCGCTCATCAGGTAGATGAAGCCCTGGCCTTCTTCGCCCAGGCAGTTGGTCATCGGAACTCGCACATCGTTGAAGAACAGTTCCGACGTGTCCGCTTCGTCCATCCCGATCTTGTCGAGATTGCGACCACGCGAAAAGCCTTCGCGGTCGGCTTCGACGAGAATGATAGAAACGCCTTTCCAGGCGGGTTCGACTTCGGTGTCGGTCTTGGCGCAAACGAGGATCAGGTCCGCATTCTGCCCGTTGGTGATATAGGTCTTGCTGCCGTTGATGACATAATGATTGCCATCCTTTTTGGCCGTGGTCTTCATGCCCTGAAGGTCGGACCCGGTGCCCGGTTCGGTCATGGCAATGGCGGTGACGACTTCGCCCGCGACCATTTTGGGGAGCCATTCGCGCTTCTGTTCTTCCGACCCGTAAGCGACGATATAGTTGGTGACGATATCCGAATGGAGCGAAAAGCCGGTGGTCACGCCGCCCGAATAGCTGCTTTCTTCATCGACAATCGCATTATAGCGGAAATCAAGACCGAGGCCGCCATATTCTTCCGGAACGGTCGGGCAAAGGAGGCCAAGCTCCCCGGCCTTCGTCCAGATCGACTTATCGACAATGCCCGCTTCGGCCCATTTGGCCTGATTGGGGGCAATTTCCTTTTCCATGAACTGGCGCACCGTTTGACGGAACGCTTCATGATCCTCATCATAGGCAGTGCGCGAAAGGGAATCGAGCGACATAGACCTCTCCTTGTGTAACGTTTCGCGGATATTAGAGGGCGTCTTTACGTTTACGTCAAGTTGCTTTTCGAAACTTTTGACACGGAATATAGGAAGGAAGGCAAAGGCCCAATGCGTGACGTTACGGTAGCCTTGAATGCGAAGGCCGAACTTGGCGAAGGACCGCGCTGGCACGCGGGCGAGCAGGCGCTTTACTGGGTCGATATCAACCGCAATCAGTTGCAGCGCTTTGACCCGGTGACCAACGCGATTGATGTGCGCAGCTTCGATACGCCGGTAGGGTGCTTTGCCTTTCGCGAAGGCGGCGGGCTGGTCTTGGCGATGAAAAATGGCTGCGCTTTGCTGGACAGCTTTGATGGGGACCCGGTGCCGTTTGGGCCTCAGATTTTTGCCGATAAGCCCAACCATCGTTTCAATGATGGCCGCACTGATGTAGCGGGGCGTTTCTGGGTCGGCAGCGTTAACAGCGCGAAGGATGCTGAAGATGCTGCGCTCTATCGGCTTGATCCGGACGGGAGTCTTACGGAGATTGAGGGCGGGATGCTCACCTGCAACGCGGCAGCGTTCAGCGCGGACGGGCGGCATTTCACCCATGCCGATACGCCGAGCCATGCACTGAGGCTCTATGACGTCATTGATGGCGAGCTTGCCAACCGTCGCATCCTTCACCAGTTCGAGATGGGCAAGGGGCGTCCGGATGGCGGGTCGTTTGACATGGAGGGCAATTACTGGAGCGCCCTTTTTGATGGCGGACGCGTGGTGCGGCTGGATATGGCGGGGAATATCCTCGAAACGGTGGAGCTTCCTGTTACCCGCCCGACGATGATTGCCTTTGGCGGCGATGACCTCCGCACCGCCTATGTAACCAGCGCACGCACCGGCCTGTCCGAAAGCGCGCTTGCGAGCCAGCCTTACGCTGGCGCGATCTTCAGCTTCCGCGTCGATGTGCCGGGCGTCGCCGAACCCTTTTTCGCGAAATAAAGTTGCGTGATCGGGCGGCGCTGCTTAGGCTCGGTTGATTGAAGGTTCAGATAGAACCCGTTATTGGCCCGCCCATACCCGCCACCCTGACAAGATTATTTTGGAGAGACATTCTGATGCGTTTGCTGTTTCCCTTGCTGGCTTCGACCGCCATGCTTTCTGCTTGCACTACGACTGGACAGGATATGACGACCACTCCCACACCCGCTCCTGAAGCAACGACGCCTGCGCCTTCCGGTAACCCGCTGACGGCCGAATGGACCGGCCCCTATGGCGGCGTTCCGGCCTGGGACAAGATGAAGGCTGCTGATTTTCCGGCCGCTTTTCAGGAAGCGATGGACGATTATCGCCGCGAGGTGGAGGCGGTGCGCGATAATCCCGCACCGGCGACCTTCGATAATGTCCACCTCCCCATGATGCGTGCAGGCGCGAAGTTCAATCGTCTCTATCCTTATTGGGGGGTACAGACCTCGAACCTTTCAAATGATCAGGTGCAGAAGATCGAGGCTGAATGGGAACCCAAGCTCACCGCCTTTTTCGATTCGCTCAAATTCGATCCCAAAATGTTCCAGCGCTACAAGGCCGTCTATGACAAGCGCGCGAGCCTTGGCCTCAATGCGCAGCAACTGCGTATCGTCGAGCGGACTTATGAAGATTATGTCCGCAGCGGCGCGGCGCTTGACCAGGCCAAGAAGGATCGGGTCGCCGCGATCAACAGCCAGCTTGCGGGCCTGTTTTCGGAATTTTCGGCAAAGCTGCTCAAGGATGAGCAAACCAACATCTTCGTCACCGACGAAAAGAAGCTGGCCGGGCTCGAGCCTGCCTTTGTCGCATCGTTAAAGGCAGCCGCGACCAGCGCAGGTCGTCCCGATGCGTGGGCGATCAAGAATACCCGTTCGGCGGCGCAACCGGTGCTGCAATATGCCTCGGACCGGGCACTGCGCGAGCAAGTATGGCGCGCCTTTGTCAGCCGGGGCGACAATGGTGATGCCAATGACACCAACGCAACCATCGCAAAAATCCTCAAACTGCGGCAGGAGCGTGCGCAGCTTCTCGGCTTCGAAAACCACGCTCAATACCGCATGGCCGATACGATGGCGAAAAAGCCCGAGGCGGGCATGGCATTGATGATGAAGGTATGGAAACCGGCGGTTGAGCGGGTCAAGGAAGAGGTCGCCGACATGCAGGCGATTGCCAATGCCGAAGCCAAGGCAGGCAAAGGTCCCAAGCTTACCATCGAGCCGTGGGACTATCGCTATTATGCCGAGAAGGTCCGCAAGGCGAAATATGACCTTAGCGAAGATGAGGTCAAACCCTATCTCCAACTCGACAAGCTGGTGCAGGGCATGTTCTGGTCGGCGGAGAAGCTCTACGACCTCAAATTCACCGAAAATACCGGGAGCATTCCGGTGTTCGACCCCGAAGTGCGCACGTTCGAGGTGACCAACGCCAAGACCGGCAAGCATGTCGGCGTCTTCTATCTCGACAATTATGCGCGCGACGGCAAACGGTCGGGGGCGTGGATGACGACCTATCGCGACCAGCGCAAGCTCGACCCCGCGCAAACCACCATCGCGTCGAACAATAATAATTTCACCAAGGGCGCGGGCGGCGTGCCGACGCTCATCAGTCTTGATGATGCCTCGACCCTGTTCCACGAATTTGGCCACGGCATCCATTATCTGCTGCAGGATATCACTTATCCCGAACTCGCCGGGGTGCCGCGCGATTTCGTAGAATATCCGAGCCAGGTGAACGAAAACTGGCTGCTCACCCGCGAGGTGCTTGACCAGTTTGCGACGCATTACCAGACCGGCAAGCCGATGCCGCAGGAATTGGTGCAGAAAATCCTCAATTCGGAAAAGTTCAACCAGGGCTTTTCGACGGTAGAATATCTGGGTTCGGCGATTGTCGATATGAAGATTCACAACCGCTCAACCCCGGTAACCGATGTCGATGCGATCGAGCGCGAAACGCTGGCCGAAATTGGCATGCCCAAGGAAATCGTGATGCGCCACCGCCTGCCGCAGTTCGGCCATCTCTTTTCCTCGGATGCCTATTCGGCGGGCTATTATAGCTATCTCTGGTCGGAAACGATGGACGCCGATACCTGGGCGGCATTCATGGAAGCAGGCGGCCCGTGGGATCGCACGGTCGCGGATAAATTCCGCACCATCCTGCTGTCCACCGGCAATGAAACCGACCGCGCCGAAGCCTATCGCGCCTTCCGTGGCCGCGATCCGGACGTCAACGCACTCCTCAAAAAGCGTGGTTTTCCGGTAAAGTGATCAAAAAGTAACCTCCCCGTCGCTATGCGACTGGGGAGGTTCTCGATACCGGTTGACGCTCTCCAAATATCATATAAATATGATATCATAATTTATGGAGGGCAAGATGAGTGATTCGATTTCCCCGACCCCGCTAGGTTCCAGCCACGGTCTAACGCTCAGCCGTGAACGGCCCGCAGCAACGGCGTCGGGTTATCTCGCGCTGATTATCATGCTGGTCGCACTCGCGGTTGCGATTTACGGCATTGTCATGCTGGCCAATGATTATATCGGCCCGCTCGCAATTGGCGCGGTGATTCTGGGGTCGATTGCGGTGCTGCTGACGATGCCGGGCCTCTATTTGCTCCAACCCAATCAGGCGGCGGCGATCCTGTTGTTCGGTGATTATAAGGGCACCGACCGCCATACCGGGCTGCGCTGGACGCTCCCTTGGCTTACCAAGAAGAAGGTGTCGGTCCGCGCCAACAACCTCATATCCGAACGGATCAAGGTCAATGATTTGCGCGGAAACCCTATCGAAATGGCGGCGCAAGTGGTGTGGCGCGTGGTCGATACCGCGCAAGCCCTGTTCGACGTTGATGATTATAAGGCTTTCGTGGTGGTGCAGATCGAAGCGGCGGTGCGCACCATCGGCTCGCGCTATCCCTATGACGATTTTGCGCATCAGGAGGTGACGCTTCGCGGCAATCATGACCAGGTCGGTGCGGAACTGCGTGACGAACTCAACAATCGCCTCTCGGTCGCTGGCATTACTGTCGATGAGTGCGGCTTCACCCACTTGGCTTATGCGCAGGAAATTGCAGGCGCGATGCTGCGCCGTCAGCAGGCGCAGGCGGTGGTCGCCGCGAGGCAAACGCTGGTCGAAGGCGCGGTCGGCATGGTCGAAATGGCCCTTGAGCAACTCTCCGCCAAAAATGTGGTGGAGCTCGACGATGAACGCCGCGCAGCGATGGTCTCGAACCTGATGGTCGTCCTCTGCGGCGAGCGCGACACCCAGCCGGTGGTCAACGCCGGATCGCTTTACCAATAGGGCGAGAGATACGCCTTGTCCGGTCCGCCATCCAAGAAAGCCTATCCGTTGCGTCTCGATCCCGCACTCCATGCGGCGATCGAGCGCGCGGCGGCGACGGACCTGCGCAGCTTCAACGCGCAAGTCGAATGTCTTTTGCGCGAAGCATTGGCGCGGCGCGGCGTCAAGGTCGGCGTTACCGAGCGCCCCAAACGCGGACGCCCACCGAAGGAGGAATGACGTTGGCCCAAATCAGCTTGGGGTCGCCTGATCAATATAAGGGCCGATCACTGCCATAGCGCGCGCGATATAGCTGTCTTTCTCGCCGACCGGCGCGACATAACGCAAGGCTGCTTCCGCCATTGCCGCATTGCCACCGCGCGCAATCATCCATGCCGCCAGATAATGCGAGGCGAAACATCCGCCTGCTGTCGCAACATTCCCATGCGCGATGAACGGCGCATCAATGACGGTAACACCCGCTTCAACCACCCAAGGTTTGGTGGTAAGATCGGTGCAGGCGGGAAGAGGCCCGATAAGCCCCAACTTCGCCAGCAATAGCGTTCCGGAACATTGCGCGGCGATCAATTGGCACGTGGGATCCAGGTGAATCTGCTTGAGCAAATCGGTATCCGCCGCAATGTCTCTTGTGTTGACCCCGCTGCCAATAATTACCGCATCCGCTTCGGCAGAAAAGGAAAGCGGTCTTTGGCCCTCGATCAACACGCCGTTCATCGATGTGACCTGAGGTGACGGGGTTGTGATCCATGCGTTCCAACCCTCGGCCTTACGACGGTTGATGATTGCCGCGGCGATGAAGGAATCCAGTTCATTGAACCCGTCAAAGGTAAGAACGGCAACCTGCATCTTCGTTATACCAGGCTCGACACCAGCAGCTTGTCGATCTTGCGCCCGTCCATGTCGACCACCTCGAAGCGCCAGCCTTGGTCTTCGAACACCTCACCTACTTCGGGGAGATGTTTGAGGACATAGAGCGCATGCCCTGCGGCGGTGGCATAATCGCGGTCGTCTTCAAGCTTGAGACTGAGTTTGTCCGCCAGCGCGTCGGCCGACATCGACCCCGATATGAGGAAGCTCCCGTCCTCGCGCTCGACCACATTGGGTTCAGAGCCGATGTCATGGTCGGAGGCAAATTCGCCCGCGATGGCCGAGAGCAAATCGGCGGGCGTTACGATCCCTTCAAAATGGCCATATTCATCATGGACGAGGAGCATCGGCACTTCGGCGAGGCGCAACCGGTTGAGTGCATCCATCGCCTCGATCTGGTCGGGGACGACCTCGGCCTTGCGCATCAGTTTGCGGATGTCGAGCTTTTCACCACGGAATAGCGCTGCTGCGACGTCGCGCGACTGGACCACGCCGATGACGCGGTCGATCGAGCCTTCGATTACCGGAATGCGCGTGTGGGGCGTTTCGCCGAGCGCGGTGCGGACTTCCTTGCCGTCGCTGTCGACGTCGATGAAGTCGACATCGGTACGCGGGGTCATTACCTCGCGCACGGGACGGTCAGCAAGGCGGACGACGCCCGAGATAATCTGGCGCTCGCTATCGTCAATCACGCCCGATTTGGTCGCTTCAGCAACCACAAGGTGCAATTCTTCCGCCGTCACCTGATTGTCCGATTCGCGGTTCATGCCGAGCAGGCGGAAGATGAGGAGGCTGGTGCCATCGAGCAACCAGACAAACGGCTTCGTGAGTTTTGACAGCCACAGCATCGGCTTGGCCATGATCGCGGCAATCGGTTCGGGCGAACGCAGCGCAAATTGTTTCGGCACCAGTTCCCCGATGATGAGGGACACATAGGTCGTAAGCACAATGACCAGCGTGAAGCCTGCCGTTTGCGCGGTTCGCGGGTCGAGCCCGAGATAAGCTTCGAGCCTCTCGGCTACCGGCCCGCCCAGACTCGCGCCCGAATAGGCACCGGCGAGGATACCGATGAGCGTAATCCCGATCTGCACGGTTGAAAGAAACTTGCCGGGATCATCCGCCAGCCGGATGGCGACACCCGCGCCGCTCTTTCCTGCGCGCTCCATCGCCTGCAACCGCGGGCGGCGCGCCGAGACGATGGCGAGTTCAGACATGGCAAACAGGCCATTCAACGCGACGAGCCCGATAATGATGGCAACATCAATCCACGGAAAAGGTGTCATCGGATCAATGCTCCCGATGACACGCCGATTCGCGGTCGCTCTGCGCTGCTACTGTCGTCCTCATCGCCTTCTGCAAAGGCGGCTACTCTTGTCGTCATCGGTTCCAAAGTGCGCAATCATCCCAAATAGGCCTGCCTCATGAAACCGGCATTGATTTCATCATAGCGCAAATTCTGTCGAAATCACAACAGGCTGGTCAAATCGGGTTCAGGCAAAAGCGAGGAACATTACACATATCAACGCGTTGGTCGGGCAGAATAGATCCCGTCCGGGGTCAAAGCAGGAAGGACAATAAGATGACATTCAAAGGGAAATTGATGATCGGCGCGGCTGCGGCTGCATCGCTGATGACCGCAGGCTGTGTAACCGATCCGAACACGGGTCAGCGCACCATTTCGACCAAGGGTGCCGTGGGCGGCGTAATCGGCGCGGTCGCCGGTTATTTCGCCGGTGACCTTATCGGCGGCAAGCGCGACCGTACCGAAAAGATTCTGGGTGCCGGTATCGGCGCGGTCGCCGGGGGTGCAATCGGCACCTATATGGACCAGCAGAAAAAGAAGCTCGAAGAACAGACCGCAGGGTCAGGCGTTGATGTTAGCCAGGAAGGTAATGACCTCATCCTCAACATGCCAGGCGATGTGACTTTTGACACAGCGCGCTGGGAGATCAAGCCGCAGTTCCAGACGACGCTGGACAAGGTTGCGGAAACGATGAACCAATATCCGAGCACTTATATCGACGTTTACGGGCACACCGATTCGCGCGGCGATGCGGCGATGAACATGACTTTGTCGCAGAATCGCGCCAATGCCGTGATGAATTATCTCGCCGCGAAGGGTGTGAACCGCGCCCGTATGGCGACCACCGGTTTTGGTGAAACCAAGCTCAAATGTGTGCCGGAAACGACCGCTGCCGATTACCAGTGCAACCGCCGCGTCGAAATCCGCATCGTTCCCGTTACACAAAGTGACATTAATAATGGTTAAAGCTGTGCTAAAGGCACTCGCATCCTGAAGGATAACTTTGGGTCGCAAAGGAATGCCCTGGTCAGAAATGGCCGGGGTATTACTTGTTTTAAGGATTGATCCTTGCAATTTTATGACGGGAGTCGTTTCAGATCTCGAAGCTTTGCTTGATGCCATCGACGACAAACTGCGCCGCCAAGGCCGCGAGTAAAACGCCAAGCAGCCGGGTGATGACCGCTTCGATCTTTTCTCCAACCAGCCGCATCAACGGACCAGCGAGCAGCAGGGCAAGCAGCGTCAACGCCAGCACGGCGGCCAATGCGCCCAAGATAACCGCCATCTCCATCCGGTCGTCGGCGCGCGAGACCATCAGCATGATCGAGGCAATCGATCCCGGCCCCGCAATCATCGGCATGGCCATCGGGAAGATCGACACATCCTCGATTTCCGGGGTCGCGCGGATTTCCTTGGCACGCTCCTCGCGCCGCGCGGTGCGCTTTTCAAACACCATATCGAGCGCAATCAGGAACAGCATGAGCCCGCCTGCAATGCGGAATGCATCAAGACTGATCCCCAGAAGGCCGAGCAATTGTTTGCCGAACAGCGCAAACACCAGCAGGATCGCGCCTGCCACCACAACCGAACGGATCGCCATATTGCGCCGCTGCGCTGCACTCGCGCCGGTGGTGAGACTGGCATAAATCGGCGCGCAGCCCGGCGGGTCGATAATGACGAGCAGGCTGACAAAGGCGGAGATGAACAATTCTTCCATCAGCGCTGACCCTCGGTCTTGTCTTCGAATATGGTGGTCATATTCTTGCCATCCCACATTTCGAGAAACAGCGTGCGGCTGCCGTCCCCGAAAGACGCCGCCGACCAGCGCAGGGTGCCGTCTGCAGATGTCCCGATCTTGTTGGCGGTGGTCGTGCCGATGATCAAAATTTCTTTGAGAACCGGCTTTCCGGTGCAGTTCGCAATGCGGGTCTCGATACTATCCGGCGCAGCAAGCGGCGCATCGACGCTCTCGCCCGTATCAAACACCCATTTATATTGTTTGAGGATCGGCGCGCTCCCCGGCACATTCGTCTGCCGCTGCCAGATGGTGACAAAGCGGCCATGTCCGCCGCCGGGCCATTGTGCTGCGCCCGAGGTCAGGCCGAGTGTGCCGTCGCACGACATGAACACTTTATGCGGTTGCCAGGTCACCGCCTTGGGCGGATCCTTGCGTCCCTTGAGCCAGGCTTGCGCATTGCTGAGCGTTGGCACGAACATCACTGCATCAGCGGTCGCGGTTTCGCGAAACGCCGTCCACTGGCCCTTTTCCTGCGCGAGCCGATTGAACGCGGCTTCGGCAGCGACAAGATCGCTCGGGCTCGCATAAGCGCGGACATCATTGCTTTGCGGCGGGGTCGCACAGCCTGCTAGAGCAAAAGCGATGAGAGCCGTGACCGCGAGACGCATCACAGCCCTTCCGGATCGGGCAGGCCCTCGCGGCGGCTGGCGGCGACCAGTGTGTTGCGCAGGAGAACCGCTATGGTCATCGGGCCAACACCGCCCGGAACCGGGGTAATCGCGCCGGCAACCATTTCCGCCTCCGCGAACGCCACATCGCCGACGAGGCGCGTCTTGCCGGGTTCCTCAGCATCGATGCGGTTGATGCCGACATCGATCACCACCGCGCCGGGTTTGAGCCATTCACCGCGCACCATTTCGGGGCGACCCACCGCTGCAACGACAATATCGGCGCGGCGCACGACCGCGGGAAGATCGGCGGTGCGGCTATGCGCGAGCGTGACGGTCGCATTTTCCTGCAACAGCAATTGCGCCATCGGCTTGCCGACAATGTTGGAGCGACCGATGACCACCGCTTCCAGTCCCGACAAATCGCCGATCCGGTCTTTGAGCAGCATCAACGATCCGAGCGGCGTGCAGGGGGTGAGCGCCGTCTCGCCAATCGCCAGCCGTCCCGCATTGACCGGATGGAAGCCATCGACATCCTTGTCGGGGTCAATCATGTCGATGACCTTCTTGTCATCGAGTCCTGCCGGAAGCGGCAGCTGGACGAGGATGCCATCGACCGCCGGATTGTCGTTCAATTGCTCGACCAGTTCGATCAGCGTCGCCTCATCGGTATCGGCGGGCAGTTTATGTTCGAAACTTTTCATGCCGACCTCGCGGCAAGCTTTGCCCTTGGAGCGGACATAGACTGCGCTTGCCGGATCATCACCAACGAGGACCACGGCAAGGCCCGGCGCACGGCCCGTTTCTGCCTTAAACGTGGCAACGCCAGCGGCAATGCGGCTACGCAAATTGGCCGCAAAGGCTTTACCATCGATGATTTTTTCGCTGGCGAGGGCCATGATGTTAAGCGCCCAGCAGGGGCAAGAAGACTGCGGGGAGCAGGCTGCGCTGGATGAAGAGGATCGCGAGCAGCACGACCATCGGCGTCAGGTCGAGCGCGCCGAAATCCGGCATGATCTTGCGGATCGGGCGATAGACCGGCTCGGTCAGCTTATCGAGTGCGAAATAAATCTGTCGCACCGTATCATTGCCCTGTCCCAGCACGTTGAACGCGACGAGCCAGGACAGGATCGCCTGAATGATGATGATCCAGCTAAAGATCGTCAGAATATATTGAATGAGGTCGTACAGCACGATCATGGGCGGTGCATTTCCCTTGGGTGGATGGCGTTTCCGCGCGATAGCCGAGCGACCGCAACGGGGCAAGGGGGGCGCGGTGGACCCGCGCGGACTATTATGCGTGAACCAGCGTACCCGCGCCCTGATTGGTGAAGATTTCAAGCAACATGGCGTGCGGCACCCGGCCATCGAGAATGACGACGCCATTGACACCATTTTCGACCGCGTGGATGCAGGTTTCAAGCTTGGGGATCATCCCTCCGCTGATCGTGCCATCGGCGCGGAGGCCCGCAATATCGGCGGGCGTCAGGTCGGTTAGCAGGCGCTTTTGCTTGTCGAGCACGCCCGGCACATCGGTGAGGAGAAACAGGCGCGCCGCTCCGAGCGCTGTGGCCACCGCGCCCGCCATGGTATCGGCATTGATATTATAGCTATGGCCATCCTCGCCAATAGCGATCGGCGCGACCACCGGGATCATCCCCGCCGCCGAAATCGTATCGATCACGCTGCGGTCAACCCGGCTCGGCTCGCCGACAAAGCCTAAATCCACCAATTGTTCGATATTGCTGTCGGGGTCCTTGGTGGTACGGGTGACCTTGGTTGCGGTGACAAAGCCCGCATCCTTGCCGGAAATGCCGATAGCCTTGCCGCCCGCTTGTCCGATCCAGTTGACCAGTTCCTTGTTGATCGCGCCCGACAGGACCATCTCGGCGACCTTGGCGGTTTCGGCGTCGGTAACGCGCAGGCCATCAATGAAGTGCGATTCAATATCGAGCGCTTTCAGCATCCGCCCGATCTGCGGACCGCCGCCATGCACGACGACGGGGTTGATACCCACCGCTTTCAACAGCGCAATGTCCTCGGCAAAATCGCGCGCGGCTTCGGGGTCGCCCATGGCGTGCCCGCCATATTTGACGACGAAAGTCTGCCCGGCATAGCGTTGCATATAGGGCAGCGCCTCGGTCAGCGTTTCCGCCTTGGCAAGCATGGCAGGGTCGGGCGCGTGGGCGATATCGTGGGTCATCATGGAAAAATGCCTAGGGTTTAGCTGTAACGCGCATCGAGCCAGCGCCCGAGCCGAACCGCGCCGGTGATCAGGAACGGCACCAGTATGAAGGACAGCGCGACCTTTGCGAGCATCTGCCCCATCAGCAGTTGCGCAATCGGGAACACACCAAGGAAGCTGATGGTGATGAATAACAGCGTATCGATAATCTGCGACAGGGCGGAGGCAATGGCGCCGCGCACCGCGACCATCTTACCCTCGCCGGTGCGCCCGCGCAGTGCGTTGAAGATGGTAACGTTCAAAAGCTGTGAAATGCCATAAGCAATAAGGCCAGCGATCATCAGGCGGGGACTTTGGCCGAGGATAGTGTTGAACGCATCAAGGCGGCCCTTGTCCATATCGTGCGCCGCCGGGAGCGCGAGCACCAACCCGACAATCGCCATCGACATGATGAGCGGAATGAAACCCCACAAAACCATGCGGTTGGCGGTTGCCTTGCCGTATAGTTCGCTCGTCGCACTGGCGAGAATGACGAGGAGGAGGAAGGAGAAAATTCCCGCCTCGACCGCCAGCGGGCCCAGTGCGACCTGCTTGTTTCCGATAAAGCTTCCGAGGATGCACATTCCGCCATAAACCAGCGCAAAGAAAAACAGCCCCGGCTTGGCCCATGCCGACCCCGTGCTGTCCGTTACAGAGGCGGGCGTCACTGAGTCCGGCGCATGCGCGGTAAAGATCGGATCGGCGGAGGCCTGAGCGGCGGCGGTGTAGCGGTCTGTCATGCTTTCAGCGGCATAATCGCTTTCACCGAAACGTCAAATCAAACCGTGCCGCCGCCTTGCGTATCGAGACGATATATGTTTGGGGGAACAGCCCGCTAATTCACGGGCAAGCGGAACCATATGCGCATCTCGCGCATAATGTTGATGCAAACTACGCCTTTTCCTTCCCTTTTCTTCCGGAGAAAATTTGATGACCTCCTTTACGCGCCGCCTTTTGCTGTCTTCTGTTATTGTAGGCGGTCTTGCGCTTTCGGCCTGTTCGCAATCGGCTCCCCAACCCGAGGTCAAGGAGGTTGCCAAAAAAGAAGCTCCGGCACCCAAGGCTGAACCCGCGCCGCGCGATATAGCGAGCCATGTCGGCGAATATCCTTCAAGCGTAACCAAGCCCGAAGACGCGGCGAAGGCGGACGCCAAGATTGATCCCGCTGCGCCTGAAAAGCTCACTTTCCTCGATAACCCCAAGGTCACCGGCGCAGTCTTCAAATTGGCCCTGCCCGCGAGCGCACGCGGGGTAATCGAAGCGCCTTCGACCGAAGTGCCGGTGTTCAAGGTCGGCAATATGGTGGTGGCGCATGGCTGCACCCCGCATAATTGCGCGACCCAAAACTGGACCATCGCGGTGTCCAGCGATGGCGGCAAGGCACTCGTTTGCACCTTTGAAGCCAAGGCAGGCGAAACCAGCGGTTCGGCAGTGTGGTATGACGGCGTGAAGCCTATCGCCAAGCGCGCCGAGGGCTGCCCGCAGGATGCGGCGGAATATAGCGCCGCGCAGGCGGGCTAAGCCTCGCTTTCAAGAAAGATTCCCAAAGCGCAGAAAGCGTGTATAGCTTCCCCCGAAATTTTCCGTTTCGGGGGAGCACATCAGCGTGCCGCAATCATTGATGAGTCTTTTGGGGATTGCCGCAATCCTCGCCATCGCTTTCGTTTTTTCCTCTAACCGGCGCTGGATCAGGCCGCGGGTAGTGGGCGCAGCGTTCGCGCTTCAGGCGGGTATCGCGCTGCTGGTGTTCCGCACACCGTGGGGCCAAGGCGTGATTGGCGCGATGTCGCGCGGGGTGTCGAACCTCCTCGGCTATGCCAAGGCGGGGACGGATTTCATTTTCGGACCCATCGCGACTCCGGAAATTGGTGCGAACAGCTTTGCGATTGCCGCGCTCCCGGTGATCATTTTCTTCGCCTCGCTGATTTCGATCCTTTACTATCTTGGTATCATGCAGCTCATCATCAAATGGGTGGGCGGCGCGATCCAGTGGGTGACGGGGATCACCAAGGTCGAAAGCCTCGGTGCTGCGGCCAATATCTTCGTCGGCCAGTCGGAAAGCCCGCTGGTGGTGCGTCCCTATCTGGCAGGGCTAAGTCCGCCGCAGCTCTTTACGCTGATGACGGTTGGCATGGCAGGGGTCGCGGGGACCATCCTTGGTGCTTATGCGAGCATGATCGGTGAGCATCTCTTGCCCTATCTGCTTGCCGCAAGCTTTATGTCCGCGCCCGGCGGCATCCTCATGGCCAAGATCATGATGCCCGACGATCCCAAGGATATCGGTATTGAACCCGTCGAACTCGCCGATGCGAGCCATGACGAGGAAAAGCCCGCCAACATCATCATGGCCGCCGCCCAAGGCGCACAAACCGGTGTCAAGCTTGCCGTCGCGGTGGGCGCGATGGTGCTTGCTTTCGTCGCGCTGGTTGCGCTGGCGAACGGTATCCTTGGCGGCATCGGGGCTTGGTTCGGGATGCCCGACCTTAGTTTCCAGAAATTGCTCGGTCTGATTTTCCAGCCGATCATGGCGCTGCTCGGCGTGCCATGGGCCGAAGCTGGACAAGCAGGCGGCCTGTTCGGCACCAAGATCGTCCTCAACGAATTTGTCGCCTTCATCGATTTGGGCAAGATGCAGGCCGGCCTCTCGCCGCTGACCATTGCCATCGTTACCTTCGCGCTGTGTGGCTTTGCAAACTTCTCCTCGATTGCGATCCAGATGGCGGTGACCGGCAACCTCGCCCCCAACCAGCGTCCGATGATCGCCAAGCTTGGGCTGAAGGCGTTGCTGGCGGGGAGCCTTGCGAACCTCATGTCGGCGGCGCTTGCGGGTTTGCTGATCCCGGCGAGCGCACTGCCATCGCCCAAGTCTGCGCCGGTCATGGCCGCGCCCGCAGACAGCCCGCCCGCCGCGACCGAAACATTGCCCGTGTCCGATGAGCCTGCAACGCCCACCGCGAAAGCCGATGTCGAGGCAGTCAAGGCAGCACCCAAGCCATAGTGCATGACGCGCGTGGTCCGGCTCTTTGCGGCTCTCGGCCTGTCGGCCCTTAGCCTATCGGCGTGCGCTACCCATCCGGCGGCGCGCAGCACGCCGCAAGCCGCAGTCCAAAAAGCAGCGATCACAACCGATGCGGACGGCACGCATACGGCGCTGGTGTCAGTTCTCATCTACAATGTGGCGGGTCTTCCGTGGCCGCAAAGCGCGGGTCGTGGGGCAGCGATGCAACATGTCGGCGACGAGTTGGCGGCTATGAAACGCGCCGGCACTGCCCCCGATATTATCCTGTTGCAGGAAGCATTCATTGCGTCGGCAGGTAACATCGGCAAGCGGGCGGGCTATCACAACGCTGTGCGTGGTCCTCTTCGTCGCGATCCGCCAATGAATTTCGGACTGCCACGTCTGGCCAAGGATTTCCGCAATGATCGGCGATTTATCAAGGGCGAACGGATTGGCAAGTTCACCTCGAGCGGGCTCTATATTTTTACCGATTACGGGATTGACCAGGTCGATCAGACCCCGTTCGGGCGCAACAGTTGTGCGGGTTATGATTGTCTTGCCAATAAGGGCGTGATGCTGGCGCGCATCCATATTCCGGACGTTCCCGAGCCTTTGCAACTGTTCAACACCCATCTCAACGCCCGCCGTGCCGCGCGTGTGCCGCTGGAGCGCACGCATCAGGCCTATGAGCGGCAGATCGTCGAAACGGGCGTGTTTCTGTCTAGCGCCTATAACCCCACGCTCCCTTTCATCTTTGGCGGTGATTTCAACACGCGGCGATCCGAACGGCGCTACACAGCCAAGGTCGAAATCATGCCCGGCACCGATGTCCGCTATCATTGCACGATGAATGGCGGCAAATGTGATGTGCGGATGAGTTGGGACGACGATGAGCCATGGATGGACACACAGGACATTCAGGGCTTTGCCAGCGGAACCCGCGTCAAGGTCGAGCCGATACGGGTCGAAACGCTGTTCGACCAACCTTGGCGCAACGGAGCCGCGCCGTCCGACCATGACGGCTATCTTGTGACTTATCGCCTGAGCTGGAAATAAGGGCTTGAAGTTGACTCAGCGTCAACCGGCATAACCGGCCCATGGATGATTCGCAGCGCCCTCAAACACTCGACATAGCTGAGGTTGCCCGCCGTACCGGGCTGACCAGCCGCGCGCTCCGCTTTTACGAGGCACGCGGGCTGGTGCAGCCGCTCCGTTCGGCCTCTGGGCGACGCTATTATGGTCCCGCTGAATTGCAGCGCATCCATCAGATTTTGATACTGAAGCGAGCGGGTCTCACACTCGCACAGATTGAACGATTGGCGCGCCGCGGCGCGGTAGATTTTGCCGCCATCGTTGACGCGCAGATCGTTGTCGTCGCCGAACAGGCTGTCAAGCTGCAGGAGGCGCACAGCTCCTTCTGTCCATCAAGTCCCGCATCGAGCGTAGCGAGCCCATCGATGTCGCGACTTTCTGCTCGCTGATTCAGCAAGGAGAGCAAATGATGAGCAATGAAAGTGCAGCCTGGAAGGACATTACTGACAAATATATGAGCGAAGAGGCCAAGCAGGATTTCGCTCAGTCAATGCCGAAAATGGGCAGTGAATTTGACCAAGCTACCTATTCTGACAAATGGAAAGATTTGGGCAGTCGAATCAAAGCGGCCTTGCCGCTCGATCCCGCAAGCGGTGTCGCGCTAGACTTTGTGCGCGAATGGTTCGCCTTGCTTGAGCCGTTCACCAAAACGGCCACGCCTGCGATGTGGGAGGGCGTACAGAATATGTACGCCAATATGGATAGTTGGCAGGGGGGTGCCGCTGACCCCGGTTTCGATGCGGAAATATTTGGGTTTATCCAACAGGCGATTGTGGCAGCCAAGACGGCGGGACATAATATTGGTCCAATGCCGCAATGGATCAAATAATCCCATGAAACGGATGGGCGCATTCGCCAGCCAGTTTTCCGGAATGGTACTGTTTTGGGTGACTTATGCAATCGTCGGGTTGAAACCGGCGATTGCTGGTGTGCTCTTGTTGGTTGTAGGAGAATTGGTTTGGCGATACCACAGGCGTGAGCCGTTGCGTCCTTTGTTTCTCGTGACATCCGCTCTCGCCATAGCGAGTGGCGTTATCGATCTTTATGCCGTCTCGCCATTTGCAATAAAATTCGAAGGGGTAGCGACTAACCTGCTGTTCGCTGGTATCTTTACGGTCGGCGCTTTTGGCCAACCATCACTTGCACAGCAATATGCGGAACGATTTACGGGCAAGGCATTCAATCCCGAAAATCCATCTTTGGGGAAATTTTTCAAGCTGTTCACGTTGTTTTGGGCGGGATATTTTCTTTTTCGAGCCGTGTTTTGCCTGGCCACAGGCTTATGGCTCCCATTGCCTGCGGCGTTGAAAGCCCGCGCAATAGTCGGGTCATTGACCCTTTTGATCATGGTGGGGGTCAGCCTCCGTGCGAAATTGCTGTTTTTGGCTCTCAATGATCGTGGTTGGCTTTAGCAGAGGGTAGCCGTCACGCCTCCCGCCACATTGCCGCGCTGAGCAATAGCGCAAAGCCGCTCGCTGCCCACAGGCCGCCGAGGCCCCATAGCGGATGGGTGAAGGCGGCAAGCGCAGCGCCCGCCACCAGCCCCGCCCAGAGAAGCGCATAGCTGATACTCCCCACCACTTTTTCGCCCGCTAAAAAGGCGGCGATATGCTGGCCGATCTTGACGATTGCGCCGGTCATATAGGTGAGGCCGAATTTAACCTCGCCATCCTTTTCATAGACGGCGTTGACCGCGCCCATGGCAAGCGCCATCAGCGCGATGGCGAGGGCATGTGGGCCGTTCAGGCTGATCGTTGTTGCAGCGAAAGCGAGGAGCGCCGCGATCAGTGCGATAAGCATGGCAGCGCGGCGGCGCTCAATCTTGCGGCCCAGCAGCGAACCCAGCACCACGCCCGCTGCGAACGCAACGATCAGCGCAAAAGCGGTCTGCCAGTCGGCGCGATGACCGACAATTCCTACACCCATGCGGGTCGAATTGCCGCTCATGAACGATACGAAAAAGCCTTTGAGCTCGATAAAGGCCAGCGCGTCGACATAGCCCGCCAGCCCGGCGAGCGAAATGGCGACCGCTTTGTTGCGTGGATCAAGCCGGTGCATGGTGCATCCGCTGCGGTGGCGCGTGCCGCGCTCTTACCAGCCAAAATTCTGCTTGATCGCGTCCGCTTCTTCCGGTGGCAGTTGGCTGAGCAACACGCGGGTCGTGTAATGCCCCTGCATCTTGCCATCGACGCGCGCGGCCCAATCGGACACATCTTTTAACGGCACCTTCACTTCCTCACCGAGGCTATGGCCTTCCAACTCGGGACTGTTAGCGAGTTTGCCGATAAGCATGTCGCCTTCCCGGCGGACATCGCTCACCCAGATATGTTCAGATCCGCCGAGCGGATATTTGAAGCCGAGGTCGGTCACATTGGCAGCGGGCTTTTCCAGAAATGCGAGGAAGGTCGGCAAAGTCTTTTGCGCTTCAGCCTTGGCCGCATTCATGGCTTTGTCATCATTCGCGACCTGAACAATCGGATCATGGTCCTGATTTTGGGCTTTGCACCCGCCCGCCACCAATAAAGCCGGTGCAAGCAAAACTAGGATATTGGGCCGCATCTTTCGGTCTCCCCTTATTGTTCAAGAAATGCTTTGAGTTCCGTTTGCCACGCCGCCGGATTGTCCCACATGAGGAAATGATAAGCGTCAGGGATTTTTCGTACGACTGCCTGGGGCGCGTTTTTATAGCTTTGGATGAAGAACTGCTCATAGACCGGCTCTGGCACCGGGGCTTTCGGTGGATAAACCCACAGAACCTCCATCGGCCCTTTAAATTTGCCAAGGTCGGGGCGCAGGTCGGTGGTGATGAGATCATACATCGCCTGAGCCGAAACCGGCTGATCGCTCGCCATGCTGGCTGCGACCGCTTGCGGACGCATGCTTTCGGTTTTGACCATAGTCGCGATGGTCTGCTCCACCGTTTGCCGCCGAGCCTCGCCCTGTGCCGTTGCGATGCCCGTGCGGATCGCTTCCGCGACCGGTTTGACGCTTTCGGGAGTGGCTGATGGTCCGCCAAACATCATTCCCATGAACGGCAACATATCGACCACCATCAGCTTGCCGACCAGTTCGGGATGATGCCCCGCCACCCGCATCGCAAGACTACCGCCGAGCGAGTGGCCGACCAGGGTCGGAGCTTTCAGATGATTAGCCTCAATATAGCGGGCAATCTCATGCGCGACGGGTTCAAGGAACGGGCCATTTGCGTTCGCCCCGGGTGCCTTGCCATCAAAGCCGGCAACATGGACGAGATGATAGCGATAACCGGGAAGCGCCTTGACCGTCGAATCCCACACCGTAGGAGAGGAGGACAGGCCGGGGATCAGGATGACGTCCTTGCCTTTGCCAACGACCGTCACCGACAGGCGATCACTCGCGAACGCGGCTGGTGTTGCGGGAGGCGCAGAGGTCTGGCCGTATTCACCCGCAGTGGCGCAACCCGAAAGCAGCGCAAGCGCAAGCGGTCCTGCAATCCATTTTTTCACCGTCATCTCCTTCACCGCGTCGGCACAGGATTTTCGCCCGAATAGTCGTAGAAACCGCGACCTGTCTTGCGGCCATACCATCCTGCCTCGACATATTTGACCAGTAGGGGCGCGGGTCGAAATTTGGGATCGCCGGTCCCTTCGTGGAGGACTCGGGTGATTTCGAGGCAGGTATCGAGCCCGATAAAATCGGCGAGCGTCAGCGGCCCCATCGGATGATTAAGGCCCAGGCGGCAGGCAGTATCGATGTCCTCGATGGTCGCCACGCCTTCGCCCAGCGCAAAACAGGCTTCGTTGAGCATCGGCATAAGCACACGGTTGACGATGAAGCCCGGAGCATCATTGGCGCGCACGATTTCCTTACCGAGCGAGCGGCCATAGGCTTCCACTGTCGCTACGGTTTCATCCGACGTCGCAAGGCCGCGAATGAGTTCAATCAAGCCCATCACCGGTACGGGATTGAAGAAATGAACACCCATGAAACGGGCCGCGTCAGGTGCCGCTTGCGCCAAACGCGTAATCGGGATCGACGAGGTATTGCTCGCAAGGATCGCTGTATCGGAGAGGTGCTTGCCCACACTTTCGAAAATCTTGCGCTTGATTTCCTCGCGTTCGGTTGCCGCTTCGATCACCAGATCGCAAGGGACGAATGCGGCATGGTCGCCGACCGGCGTGACGCGCGCCAATATTTCGTCGCGCTTGCCCGCTTCGATCTTTTCCTTATCCACCAGCCGGTTGAGTTGCTTGGCAATCCCCGCCTTGCCCTTCTCGGCCCCGGCAAGATCAATGTCGGACAGCAGCACGTCATAGCCGGCTGCCGCCGAAACCTGCGCAATGCCTGCGCCCATCTGCCCCGCGCCAATAACGCCGATCGTCTTCATAATCTCATCCTGTTTTGCATTGCATGAACCATTGGTCCGCTCGTTACGCCCACTCTCTAGGCAAAGGATGCGGCGCTGACCAGATGTTTGCAGATAGCTATTTGCTTCTTCGGTATTTTTGGACGATATCACCACCAAGCTTTAGGAGGAGAAGAGAATGAAATCCCGCGCCGTTTCTATTGGCCTGATGCTGATCGCTGCACCCTTGCTGAGCCAACCTCTCCAAGCACAGAAAATTACGAAGCCTCAGCCCGGTGACGAGAAAGTCTTTTCCGATTGGGTCGTCGCGTGCGACAATATCAAAAGCTGTAGCGCGCAAGGCTTGATGCAGGAGGAGGAAAGCTGGGAGAGCTGGATCAGCGTTGATCTCAACCGGGCGGCTGGGCCTGATAGTGCGGCAACGGTGAATTTTGCGTATTCGGACGATTGGCCCGCAACCTTTCCGGCGCGAGAAACGGTGCGCTTTACCACGAACGACGGCACCCAAATCCCGGTGCAACGGGCAAGCGAAAATCCGCAAGGGTGGACCGCGAAACTCGATGCCGCCATGGTGGATCGCTTGCGCAATGCCGCCTGGTTACACTTGCGCGATCCGGATGGCCGCATCCACGCCAAGGCCTCGCTCGCCGGATTGAGCGCGACGTTGCGTTATATGGACGATCAGCAAGGTCGCGCAGGGACTGTCACCGCATTGGTCGCCCGTGGCGGTGCGGCAGCCAATACGGTTCCGGCTGCTCCCGCAACTCCGGTTGTCCGGGCGGCCAAAATTTCGACTGCGGCCCCTTTCCAACCCAGCCCGGCGCAATGGGCTGATCTTGGCAAGCGGAGCGAATGCGACGCCGATTTTGACGAAACCAAGGCATATCGGCTCGATGCCACGACCACATTGCTGGCCATTCCCTGCAGCAGTGGCGCGTATAATTTCGGGACGGCTTATTATGTCGCGCGCGGCGCGGGTAAATCGGTGCGCTTTTCCGCCGCCCCGCTTGATTTTGATGCAGGCTGGACCGAAAAAGTGGGCGCTGCACCAGTGTTGGTGAATGGCGGCTTTCACGCCAAAGATCAGCTGCTGACCCATTTTTCCAAGGGACGCGGCATCGGCGATTGCGGCGATGCGGCCAGTTGGGTGTGGGACGGCAAGATGTTCCGCTTGGTCAACATCATGCTGATGAACGAATGCCGTGGCAGCAATAACTGGCTCCGAACCTGGACCGCCAATAGCGAGGCGGAAATTATCAAGCCGGAGCTGATCCGTTAATCAGATGTCAGCGTGATGCGCCCGGAACCCAGAGGACATCGCCGCGTCCCTCGATATTAATCGCGCGGGCCATCACGAACAGATAGTCAGACAGGCGATTGATATAGGCAATGGCATCCGGGTTTATCGGACGCTGGCTGCTGACGGCAACCATGGCACGCTCGGCGCGGCGGGCGGTGGCGCGCGCGACATGGATACGCGCAGCGGCTTCGCTCCCGCCGGGAAGAATGAAGCTGGTAAGGGGCGCAATCGTCTCGTTCATCGTGTCGATCTGGTTTTCCAGCCGGACGATCTGTGAGGCAACGATGCGCAACACCATCTCTGATGGCGAAAAATCGGGACCAGGTCCTGCCGGTGTCGCGAGATCAGCGCCGAGATCGAACAGGTCATTTTGCACCACGGAAAGCATCGCCTGAAATATCGGTTGATGCTCCATCGCGACCATGGCCACGCCGATCGCGCTGTTGGTTTCGTCGACCGCGCCAATCGCCTCCATCAAAGGGTCATTTTTCGCGATACGCGAAGCATCGACAAGGCCGGTGGTACCGTCATCGCCGGTGCGGGTGTAGATTTTGTTGAGCTTGACCACGGGCGCCCTCTTATAATGCTGCAGCGCGGTTCAGTTGCCACCGCCAGCGGCAAGCATACCGACCACAATCAGGAGAACGATTGTAATCGCCTGCCATTTCACGCGCGCGAACATCATCTGGTTTTGTTTATGGTGCATCGCCATCACATCGTCGCCGCGCTTTTCGGTTTCATTGGTCTGGACAAAAGCGATGAGGCCGCGCGCGAGCGCGAATACGACCATGAGCGCCGAGCCGATGATTGCGATAAGAAAGAGGATATTCATAGATGCAGGCTCCAGATTCCTCCGGCCATAGCGCCGGGCTGGACCAGCCATGCCGGGCGATCAGATTGGCCGGTCATTTGCCGCCCCTATGCACCTTCCCTCACCGAATATCCAGCCGGAAGAACATGCCGGCGCAAGTCTTCAACCAGCGCCCAGCCATCGAAACCCTGTTCGCGTAAGTGATCAAGCTCTGCCCCGCCATCACGTTTGGCAAGGCGTTTGCCATCTTTGTCGGTGATGAGCGCATGGTGGTGATAATGAGGGGTCGGCAGATCCAGCAACGCTTGCAACAAGCGGTGAATGTGGGTCGAGGCGAACAGGTCCTTGCCACGAATAACATGCGTCACGCCCATGTCCGCATCGTCAATGGTCGAGGCGAGATGGTAGCTTGCCGGGGCATCTTTGCGGGCAAGGACAACGTCGCCCGCGTCTTCCGGTGTCGCGTGCACTGTGCCCGCTTGTTCATCTTCCCAGTGCAGGGGCCCGGTGCGCGCAATGGCTTTCGCCATATCGAGCCTCCAGCAATGCGGACGATCCGCTCGCATCAGCCGCTCGGTATTGCTTAAATGGCGGCAGGTGCCTGGATAGCGCGCGCCGAACTCCCCATGCGGAGCGGAAGCGCTCGCGGCGATTTCCGCCTCGATTTCGGCGCGTGTGCAGAAACAAGGGTAGATGAGGTCATCCCCGCTTAACCGCACCAGCGCGTCATGATAAAGGGGAAGCCGCTGTGATTGATAGACTGGCTCCCCATCCCAAGTGAGGCCGAACCAGCGCAAATCTTCCATTGCGGAGGCGACATATTCGGGCCGGGACCTGGCACCGTCGATATCGTCAATGCGCAAGAGAAAGCGGCCATCGTCCACCCGGGCACGATCATGCGAAAGCTGCGCCGACAAAGCGTGGCCAAGGTGGAGCCGCCCCGTCGGGCTCGGCGCAAAGCGCGTGACGACGCTCACCAGCCGCCGAACGCCTTCATGTCGTGGTGTAAATGCGCAACAGGCCGCAACATCTTGTGGGTCCCTCCATTTGTCGCCTTGACGCCACCCCCCTTCATGGGTGTAACAAGCACGTCATCTTTTGACGGCAATGATACGGCAATTGCAAGGCCGAACGCGAAAATAAGGGGGGTTATGTATCATCCCGACCTCATCCCGCATCAAGCCGCCGGGGCGCGGCATCCCGACAATTGTCCGGCGCTGGTACTTAATGCCGATTATACGCCCCTATCCTATTATCCGCTGAGCCTATGGCCATGGCAGACCGCGATCAAGGCGGTGTTCCTTGAGCGCGTCGATGTGGTCGAAAGCTATGAACGCGAAGTGCATAGTCCTAGCTGGGCGATGCGCATCCCCAGCGTTATCGCCCTCAAACAATATGTGAAACCATCAGAAAATCCCGCATTTACAAGGTTTAACCTGTTTTTGCGGGATCGTTTTAGCTGCCAATATTGCGGTACGAACAAGGATCTGACTTTCGACCATGTCGTGCCGCGCCGCCTCGGCGGGCGGACCACATGGGAAAATGTTGCAACCGCCTGCGCGCCGTGTAACCTCAAAAAAGGCGGCCGCACACCAGAGCAGGCGAGGATGCCGCTCTATGTCCAGCCGATCCGGCCGACCAGCTGGCAACTGCAAGACCATGGCAAGCGCTTCCCGCCGAACCATTTGCACGAAAGCTGGCGCGACTGGCTTTATTGGGACATTGAGTTGCTACCGTAGCGATGGGTTACTTGCGCCGGACGCTGATAATCCTCACTGGCGGATTGATCATTTGTCCCTTCACATAGGGATCACTGGCTGATCCGGTGGCGGGACGCAGCTGGATCGCGCGGACCACGTCCATGCCCTTCACGACATGACCAAAGGCGGCAAAGCCGAGACCGTCCTTGTTGCGCATGGCCCCCGCGTCCAGCGCGGGCTGGTCGCCAATCGTGATGAAGAATTCCGAACCCGCCGTCCCGGGTTTGAAGCGTGCCATTGAAATAGTGCCGTCGCCATGATGCAGACCGGTCTGGCTGGTCGGCTCATGCGCAATCGGGGTAACCCGCTTGTCGCCATCGCCAACGCCGCCCTGAATGACCTCGATCTTGGGATCACCATTATCATTGGCGAGCGTCACCGTGCGGTAGAAGGTCGCTCCATCATAGACTTTGCGGTCGACGAGTGAGAGGAAGTTGTTGCTCGTGATGGGGGCTCTATTGGCCTCTATGACAAGCTCGACCGGGCCAAGTTCGGTCTCCATCACCACATGGGGAAGGGGCTGGACCGCTTTGGGCGCAGGTTGCGCGCATCCGGAAAGCGCCGATATCCCCGCCACTACTATCCAACCCGTTCGACGCATATCCTAACCCCCTTTTTCTGGTTTCTGTTGTTACTTTCTATCGTTAAATGATCATGTTTTGCAAGAAATGGTTGAGCGACGCTTGACTCGAGCTTGTTCGCAGGTGCAGCATTGCGCATATGCAGCCCTCCACCAACTCGCGTTCCGGCATCGCCAATAATGAGGATGTCCGCTATCTCGGCAAGCTACTCGGCGATGTGATCCGCAGCTATGGCGGACAAAAGCTTTATGATCGCACAGAATATATCCGGCGCGCGAGCGTTGACCGACACCGCGGGGTCGCAGGTGCAGATGCGATAGATCCTGGCCTCGGCGCTCTGAACCTTGATGATACGGTTGCGTTCGTGCGCGGCTTCATGCTGTTTTCGATGCTCGCCAATCTTGCCGAGGACCGTCAGGCTGGCGAACTGCATGAGGGGACAACGCTTGCAGACGCGATTGCCGCGCTCGAGGCTGATGGGGTGGGCGCTAGCGAAATTGCGGCGGCGCTTGCCAATGCGCTGGTAATGCCCGTCCTGACCGCCCATCCGACCGAAGTCAGGCGCAAGTCCGTGCTGGATCATAAGGACCGTATCGCCGCACTTATGCGGCTACGCGACGCGGGTGCCAAGGAAACGCCCGACGGGGATCTTGTCGAAGATGCGCTGCTGCGTCAGATCGCGCTTTTGTGGCAGACGCGACCATTGCGCACGGAGCGGCTGTTTGTCGCCGACGAAATTGAAAATGCGCGGACGGTGATGGGCGGCGTTCTGCTTCCGGCGCTTCCTGCGCTTTATGCGCGTTGGGAGCGCGCCTTGGAAACGCGCCCTGCGGCATTCTTGCGGCTGGGGAGCTGGATCGGCGGCGATCGTGACGGGAATCCTTTCGTTACCGCCGATGCCTTGAAACTGGCGACACGGCGCAATGCTGAAGCCGTGTTCGATTTTTATCTCGACGCGGTCCACGCACTCGGCGCAGATTTGTCGCAGAGCACCAATCTGGCACCCGTGCCGGACGCGGTGCAGATGCTTGCGGATGCCAGTGGCGACGAGGCGCTGAGCCGGTCCGACGAACCTTATCGCCGCGCGCTCAGGGGAATTTATGCGCGGCTCGAGGCGACCTATGAAAGAGCGTTCGGCCATCGGCCTGCGCGTTCTTCAACGCTGACTGGTTTGGCTTATGACCGGCCCGAGGCATTTCGGGCCGACCTCGTGATCCTCGCCTCGGGTCTGGCGCAACATGGCGAGGGCGTGCTTGCAAGCGGCGGCGCGCTCGGGCGGCTGATCCGCGCGGTCGAAATATTCGGCTTTCACCTCGCGACGCTCGACATCCGCCAGAATAGCGCCGTGCACGAGCGGACCGTGGCCGAACTATTGGCAGCGGCGGGGGTGGAAGCGGACTATTTGGCGCTTGACGAACCCGCACGGGTCGCGCTCCTTACCGCGGAACTCGCAACCAACCGGCCGCTGTCCTCACCATGGGCACGCTATAGCGGGGAAACAGCATCCGAGCTCGCAATCTTCCGCGCCGTCGCAGAGGCGCAAGGGACTTTGGGGGCCCGCGTGATCACCACCGCGATCATCAGCAAGGCCGAGAGTGTGTCCGATCTTCTTGAGCTTAACGTGCTGCTGATGGAAGCGGGTCTGTTGCGTGCGGGAAGTGTGGACGACGCACCATCCGCGACGGTCATGGCGGTTCCCTTGTTTGAGACAATTGAAGATCTTGAACGCGCGCCGGCAATCATGCGGGATTATTTCGCGATTCCCGTGATTGCGGAACTGGCCAAGGCACGCGGATATCAGGAAGTGATGATCGGCTATTCGGATAGCAACAAGGATGGAGGCTATCTAACCTCGACCTGGAGCCTGCATCAGGCTTCAGAGGCGCTGCGTCCCGTCTTTGCCGATGCAGGCGTCGCCATGCAACTGTTCCACGGGCGCGGTGGCGCGGTCGGGCGCGGCGGCGGCAGCGCGTTCAGCGCCATTCGCGCGCAGCCCCCGGGAACGGTCCAAGGTCGCATCCGCATTACCGAACAAGGAGAGGTGATTGCCGCCAAATATGGCAGCCGCGACAATGCCGAGGGTAATCTGGAAACGATGGCGGCGGCGAGCTTGCTTGCAACGCTTGAACCCGAGCAGCTTTCGAGCGCGGACAAGGCGCGGTTTCATGCTGCAATGGATGCGCTTTCCGCGACCGCGTTTCGATCTTACCGTGCGTTGGTTTACGAAACCCCAGGGTTTCGTAAATTTTTCCGCGCAATCACACCGATTGCAGAGATCGCGACACTCAAAATCGGCTCGCGCCCCTCAAGCCGCACCAAGAGCGATGCAATCGAAGATTTGCGTGCTATTCCGTGGGTGTTCAGTTGGGCGCAAGCACGGGTAATGCTCCCCGGCTGGTATGGCATGGGGCAGGCGCTGAGCGTGTTCGACGATAAGGCGCTCCTCGCCGACATGGCAGCAGGCTGGCCGTTCTTCAAAGCGCAACTCGACAATATGGAGATGGTGCTTGCCAAATCCGATATGGGGATTGCCGCGCGCTATGCCGCGCTTGCCGACGGGGTGGAGAATGCGGACGCCATCTTTTCCGCTATCCGTGATGGATGGCAAAGCGCCCATGACGGTCTCCTGACCGTTACGGGACAGGATTATCTGCTCGCACATAATGCAACGCTCGATGCGTCCATCCGTCTGCGCCTGCCCTATATCGAGCCGCTTAATTTATTGCAGATCGAATTGATGAAACGTCACCGCGCAGGGGAAAAGGACCCGCGGATTGCCGAAGGGATACAGCTCACCATCAACGCGATTGCGACCGCGCTCAGGAATAGTGGTTAGGGATTTACAAAATCGTAGCGCTGAGCCCGTCGAAGCACATCCATCCGACTGACGGACACCCTTCGACACGCTCAGGGTTTCTGAAAATTTGTCACGCCGCGCGCTTATTTCTTGTCGTTGATTGTCAATGTGCCGTTTGACTTGCCGCCGCCCAGATCGGCGATAGCCAGCGCGAAGCCCGAACCATCCGCCGTCTTGCCGTTGATATTATAGCCCGTCCGCGCGGTGGTGAATTTCCTCGCGGTCATCTCTTTCTCGAAATAATCGGCGACCGTCTTGGCGTCGGCAGGTGCATCAAAGCCCACTATGACTGTCGCATTTTTTGCCCCGGCCTTGTCGCTCGCATTGACATTCATGCTGCGGATCGCCGAACCGGGATAAAGCTTGACCCCGTCAATGTCGAAATGCGCGCTGTCCAGTTTGATGCCGCCGGTATTGACCACTGCATGACCAGCTGGCGTGTTGATCGTGGCCTTGCCCTCGGTTGAGCCCGCGGTGACCGTACCATCGTCCGTTTCGACATTGACGCGAATGTCGGTTTCTTTCTCCTGCCGTTCCTTGCACGCCCCAAGCGACAAGGTGAGGGCGGCGCCGATCACCGGCAACAGGACATTACGAACGTTCATGCTATGCTCCTTAATGTATTATCCAGCTAATACAGTTAGGCGAATTAGCCGTCAATACTGGTCCTGAGGTCGGCGCTGACAAGGCCGCCGTCGATGGTCAGCGTTTCGCCGATAACATAATCGCCCGCGCGGCTTGCAAGATAGATGGCACCGGCGGCCATATCCTCCGCGCCGCCAATGCGACGGGCCGGAATACGGCTCGCGACCGCATCAGCATGATCGCGCGCGGCGACATTCATGTCCGACTGGAACGCGCCCGGCGCAATCGCGGTAACGATGATGCCATCGCTGACAAGCCGTGCGGCCATGCGCTTGGTGAGCCACAGGATCGCGGCTTTGGAGGCATGATAGCTATAGGTTTCCCACGGGTTCAGTCGCTGGCCGTCAATCGAGCCGATGTTGATGACCTTGGCTAGCTGACCCGAAGCGGCCCCCTTCTTAAGGAGGTTGTGGAGCGCTTGGGTCAGAAAGAAGGGCGATTTGACATTGAGGTCCATCACCTTGTCCCAGCCGCTTTCGGGGAATTCTTCAAACGGTACGCCCCAAGCAGCGCCTGCATTGTTGACAAGGATGTCGAGCCGTTCTTCGCGCGCTTCCAGTTCGGCGGCGAGCTTCTGGCAACCTTCGACCGTCGAAATGTCCATGGGAAGGCCGACAACCTTGCCGGGATAGCGGGTGTTGAAATCGGCGACCGCCTCTTCGACCTGCGGGATTTTGCGCGCACTGATATAAACGCGCGCGCACCCTGCCGCGAGGAAGCCTTCGACAATCATCTGGCCAATGCCGCGCGATCCGCCGGTCACAAGCGCGATGCGGCCATCAAGGGTGAAGAGGTCGGTGAGGTTCATGGGTTTACTCTTTCTTTTCCATTCCTCCCCAGAACGGGGAGGGGGCCATGCGATGCATGGTGGAAGGGATTGGAAAAGCTATGCTGCGTCCTACATCCCCGCCACGACATCTCACGTCGTGCTATCGCACGCCGTTCGTGCGGTTCCCCTCCCCGTCCCGGGGAGGATTATACAGTCAATATCCGGCCAGTTCCGCGACGCGGTTGGTGTGGTAGCTACCGTCGCCGAAAAATTCGGTGAGCGAGCGTTCGCGCTTCATATAAAGGCCGATATCATATTCGTCGGTCATACCGATGCCGCCATGCATCTGCACGCCTTCGCGCACCGCAAGGTTGGCGGCTTTGGCGGCCTTGGCTTTGGCAACCGAGACATAAAGCTCCGCCAGCGGCGAGCCCTCGTCGAGCAATTGCTGCGCCTTCATCACGGCCGCACGCGCGATTTCCAGTTCGGAGAAGAGATGCGCGGCGCGGTGTTGGAGCGCCTGGAACTCGCCGATCAAGCGGTCAAATTGCTTGCGCTGTTTGAGATAATCGGTGGTCATGCCAAAGGCACCAAGCCCGACGCCGACGCTTTCGGCCGCCGCACCGACACGCCCCGCGGCGAGCATTTTGGAAAGGGTTTTCCAGCCGCCATCGACGTCGCCGATCACCGCGCCTGCATCCACCTCGACATTGTCGAAATTGACATGGGCGGCCTTGGCGCTGTCGACCAGCGCGACGCTGTCGCGGGTCATGCCCGCTGCATCGGTCGGCACAGCAAACAGGGTGAGGCCATCGGTTTCGCCAGCGGCACCAGCGGTGCGCGCGGCGACGATCAGCATATCGGCCGAGCCCCCTTGCACCACAAATTGCTTCTTGCCGTTTAGCTTAAAGCCATTACCCGCGCGCTCGGCCTTCATCGCAATATTGGCCGGGTTATGCTTGGCACCTTCATCAATTGCGATGCCGAGCACGGTTTCGCCCGCAATAATGCCGGGGAGCCAGCGCGCCTTGGTTTCCGCGTCGGCTTCCTTAAGGCCGGTTACGCCAACCACGCTGGTGGTGAGGAACGGCGAGGGCGTCAGGTTGCGGCCAATTTCTTCGAGCACAATGCCCGCTTCGACATTGCCCATGCCAAGGCCACCATCGGCTTCATCGACCATCATGCCGGTAAAGCCGAGTTCGGCAAATCGCTTCCACAAGTCATGGCCGAAGCCATCCTTGCAGTTGATGTCGCGCCAGTGGCGCAATTGTTTCTGGATGCTGCCTTCTTCAGCCATGAAGGGCTTGGCAGTGTCGGCGAGCATCGCCTGATCGTCGGTATGATAAAGAGGCATATCAGCTACTTTCGCTAATCTTGATCTTGTTCAAAAAATCTTCGGTGATTGTCGTCGCATAGCGGCGGGCATAATCATTTACTTTAGGGTCGGGAGAATGATGGCCGTTGGCGCTGAGGCCCAGTGCGATAGCCTTGATATTATCAAGCGTCGCAGGCGGGTTGGGCGTGTTGGCAATCAATTGGGTGATGGTCGCGAGCAGGATATTGTCTATCGCGTGCCGGTGCAAATCACCCTCGTCTCCCTCCCTTAGGTAAATATCGCCGCCCATCGCTTAAGCGCCTGGCAAATCCAGGATGCGCTTGGCGATGACATTGAGCATGACCTCGCTGGTCCCGCCCTCGATCGAATTGGCCTTGGTCCTGAGCCATCCGCGCGGCAACGCGCCCCCGTTGCTGGCTTCGCTTTCCCACTCGAGCGCATTGGCGCCGCCTGCGGCCATCATCAGTTCATGACGATGCTTGTTAAGCTCAGTGCCGGCATATTTCATCATATTCGGCATCGCCGGATGACCCTTGCCCGCTTTCATTTCGTCGACGAATTTTTCCATCATCGCGGAAAAAGCAATGGCATCGACATCGGCTGCAGCGATTTCGGCGCGCAGGATCGGATTGTCCTTGAGGACGTCCTTATAGTTTCCGCCGAGCGTACCACCGCGATCGCCGCCGCCGGTCGCGGAGATCATCTCGCGTTCGTGGCCGAGCAGATATTTGGCAACGTCCCAGCCGCGATTGATTTCGCCGACTACCTGATCTTTCGGAACCTTCACATTATCAAAGAAGGTTTCGCAGAACGGGCTGCTTCCCGAAATGAGAAGGATCGGCTTGGTCGAAACGCCGGGCGTTGTCATATCGAACAACAGGAAGCTGATGCCCTGATATTTGTTGGTCTTGTCGGTGCGAACGAGGCAGAAAATCCAGTCGGCCTTATCGGCATAGCTGGTCCAAATCTTCTGGCCATTGACGATCCAATGGTCGCCCTTGTCCTCGCCATAGGTTTGCAGGGATACAAGGTCGGAGCCCGAGCCCGGTTCCGAATAGCCCTGACACCAGCGGATTTCGCCACGAGCGATCTGGTTGAGGTAGTGAACCTTTTGCTCTTCGGTCCCGAATTTCAGCAAAGCCGGGCCAAGCATCCAGATACCGAAGCTCAGCAAGGGCGCGCGCGCGTTAATGCGCTGCATTTCCTGCTTGAGGATTTTGGCCTCGGCGGGCGAGAGTCCGGCGCCGCCATAGGCTTTGGGCCATTCCGGAACGGTGTAGCCCTTGGCCACACAGGTTTCGAACCAACGCTTTTGCGCGTCATTTTTGAAAGTTGCGTTGCGGCCGCCCCAATAGGCATCCGATTCGTCGCGCATCGGTTCGCGCATTTCCGGCGGGCAATTTTCTTCCAGCCAGCTGCGCGTCTCGGCGCGAAATTGTTCAAGCTCGCTCATTGGGCGTCCTTCTCCTTGCCAAAATTCCTGGGTCTGAATTCGGGTCTCTGTTGGGCCATCATCGCGCGGAGACTCGCTTGGATGCAAGCCCTTTCACGACAATGTCCCTTCTCGCCACACCAAAGTTTCGATTCGCAACTTATGCCTGACTAAACCAGACACGCAAGCATGTTGCGGTGACGCCCCTTTTCCGTAGCGGCGTTCAGATGTGGCTTGCGCCTTCCGCGCAATTTATTGAGGAAAGGGGTGGAAAAGGCGAGCCGAAGGTGCCAACCTTACGCAAACGGAAACCGCTGCCTGCGCACCTGATCGACTCGGGTAGAAGGAATCTGTCTGGCACGCGAACCACATAGGAGACTCACATTATGGATTTCGATCTCACCGAACGCCAAACCTATTGGCGTGACCGCGTCCGCCAGTTTATCGATGCTCATGTACGCCCTAACGATCATGTTTATCATGAGCAGCAGGCGGAAGGCGGGCGCTGGAAGGTGCTCCCGATCGTCGAGGAGATGAAAGCCAAGGCCAAGGCTGAAGGCATTTGGAACCTGTTCATGCCGCCCTCTTCGGGCCGCCCGCATGTCGATGACAGCGTCGCGTTTGAAGGCCCCGGTCTCAGCAATCTTGAATATGCCCTCTGCGCCGAAGAAATGGGGCGGTTTGAATGGGGCAGCGAAGTGTTCAACTGCTCCGCCCCTGATACCGGCAATATGGAAGTGTTCATGCGCTACGGCACAGCGGCGCAAAAGCAGAAGTGGATGGTGCCGCTGATGAACGGCGAAATCCGTTCGGCCTTCCTGATGACCGAACCCGCCGTTGCCTCGTCCGATGCGACCAATATCGAATGTCGGATCGAACGCGACGGTGACGATTATGTCATCAACGGCACCAAATGGTGGTCATCGGGCGCGGGCGATCCGCGCTGCGCCGTCACCATCCTCATGGGCAAGACCGATTTTGAAGCCAAGAAACACCAGCAGCAATCGATGGTGCTCGTGCCGATGGACGCAAAGGGCCTCACCGTAAAACGCCACCTCAGCGTGTTCGGCTATGACGATGCGCCGCATGGCCATATGGAAGTGCAGTTGAAAGACGTCCGCGTCAATGCGGAAGAAGCGATGTTGCTCGGCGAAGGGCGCGGTTTTGAGATTGCGCAAGGGCGTTTGGGTCCGGGCCGCATTCACCACTGCATGCGCACCATTGGTGCCGCCGAACATGCGCTCGAAGCGATGGCCAAGCGGCTCCTGTCACGCGTCGCTTTTGGCAAGCGCATCGCGGACCATAGCGTTTGGGAACAGCGCGTAGCCGAAGCGCGGATCGAGATCGAGATGACCCGTCTGCTCTGCCTCAAGGCCGCCGATATGATGGACAAGGTCGGCAACAAGATTGCCCAGAATGAAATCGCGATGATCAAGGTGCAGGCCCCGCGCATGGCGCTTCAGATCATCGACGATGCCATTCAGGCGCATGGCGGCGCAGGCGTATGTCAGGATTTCGGTCTTGCCAAGGCCTATGCCGGCATCCGCACGTTGCGCCTCGCAGACGGGCCGGACGAAGTCCACTGCCGCTCGATCGCACGGATGGAATTCGGCAAATATGGCGACGTTGCGCCAAAGACGCCGTCGTCGGGCGACATGGGCGTGGCGCGGTAAGTTTATACCTTCGTCATTCCCGCGAAGGCGGGAATCCATCACCGGACGGTTGCGCAAATTCGACGGTCAGGAGATGAATCCCCGGCCAAGCCGGGGATGACGAAAATGAAAATATGGCATTGAGAGGATCAAGATGAAAGCCGCCGTCCTTAACGAAGCCGGAAAGCCGCTCGCAATCGAGGACCTTGTCATCGACAAGCCCGGTCCGCATGAGGTGCTGATCCGCACGGCGGCTTGCGGGCTGTGCCATAGCGATCTTCATTTCATCGACGGTGCCTATCCCCATCCGCTACCTTGTGTCCCCGGCCATGAAGCGGCGGGAATTGTCGAGGCGGTGGGATCGGAAGTGCGCACGGTTAAGGTCGGCGACGCGGTCGTGACGTGTCTTTCCGCCTTTTGCGGCCATTGCGAATTCTGCGTCACCGGGCGGATGAGTCTGTGTCAGGGTGGAGAAACTCGCCGCCCGCAAGGGGCCCCTGCGCGCATCAGCCGCACGGACGGATCGCCGGTCAATCAGATGCTCAACCTGTCGGCATTTGCCGAACAGATGCTGGTGCATGAACATGCCTGCGTCGCGATTGACCCCGAAATGCCGCTGGACCGCGCGGCGGTGATCGGCTGTGCGGTGACAACGGGGGCGGGCACCATCTTCAATGCCTGCAAGCTAACGCCGGGAGAAACGGTGGTGGTGGTCGGGTGCGGCGGGGTGGGTCTTGCCACCATCAACGCGGCTAAAATTGCCGGGGCAGGGCGCATCATCGCCGCTGATCCCATCCCCGAAAAGCGTGAGCTTGCGAAAAAATTGGGCGCGACCGATACGCTGGACGCACTCGCCGATGATGCCGCCAAGCAGATTGTCGAAATGACCAAGGGCGGCGTTGACCATGCGATTGAAGCGGTAGGTCGTGCGGCATCAGCCAATCTCGCGGTCGCATCGCTGCGACGGGGCGGCACAGCGACGATCCTTGGTATGCAGCCGCTCAACGAAAAGGTTGGTCTTTCTGCGCTCGATCTTTTGTCCGGCAAGAAATTGCAGGGTGCGTTCATGGGCGCCAACCGCTTTCCGGTCGATATTCCGCGCCTTGTCGATTTTTATCTGCGCGGCCTGCTTGATCTCGACAGCATTGTCGCTGAAACAATCCCGCTTGAGGCCGTCAATGACGGCTTTGAAAAAATGAAAAAGGGTGATGCCGCCCGCAGTGTGATTGTGTTCGGGTGAGGAGTGACCACTACAATGACTGACCCCAATGCCCTTGATGTCGCCGCGCTCACCCGCTGGATGGAATCGCATGTTGCGGGCTTTGAAGGGCCGCTCAGCTACACCAAATTTGCCGGTGGTCAGTCCAACCCGACCTATCGTGTTGACGCGGCGAGCGGTTCCTATGTGTTGCGGCGCAAACCATTCGGGCCGTTACTTCCGTCCGCGCATGCGGTGGACCGCGAATATAAGGTGATTGCGGGTCTCCATCCCACCGGCTTTCCGGTCGCCAAGCCCTATGGCCTGTGCGAAGATGACAGCGTCATCGGGGCAGCGTTCTACATTATGGAAATGGTCGAAGGGCGCACCTTTTGGAATGGTGCGGTGCCCGAAGCCAAGGATGCCGCCGACCGCACCGCCATCTATAATGCGATGCTGGACACGCTCGCCGATCTTCACAAGGTCGACTATGAGGCGGCCGGCCTTGGCGATTATGGCAAGCCGGGCAATTTTTTCGAACGGCAAGTCGGGCGCTGGACCAAGCAATATCGCGGCGCGCAAACCGATGATCTCCCCGCAATGGAAAAGCTCATTGCCTATCTGCCGACCTCGCTTCCCGAACAGAAGCGCACGGCCATTGTGCATGGCGATTATCGTATCGACAATATGATCTTCCACGCCAGCGAACCCCGCGTGCTGGCCGTGCTCGACTGGGAATTGTCAACGCTGGGCGATCCGATGGCGGACCTTGCCTATCTGATGATGAACTGGGTGACGCCTGCCGACGGGCGCTCGGGTCTGTCCGGCCTTGATTTTGACGCGCTCGGCATTCCGCAGATGCAAACCATGATCGAACGCTATGCAGCGCGCACCGGCCTCGACGACGTCCCCGACATGAACTGGTATTTCGCTTTCAATCTGTTCCGGCTGGCGGGGATTGTGCAGGGCATCAAAAAGCGGGTGATTGACGGCAACGCGTCTAACGAAAAGGCAGCGGAGATGGCGAAGAAAGTCCCCTTCCTCGCGGATACCGCTTGGCATTTTGCGCGCGAGGCCGGAGCAACAGAATAAGGAAAAGAAAATATGGGTCAGGATCTTGAAGGACGCGTTGCGATTGTCACCGGAGCAGGAAGCGGCATTGGTCGGGCAACCTCGCTGCTTTATGCGCAAAATGGTGCGACCGTCATCGCGGCGGACGTAACCGAAGGCGCCGCCGAGACCGCGCAGATGGGGGCTAATATTTTTTCCGCCCATTGCGATGCGGGGAGCGAAGAGCAAGTGCAAGCGCTGGTCGAAGAGACGCTGGAACGGCATGGCCGGCTTGATGTCTTTTACGCCAATGCCGGTGTTTCGGGCGGCGCGCCGGGGATTTTCGAACAGACGGCGGAAGATTGGGCGGAAATTTTGCGCATCAACCTGATCGGCCCCTTCCTCGCGATCAAATATGCGGGCAAGCCGATGGCCGAAGCCGGCAAGGGCAGCATCATCTGCACTGCGAGCGTTGCGGGTCTGCGTTCAGGCGCAGGCGGTCCCGCTTATTCGGCATCGAAAGCGGGTGTGATCAATCTGGTCCGCGTCGGCGCGCAGCAGATGGCGGGGCGCAATGTGCGCGTCAACGCAATCTGCCCCGGCCTGATCGAAACCGGGATGACGCAGCTTATTTACGACCGCGTGCGCGAAAGGGGGAAAGAGGAGCTGATCGGCCAGTTGAACCCGTTGCGGCGTGGCGGGGTGCCGAACGAGATTGCCGAGGCCGCACTGTTTTTGGCGTCGGACCGCTCCTCTTATGTCAACGGCCATGCGCTGGTGGTTGATGGCGGGCTCACCAGCTCGCACCCGTTCAGCCGACAGGATTTCGGGAAAACGGCGGTATGACACTCGGATTCTACGCTAACGTCTCTCGACTTCGCTCGAGCCGAACGGAGGCTGGCGACGCATGACTAAACTTATCCCCTCAAACCCGTCCGAACTCGGCTTCGACGCCGCACGACTTGATCGTATCCCGGCGCATCTCAAGACCAAATATCTTGATACCGGACGTCTGCCGCATACCGCGCTCCTTATCAGCCGGGGGGATGAAATTGCGCATCTTTCGGTGCAGGGCGAAGCCCGTCCCGGAGAGACACTCAAAGAGGACGCGATCTTCCGCATCGCGTCAATGACCAAGCCGATCACTTCGGTTGCCTTCATGCAACTGGTCGAAGAAGGCAAACTTGCGCTCAGCGACCCGGTCACGAACATCATTCCGGAATGGAAGGACCTCGGCGTGTTTGTCGCAGGCGGCGGCAACGTCCCGTTCGTTTCGCGGCCTGTCACGGAACCGATGCGGATGGTTGATCTGTTGCGCCACACGGCTGGGCTGACTTACGGGTTTCAGGAGCGCACGGTGATTGACGCGGCTTATCGCGCGCGCAAGTTGGAAGCCTTCAGCGGCCCTGACCTTGAAGAATTCATCAAGATATTGGCGACGATCCCGCTGCAATTTGATCCCGGCTCAAGCTGGAATTATTCGATTGCCACGGATGTTTTGGGTGCAATCCTCCAGCGCGTTGATGATAAACCGCTTGATGAGATTATCGCCGACCGCATCACCCGTCCGCTCGGCATGGACGACAGCTATTTCGAAGTGCCCAAGGCCAAGGCGCATCGCCTTCCCGATTGCTATGCGTTCGATCCCAAGGCCAAGATGAAACTGTTCGATCCCGGCGGCGAGAAAAGCGCGTGGGCGAGGAAACCCAACCAGCTTTCGGGTGGCGGAGGCATGGCCTCGACGCTCTATGATTATCACCGCTTCTGCCGGATGCTGCTCAACGAAGGCGAGCTCGATGGCGCGCGTATCCTCGCGCCCAAGACGCTGGCGATGATGACCGCGAACCACCTCCCGGGCGGCGTGGACCTCGCAACCATGTCCACCGCGCTCTTTTCGGAAAGCGAAAATGCCGGGATCGGTTTCGGGCTTGGCTTTGCGACGACGATGGACCCGGACAAGGCGATGCTGAATTGTTCGCCCGGCGATTATTATTGGGGCGGCATGTTCTCGACCGCCTTCTTTGTCGATCCGCTCGAAGATATTATCATGATTTTCATGACGCAGTTGATGCCATCCTCGACCTATCCGGTCCGGCGCGAGATCAAGACGATGCTCTATGCCGCGTTGATGGAGTAACCACATTCCCCTCCCGCTTGCGGGATGGGTTAGGGGCGGGATTGTCCCGTCCCTTTTTGCCAACCCCCGACCCCTTCCCCAAGCGGGAGGCGAGTATAAGGAGCCAATTTAAATGACCGAAGAAACCCCCAAAACCGTAACCACCGAAAAGCAGGGCGATATTCTTGTCGTCACCGTCAACAACCCGCCGGTCAATGCGCTCTCCTGGCATGTGCGTGAGGGCTTGGACAATGCGGTGAAAGAATTGGCGGCGGATGACAGCCTCAAGGCCATGTTGCTGCGCTGTGATGGTCAGACCTTTATCGCGGGTGCGGACATCACCGAATTTGGCGGACAGATGAAGGGCCCCGATCTCAACAGCGTGATTGATGATATGGAAGCCTCGACCAAGCCGATCGTTGCCGCCATCCACGGAACGGCGCTTGGGGGTGGCCTCGAAACCGCACTCGGTGCACATTATCGCGTGGCGGTGCCATCGGCTAAGCTCGGCGTACCCGAAGTCAAGCTCGGCCTACTTCCCGGCGGCGGCGGCACCCAGCGCCTGCCGCGCCTGGTCGGCGTTGCCATGGCGGCGGACATGGCGAGCGGCGGCGTTCCGATTTCGGCCGCCAAGGCTAAGGAAGCGGGCCTTGTCGATGAATTGGCGCGTGAAGAGCATCTGACCGAAGACGCGCTCGCCTTCACCCAAAAGGCCATCGGCATGGGGCCGCGCGCAACGCGCAGCCTTCCCGTCACCGGTGACGTCGAAGCGATCAACGCGCTCAAGACTGCCAATGCCAAAAAATGGCGCGGCTTCGAAGCGCCCTATGCCAACTTGGCCTGCGTCGAGGCGGCAACCCGTTTGCCGTTTGACGAAGGTCTCGCGTTCGAACGTGCCGAATTTATGAAGCTGATGTTCGGATCGCAATCCGCAGCGCAGCGTCACATGTTCTTTGCCGAACGTCAGGCGGCGAAGATCGATGGTCTTCCCAAAGATATCAAGCTGCGCGACATCAAGAAGGTCGGGGTGATCGGTGCCGGTACGATGGGCGGCGGCATTTCGATGAACTTCCTGTCGGCAGGGGTTCCCGTCACCATCGTAGAAATGGCGCAGGACGCGCTTGACCGCGGCACCGGCATCATCCGCAAAAATTATGAAGCCACCGCAGCCAAGGGCCGGATGAAGCCGGAACAGGTCGAACAGGCGATGGGGCTTCTCACCCCTACCCTCGACATGGCCGCGCTCGCGGATTGCGACCTCATCATCGAGGCGGTCTATGAAAATATGGATGTGAAGAAGGAAATTTTCACCAAGCTTGACGGCATTGCCAAACCGGGTGCGATCCTTGCTTCCAACACCAGCTATCTTGATGTTGACGAGATTGCGAGCTCCACCAAGCGTCCGCAGGATGTGCTTGGCATGCATTTCTTCTCGCCCGCCAATGTGATGAAGCTGCTTGAGGTGGTGCGCGGCGAAAAGACCGCGGATGATGTGCTCGCAACCGTGATGGCGCTGGCCAAGAAAATCGGCAAAGTCGCGGTCGTCGCAGGTGTTTGCCATGGCTTCATCGGCAATCGCATGCTCGCGCCGCGCCAGATCGAGGCGATGAACCTCCTCATGGAAGGCGCGACCCCGCAACAGATCGACAAGGTTCATGTCGAGTTCGGCATGCCGATGGGGCCGTTCCAGATGTCCGACCTTGCGGGTATCGACATCGGCTGGCACCGCGATCCGGCCCGCATCGAAAATATCCGCGATGCGCTCTGTGCCGAAGGTCGCTTCGGTCAGAAATCGGGCAGCGGTTTTTATGATTATGACGAAAAGCGCAATCCCACCCCGTCAGCGCGCGTGCAGGCGATCATTGATGAATTCGCGGCCAAGTCAGGCAAGCCCAAGCGCGAGATTAGCGACGAAGAAATCGTTGAACGCACGCTCTATCCGATGGTTAATGAAGGCGCGAAAATCCTGGCCGAAGGCAAAGCCCAGCGCGCCAGCGATATCGATGTCGTATGGATCTACGGCTATGGCTGGCCGGCCTATCGGGGTGGCCCCATGTTCTGGGCCGACCTTGAAGGCGCGGACAAGATCGTCGCCGGCCTTGAGAAGCACGGCTTCGAAGTGGCGCCGCTCTTGAAGGAAAAGGCAGAGAAAAAAGAGCGCTTCAATCGCTGATATACCGCGCCTCGCCCGGTGTAATTTTACACTGGAGCCGGGGCGTTGGTAATATTTTGTTAACGATTTGACCTGTAAAAAACGGTAACAAAATTCACGAAAGGGGAAGATAACGCCAATGCCGTTTTTCAAGTTCAAAGGTGCCCAAGGCGTTATCTGGTTGACCCTCGACCGCAAAGGTAAACTGCTCCCGTCGCAATTTGCGCCGTGGAAACCGGCAGGTAAGGTTAAGGTCGGCGAATAATCTTCATTCGCATCGCGCCTCAATAAAAAGGCCGCTTCCGCGTAACCGGAAGCGGCCTTTTCCCGTTTTGGCTTTTGGCCCCTAATGCGGCTCAGAAACGATGTTCACCCTTGACCCAGCGCACTGTTCCTGAAGAGGCGCGCATCACCACGCTTTCGGTCGTCATCTTGCCATCGCGGCGGCGTTTGACACCTTCGAGGAGCGAGCCGTCGGTAACCCCGGTTGCAGCGAAGATGACATCACCCTTGGCCAGTTCTTCGAGGCGGTAAACCTTGTCGAGATCTTCAACGCCCCATTTGCGGGCACGGGCGCGTTCGGCTTCATTCCGGAACACGAGACGACCTTGAAACTGTCCTCCGACACAGCGCAGCGCGGCTGCTGCGAGCACGCCTTCGGGGGCGCCGCCGGTGCCCATATACATATCGATGGTGGTGTCGGGGTTGGTGACGGCAATCACGCCGGCTACGTCACCGTCGGGGATGAGAACCACACCACAGCCGAGGCCGCGCAGTTCATCGATGATCGCTTCATGGCGCGGGCGGTCAAGTACGCACACAATGATATCACCGGGCTCCACACCCTTGGCCTTGGCCACGGCTTTGACATTGTCGCTGACCGATTTTGTGAGGTCGATCACGCCCTCTTCATAGCCGGGGCCCACCGCAAGCTTTTCCATATAAACGTCGGGTGCGTTCAACAAATTGCCCTTGTCGGCAATCGCGAGCACGGCCAGCGCATTGGGCCCGGCCTTAGCCGTGATCGTCGTGCCTTCGAGCGGATCGAGCGCGATATCGATGGCAGGACCGTTGCAGTCGGGGCGGCCAACTTTTTCGCCGATATAGAGCATCGGCGCTTCGTCGCGTTCGCCTTCGCCGATAACCACGGTGCCGTCCATATCGAGTTGGTTGAGGGCGGCGCGCATGGCTTCAACCGCTGCTGCATCGGCCGCTTTTTCATCGCCGCGTCCGATCAGCTTCGAGGCCGAAATCGCGGCTGCTTCGGTGACGCGTACCATTTCGAGCACGAGAACGCGATCAAGATTATTGCTTGCAGTCTCAGCGGTCATAATTTGGCCATCCTCTTCTTGTGTCTTGGAGCACTGGCATCGCAGGAGTCGCAGCCGGTGGTTTATGGCGGCTCCGTTAGGGGAGAGGAGGCGCAATGTCGAGTGCCGTTCGCGCCGTCATGTTGCTTATGTTGCTCTGTCCCGGCGGGGTCACTGCGCAATCCTATGATGATCCGCAGGCCAGGGATTATATTCTCAAAGCCAAACGCAATATGGGCATCACGCCGCGCGAAGATTGCGGTCAACCGGACGAGGATGGTGCCATTGTCGTATGCGGACGGAGGGGGCAGAATCGTTTACCGTTACCCGAAGAGCGGAGTGATGCGGACGGGGGACGGGTGCGGGGAGAGGTGCCGCGCGCCTCGACGGATCTTCCTAATCCGCCGGATTGCCGCGCCGCGATCGGTAAAGTCAACCGGTGCGGCAGCGGATCTGCTCCCAGCGTATTTTTTAAATTGCTTCAGAAGTCGACCGATCCTGACGGCTAATGGAACCGCCGGCCAAAATTCCTGACCGCTATCGCGGGAGCAACAAATAACCGTCGGAACCACTTATGGACAGCAAATGTTCAGTTTTACAAATGCACATTATTCCTGCGCTATTCGCTTTGCATTGGCGATGAAACGCCTTATTCAGGCGATGAATTGCGCGGCGAACTGACCGGGCCCGAGATTGGAATATTTTTCGACGATGACCAAAACTTCTTTTCGTGCAAATACGACCGCGTTTCTGCGCACCGCTGCGGCGGCGAGCGTGTTGGCGCTCGTCCCGCTGACCACTGGCGCGATGGCGGCGATTGACGCCAAGACACAGAATGAATTTGCTCGTTTTATGGCTGTTTTCCAAGAGGTTAAAGCAAATTATGTCGAGCCGGTAGATACAAATAAGCTGATGGATGGAGCGATTTCGGGGATGCTCTCCAGCCTTGATCCGCACAGTTCCTATCTGGACGCGCGTGATTTCGAGCAGCTTCGCACCCAGACCGAAGGCGAGTATGGCGGTCTTGGCCTTTCGGTCACGATGGAGGATGGTGCGGTCAAGGTGATCGCGCCGACGGCCGGAACCCCGGCTGATCGCGCGGGCATCAAACCGGGCGATTATATTACCCATATTGATGGCAAGCTGATCTTTGGCGGGGCGCTGGACGAGGCAGTAGACCAGATGCGAGGAACCCCCGGAACAAAAGTCGGACTAACCATTGTTCGTCCGGGACGGGAGAAGCCGCTTGAGCTGAATCTCATGCGCGAGGTGATTTTGATCAAGCCGGTCAAGTGGGAGGTCAAAAATAATATTGGTGTGATTTCCATCGCGAGCTTCTCCGAAACCACGACGCGCGACTTGCGCGCTGCGATGACGGCGATTGACAAGAGCCTCGGTGGCAAGAAGCCGACCGGCTATATTCTCGATCTGCGCTCGAATCCGGGTGGGCTCCTCGATGAAGCTATCGGAGTTAGCGACACATTCCTCAATACCGGCGAAATCGTTTCGCAGCGCGGACGCACGGCGAGCGAAACCGAACGCTATTTTGCCCGCAATGGCGATATGGCAAATGGCAAGCCGATCATCGTCCTGATTGATTCCGGCTCGGCGTCGGCGGCGGAAATTGTTGCAGGTGCACTGCAGGATCAGAAGCGCGCGCTGGTTATGGGCGAACGCAGCTTTGGCAAGGGATCGGTACAGACGGTATTGCCGCTCTCCGAAACGACCGCGCTCCGCCTCACGACCGCGCGCTATTACACGCCGTCGGGTCGCTCGGTTCAGGAAGGCGGGATTGATCCTGATATCAAGGTCCCGCAACTTTCCGACCCTGATTATAAATCGCGCCCAAAATTCCGCGAAGCGGACCTGCGCCGCCACCTCGTCAATGACAAGAAGATCGATAATAGTGTGCTCGAAGAGGACACGAAGGATGATCCGCGTTTCAACATGACCGCCGAGCAATTGAAGAAACAGGGCATTGAGGATTTCCAGCTCGACTACGCCCTGAAGACCCTTGGGCGCATTGCCGCTGGCCCGAAGATGGCAAACGGCACGCCGATTCCCCCGGCTCCGGTACAAAAGAACTGATTGCGGGATAGCAACTCATGCGGGCAATGATGGTTGATGCAGCATCGCGGCGGGCGCTGGGTTTGGCAATTGCGGTGCCTGCACTCTTATGGGGTGGCGCTGCGCTGATTGCACAGCGGGTGTTCGGCCTGCCGCCTTGCGAAATGTGTATGTGGCAGCGCTGGCCGCATATGGCGGCGCTGGCGCTCGCGCTGCTGGCTTTCATGCTCCGCAATCAGCCCGTGTCGCGGCTACTGGTGTGGCTTGCAGCGCTCGCCATCGCAGTGAGCGGCGTGATCGGCATTTATCATGCAGGGGTCGAATATGGCTGGTGGGAAGGGCTTACCCGTTGCGCGACTTTGCCCGGGGCCAGCGGCGGCGATTTCATGAAGGATATTATGAGCAAACCGCTGGTGCGTTGCGATGTGGCGGCGTGGACCTTTGCCGGAATTTCGCTGGCCGGTTTCAACGCAATATTCTCGCTCGGCAGCGCGGCGGTGATTGCAACTCTGCTGATGAGACGCAAACCATGACGCGCAACCGTTCGACCCCCCCTAGTCAGCGCGCCATCAAAAGCATGATCCGCGTGGATCAGGCTGGCGAATTTGGCGCAACCCGCATCTATGCCGGACAACAGGCGGTGATGGGGGACCGGGCTCCCGGATCCGCCGCAGTCGCGGGTATGGCGGCGCAGGAGGAAGCCCATCTTGCCTGGTTCGATTCCGAGATGGCGCGGCGCGGTGTTCGCCCGACCCTACTCCAACCCTTCTGGCATGTTGCGGGCTTTGCCTTGGGTGCCACCACGGCAGCGCTCGGCCCCGAAGCTGCGATGGCCTGTACCGCCGCGATTGAAACGGAAATCGACAAACATTATCAGGAACAACTCGAAGAATTGGGTGACCACGAACCCGAACTTGCGGCGAAAATCGCGCAGTTTCGCGATGAGGAAATCGAGCATCGCGACCATGCGCTGGCTGCAGGTGCGGAACGTGCCCCCGCCTATCCGATTCTCTCCGGCCTGATCCGCCTCGGCTGTCGCGCCGCCATCGAACTTTCCAAGCGGATATAGTGGAGCTTTTGGGCCCACCCGCCGTTCATTATAGAGACACATAAGTTTCTGCTAAGGATGCTCATATGCACAAGATTTTCACCCGCTCGCTGATCGCGCTGCCGCTTGCAGCCGCTGCTTTCATTGCCGCACCCGTCGCGGCTCAGGATAATGCCGGGGACAAGGTGCGGCAGGTGATCGTTTATGGCGATGACCCTGCGCCTGCACAGTCGAACTCCGACGAAATCGTGGTCGTCGCGCGTTTGCCCGAAAAGGACCGCTACCGCATCCCGGAAATGTTCCGCAATGACCCTAACAAGCCCTCCGAGCAGGCATGGACCAATCGCGTGATCGCGCTCGAACGGGCGGGCGCTTATGGCATCGACAGCTGCTCGCCATCCGGCATGGGCGGGTTTACCGGATGCATGAGCCGCCTCATCAACAATGCCTATGCGGAAAAGCGCCAGCAGGACAAGGTCGATTGGGCGCGGATGACGGCAGAACAACGCCAGAAGCGCTTGGATAAGATCGACGCAGAAGCCGAAGCGGTTGAAGCGCGGGTCAAGGCGGAAGAAGCGCGCAAGAAGGCGCAGTCCGAAGCCGAGGCGGCATCGCCTAAAAACTAGGACGTTTTACCGCTTCGAAGGAACGGGCGGCGGTCCCGATGGTTGTGGCTTCTCCGGCGGCTCGTTCGTCGTGGGCGTAGGGCGCGGCATCTGCTTGGGTGCGGGCAAGACTTCGATGACAAAGGCTTTGGGCGGCAATTGCCCATTCTCACCCGCGAGCCAGTTTTTGGCGACTTGTTGCACATCGGCGGGCGTCAGCGCGGCCCGCCCGCTGATATAGGTTCGCGCGCCGTCGATTACCCAGCCCGCATCAAGATCATCGCCGAGCAGCTGGGTCCAATAAGCATTGCTTTTGCGGATCGTTTCAAGCTCGGCGAGCATGGGGGTGCGGGCGCGCGCGAAACTGTCTGCGCTGGGGCCGTTGGTGGCGAGGTCGGTCATGACCTCTCGCACCGCCGCTTCGAACCTCGGGATGAGTTCGGGCTTCAGTTCCGATGACACCATCATCGCGCCGAATTTGGGGAGCGCCCGGTTGGTATAACTGGTCGCATTGGCGAGATAGGTGCCGCCCTGTTGGGCGCGAAACCCCTCGGCAAGACGCTGCTTGACGATGAAAGTGGTAAGTTGCACCGCGCGCGCCGATTTCAAATCCTCGGCGCCGCTGATCGTCGGATAGACCAGCATGGACATGGCGCGGTCGGGATCACCGATATGATAAAGGGTAAAACGCGATTTGCCCTTTTCGGCACCCGCAACGACTCCCTTGCGACGATCATCCGGCTCGGGCGTTTTTTGCGGGCTGAGGCGGCTGAACATATCAATGGCAGTCGGGAGTGTCTTGGCGGGATCGAAATCGCCGACGATAGTCACCTTGACCGGCCCGCTTGCCAATTCGTCGGTCCAGAAGCGTTTGAACGCTTCGGGCGAAAACTGGTTGATCGTCATAAGGCTGGGGAGAGGGCGGAACCGCGCATCGCCGCCATAGCGCAGAGGCGATCCGGTGATCTCCATGACCGACGACGGGTCGGACAGGAAATTGCGATAGCCGGTCTTGAGCGCAGCCTGAAAGCGCCGCGTCGCAACATCATCATACCGCATCTGGGTGAGTGCGCCGACCATCAGCTTCATCGCATCGGCCATATCCTCGCGCGTTGTAGTGACGCTGATGATCGCGCCGTCCATATCGTTCATATATTGCGGCACGATCTGCCGTCCCGCGCCGATGCGTTGCAATGCCACCCGGTCGAACGGGCCGATGCCAGCGAGGCCGAGGCTGCGGATCGACCAGTAAAGCCCGGCATCGCCCGGCGCCCGGCCAACGACCCCGCGCCCGAAACGGACCCGGATACTGATCTGGTTCTTGAGCTGATCATTGGGCCTCAGCGCAATTTCGACATCGTTCGAAAGCCGCGCCCGCGTGATGCCGAGATCGGCAATCTGGCTCTGGGACACGAGCTTTGCTGTCGGTTTCGCCAGCACCAGCGCATCAAGCGAGGCTTGCGCCGTGGCAATCGCAGCGGGCGGCTGCTGGGCCATCGCGCGGGTAACGGCGGCATCAAGACCGGCTATGCCGTCCCTGGGCTCCTTGGCGGAAATATAAAGAATACGCGGCCGTCCACCGAACAGCGCGCGCAACCGCTCCGATATGAGTCCCGCCGTGATCGAGGGTTGCAACCGTTCGAGCATGGCTTGATTATAGGTAGGCTGGGAAAAAATGGTCTGCGGATCAAAGGTCGCGACCATAGCGTCAGCGATGATAGGGGATTGTGCGCGCGCTTCGCGTTCAACCGCCTCGCGATAGCTGCGCGCAAGATTGCGGAGTTGTTCATGGACCTCTTCGGGCTGCACTGCCTGCTGCGCGCCATTGACGATGCGATATACACGGTCGAGCGCGGAGCCCGCCTCTTCGGGCTTGCTGTCAGCGGCCATCTGGACAAGCAGCGAGAGGCGGCGCGGCACGAGCGGCGTCTGGCGCGGGGTTGAAGCGGTCGCGCGGACAACATCGGTTGAACGCTCAATTTCTTCGCTGAGGCGATTGTTGAGCACCATCAGTGCAACCGTATCGATCACATCCTGTTCGCGCCGCTTGACCGTTGCAGCGCCGACTTCCGGCGGGCTCTGCCAGATCATCTCCCAGCTGTCGCTATAATGGGGTTCGATGATCGTCGCAGCGGTTGGGGTTTGCGGGACCGGGGCCTGCGGGACTTCCGCCCCGGACTTGCCCTCGCCGCGCCAGCCGCCAAAGGCCTTGCTGATCGCTGTGATCAACATTGCCGGATCAGCATCGCCGACGATCACGACGGTGGTGCGTTCGGGGCGGTACCAGCGATGGTAAAATTTGCGCAACGTCTTCGCATCGGCTGCGGCCAGCGTTTCTGGTGTGCCGACGATATTGCGCTCACCCGCACGGTGGCCGGGTTGGTAGAAGCGCGAACGCTGGATCTGGATGCGCTCTTCTGACGCGCTGAATCGCATCGCACGCTCGGCGAGGACGATCTTTTGCTCCTTTTCAAGCAAAGTCTTATCAAGCGTTGCATGAGCCATCATGTCCGCGAGAATGGTGAGGGCCTGATTGACGGCGTCGGTATCGGCGCGGCTGATATCGAGCACATAGCGGGTCGAACTTTGCGAGGTGAACGCATTGCTATGGCTTCCCGGCCGCGCGCCGAGCCGCTGCCAAGCCTTCTCGCCCTCGCCATCCGGGAAGTGTTTGGTGCCGCGAAACAGCATATGTTCGGTGAGATGGGCCCAGCCTTGTTCGCTGTCCTCCTCCATCAGCGCACCGACGCGCAAATGGACCCGGATCGAAAGCCGCCCGGTTGGCTCGCCATTGCGTCGCACCGCATAGCGTACACCATTGGGCAGGGTGCCGGTGATGAAGGCGGGATCAAGCGGAATGTCGCTCCCGGTCTTCCAGCCGGAAGCGGGCGGCACCGGAGCCGCGACCGGCGCGGGCTGGGAAGCCTGCTGGGCTGCAAGCGGTGTCGGGAGAAGAAGGGCTGGAAGAAGCGCGAGCGCGAACCGGCGAAGAATCATGACCCCTCTTCTATGGGCTGTACCGCGCCGAGGCAATAAAGGCGCGCTAACGCTATTTTCCCGCCTTCACCGATGCAATCCATTGTTTGACCTGCGCTTCCAGAACATCAAGCGGCACCGATCCCTGACCGAGCACGGCATCATGGAATGCGGGTAACTGAAATTTAGCGTCCAATTCTTTCTCGGCGAGCGCGCGCAGTTCACGGATTTTAATCTCGCCGATCTTGTAGCCGAGCGCTTGCCCCGGCCAGCTGATATAGCGGTTCACTTCCGCTTCGATATTGGCTTCGGAAAGCGCGCTATTATCCTTCATATATTGGATCGCCTGTGCCTTGGTCCAGCCTTTGGCGTGGATGCCGGTATCGACGACGAGCCGACAGGCGCGCCACATTTCATAACTAAGGCGGCCCATATCCTTGGCGGGCGTGTCGTAAAGCCCCATCTCGATCCCGAGTCGTTCGGAATAAAGTCCCCAGCCTTCGGTATAGGCGGTAAAGCCGATATTCTGGCGGAACGGCGGGATGTCCAGCTCTTGCTGCAACGCGATCTGGTTGTGATGGCCGGGCACCGCTTCATGTGCGGTGAGCGCAGGCATTTCATATAAAGGCCGCTGGTCGAGCTTTGATGTATTCACATAATAATTGCCGGCAATCCCGCTCTGCGGCGAGCCGGGGTTATAATAAGCGGTGGTTGTCCCTTCCGCGATTTCTGCCGGAATTTCCTTTATGCCATAAGGAAGCCGCGGCAGCTTGCCGAACAGCGTCGGCATTTTGCCGTCAATCGTCTTTGCGATGCGCGCGGCATGTTCCATCAGCGCTTCGGGCGTTTTTACATAATAAGCGGGATTGGTTCTAAGGTCGGCAACGAACGCCTCGCGACTGGCAAAACCGGCCTTCTTGGCAACCGCCTCCATTTCGCCTCGAATCCGCTCGACTTCCTTCAACCCAATCTGGTGGATTTCCTCAGCGCTGAAGTTGGTGGTGGTTTCCTGCCGGATGCGGAAAGCATAATAGGCCTTGCCTCCGGGCTGCGCGGAAATTGCCGGAACCTTGGCGCATTTTTTGAGATAAGTGCCGGTGAAGAAATCATGATGTTTGCGATAGGCGGGGTTGAGCACGGTGGTGATGAGGCTCTTCGCCCGCGTCTGCATCGCCTGCCATTCCGTATCGCTCATGTCCGCCGGGCGGATCTTGAGAAACGGCGCATAGAAGCGGGATTTCTCCGCATCGTCATTGACCACGCCGATAATGCCTTTGGCGCTGTTACCCAGCACTTCGCAGGGTAACACATAGCCCTGATCGACCGCGCGTTGCGTAATACGCAAGGCTTCATCATTGATCTTGGGATATTGTGCGAGCCGGTCGAGATAGCTTTGATAATCCGCCTTGTTTTTGAGCGGGCTATTGTCGGCCAATCCCGCAAAGCCTTGATGCCAGCCATAATAGGTCGTGAACAGCATCTGGCGCTGGCCGAACTTATTGCCTTCAATCTGGTCGGAGAGGCTGCGGCGGAGAATGAGCGCGTTGGTGCGGTCTGCTTGCGAAAGCTGGTCCAGCGGGATCGCGTCGAGCCGCTTCAGAAAGGCCTCAGCCTGTTTGGCGCTGCGGTCCGCCGTCTCAAGGCTCACATCTGATACTTTGCCTTCATAGCCGGGCACGCCCATTGACGAGGCCATCACCGGATTTTCATCGAGCATCCACGCCCAATGATCCTTGAGCAATGTCGCAAAATCGCTGGTTGGTGATGCGGCGAGCGGGGTTGCAGCAAGGCTGGCAGCGAAGCCGAAGCCGATCAAACGGGCGGTTAGCGAGCGGCTCAAGGCCATATGCGTCTCTCCTCGATATCTTTGTTGTGTGTGCCCTAGCGCGCACGACCGCCAAGGCCAAGCGCCGTCTTGTCCAACCGGGGCGGCCAGGAATTCGGTAAGTTGAGCCATGTTAACGATAAGATGCACGCAAATCCGCGCCGTTCAGCTTGCCGCAAGGTTTTGGTGGTGAAATAACGTCCAACAGGGAACGACAGAGTCCCGCTCGAGAAATAACGAGACATATTTCGGGGGGTCGCCCATGCGCTTTACATCCCGAACTGCGCGGTTGCCCGCCAGTTCGACCTATTCGACAGCCAATCTTTCCCGCCGCATGGCGCTGCATGTGGCTGGCGCGTTGCTTCTCTTTACCATCATTCAACTTTGGGCAACTGCTGCGGCAGTGCAAGCGGGCGCGCCGCGCTGGATGCCGTTCATCGGTCTCGCTTTGCTGCTACTCGGTGCGATCCCGACAGCGCGGATGATGGAGAGGCGCTGGCAGCGCTGGGGTGAGGGTGTGCTCCCTTGTCCGAAAATCGCCGCGCGTTATCGCCGCGATATCACCTTGTTGTGGGTGGGAGCGTTATTCGTACCGCTCCTGTGGGCAACGCTGTTTGCGGGTGCGCTTTCTCATCATTGATCGGGTTTCAAAGTCTTTTGACGCGCAGCAAGCGCGCCGTTAAAGGCAGGAGCCATGTTGACCGTCAAAGAGGCGCAAGATCGCGTCGCCCACCTCGTTGAAGCCGCTGGCAAAGCCGGAGCCGATGCTGCCGACGCCATTTATTTTTGCGACGCTGCGACCAGCGTGTCGATACGTCTCGGCGCGCTCGAAGACGTTTCGCGCTCGGAAGGTGAAGGGATCAGCCTGCGTCTCTTTAGAGGCCGCCGATCAGCAAGCGTGTCGGCAACCGACATGGATCATCAAAGCCTTAGCACGCTGGTTGAACGCGCGCTCGCCATGGCAAAAGAAGCGCCCGAAGATCCTTATGCCGGACTCGCGCCTGCTGATATGCTGATGCGGGAAGTGCCGCTCGACCTTGATCTCGACGATGGCAGCGAGGCCGACCCGCAAGCGTTGCGCCAACGTGCGCTGGAAACCGAAGATGCGGCGCGCGCAGTCAAGGGCGTTACCAACAGCGAAGGCGGCAGTGCGAGCCACAGTCGCACCCGGATCGCAATTGCTACCAGCACGGGCTTTGTTGGCGGTTACGGTTCCTCGGGCCATTCGACCTCGACCTCGGTCCTCGCGGGCGAAGGCAGCGATATGCAGCGCGATTATGACTGGCACAGCGCGCGCCATCTTTCCGATCTTGATGCGGCCGACAAGATAGGCACGCTTGCGGGCGAACGGGCGGTTGCACGAATGAATCCGGGTCGCATGACGTCGGGTGCAATGCCGGTGATTTTCGACCCGCGCATTGGCACCACACTCGTCAGTGCGCTGATCGGGGCCATTTCGGGCTCTTCGATTACGCGACGCACCAGCTTCCTGCTCGATCAATTGGGCGAGCCAGTGTTCGCTCCGGGGATTAGCATCATTGATGATCCTTATCTGAAGCGAGGCCTGCGCTCGCGTCCCTTTGACGGCGAAGGGTTGCCGGTCACAGCGGGTAAGCTGATCGACCATGGCGTGCTTACCAGCTGGCTGCTCGACAGCGCTTCGGCACGCCAGCTTAATGTCAAGCCGACGGGCCACGCCTCGCGCGGCCTTGGCGGGTCACCGGGCGTCACGACCGGCAATCTTCATATTGAAGCCGGTGAGCGGACGCCCGCGGAGTTGATGGCCGATATCAAGCAAGGCGTTTATGTGACCGAACTGATCGGACATGGCCTCAACGGGGTGACCGGCGATTATAGCATCGGGGCGAGCGGCTTTCGTATTGCCGATGGCAGCGTTGCGGAATCGGTCGCTGAATTCACCATTGCGGGCAATATGAAAGACATATTCCGCGATCTCGCTGCCGCTAACGACCTGGAGATGCGGTTTGGCACCAATGTGCCGACGCTGCGCACCAACAGCATGACGGTAGCGAGCGGTTAGGGCCGGACGAACAGGTGGATGACCTTGATACCGAACTGATCATCGCGGCGGCGCGCGAGGTTGGCGATATGGCGCTGACCCGCTGGCCGGGCACGGAAGGCGCGGCTGCGCTGCGCGTGTGGGACAAAAGCTGCGCGACGCCGGTTTCGGAGATCGACATAGCAGTAGATCAGCGGCTGAACGCGATCCTTTCCTCGCTCGCACCTGATGCGGGCTGGCTGTCGGAGGAAACTGCCGATGATCGCGCGCGGCTCGGCAAGCGGCGGATGTGGTGTGTCGACCCGATTGATGGGACCCGCGATTATGTGCGCGGTCGTACCGGATGGTGTGTCTCGATTGCCCTCATCGAAGATGGCTGGCCGCGCTTTGGCGTACTCTATGCCCCAGCGCGCGATGAATTATGGGTCGGCGAATCAGGGCGCGGAGCGAGCCTCAATGGCGAAAGGCTGGTGGCGAGCGACCGTCGCAGCTTCACCGGCGCGCGGGTTCCTGCCGCCGATCTACCCAAGATCGACCGCGATTTGTCCAAGGTCGAGCAGCCCAACAGCATTGCGCTGCGTATGGCGATGGTTGCGGCCAACCGTGCCGATATCGTTGCGACGCTGCGCTGGGGCTATGAATGGGATATTGCGGCAGCGGCAATCATCGCGCGCGAGGCGGGCGCGACGGTGACCGACGGATTCGGACAACCACTGCGTTTCAATACGGATCGCGCGCAAGCCTTCGGCGTCATTGCCTGTTCGCCCTACATCCACGAGGCGGCGGTTGCGCGGCTGGCGGACCGGGCGAAAGCGCTTGTCGGATAGTATGATCCGCTACGCGTATCTCGGGTTGACCGCAGCGTTTATGCAATTATCTTGCCAATCAATAGGGGCGGATAGTTAATCGTTAAATATGGCAGCCAAGGTCAGGAGCCTTGCGCTGCTTTCCTTGGGACAGATTTTTATGACGCTCGACCCCTCCGATGTCGCCGCCGCAGACGGCACCGACGCCAAGCCCAAGGGCGCGCTCCACCATGCCCAGCCGATAACCGAAGAAAATCTGGCGCATGGGCTCGCGGTCGTTTCGATTGGCAAAAGCTATGACAAACGTGTGGTCCTCAAAGATATTTCGCTCTCGGTCGACAAGGGCGAGGTGCTGGGACTGCTGGGCCCCAATGGTGCGGGCAAGACCACCTGCTTTTATTCGGTCATGGGCCTCGTCAAGCCCGACCATGGCCGCATCATGCTCGATGGTCAGGATATTACCGGCCTCCCCATGTATCGCCGCGCTATTCTCGGACTTGGCTATTTACCGCAGGAAACGTCAATTTTCCGCGGGATGACGGTTGAGCAAAATATCAGTGCGGTACTCGAAATGGTTGAGCCCGACAAGCAGGCCCGCTCCGCCCGGCTCGAACAGTTGCTCGACGAATTTGGTCTGACCCGGTTGCGTAAATCGAACGCGATGGCGCTTTCGGGCGGGGAGCGCCGCCGCGCTGAAATCGCCCGTGCGCTTGCCGCCAACCCGTCGATCATGCTGCTCGACGAACCCTTCGCCGGGATTGACCCGCTTTCCATTTCCGACATTCGCGACCTTATCAAGGATTTGAAAAAGCGCGGCATTGGCGTCCTTATTACTGACCATAATGTGCGCGAAACCCTCGACATCGTCGACCGCGCCTGCATCATTTATGACGGCAAGGTGCTATTCGCCGGGAGCCCCGAGCAATTGGTTGCCGATCCTGACGTGCGGCGTCTCTATCTCGGCGAGGAATTCACGCTCTAGCGCGGACCCCGCCCATGGCTCTTGGACCCCGCCTTGATCTCAGGCAAAGCCAGTCGCTGGTGATGACGCCGCAGCTGCAACAGGCGATCCGCCTGCTTGCGCTGTCCAACCTCGAGATTGAAGCCTTCATTGCCGAGGAACTGGACAAGAACCCGTTGCTTGAAACCGCCAATGACGAACGCGGGAGTGACGCGGAACGTGAGGCTGAGCCGGAAGTCGCGCCGCCTCCTCCCGACCACAATAGCGCCAGCGACGAAATGATCGAACGCGGCGTCAATGCTGCGGATTCGCTCGATATCGATCTTAACGCCGAAACCTTCCATCACGATAGCGCGGCTGACCGGATGGATGCCGGTCCCGGCCTTGATGGTACCCTTGGCCTTTCCGGCACGGCAAGCGGAGGCAGCGATGAGGGCATCGACTTCGACGCGTTCAGCGCTGCGGATATCAGTCTTGCCGACCATCTTACGCATCAGGCGGGTGAGGCGCTTTCTGGCGTCCATCACGCCGTCGCGCTCCACCTCATCGATCAGATTGATCCGGCGGGCTACCTCGATGCCGACCTGCTCGACGTTGCCAATCGCCTCGGGGTGCCGCTGCGCATCGTCGAAGAGGCACTCGCGGCGATCCAGCGCTTCGATCCGGCCGGGGTGGGTGCGCGCAGCCTGTCCGAATGTCTTGCGCTCCAGGCCAAGGATGCGGACCGTTATGATCCGTGCATGGCAATCTTGATCGAACATCTAGATCTTGTCGCCAAGGGGCAGCTGGCGCAGTTGAAGCGTATCTGCGGGGTTGATGACGAGGATATGGCGGACATGATCCGTGAACTCCGGAATTATGATCCCAAACCGGGTTTGCGCTTCGGTGCGGACATGGTGCAGGGCGTGGTGCCGGACCTGTTTGTCGAGCGCCGCAAACAAGGCTGGGCGGTCGAGATCAACAATGCGACCTTGCCGCGCCTGCTTGTCAACCGCAGCTATTATGCGGAGCTCGCTCATGGCGCGCGCACGCCGGATTCGAAAGCGTGGCTGAGTGAACAACTGGCGAGCGCAAGCTGGATCATCCGTGCACTCGACCAGCGCCAGCGCACCATCATCAAGGTCGCCACCGAAATCGTGAAACAGCAGGAGGGCTTCTTCCTCCACGGCGTCGCGCATCTGAAGCCGCTCACGCTGCGCTCGATTGCCGAGGCGATTGAAATGCACGAATCGACCGTCAGCCGGGTGACGTCGAACAAATATCTTTATTGCGCGCGCGGATTGTTCGAGCTCAAATATTTTTTCACAAGTGGCATCCAGGCGGCCGATGGTGGCGAGGCGGTATCAGCGACGGCGGTCAAGGCGGCGTTGAAGGGACTGATCGAAGCGGAGGCCGCCAACGATATTCTGTCGGATGAAAAGCTTGCCGAACTGCTCAAGGCCAAGGGCTTCGACATTTCGCGCCGCACCGTGGTCAAATATCGGGAGTCAATGGGGCTTGGCTCTTCCGTCCAGCGCCGCCGCCAAAAAGCGCTCGCGGGATAAGACTTTCCATCGCGCGTAATCGGGCGTAAACTCCTCCCTATCCGCAGACGGACCGTCACAGGCTGGCCGCTCGGGTGCAAGGGGAGGAGATGATCCATGTCTGATCCTGTTTTTCCGAAAGCCGCTGCCCGGATTGTTCCGGCGCTGATGGCCTTGGCCTTGACGGGCGGCAATGGAGCGGCGCAAATCCAACCGCCCACACCGTCGTCAGCCGCGCCCGCTCCAGCCGAACCTGCTGCTGCCCCGGAAAGCTCCAGCGACATCAGCTATGACCGCGCCGACCGTATGCTGCTCAACGTCACCGTCAACCAGCAGCAAGGCGCGACCTTCATGGTCGATACCGGCTCCGAACGCACGGTGATTTCCGATGCACTGGCCGAACGTCTGGGTATCGCCGCATCGGGTCGCGCCACCATTGCCAGCGTTGCGGGAACCGCGAGCGTCGCGACCGCGCGGATCGACCAGATCGGTTTTGACAAGGTCAGTGTCGATAATCTGGTGACGCCGGTTCTGAAGCGCGAACATATGGGCGCGGATGGCCTGATCGGCGTCGACAGCCTGCAGCAAAAACTCGTGTTGTTCGATTTCGACAAACGCGAAATGCATATCCGTCCCTCCAAGCGCCGGTCGGCGGAGCGATCCTATGATCCGGACGAAATAGTGGTCACCGGAAAGCCGCTGCATGGTCGGCTGATCTTTGCCGATGCACGCATTGATGGTGTGCGGGTGACGGTGGTGGTTGATAGCGGTGCGCAATATAGCATCGGCAATCCCGCGCTCCTTGCCAAGCTGACCGAGCGGCGCAAGATCAAGACGCCGATTGTCACCACGTTGCATAGCGTGACGGGACAGTCGGTTGATGCGACACTCGCCTTTGCGGGTCGCGTTCATATCGGCGCACTGCAACTGCGCGGTATGCCGATTGCCTACACAGGGTCGCCTGCCTTTACCGCGCTAGAACTTGATGACGAGCCGGCGCTTCTACTGGGCATGAATACGCTGCGGGCCTTCCGACAGGTTGAGGTCGATTTCGCCAATCGGCGCGTTCGTTTTGTGACCCCTGGCGGGGCGAGCCGAACGCCCGATACGCGTTATGCCTGTGCCTCGGCACAGTGCGGGCAGGCCTTGCCTTCAATATAAAGCGGCGACGCCAGATCGGCGGGTGACAACGGACGGCCGCATCCCTTGCAACTGACATGGGTGCCGGGTTCGAGCCCGTGGCCCACCGCAACCCGCTCGTCGAACAGGAAACATTCGCCATTCCAGCGACTCTCTTCGGGTGCAACCTCTTCGAGATATTTGAGAATGCCGCCTTCAAGGTGATAGACCTCGTCAAAGCCTTGCGCCTTCACATAAGCGGTCGCCTTTTCGCAGCGGATACCCCCCGTGCAGAACATTGCAATTTTTGGCTTGTGATCAGGATCGAGGCTGCCCTGAAACTGCTCGAACCAGGCAGGAAATTCGCGGAAACTGTGCGTGCCGGGGTCGATAGCGCGTTCAAAGCTGCCGATTGCGACCTCATAATCATTGCGGGTATCGATGATCACGGTTTCGCGGTCCGCAATGAGTGCATTCCACGCCGCGCTATCAAGATGCGTACCCGTGCCTCCGACCGGGTCCAGCCCTTCAACCCCCAGCGTCACAATTTCTTTTTTGAGGCGCACCTTCATTCGCTGGAACGGCGGGCTGTCGGCGGTCGAATATTTGACCTCGATATCCGCGCAGCCGGGGAGGGTGCGGATATGCGTCAGGACCGACTCAATCCCTTCCCTTGTTCCGGCAATCGTCCCGTTAATGCCCTCTTCTGCGATTAGCAGACTGCCTTTGATCCCGGCCTTTGCCGTCACCGCCTTCAGGCCATCGGCAATCACGTCGCGCTGAGACCCGAATGGAGCGAAGCGGTAGAGTGCAGCGACTGTCAAGGGCTGGGGGGCAGGGGTGGGCTCGTTCATCGCCGCGGCTCTTAGAAGGCTCGCGCATGCTAGGCAAGTTTTGCGCTTTATATTCTCTTTTTGTTCCGTTAGTTGCGGACGCATGAATCAGGTGCCCTTCACCTTTGCCGGACAGGAATTTGTAATTGTCGACGGGACGGCGCTGTGGTGGCCGGAGCGACAGCTGCTGTTGGTTGCCGACCTTCATTTTGAAAAGGCCAGCTGGTTCGCGATGAAGGGTCAAATGCTGCCGCCTTATGACAGCGCTGCGACGATCGCGCGATTGGCGCGCATTGCAGCGGAGATAGGGGCTGCGCATATCTATTGCCTCGGCGATAATTTCCATGATGATGCCGGTGTCGGTCGCCTTTCGTCTGCCGCACATGACCAGATTGCGTACCTGGTTGCCCATCATGATTTGCAGTGGATCACCGGCAATCATGACCCGGCGCTGGAACGTGCGGTACCGGGCCGCGTTCACCGGGAAGCCAAGATCGGCCCGCTCATGCTCCGCCATCAAGCGGAAGATCCGCTAACCGGGATTGAGCTATCGGGACATTTCCATCCCAAAGCCCGGATCAGGGCAGCAGGTCGGATCATTTCGCGTCCGTGTTTCATCGCTGCAGAGCAGGCGGCGCACGATGGCCGTCATCTTGGCCGGATCATCCTTCCGGCCTTTGGCGCATTAACCGGCGGCCTCGATGCGGGATCAGATGCGATTGCGGCACTCTTTCCGGCGGGCTATCGCGCGCTTGTCCCCACAGCCAGCCGATTGTTACAGTTTGAATTTGCCGTAGCGGAAAGTGCGGAATCGGCGCAATTTTCACTGTGGCATAAATAACGCAGCCCTATTTTTTTTGTGGTGAAAACCACAGCTATCCTAGCTTTCCTGAGCCTCTCTCCATAGTGTTCGCGATGGAGAAAACAGGGGCCCGTGTCTGCGAGGCCCGGGTTAATAGGAGAAAAAGGATGTCGGTTTTCCGCAATCATGTTTCCGTTTCGGCGCTTATGCTATCCGCCGGGTTGATGGCGCTAGCTGTTCCTGCCCACGCGCAGGATGCTGCCCCGGCCCAACCGGCTGATACGCAAGACACGGGTAACGACATCGTTGTCGTGGCGCAGGGACGTGCGCAGCAACTGTCCGAAGTGCCGCTTGCAATTTCGGCGGTGAGTTCGGAATCGCTCCAAAATTCCGGTGCCAACGACATTCGCCAGCTTAACCAGGTTGCGCCGTCGCTGCTCGTCTCGTCAACAAGTTCGGAAGCGAACGGCTCGGCGCGCATGCGCGGTATCGGGACGGTGGGCGATAACCCCGGCCTTGAAAGCTCGGTCGCAGTGTTTATCGACGGGGTTTATCGTTCCCGCTCCGGTATCGGGCTTTCGGAACTGGGTGAAATCGAACGGATCGAAGTGTTGCGTGGGCCGCAGGGCACCTTGTTCGGTCGTAACGCGTCGGCGGGCCTCATCCATATTATCTCTAAAAAGCCGAGCTTCAACTTCGGCGCCAATGCCGAAGCGACCTATGGCAACCATGATTATCTGCGCTTTGCTGCGGGGGTTACCGGACCGATCACCGATACCATCGCGGCCCGGCTCGACGGTGTCTATGTCAAGCGCGATGGCTTCCTGCATGACGTCAACAATGATCGTGACGTCAATAACCGCAACCGTTATTTCCTGCGCGGCCAAATCTTGTTCGAGCCGAGCGATGATGTGAGCTTCCGCCTGATCGGCGATTATACCAACCGCAAGGAGGGCTGCTGCGCGGCCATTTATGTTGATAGCAGCGTCAATCCCTATATCGGCAATCTCAATAATCTAGCGACGCCGCTTTCGTCGAGCACGGGCAATAACATTGTCAATGTGCTGCGCGATATGGGGCAAGATATTGCTTCCTTCACCCCCGGCTATGATCGCACGACTTATGTCACACCGGGCAAACCATTTGGCGGCAAGACCACCGATGGCGGCATTTCGGGTGAATTGAACTGGAACTTTGGCGGGGCGCGGCTGACCTCGATCACCGCTTATCGCCAATATCGTTCGGACCAATGGGGCGATACCGACTATAGCGCGGTGGATATTCTCTATCGTCGCCACGACGGCAATGCGTTCCGCCGGTTCAAGACTTTCAGTCAGGAACTGCGCCTTCAGGGTGATGCGTTTGACGATAAGCTCGATTGGCTGGTCGGTGGCTACTTCGCCAATGAAGATCTTGATGTGGTCGATAATTTGCGCTTCGGCAGCCAATATGGCCGTTTCGCAACCTGTCGCCTAGTGTCGGGCAGTGCGCTGTCGGCCCTTTATTCACGTAACTCGGCTGGATGTCTGGCCGCTCGGCCGGCGGCGTTTGGTGCTGCATCACCGCTGGTTTATGCAGCTATCGACCGCCTCGACGGCATGAGCGATGTCGGCTCGACCGGTGACAAATATCATCAAAATGCGAAGAACTGGGCGATCTTCACCCACAACATCTTCCATGTCACCGACAAGCTCGATCTGACCTTGGGCCTACGTTACACCAACGAGCGCAAAAAATTGAGCGCGAAGTTCGGCAATGACAATAGCGCCTGCGTTGCGCAGCAGGCGGCGCTGGGTAGCTTCCTCGTTGCCGGGCATCCGCTGCAGGCGATAGCCGCCGGCCTCATTGGCCTCAGCTGTCAGGGCAATACGACGGCCGAGCTCAACGGCGTGTCTATCAAGGATACCCGCAAAGAAGATCAATTCACCGGCACGGCGGTCGTTTCCTATAAGCCCAATGATGACCTGATGCTCTATGCAAGCTATTCGCGCGGCTACAAGGCGGGCGGGTTCAACCTTGACCGCTCGGCGTTGAAATCGCCGCTTGTGCCGTTCTCGGCGCTTGGCGGCGCGCAGGCTATTGTCGGCAATCTCCAGTTCGAACCGGAAAAGGTCAATGCGTTCGAAGTCGGCGCAAAATATTCGACCGGTCCGTTCAGCCTCAACCTTGCGCTATTCCGTCAGGATTTCCGGAACTTCCAGCTCAACACATTCGATGGTTCGGTTTATATCGTGCAGAACGTCAATGGCTGCAGTGCAGATCTTGGCGGTGGCGACCGAGACCAGAGCAAGTTCCCGGGCGCACCCAACTATAGCACAACTGCGACGGCGACCGGCGCCTGCGCCAAGGACAATGTCGGCTATGGCGTCCGCTCGCAGGGTGTCGAAATCGAAGCCTCGCTGGTTCCGGCACGCAATTTCCGCGTCGGTCTGGGCCTTACTTATGCCGACACCAAATATCGCGACAATCTGGTCGGCACCTCGTCGGGCGCTCCGCTCAATCAGGCGCTGCGCAAATTGCCCGGACAGCATCTTTCGAACGCACCGCAATGGGTGGCCACCGGTTCTGCGGCCTGGACGCCGGAACTTAGCGACTCGCTCTCGGCGCTCCTCTACGTCGATGGTCGTATGACCAGCGATTATAATACGGGTTCAGATCTCTTCCCGCAAAAGGGACAGGATGGCTATTTCGTTGCTAATGCGCGCGTCGGTATTCGCGGTCCCGGCGAACGTTGGGCGGTTGAACTGTGGAGCCAGAATATCTTTAACCAAAATTACGCACAGGTCGCGTTCAACGCACCCTTCCAGGAAGGCGGAACCTCGACCACCGCTGCGTTTGCTGACCCGCAATATCCGGGCGGTCGCCAGCTCTTCTCGATGTTCCTCGCCGAACCCCGGACCTATGGGGTGACGGTGCGCTTCAAGATGTAAGCGGCTGGCATCGATCCCTTAACAAGACCCCGCTTCGGCAACGAGGCGGGGTTTTTTATGAGGGATGGCGCGGCATTTTAACTTACCCCGTTCGTGCCGGGCTTGTAAGCATCGTCCTTTTTCCATCGCGCTCAAGAATAGCCTTTAGGCAAGATAAGGGCGAACGGGGGGCAGGGCAGTGGGCCGTAGCCCCATCTGCTTATTCACCCTTATCTCTCCGTCTCCGTGCCTCCGCGTGAACCGGATTCAGGTCCGCGCGGTGGGAATGGGCTCGCCGTTCCATAAATACGCCATCCGCTCACCCGCGCGCGCCGAACAAGGCGCTCCCCACCCGCACATGGGTTGCGCCGATTTCGACGGCGCTTTCAAAATCGTCCGACATGCCCATGCTGAGCGCCTGAAGCCCATGGTCATGGGCGAGTTTGCGCAGCAGCGCGAAATAGGGCGCGGCCTCGACCCCGAACGGGGGGACGCACATCAGGCCGGCGATAGCGAGGTCGGCAGCGCCAGCCTCCGCTAGCAATGTCGGCAAATCCGCAATCGCACAGCCGCCCTTTTGCGCCTCTTCGCCGATATTCACCTGCACGAACAACATCGGCAGCCGCCCGGCCTTGTCGCGCGCCTTGGCGAGAGCGGTCACCAGCGATGGCCGGTCAAGCGAATGGATTGCGTCAAACAAGGCCGCCGCTTCTACCGCCTTGTTCGATTGCAGCTGCCCGACCAGATGGAGCTGCGTATCGGGATAATCCGCCCGCAGCGCGGGCCATTTGGCTTCCGCCTCCTGCACCCGATTTTCGCCAAAGACGCGGTGGCCAAGGTCGAGCAGCGGGCGGATGCTGTCAGCCGCATGCGTTTTACTGATCGCGATCAGGGTCACCTCGGCCGGATCGCGGCGCGCCCGCTTGGCGGCCTTGGCGATGCGTTCGTTGATCGCTGCGTAGCGCGCTTCCGGCGTATCGAGAGGCAGGACGCTGGCATGCGTCTGCCGGGGCATTTCATATTTTTCCATCGCCGCGCTATAGGCGGGCGGATGCGATCCCGCCAGCCCTTCGCCCCTCTCCCGTTGCCCCGCCTGTGGCTGATGACCGACGAGCGGATGGGGGACCGGTTGTTGCCGAGCGTGGCGGCGCTCCCGTCGGGATCGGGGATTATTTTCCGCCACTATCGGACAGCGCCCCCTGAGCGCCGGGCCCTATTCCGCGCTGTGCAACGGACCGCCCAGCTACAGGGGCTCAGCCTGTTGCTGGCCGATAGCCCGGAGCGGGCGCGGCAGTGGCACGCCGACGGGGTTCATCTCCGCGGCGGTGATCGCACGGTGATCGCGGCGGCGCGGCGGGCGCAGCGGTGCGGCCTCATCGTGACGCAATCGGCGCATGATGCCGAACAGCTGCTGCGCGCTAACCGCAGCGGGGCTGCGGCGATCCTCTCGCCGGTTTACGCCACGCGCTCGCATCCCGGTGCAGCCGTGTTGGGCGAACAAGGCTTTGCCGCCCTCGCCCATAAGGCGCAGGTCCCGATCATCGCGCTTGGCGGAATGACCGCGCAACGCTTTACGCGCTTGCCGCAAGCCTGGGGCTGGGCCGGGATTGATGCATTAATGGTCTGATGTGACCCAACCCGCTTCATCGGGGGCCACTACTATATCTTGTGGTTTATATGTAGGACGCGTAAAAACGGCGAAAATCTACCGAAAATACCTTCTTACGTTCCTCAAGTTCATAGATTTCGATCAAATTTTTCCTCCCCATATATTGTGGGTGCGCCCGTTCGAGCGCCTTCCCGAACCGTCCTGTCGACACTATCAAAGAGCCATGCTTCTCTACGCCATGCCTGAGCGGTGCGCCGAATCGGGAGGGATGCTGGCAGGCCCGAGATATGTAGGACAGGGGAAAGTTGCTGCACACCTGTCCTCCGTGGCGAGGGAGGGTCGAAACGGACACAGACAATTTCGGGGTGGGCAACGCGTCGGCCCGGGCCGATACCAACCGCAACATACCCGCTCCTCTTTTGACCCTGTCCCAAAAGGAAGGGTGGCCTTCAACAGTTACGGGAAAAAAGCCCTGTCAGCCGTGAGGCGCGATGCTTAGAAACGCACCTGCGTACCGACATAGACCGCCTGGCTGTCGCGGCGGGTGTCGGTCATCGGTTGCAGGCGTTCGGTGTCCTGCTTGTAGCGCACGCCCGCGGTCACCTTGAGGTTGCGGGTCAGCTTATAGCTGGTCGCAAGATCAACTTCGACGGCGCGGTCGCCATCAAGCGGACGGTCGGTAACGGCATTTTCAACCGAATCGACCCGCATGCGCGTATCGAGACGCGAGGGGCGCACGGTCGGATCGCTCGGTTGCTTGGCCTTGGGCAGCGCTGCAAGATCAAGCTTGGTCGTATCGGTGACCGCAAACCGGTCAATGCCGACCTTGGAGCCGAGATGATAGGCGACCGGCGTGATCTGGACCGGCTTGTCGGGTGCCGGATTAGCCGTTGCGCGCGTCACCCCGGTATCCGCGAGGCGCTTCGCAATAGCGGTGCCCGTCGTCGGCGCGCGGACCACGACGGTGAGAGCCCGGCTTTCATTGTCCTTTGAAGCAACCGCAGGCGTGAAGCGATAATCGCTACGCGATTTCGCCGAAATCTGCTTGAGTTGCTCGATCAGGCGCGGGTCACCCGACGCCGGCGTGAAACGGCCCATTTTGGTATCGAGGGTCACCTTTTCTTGCGGCATCGTGCTCAAAAAGCCTGCCGCAATCGCTGGCGACATGACGAGCATGGTCGCCGCGATAAGCGCGCCCTTTGCCGTCCATATGCTACCAGCAGGTTTCATCTCAACCTAATTCCCTGTTTTGCGCCGTTTTTACAGCCTTGCGAGGCCCGCATAAAAACGACTCTAACTTAATTTTAGTTAACGACCCTAGCACCCGCGCTCGCGCGTGCCAACCGTGCATTCCGTATCGACCGGTCGCTTTTTGACTCCACTGTTGCATTCTTGCCGACAGCGATAAAGAATCCCGCCTGAGCGAATGCTGAACGGCGGCTCAAAAGGCGCGACTATCGGGACGCTGCTTGACGCTGCTCCTTCGCCTCTGTATAGGCGCGCCCAGCCGGAGCCCTCGGGTGTGGGTGATTCTATGTCATCCGCCGCTTGTTTCAAGGCCTGGCGAAATAAATAGAGCTTGAACATTGCTGTAGGCGTGTGAGGGCCTTGCGGAGCTGTTTTCAGCCCCCGAGGTCTTTTTCTATTGGGCCAATCCTTGGATTCAGGGGCCTCGTACGACGCAGCAAAGTAACGTGAAAGTGAAGTCTTCATGCCAACGATTAACCAGCTGGTCCGCAAGGGCCGGACTCCGCAAAAAGCGAAGTCCAAGGTTCCGGCTATGGATGCCAACCCGCAAAAGCGCGGCGTTTGCACCCGTGTCTATACCACGACTCCGAAAAAGCCGAACTCGGCTCTGCGTAAGGTTGCCAAGGTCCGCCTGACCAACCAGCGCGAAGTCATTACCTATATCCCGGGCGAAGGCCACAACCTGCAAGAGCATAGTGTTGTCCTCATCCGCGGCGGCCGTGTGCGCGACCTTCCCGGTGTGCGTTACCATGTGCTGCGCGGCGTTCTCGATACGCAGGGTGTCAAGGACCGCAAGCAGTCGCGCTCGAAATATGGCGCCAAGCGTCCTAAGTAAGCTGAAGGGATATAAACTATGTCACGTCGTCGTCGTCCCGAAAAGCGGGTCATTTTGCCGGATCCCAAGTTCGGGGATATCGTACTTTCGAAATTCATGAATTCGGTCATGCTTGATGGCAAGAAATCGGTTGCCGAAGGGATCGTTTACGGTGCCCTTGATGCGGTCGAAGCCAAAGCGAAGAAGGAACCCATTGGCGTGTTCCATGATGCGCTCAACAATGTGAAGCCGGGCATCGAAGTCCGTTCGCGCCGCGTTGGTGGTGCGACCTATCAGGTTCCGGTCGAAGTCCGCGCTGAACGTGCGCAGGCGCTCGCTATCCGTTGGCTGATCGCGGCTGCGCGTAACCGCAGCGAAACCACCATGTCGGCGCGCCTTTCGGGCGAATTGCTCGATGCGTCGAACAACCGTGGCAACGCGGTCAAGAAGCGCGAAGACACCCACCGTATGGCCGAAGCCAACCGCGCTTTCAGCCACTATCGCTGGTAATATTCGGGGGAGGCCTTGCTGGTCTCCCTTGACCCCGTTCGCCCTGAACCTATCGACGTCCCTGGGTTAAACCATCTTTCGACAAGCCCAGGGCGCACGGAATTCAACACACACCGCCCCGCCGCCTGAAGCGGCATCAGGAGTATCCATCATGGCCCGTAGCCACCCACTCGATAAATACCGCAACTTCGGTATTATGGCGCACATCGACGCTGGTAAGACCACCACGACCGAGCGCATTCTTTATTACACCGGCAAATCGTACAAGATCGGTGAAGTTCACGATGGCGCGGCCACCATGGACTGGATGGAACAAGAGCAAGAACGCGGCATCACGATTACGTCGGCTGCCACGACCTGCTTCTGGAACGAACACCGTTTGAACATCATCGACACCCCGGGCCACGTTGACTTCACCATTGAAGTTGAACGCAGCTTGCGCGTGCTCGACGGTGCGGTTGCTGCCTTTGACGGCGTTGCGGGCGTTGAGCCGCAGTCGGAAACCGTGTGGCGTCAGGCTGACAAATACGGCGTTCCGCGCATGTGCTATATCAACAAGCTCGACCGTACCGGTGCGAACTTCTATTATTGCGTACAGACGATCATCGACCGTCTGGGCGCGACGCCGGCTGTGCTCTATCTCCCCATCGGCGCGGAATCTGATTTCGTCGGCCTGGTGGACCTCATCAACAATCGCGGCATCGTCTGGAAGGACGAAAGCCTCGGCGCGGAATTCGAATATACCGACATTCCCGCCGACCTCGCCGATAAGGCTGCGGAATATCGCGAAAAGCTCATCGAACTTGCGGTCGAGCAAGACGATGAGGCGATGGAAGCCTATCTCGAAGGCAATGAGCCCGACGCGGCAACGCTCAAGAAGCTGATCCGCAAGGGCACGCTGGCGCAGGCATTCGTGCCCGTGCTGTGCGGGTCGTCGTTCAAGAATAAGGGCGTGCAGACGCTGCTCGATGCGGTTGTCGACTTCCTGCCCTCGCCGCTCGACATTCCGCCGGTTCAGGGCGTCAAGCTCGACGGCGAAACGCCTGACGAACGTCCGGCTGACGACAATGCGCCGATGTCGGCGCTTGCGTTCAAGATTATGAACGACCCGTTCGTCGGTTCGCTGACCTTCACCCGCATCTATTCGGGCAAGCTCGAAAAGGGTTCGGTGCTGAACTCGGTCAAGGACAAGCGCGAAAAGATCGGCCGTATGCTTTTGATGCATGCCAACAGCCGTGAAGATATTGATGAAGCTTTTGCCGGCGACATCGTCGCGATTGCGGGCCTCAAGGAAACGACCACCGGTGACACGCTGTGCGCGCCGCTGCAGCCGATCATCCTTGAGCGCATGGAATTCCCCGAGCCGGTGATCGAGCTTTCGGTGGAACCCAAGACCAAGGCCGACCAGGAAAAGATGGGCGTTGCGCTCAATCGTCTGGCCGCTGAAGATCCGTCTTTCCGCGTTTCGACCGACCATGAATCGGGCCAGACGATCATCAAGGGCATGGGCGAGCTTCATCTCGACATTCTGGTTGATCGCATGAAGCGCGAATTCAAGGTCGAAGCCAATGTTGGTGCGCCGCAGGTGGCCTATCGCGAATCGCTCGCGAAGCCGGTTGAGGTCGACTACACCCACAAGAAGCAGTCGGGTGGTTCGGGCCAGTTCGGTCGCGTCAAGATTGCCGTGACGCCGGGCGAACGCGGATCGGGCATCCAGTTCATCGATTCGATCAAGGGCGGCAATATTCCGCGCGAATATATTCCGTCGGTTGAAAAGGGCATGCGCGAAACCGCTGAAGGCGGCTCGCTCATCGGCTTCCCGATCATCGACTTCTCGATCGAACTGATCGACGGTGCGTATCACGACGTCGACTCATCGGCGCTCGCGTTCGAAATCGCCGGTCGCGGTGCGATGCGCGAAGTTGCGCAAAAGGCCGGGATCAAGCTGCTTGAGCCGGTGATGAAGGTTGAAGTTGTGACCCCGGAAGAATATCTGGGTGACGTGATCGGCGACATGAACTCGCGTCGTGGCCAGATCCAGGGCACCGACACCCGTGGTAATGCACAGGTCGTCGAAGCCATGGTTCCGCTGGCGAACATGTTCGGTTACGTCAATCAACTGCGCTCCTTCACGCAAGGCCGTGCACAATATTCGATGATTTTCTCGCACTATGAAGAAGTGCCGCAGAATGTTGCCGAAGAAGTGAAAGCAAAGCTGGCATAATTTTTTTTTGATGCTATGAGCGCGACCGGACGCTGGAGCCCATTGTTACGGACCCTTTCCGAAAACGTGCGGCGCGCTCACTATTTTATCTGTTTAGATTAAGAAGGTAGGAATAATGGCAAAGGCTAAATTTGAGCGGACCAAACCGCACGTCAACATCGGCACCATCGGTCACGTTGACCATGGCAAGACCACGCTGACCGCCGCGATCACCAAGGTGCTCGCTGAAACGTCGGGTGGTACGGCTGTTGACTTCGCCAACATCGACAAGGCTCCCGAAGAGCGCGAGCGCGGCATCACCATTTCGACCAGCCACGTTGAATATGAAACCGGCAACCGCCACTATGCGCACGTCGACTGCCCGGGCCACGCTGACTATGTGAAGAACATGATCACCGGTGCGGCCCAGATGGACGGCGCGATCCTCGTGGTGAACGCAGCGGACGGCCCGATGCCCCAGACCCGCGAGCACATCCTGCTTGCCCGTCAGGTCGGCGTTCCGGCGCTCGTCGTTTACATGAACAAGGTTGACCAGGTCGACGACGAAGAACTGCTTGAGCTCGTCGAAATGGAAATCCGCGAGCTTCTCTCGTCGTATGACTTCCCGGGTGACGACATTCCCGTGATCAAGGGTTCGGCGCTTGCTGCGCTCGAAGGCCGTGACGACAATATCGGCAAGGAATCGATCCTTGCGCTGATGGCTGCTGTTGACGAATTCATTCCGCAACCGCCGCGTCCGACCGACAAGCCGTTCCTGATGCCGATCGAGGACGTGTTCTCGATTTCGGGTCGTGGTACCGTTGTGACCGGCCGTATCGAAACCGGTATCGTCAAGGTTGGTGAAGAAGTCGAAATCGTCGGCATCAAGGACACCGCCAAGACCACCGTTACGGGCGTTGAAATGTTCCGCAAGCTGCTCGACCAAGGTGAAGCTGGCGACAATGTCGGCGCGCTCATCCGCGGTATCGGCCGTGAAGACGTGGAACGTGGCCAGGTTCTCGCAAAGCCGGGTTCGGTTACGCCGCACACCGAATTCAACGCAGAAGTTTATGTTCTGTCGAAGGATGAAGGTGGCCGTCACACGCCGTTCTTTGCGAACTATCGTCCGCAATTCTACTTCCGCACGACCGACGTCACCGGTGAAGTGATCCTTCCCGAAGGCACCGAAATGGTCATGCCGGGCGACAACGTCACCATCGGCGTCAAGCTGATCGCACCGATCGCCATGGACCCGGGTCTCCGCTTCGCTATCCGCGAAGGTGGTCGCACCGTCGGTTCGGGGGTTGTCAGCACGATCACGAAGTAATATAGGGCCGCCAGCCGCATGAGTCTTAGGTGATTCGTTTCACCGATTCGGGCGGCTGGCTGTTCTAACGACAGTATTGAAATTTTCGCCGCTCCGGCGTTCCTTCAAAACGGGGAATCGCTGGGGTGGTTTGTTTTTGGCTCTTTCGCATCGGTAAACGGAAATTATGGAAACGCAGAATATTCGCATTCGCCTGAAGGCTTTCGACCATCGTGTCTTGGATCAGGCTACTGGTGACATCGCCGACACGGCGCGTCGTACGGGTGCTCTTATTCGCGGTCCGATTCCGCTGCCGACGCGCATCGAGAAATTCACGGTGAACCGTGGTCCGCACGTTGACAAAAAGTCACGTGAACAGTTCGAAGTACGCACCTACAAGCGCATGCTCGATATTGTGAACCCGACCGCTAACACGGTAGAGGCGCTGATGAAGCTGGACCTCGCCGCTGGTGTGAACGTGGACATCAAGCTGGCCTAAGCGGCAGCTAAAGACACAAGGGATACCGCACGGGCTTGCCCGTGGTCCTGGTCCCCCGTCTTTCCCGATTGGTAACAATCAGGAAACCAGCCCGGGACGGGGTACCATATTCGCTAACCGGGCTGACCCCTTGGGGCTTTGATAAAAAGCTTCGAGGGTTTTTTCGTGTCACGCCCCGGTATTGAAATATTCGGGGCCTCTGTTTGGGAGTAATGATCATGCGTACTGGCGTGATCGCGAAGAAAATGGGGATGACCCGCCTGTTTCAGGATGATGGCCGCCACGTGCCCGTCACCGTCCTGAGCCTTGAAGGCTGTCAGGTTGTCTCCGTCCGTAATGCCGACAAGGATGGCTATATTGCCGTTCAGCTCGGCGCGGGCGTCGCGAAAGTTAAGAATGTAAACAAGCCGCAGCGCGGTGCTTTTGCCAAGGCCGAAGTCGAGCCCAAGGCAAAGGTTGCTGAATTCCGTGTTGCTGACGATGCCATCCTCGATGTGGGCGCCTATATTTCGGCTGACCATTTCGTCGCTGGCCAGATGGTCGACGTTACCGGCCACACCGTTGGTAAGGGCTTTGCCGGTGCGATGAAGCGCTGGAACTTTGGTGGTATGCGCGCCTCGCACGGTGTGTCGATTACCCACCGTGCCCATGGTTCGACGGGTCAACGTCAGGATCCCGGCAAGGTGTTCAAGAACAAGAAGATGGCCGGCCACATGGGCGACCGTCAGCGCACCCAGCAGAATCTCGAAATCGTACAGACCGACGCGGAACGCGGCCTTCTGTTCGTCAAGGGTTCGGTCCCGGGTCACAAGGGCGCATGGCTGCTCGTCAAGGATGCGGTGAAGGTGGCACGCCACCCCGAAGCGCCCTATCCGGCAGGCATCAAGTCGGCGGCCAACAGCAACAACCAGGCTCCGGCCGAGACGCCCGCAGACGATGCGGCGGCTCCCGAAGCTACCGAAGCAACGGAGGCCTAAGCCATGAAGTTGAAGGTTCAAACCCTAGAGACCTCTGGCTCCGCCAAGGCTGGCGGCGACATCGAGCTTAACGACGACGTGTTCGGCGTTGAACCGCGCGCAGACATTCTGCACCGCGTTGTCACCTGGCAGCTCGAAAACCGTCGCGGTCCGGCCCGCGCCGCGCGTGAGCGCAGCGACGTTGCCCGCACCGGCAAGAAATTTGGTCGTCAAAAAGGTGGTGGTACCGCCCGTCACGGTGACCGCGCTGCCCCGATCTTTGTCGGTGGTGGTAAGGCGATGGGCCCGCGCGCTCGCACCTTCCAGCAGTCGCTGAACAAGAAGGTCCGCGCACTCGGTCTCAAGATGGCGCTTTCGGACAAGGCCAAATCGGGCAACCTCGTGGTTGTCGACAGCCTCGAATTGAAGGACGCCAAGACCAAGGCATTGCAAGCCAAGATCGAAAAGCTCGGTTTTGCGGGCAAGACGCTGTTCATTGATGGGGACGCCGTCGACGACGGTTTCAAGAAGGCTTCGGCCAACCTCTTCAAGCTTAACGTCCTCCCGGCCGTTGGTGCCAATGTCTATGACATTTTGAAGCATGACACGCTGGTGCTGACCAAGGCCGCTGTCGAAAAGCTGGAGGCGCGGTTCGCCCTCCCGGGAGGGTCTAACTAATGGCTAAGAAGCAAACAGCTAAGGTTGAGACCCGTCATTATGACGTGGTGCTCGCGCCCGTGATCACGGAAAAATCGACCATGGCGTCGGAGCATAACGCAGTTGTGTTCAAGGTGGCAGGCGATGCGTCCAAGCCGGAAATCAAGGCCGCCGTTGAAGCGCTCTTCAACGTCTCGGTGACCAAGGTGAACACGCTCGTCCAGAAGGGCAAGACCAAGCGTTGGAAGGGCAAGCCCTACACGCGCTCGGACGTGAAGAAGGCGGTTGTGACGCTGGCTGATGGCCAGTCGATCGACGTCACCACCGGAATTTAAGGGCTGGATGAACAATGGCACTTAAGCATTATAACCCCACCAGCCCTGCGCGCCGCGGCCTGATCCTCGTTGATCGCTCGCAGCTGTGGAAGGGCAAGCCGGTCAAGAGCCTTACCGAAGGTAAGAAGAAGACCGGTGGCCGTAACAACAAAGGTCATGTGACCTCGCGCGGGATCGCGGGTGGTCACAAGCAGCGCTATCGTTTTATCGATTTCAAGCGCCGCAAATGGGACGTTCCGGCAACCGTCGAACGTCTTGAATATGACCCCAACCGCACCGCGTTCATCGCGCTTGTGAAGTATGAAGATGGTGAGCTTGCTTACATCCTCGCGCCGCAGCGTCTGGCCGTTGGTGACACGGTTGTCGCTGGCAAGAAAACCGACGTGAAGCCGGGCAATGCGATGGAATTGTCGCAAATGCCGGTGGGTACGATCATCCACAATATCGAGATGAAGCCGGGCAAGGGTGGCCAGATCGCCCGTTCGGCCGGCACCTATGCGCAGCTCGTCGGTCGTGACCGCGGTATGGTCATCGTTCGCCTGAACTCGGGTGAACAGCGTTACATCCGCGGCGAGTGCATGGGCACGGTCGGCGCGGTGTCGAACCCGGACAATGCGAACCAGAATTTCGCAAAAGCCGGTCGTACCCGCTGGATGGGCCGCCGTCCGCTTACGCGCGGTGTTGCGAAGAACCCGGTCGATCACCCCCATGGTGGTGGTGAAGGCCGCACCTCGGGTGGCCGTCATCCGGTGACCCCGTGGGGCAAGCCGACCAAGGGTGCTCGTACCCGCAAGAACAAGGCGACGGATCGTATGATCATCCGCTCGCGTCATGCGAAGAAGAAGAGGTAAGTCATGGCCCGCTCCGTCTGGAAAGGTCCGTTTGTAGACCTGCACCTGCTGAAAAAAGCAGAAGCTGCGCAAGAAGCCGGCGCCAAGTCTGGCCCGATCAAGACCTGGTCGCGTCGTTCGACGGTTTTGCCGCAGTTCGTTGGCCTGACGTTCAACGTCTATAATGGCCGCAAGTTCGTTCCCGTTTCGGTGAACGAGGACATGGTTGGCATGAAGCTGGGCGAGTTCGCTCCGACCCGCTTCTTCCCCGGCCACGCCGCTGACAAGAAGGGTAAACGCTAATGGGTAAGCAAGCAGCTCCCCGCCGCGTGGGCGACAAGGAAGCGCTGGCCGTCGGCACCACCATCCGTGGTTCGGCCCAGAAGCTCAACCTTGTGGCAGCCCTCATCCGCGGCAAGAAGGTCGAGGATGCGATGAACATCCTGAAGTTCTCGACCAAGGCTATGGCGGTTGACGTGCGCAAGGTGCTGGCCTCGGCCATCGCCAATGCGGAAAACAACCACAATCTGGACGTCGACGCACTCGTCGTTTCGGAAGCCTCCGTTGGCAAGGCGCTCACGATGAAGCGTTTCCACACGCGTGGCCGTGGCAAATCGACCCGCATCCTGAAACCGTTCAGCCGCGTCCGCATCGTCGTGCGCGAAACCGAAGAGGCATAAGATCATGGGTCAAAAGAGCAATCCCATCGGCCTGCGCCTTCAGATCAACCGTACCTGGGACAGCCGCTGGTTCGCGGAAGGCCAGGATTATGGTCGTCTTCTCCTCGAAGACCTGAAGATCCGCAAGTTCGTGATGAAGACGCTGCCGCAGGCTGCGATCTCGAAGGTCGTGATCGAGCGCCCGGCCAAATTGTGCCGCGTGTCGATCTATGCCGCACGTCCGGGCGTCATCATCGGCAAAAAGGGTGCCGACATTGAAAAGCTGAAAAAGCAGATTGGCGAAATGACCAATAGCGAAGTCAGCTTGAACATCGTCGAAATCCGTAAGCCCGAAGTCGACGCCAAGCTCGTTGCGCAGGGCATCGCCGACCAGCTGGAACGCCGCGTTGCGTTCCGTCGTGCGATGAAGCGCGCGGTGCAATCGGCCATGCGTCTTGGCGCGGAAGGCATTCGTATCACCTGTGGTGGCCGTCTTGGCGGGGCGGAAATCGCCCGCGTTGAATGGTACCGTGAAGGCCGCGTTCCGCTGCACACGCTGCGCGCGAACGTCGACTATGCCGAAGCCGAAGCACTCACCGCTTATGGCATCTGCGGCATCAAGGTCTGGATCTTCAAGGGTGAAATCCTGGGTCATGACCCGATGGCAACCGACCGGCTGATGATGGAGGCTCAAACCTCCGGCGTCCGTCCGGCGCGCTGAGCCAAGAAATTAGGGTAAGGTAAGCACCATGTTGCAACCAAAGAAAATGAAGTTCCGCAAGGCGTTCAAAGGCCGGATCAAGGGTGCGGCCAAGGGCGGCACTGATCTTAACTTTGGCTCCTATGGCCTGAAGGCGCTCGAGCCGGAACGCGTCACCGCGCGCCAGATCGAAGCGGCGCGTCGTGCCATCACGCGTCACATCAAGCGTCAGGGCCGTTTGTGGATCCGCGTCTTCCCCGACGTGCCGGTTTCGAAGAAGCCTGCCGAAGTCCGTCAGGGTAAGGGTAAGGGTTCGGTCGAATATTGGGCTGCGCGCGTCAAGCCGGGCAAGATCCTGTTCGAACTTGATGGTGTGGCAGGTCCGCTCGCCGCTGAAGCGTTCAGCCGCGCTGCGATGAAGCTCCCCATCAAGACCAAGGTTGTTGCCCGTCTCGGCGACACCTCGCATCTGGGAGGCGAATAATGGCCAAGATTGCTGATCTTAAAGTCAAGACCGACGAACAGCTTTCGGCGGACCTCGGCGACTTGAAGCGCGAAGCGTTCAACCTGCGTTTCCAGGCCGCTACCAGCCAGCTGGAAAAGCCGTCGCGGATCAAGGAAGTGCGCCGCGACATCGCCCGCATCAAAACGCTGCAGGGCGAACGCGCCCGCGCTGCGAAGTAAGGACAAAGACTCATGCCCAAGCGTATTTTGACCGGCACGATCGTGTCCGACAAAGGCGACAAGACGGTGGTCGTAAAGGTGGAGCGCAAGGTCAAGCACCCGCTCTATGGCAAGATCATCCGGATGTCGAAAAAGTATCATGCTCACGACGAGAGCAACCAGTTCGCGACCGGCGACGTCGTGCGGATCGAAGAAACCGCACCGATTTCGAAGCTCAAGACCTGGAAGGTCGTGGACAAGCTGGGCGGGGCTGCTCCCGTCGAAGACGCAGCGGTTTAATCAGCCGTAATTCGTAACTCGGAACTCCCGGACATTTTTTCCGGAAAGCCAAGACAGAAGGAAACGCATCGATGATTCAGATGCAGTCAAATCTAGACGTCGCGGACAATAGCGGCGCGAAGCGCGTCCAGTGCATCAAGGTGCTGGGCGGGTCGAAGCGTCGTACCGCTGGCGTTGGCGACGTGATCGTCGTCTCGATCAAGGAAGCGGCTCCCCGCGGCAAGGTCAAGAAGGGTGACGTGCATCGCGCGATCATCGTTCGCACCGCCAAGGATGTGCGCCGCGCGGACGGTTCGGTGATCCGTTTCGACGGCAATGCCGCCGTTCTGATCAACAAGAACCAGGAGCCCATCGGCACGCGTATCTTTGGCCCCGTCTGCCGCGAACTGCGTTCGCGCGGCGCGATGAAGATCATCAGCCTCGCTCCGGAGGTGTTGTAATCATGGCTACTGCTAAGATCCGTAAAGGCGACAAGGTTGTCGTCCTGTCCGGCAAGGACAAGGGCCGCACCGGTGAAGTGACCAAGGTCAGCCCCAAGGACGGCAAGCTCGTCGTTGCGGGCGTCAATGTTGCCGTGCGTCATAGGAAGCCGACCCAAGCCAATCCGCAAGGTGGCCTGGAACGTCGCGAAGCGCCGATGTACGCATCGAAGGTCGCACTGGTCGATCCCAAGTCGGGTAAGGCAACCCGCGTCCGCATCGAGGAAAAGGATGGCAAGCGCGTCCGCGTCGCCGTCAAATCCGGGGAGGTCATCTAATGGCTGACAAGAAATATACCCCGCGTCTGAAGGGCGTTTATGACGAGAAAATCGCCAAGGCGATGACCGAAAAATTCGGTTACAAGAACGTCATGGAAGTTCCGAAGATCGAAAAAATCGTCATCAACATGGGTGTTGGTGAAGCAACCCAGGACAAGAAAAAGGTCCAGACGGCTGCTGAAGAAATGGAACTGATCGCTGGCCAGAAGCCGGTAATCACCAAGGCCAAGAAGTCGATCGCCCAGTTCAAGCTGCGCGAAGGCATGCCGATCGGTGCGAAGGTTACCCTGCGCCGCGAACGCATGTATGAATTTCTTGATCGTCTGATCACCATCGCGATGCCCCGCATCCGCGACTTCCGCGGGCTCAACCCGAAGTCGTTCGACGGACGCGGCAACTATGCCATGGGTCTTAAAGAGCAGATCATCTTTCCCGAGATCAGCTATGACCGCATCGACAAGGTCCGCGGCATGGATATCATCGTGACCACCACGGCGAAGACTGACGACGAAGCGCGCGAATTGTTGCGCCTGTTCGGCTTCCCGTTCCCGGTAGAAACCAAAGAAGAAGAGAAGGCGGCGGCCTGATAGGTCTGTCGTCTCTCCCTTTCGCTAAACGCAAGAAGGAAGAGAACTTAAGTCATGGCGAAACTGAGTTCCATTAACAAGAATGAGCGTCGCAAGAAGCTGGTGAAGAAATATGCCGGCCGCTATGCGAAGCTGAAGGCGATGGCCGCCGATGAAAGCCTGGATGATACCGAGCGTCTCATCGCGCGCCTCAAGATGGCTGAAATTCCGCGCAACGGCAATCCGACCCGGATCCGCAACCGTTGCGAGCTGACCGGCCGTCCCCGCGCTTATTATCGTAAGTTCCGTCTCTGCCGTATTCAGCTGCGCGATCTGGCCAACAAGGGCCTCATCCCCGGTGTTACGAAGTCGAGCTGGTAAGGATAGCATATCATGGCAATGACCGATCCTTTGGGTGATATGCTCACCCGTATCCGCAACGGCCAGCGCGCCAAGAAGGACAGCGTGGTTAGCCCCGCGTCCAAGCTGCGTGCCCGTGTTCTGGATGTGCTGCAGCGCGAAGGTTATATTCGCGGCTATAGCGAAGAAGCGCTGGGTGCCCATCCGGGCCTGCGCATTGAACTGAAATATTTCGAAGGGCAGCCCGCCATCCAGCATGTCGCGCGCGTTTCGAAGCCGGGCCGCCGCGTCTATTCGGGTTCGAAAGAACTGCCGATCGTGCGCAACGGCCTTGGTATCACCATCGTATCGACGCCGAAGGGCGTTCTGTCGGACGCGGAAGCGCGCGATCAGAATGTCGGCGGCGAAGTGCTGGCGGAGGTATTCTAATGTCCCGTATCGGTAAAAAGCCGGTCGCGATCCCCAGCGGGGTCACTGCGACCATCGACAATGGCGAATTGTCGGTCAAGGGTCCGAAGGGCACGCTTGCGATGCCGCTCGCTGACCTCGTCACCTATTCGGTCGATGATGGCGGCGTTTCGGTCCAGCCGGCCAATGCCTCCAAGGCCGCGCGCGCCCATTGGGGCATGCAGCGTACGCTGGTGCAGAACCTCGTCACCGGCGTGACCGACGGTTTCACCAAGGTGCTCGAAATCACGGGTGTCGGTTATCGTGCAAACGCCCAGGGCAAGACCCTGAAGCTGCAGCTCGGTTTTTCGCACGACGTTGATATCGCCGTGCCGGAAGGCCTCGAAGTGAAGACCCCGGATAACACCACGGTCGAAATTTCGGGCATCGACAAGCAGAAGGTGGGCCAGCTCGCAGCTGAAATCCGCCGCTGGCGTAAGCCGGAGCCCTATAAGGGCAAGGGCATCAAATATCGCGGCGAGTATATCTTCCGCAAAGAAGGCAAGAAGAAGTAAGCCATGGCGAAACTCTCTCTATTCGACAAGCGCCGCCAGCGTGTTCGCACGGCGCTCAAGGCCAGCGGCGGCAACCGCCCCCGCCTTTCGGTTCACCGTTCGGGCCGTCACATCTATGCCCAGATCATTGATGATGCTGAGGGCAAGACCGTGGCTGCCGCTTCGACGCTGGACAAGGACCTCAAGGGCAAGAGCGGCTCGACCGCTGAAGCCGCTGCTGCGGTCGGCAAGGCTGTTGCAGCCGCTGCCACCAAGGCAGGCGTCAAGCAGGTTGTGTTCGACCGTGGCGGTTTCCTCTTCCACGGACGCGTCAAGGCGCTGGCTGATGCCGCGCGCGAAGGCGGATTGGAGTTTTAATGATGGCTGACGAAGTGATTACCGAAGGCGCCGTAGTCGCCCCCGAAGGCGGTGAAGAAAACCGTCGTGGTCGCGGCCGTGGTGGCGATCGTGGTCGTGGTGGTGAGCGCGGTCAGGGTGGCCGTGGTCGCCGCGACGACCGTCGTGGCCGCAATGATGGCGAAGAAGGCGGCGAAGAGCTGATCGAAAAGCTGGTTCACATCAACCGCGTTTCGAAGACCGTGAAGGGTGGTAAGCGTTTCGGCTTTGCAGCCCTCGTCGTGGTCGGCGATGGCAAGGGCCGGGCAGGCTTTGGTCATGGCAAGGCGCGCGAAGTGCCGGAAGCCATCTCGAAGGCAACCGCTGCCGCCAAGAAGGCGATGGTTCGCGTTCCGCTGAAGGAAGGCCGCACGCTGCATCATGATGGCAAGGGCCATTTCGGTGCGGGCAAGGTGACCCTCCGCTCGGCGCCGCAGGGTACCGGTATCATTGCCGGTGGTCCGATGCGCGCCGTGTTCGAATCGCTGGGCGTTGCGGACGTGGTGACCAAGTCGGTCGGCACCTCCAACCCCTATAACATGATCCGGGCGACCTTTGCGGCGCTTACGGACCAGACCAGCCCCAAGTCGGTGGCGCAGCGTCGCGGCAAGAAGATTGCCGACCTCATGCGTCGTGGCGGGGCAACGGCAGAAACGGCGGAAGTCGAAGCTGCCGCTGTAACGGAGTAAGATCATGGCCGCGAAGAAAAGCATCAAGGTCAAGCAGATCGCATCGCCGATCCGCCGTCCCGCCGCCCAGCGCCAGATTCTGGTCGGGCTCGGGCTCAACAAGATGAACAAGGTTGTCGAACTCACCGACACGCCGGAAGTACGCGGCATGATCCGCAAGCTCCCGCACCTTGTCGCTGTGGTTGAAGACTAAAATAAATGACACCTCTCCCGCTTGCGGGAGAGGATAGGAAGACTTGCCGCGATCAGCGGCTAGTCGGACTTGGTGAGGGCAACTCCCTCACCGCTGCGACTAAGGCCGGCGAACCGGACCCAAGTCTCGCTCCTCTCCCGCAAACGGGAGAGGGTAAGGCACCCCGCAAGGGGAGAGAAAATATGTGTCGACAACCGGCGCATATTCAGCGCGAACAAAGCGAAAGCGAGTGCACGATTATGAAACTGAACGAAATCAAGGATAATGCCGGTAGCCGTAAAGCCCGTATGCGCGTTGCGCGCGGCATCGGCTCGGGCAAGGGCAAGACCGCAGGCCGTGGCCAGAAGGGTCAGACGAGCCGCTCGGGTGTGTCGATCAACGGCTTTGAAGGTGGCCAGATGCCGCTTCACATGCGCTTGCCGAAGCGCGGCTTCAACAACATCTTCGCCAAGGATTATGCCGAGGTGAATCTGGGCATGATCCAGAAGATGATTGATGCCAAGACGCTCGACGTCAAGGGCACCGTCGACCATGCTGCCCTCAAGGCCGCTGGCCTTGCCCGTGGCGGCAAGAATGGCGTGCGTCTGCTTGCCAAGGGTGAACTCAAGACCAAGATCAACCTTGCAGTTGCTGGCGCCTCGAAGGCGGCTATCGAAGCGGTTGAAAAGGCTGGCGGCAAGGTCGAAATCGTTTCGACCGCTTCGGCCAAGGTTGCCGAAACGGCGGAAAAGCAGCGCGCCAAGAGCGCGGCCAAGAAGGCCAAGTAATCGCCTTTTGGTTAGCGTCCGGACGATGACCCGGTAAAGGAATAAGGAAACCCCGTCCCACCCCTTGAAGGTGCCGACGGGGTTTCTCATTTAGGCGCGACGCGGGCGGGGAAACTTCCCCAAGCTTCGCCTAAAAAAACAGGAAAATCCGTCAAACGGGCATTCCCTTGACCGCCATAAAGCGATAGGGCCGTTTGCAAGCTGCGGGGGAGCAGGGCCGGGCGCCAATGTCCGGATTTGTCTTCCGATCCGCCACATGAGGAATTGAGACTTATTATGGCAACGCGTGCCGACCAAATCGCCGCCAATCTGGACTTGTCCAAGATCGGGCAGGCGACCGATCTTAAAAAGCGCATCTGGTTCACCATCGGAGCGCTGATTATCTTCCGCTTGCTGAGCTTCATTCCGCTTCCGGGCGTCGATCCGGCGGCGATGGCGGAGCTTTTCAAATCGGCCCAAGGCGGCGTGCTCGATATTTTCAACACCTTCTCAGGTGGTGCGCTTGAGCGTATGTCGCTGATTGCGCTTGGCGTCATGCCCTATATTACCGCGTCTATCGTCGTGCAGATGGCTTCGGCCTTGTCGCCGACCCTGGCCGCGATCAAGAAGGATGGCGAAAGCGGACGTAAGAAACTCAACCAATATACCCGCTATGGCGCTGTGGCGCTTGCCATTGTGCAAGGCTATGTCATCGCCTCGGGTCTTGAAGCGCAATCCTTGTCCAAGGGCGTTTCCGCGGTGGTTGATCCGGGCATGATGTTCCGCATCGGCGCGGTGATCAGCCTCGTCGGCGGTACCTTGTTCCTGATGTGGCTGGGTGAACAGATCACCAGCCGCGGCATTGGCAATGGCATTTCGCTCATCATTATGGCCGGTATCGTGGCGCAGGTTCCGCTCCACCTGATGCAGTTGTTCGAACAGGGTCGTACCGGACAGGTGAACGGCACCACCGTTGCGCTCATCGTCATCGCTCTGTTTGCGCTCGTCGCATTCATCTGTTTCATGGAACTGGCGCAGCGGCGCATCCTCGTCCAATATCCCAAGCGCCAGACGCGCCAGGGGGTGATGCAGGCCGACCGCAGCCACCTGCCGTTGAAGGTCAACACCGCGAATGTGATCCCGCCGATCTTTGCCTCGTCGCTGCTCCTGATGCCGCTCACCATTACGCAATTTGCCGGCAATTATGCGGCCGGTGAAAGCAAATGGGGGGATTTCCTCATCAGCCTCAACACCTGGCTCCAGCATGGTTCGCCGCTCTACATGGCGCTTTATGGCGCGGGCATTATCTTCTTCACCTTCTTCTACGTGTCGGTGGTGTTCAATCCGGAAGAAACGGCGGACAATCTGAAGCGTCAGGGCGGCTTCATTCCGGGCATTCGTCCCGGCAAGAATACGGTCACCTATCTTGATTATGTGCTGACGCGCATCACGGTGATCGGTGCGCTGTACCTCACCTTCATCTGCCTTGTGCCCGAATTTTTCATCGCGCGCGCAGGCATCCCCTTCTATGTCGGGGGCACCAGCCTCCTCATCGTTGTCAATGTGACGATCGATACGGTGACGCAGATCCAGAGCCATCTGCTCGCGCACCAATATGCCGATCTCATCAAAAAGTCTAAGTTGAAAGGCGGCAACCGTCGGCGCTAAGCTGTACCGGTATAAAGCTGAAAGGTGCCGCCCGCCCGCAGGCATCGCTTTAAGGGGAAAGACATTATGGTCATGAACATCATCCTGCTGGGCCCGCCGGGGGCGGGCAAAGGCACACAGGCATCGCGCCTGGTGGATGAATATGGCATGGTCCAGCTTTCCACCGGCGACATGCTGCGCGAGGCGGTCAAGGCGCAAACCGAGATTGGCAAGCAGGCCGAAGCGGTGATGAAATCGGGCGGCCTTGTGTCCGACGAGATCGTCTCCGGGCTCATTGGCGACAAGCTCGATAGCCTTTCGCCCGATACCAGCGTCATTTTCGATGGCTATCCGCGTACCGCCGCACAAGCCGCGTCGCTCGACGAGATTTTGGCGAGCCGTGGTCGCAAGCTTGATCATGTGATCGAACTGGAGGTTGACGAGGACGCGCTGGTTGACCGCATCACCGGCCGCTTCACCTGCGCCAAATGCGGCGAGGGCTATCATGACCGCTACAAGCTCCCCAAGGTGGAGGGCGTGTGCGACCAGTGCGGCTCAACCGAATTCAAGCGCCGTCCCGACGATAATGAAGAAACCGTGCGCACCCGCATGGCCGAATATCGCGCCAAGACCGCGCCCATCCTCCCCATCTACGAAGCCCGCGGGCTTGTTGCCCGGGTCGATGGCATGGGCAAGATCGACGCGGTAAACAGCGCGATTGAGGGCATATTGGGGCTTTGAACCTGACGATCCTCGCTGTTCGGGAGGGTCAAAAAATGCGAAGTCTTTTGGGGGGAGCACCCCCACTCCATGTGTTTATCCACCTCCGAAGCCGCTTACGCGCCTTCGACCCTCCCTGGAAGGGAGGGTATAGCTAGAGGGTCCTGACCCTAGTTCCATTTCCCCGCTTGCGCTTTGAAATTGCCGCCATATCATGTGCGTGCATGAAGTTTGCGCTCTTCTTCACTGCCGCCGCGCTGGTCGCGAGCCCCGCTGCTGCCCGCGTCGAGGCGAGTAGCGAGGCCGGTTTTGCTATCGTCCATGAAGTCGATGTTGCGGCTACCCCCGATGCGTTGTGGGCCATCCTCATCCGCCCGCAACGCTGGTGGAGCGGTGAGCATAGTTGGTCGGGCGATGTGCGAAATTTCTCGCTGGACCCCCGTCCCGGCGGCTGCTTTTGCGAAACGCTACCGCTGTTGCTCAAGCCGGGCACGCGGCCCCGCCACCCTGACGGCACCCCGCCCGGTTTCGTCGAACATGCGCGGGTTATCCATGCAAAACCCGGGAACCTGCTGCGCCTTTCGGGCGTGCTGGGGCCGCTCCAGTCGGAAGCGCTCACCGGCACGCTCAGTTTTACCATTACCCCCGGTGCCAACAGCAGTAGCAGCAAGCTCAAGGTCGAATATGTCGTCGGCGGCTACAGCCGCATTCCGCTCAAATCCGTGGCACCAGCGGTCGATAAGGTGCTCGGCGAACAGGTGATGCGCCTCAGGGACGTGGCGGTGATCGCCAGCTGATGGATACCGAAGCCCCACCCGAAACAGAAGAGCCGCGCACCAGCCCGCGTCCCGCCAAGGTTCGCCCGCGTGTGGAATTGGGCTGGTGTGAACTGGTCGATGTCACCGCGCTCGGACTCATCGGGGTGCGCGCCAAGATTGATACCGGCGCGCGAACCTCCGCGCTCCACGCAACCGAAATTACGCCAACCCTGCGCTATGGCGAACCTTGGGTGCGGTTCCTGTCTGAAACCGGACCCGAGGCCGAGCATATCTGGTGCGAGGCCCCGATGGTCGAGGAACGTTGTGTCACCAGTTCCAACGGCGTTGAAGAAATGCGCTATATTATCGATGCACGCATAAAGCTTGCTGGTATTTCGCTTCCGGTTCAGCTAAGCCTGACGGACCGGACGCCGATGGCTTTTCCCATGCTGATCGGACGGACCGCCCTCAAACGTCATTTTCTTGTCAATGTTGCGCGCAAATATGTGCATGGAGCCCCGGAGATTTGACCGGCTTCATGCGTTTGTGGACGCATTGACCGCTTGCTGGATTGATTTCGCCTATGAAAATTGCGCTATTGTGCCGCAACCCGTCGCTCTATTCGCACCGCCGCCTGATTGAAGCGGCGACCGAGCGGGGGCACCATATCTATCATCTGGACACGCTCCAGGTGACGATGGCGATCAGCGCGCAGGACCCGAAAGCCTATTATAAGGAAGAGTTGCTCGAAGGCTTTGATGCGATCATTCCGCGAATCGGCGCATCGGTGACCTTTTATGGGGCCGCCGTGGTTCGCCAGTTCGAGGTGATGGGCACCTATAGCCTCAACGGCAGCGAAGCGATTGTGCGCGCGCGCGACAAACTGCGCTCGATGCAGGTGCTCGCGGCCAAGGGCCTCGGGCTTCCGGTCACCGCCTTCACCCATGATCCGCGCCGCGCCGAACAGGTGCTCGGCCTTGTCGGCGGCGCGCCGGCCGTCATCAAGCTCATCGAAGGAACGCAAGGGATCGGGGTCGTTCTCGGCGAGACCGAGCAATCGGCCAAGTCGGTGATCGAGGCGTTTCGTGGCGCGCGGGTCGACATATTGGTGCAGGAGTTCATCAAGGAATCGAAGGGCGCCGATATCCGCGCTTTCGTCATCGGCAACAAGGTCGTCGCGGCGATGAAGCGGCAGGGTGCGAAGGGCGATTTCCGTTCCAACATCCACCGCGGCGGATCAGCCAAGTCGATCAAGATTTCGCCCGAGGAACGCTCGACCGCTATCCGCGCGGTGAAGGCGATGGGGCTGAAGGTCGCAGGTGTCGATATGCTGCGCTCGAACCACGGGCCGGTTATCATGGAGGTCAACTCCTCTCCCGGGCTCGAAGGGATCGAAGCCGCGACAGGCAAGGATATTGCCGGCATGATGATCGACTTCATGGTCGAAGACATCAAGGGCGGCGGCCGCGCCAAGCGGAAGAAGGAAGTGGGGTAAGTTTTCGGGCGAGGCGTAGCAACACTGCGGCGAACCGCACGGCAACCCTCGCACAGATGCAACATAAATCATGTGAGGCCGTTATTTTGTAATAACGAATAAGGAGATGGCCAACCATGCTGAGCGCGCCCCGCTTTACCGCACTCGTCCCCTTCGTTGGATTGTTGATGATCACTGCCGGGTGTCAGGTTGCGCCCGGGGACAGCAAGGCTTCAGGGGCTAACGATAGCGCGCGATCTTCGAATGTCGCCGCCACCTCGTCGTCGTCTCCTGATATGCAGGCAACCGCCGCGCAGACCTCCGCGCCGACGAATGCGCGCACGCTTGCGGTCAATGTACAGGGAGCCGCACCCATTGGCGCTACAGTGCGGGTCAAATCAATCGAGATTGGCACCGATGCGACCATCCTTGATGTGAGCGCGTCTTACGGCGGCACCATGACCCGCGACATCAAACTTGCCGGCAGCGATACCTATTTGCTCGACCCGCAGGGCAACCGTCTGATGCTGAAGCCGCCGCAGGACAATGCCGACCTCAAAATCCAGAAGGGCGAGATGATGGAGGGCAAGCTGGTTTTCCTCGGCACCATCGCGCCCGGAGCAAAGTCGGTCAAACTGGTGTTCAATGATAATAATGATGGCGACAGCATCATTGATCCGGGCCTCAACATCGTGATCCCGCTCGACGGCGCGGGGGGTTAGGAACGAGCATCGTGCACCGCAAAACCGCTACGCTCGGCCTCGCCGGACTAATCGCCGCGCTCACGGTTGGCGGATGCAATGTCAGCCACCCGGCGCGCAGCCTCAAGGATGAAGCGAGCAGCTTTCGTGTCGTACCGACCGCGCCCGACAGTAGTTTTCGCGCCGCCGCACTTCCCGATGAAACATTCCGCCTGGCCGGTGTCGATAGTGCGCTGCGTCCACGCACCATGGAATTGCTCGGTGAATTGAAAGCGCGGCAGACGGGGGATGATACGATCATCGTGCCGCTCCCCGCCGATATCCTGTTCGACTTTGACAAGGCCGATCTTCGCCCCGACGCGACCCCGGCACTGGAGCGCGCAGCGGAACTCCTGAAAAGCTTCCCTGCATCGCCGCTCGCAGTCACGGGCCATACCGACGCGATGGGGGATGACGCCTATAACGACCCGCTCTCGCTTCGCCGTGCGCAGGCGGTGGCAGATTGGATCAAAACCAATAGCGGTCGCAGCGCCGCCGTCGAAGGCAAGGGCGAACGCGATCCCGTCGCCGCTAACACCAAGCCGGACGGCAGCGATGACCCCGATGGCCGCCAGAAAAACCGCCGTGTGGAAATTGTGATCAAGCCGACCGCAGTAGCCACTGATAAAGCAACCCCGCCGCCCGATCCCGGCGGCCCCACTGCAGCTTCGGACTCAAGTTTCGGCGCAAAGCCGAAGTAGCAAATGAGCTGGCAAATAAGATATCACCGCCAACGCACCATGCTTGAGCGCTGGCTAGCGACCAAACCCTAAATCAACTCATCCTCGTCCAGCAAAGGATCGGCGCTGACGGCATCGACAATTGTGCGCAGCCTTTGTTCGGCGCTGTCAAACTGGTCGATGCGGGCGATGTGGAAAAGGGCATCGCCGCGGTTGACGACCGGGAGCATCGCTTCGCCGATGATCATCCCCGAAAAGGGCGCGTGGAGTTCGACCGCATCATCGCCGAACGGGTCACTCACTGTACCCAGCACATCGCCTTCATGGACGATATCGCCCGCATGGGGCTGCGCCACAAAGATGCCGCCCTTGGGCGAGCGCAGCCAGCTGGTCTTGTGCGACAGGACGGGCTGGAAATCTTCGGGTTCAGGCGGGTAGTCGATCATCCCCATCGTCGCCATTACGCGCAGGATGCCGCGCACGCCGATGCGGATCGAAAGCTCGTCAAAGCGCAGCGCCTCGCCCGCTTCATAAAGCAGCATCTCGACTCCATCATCGCGCGCGAACTGGCGCATGCTGCCATCGCGCAAGGGCGCGGTGATGATCGCGGGCGGGCCGAAGGCGAGCGCCATTTCGGCGGCCTTCTCGCTGTCCGCGCTCACCCGGATCTGCGGATAGTTGACGCGGTGGACGGCGGCGGAATGAAGGTCGATGCCGAAATCGCTGCGCTTGATCACCTCGGTGCGGAAGGTGTGGGCGAGCTGGGCTGCGAGCGACCCATTGGCCATCCCCGGGAAACTGCGGTTCAGATCGCGCCGGTCGGGCAGATAGCGGTCATGCGTCACAAAGCCGAAGATGTTGACCACCGGCACCAGCAGCAGCGTGCCGTTGATCCGGTGCCCGGTGACGCGGCGGAGGAGGCGGCGGATGATCTCAACCCCGACAATTTCATCGCCATGGACGGCAGCGCTGACAAACAGCGTCGGGCCATCATCGCGGCCATGCACCACCCGGATCGGGAGCGGCACGGGAACCGCAGTCGAGAGATTGGCGATGTGGATATTGATCGTCGCTTCATAGCCCGGCTGGACCAGCTTGCCGGCAATTTCATAAGGAGCGCGGTGACTGGGGCCGGGTTCATCGGGCTTGTCAACCAGCGGCGGGAGCGTCGGCGCTTCGGCAGGCGTTGCGGGCGCGATGACCGAGGAGCCAGGCTCGTCGAGCGGGCCTTCGCCGGGTGCGGGATGCGGTTCGGCGCGCCCATGCTCGCCCAATTTTTCGGCGGGTTGCGATGGCGGCTGGTCCGATGCCTGAACCGGCCCCTTGGCTTCCCCCGCCCCCTTGCCCATCAGCGGCAATCCTCGATCACGCGGGAGATTTCCGCCCAGTTTGGAATAACCAGCGGCTGCGGCGCGCCCGCCACTTCGACCGCGATTTTGCCCCGGCTGAACGCCATACGGTCGAGCATCGGATCGCTCGCCGACAGCGTTGCCGCGACATAAGGCGGCGTGCCCCCGGCATTGGCGAGCGGATATTGGCCGCCGCCGTTGCTCGCACGCAGCACCATATTGGCGCTCTTGCCGGCATCGAGATAGCCGGGCCGGGCAAGATAGATGCGCCGCGCGGTTGCATCACAGCGCATGGTGAAAACCGGTGCCTGACCCGCAAGCCCGAAGCGCGCAATCGAACCATTGCCCTCGCGCGCATAGCTCCAACTGCCCGGCGTATAGGGCCAATCCTCCCAGTTGGCGGCGACCGGAGGCGGCGTGGGTACCGGGAGCGGCGCTGGCGGCTGCGGCTTGGGCGGTACCGGTTGAGGCGGAGGCGGCGTCGCGCAGGCGGCGAGCAAAAGGAGGCCGGTTGCGGGCAAGGTCCAGCCGAAACGGCGCAGGGCAGGGGTCAAAAGTTTCGCCATATGGGAAGACCTTATGGCGAAACCGGCCGCAGGCCTCAACCCCTTGCAACCATGCCCCTCGTCCGACCCTCCTGAAAAAACCGGCGAGGGGTCGCGCGTCCGTTACCCTCCCTCACCAGGGAGGGTCGAAAAATCGCAAGATTTTTCGAAGGTGGGTAAAGCGTCCGCAAACGTGCGAAATTCACGCGCCAGCGCGTTAAAATAGTTTCACGCAGAGTTCGCAGAGGAAGCAGAGGCACAGAGGTGTTGCGCCGGGAGGCAAGGCGCATTTTCTTCTCTGCGTCCTCTGCGCGAAATGTTAAATATTGTGGCCCCGGAATTTATTGCTAAGCGCCTCCGGATCGCTCGCCGTCACATGGCGGCGCACCGCCGCGCCGTCCCCATTCACAACGCACATATGCGTGCTCTTGTCGGACAGGGTCACTCTCCTCCTTTGGAACACGACAATGGCGACTCCGCGTTAAGTTGGAGAGTGGCTACTTCAATTACGCAATATCCCTGAAATCCTCTTCGGGCCTTCGCGTGAAATTGGTTTCACGCAGAGGCGCAGAGAGAGCAGAGTCCGCAGAGGTTGCAGCGCCGCATTCGCCACAAGCGCGACACCTCTGCGCCTCTGCTTCCTCAGCGATCTCTGCGCGAAATAATTAAGTATTGTGTTCCCGGAATTGGTGTCGGAATTGTTGCTAATTTTTAAGCAGTTGTGGGGTTTGCCTCGGCATTTTTGAAAATTTCTCTAAGAGGTTTCCCTCTAATTAAGGCGTCGATAACAGCCATCGAGATAAGCACCGTCGAAGCAACACCGATACAGATCGAAATCAAAAATGGTATTGTTATTAACAGTGGTATGCCCTCAAATATATCAAAGAGATTATACCAAAATTCAGGAACTTCTCTCATCAATTTAATATCAACGCTTCCGCCAGAGTATGTTATTGACGGCAAATCTGATTTATCTATGTATCTGAATGAATAACCTATCGGTGATTTCGCCCATGCAATGACTTTCATTGACTCCTTAGGATTCAAGTCAGGGAGAGGATAAAATCCATCTTTTAGTGCCGACGTAATGTCGACATAATTGTCGGCTTGGGATCTTTGGATAGCAGCAATCTTATCACTTCCAATTTTTAGACCATTTGCAATCTTCGAACCATTGTTGGTGAACTCAATGATGTACATGGCGTAGAACTGATCTGAATGGTCTCCAGCCCAAAGCGCTGCCGTTTCCGCTTCTTGAGCTAGTTTGCAAAGAGATGCGGACTGAGCGTCATGCCCTACAATTGATCCGTCTCCTATCTCCTTCATAGTGTGTTTACTAACGATATCCTCGTTCAAATCGTCACAGGTTATCGTGCGCCACGTGGTGATCAGCCTGTTAGAATCGCTATAATTCTTAAAATCCTGTCCAATGTATAATGGTACGCGAAACCGCTCTTGTGTAACTCGCGCTTCGAGAGACGATGTTTCAGAAGGATAAAAGAACGCAAATACGGAGACCAAAGACGATATAAATCCGAAAAAAGCGAAAATTACTAAAGAATACTGTAGCAATTTGTTCTTTTGGTCATCTATCATATTGGTCACAGAATAACCCGCCCCCTACTTCACTGCCTCAAACATATCCGCACCTTCATCCTCGGCTGCACCACCCTCAACCAAGCTCGCTTTGGCCTTCTTCCTGTTGTCGAAGCTGTCCCATACCTGGTTCCAGTCGCCCCGGGTGGCTGCCTTGGAATACTCCGTCGCGCGGGTTTCAAAGAAGTTGGCGTGTTCTACCCCGTTGAGCAGCGGCGCTAACCACGGCAGGGGGTGTTCGTCGATCATGTAGATCGGCTGGAAGCCTAGCTGGCCCAGACGCCAGTCGGCGATGTAGCGGATATATTTCTTGATTTCCTTGGGCGTCATCCCCGGCACCGGGCCTTGTTCGAAGGCGAGGTCGATGAACGCGTCTTCCAGCCGCACGGTCTTTTGGCAGCAATCGATAATATCGTCCTTGACCGCTGGCGTCAGGCAATCGCGTTCCTTGACGAAGGTGTGGAACAGCTTGGTGATGCCTTCGCAGTGGAGGCTTTCGTCGCGCACCGACCAGCTCACAATCTGCCCCATGCCCTTCATCTTGTTGAAGCGCGGGAAGTTCATCAGCATGGCGAAGGAGGCGAACAGCTGCAGCCCTTCGGTAAAGCCCCCGAACATGGCGAGCGTGCGCGCGATATCCTCGTCGGTATCGACGCCGAACGTGCCGAGATAGTCGTGCTTGTCCTTCATTTCCTTATATTGAAGGAACATGCCATATTCGCTTTCGGGCATGCCGATGGTGTCAAGGAGGTGCGAATAGGCCGCGATGTGCACCGTTTCCATGTTGGAAAAAGCGGTCAGCATCATCTTGATTTCGGTTGGCTTGAACACGCGGCCATATTTTTCGTGGTAGCAATCCTGCACCTCGACGTCGGCCTGCGTGAAGAAGCGGAAGATTTGCGTGAGCAAATTGCGCTCATGATCGGTGAGCTTTTGCGCCCAGTCGCGGCAATCTTCGCCCAGCGGCACTTCTTCGGGCAACCAATGGACCTGCTGCTGGCGCTTCCAATATTCATAAGCCCACGGATATTCGAACGGCTTATAGGTTTTGCGGGCTTCGGTAAGGGACATGGGCTTTGCTTTCGGTCAAAGATTTTACGAAAAATTGGTCGATTATACGGCGGTCGCATGGAGCCGATTGTGGCATGATGCGTTGCGGTCAGGGAGGACCGTGCAAATTGGAAGGAACAAAGGAATGAGTGACTATCTTGCCAATATCAAGGAGCATATGGAAGTGATCGGCGCTGATGGTGTGCATGTCGGCAAGGTCGATAGTGTCACCCACCACCGCATCAAGCTCGCCAAGTCCGACAGCAATGACGGGGAGCATCATTATATTTCGGTCGGTCTCGTTGCCGATGTCGAAGGCGACAAGGTCCGCCTCTCCGCGACCGGGGCCAATGTGCAATTGCTGCGCGAGGACGAAGTGTCCGACTGAGCCGCGTTTTGATTCAGAATTCCGGGCCTTGCGCCCGGTAACCCGGCGGCACGAAACCGCTGCGGAAGAGGCTCCGGAGAAATCCGGGGCCTCTTTTTGTGGGAGTGAGGGCGAATGCCGGACGCCCCTCTCCCAGCTTCGACCAGGCCGCAAAGCTGCCAAGTCTCCACAACCCGTGAGGGGAGAGGGGGGCCGCCCGGCATCGAGAAGAGCCGCCTTATGCTTCATTTCTTCGCCTCAGGGGCCGCGCCCGGGGTTGCGCCCGGCGTGGGGTTGGGCGCGCCTTCGGTTCCGGCCTGGGCCGGCGGAGTGGCGGTGATCGGCGCGGCGGCACCCGGCGCGGGCGGGGTTGCGACTTGGTTGGCCGGATTGCCGCCAACGACCTCTTTCGCGACCTCACTGCCATAAGGCTGGGTCGCCTCGGTCCTGGCGTTCATGCCCATCCAGACGAAGAAAATCCCCGCCCAGGCGGCAAAGTGGAGCAGCCCCGCAATCCACATGGCTGATTTGGACGCGCCCTTGCGGCCGGGGCCGACATTGATTTCGTCCGCGCCCGCATCCTGCTTCGCCGCTTTGGCAAGGCTGCGCGCATTTACCAATATGTAGAAAAAGGTCGCGAACATGATGAGGAACAGCACGACCAAAATTATCGGGTAAGTGGTTATATTCATGACTTTGTCCTTTCGCGTGCACCGCAATGGGGCGCATCGGCCGCCATCGGCATCGAAAGAACAACGCGGGGCTGTGCGGTTTGTGCCATCACAACAGCGCCTTCAGCATCGGCAAGTTGAAGAGGATATTCGCCGCCAGCATCACCCCGCCAAGGATCGCCTGCAACTTGCCCGCCTTGCCGAGCAATTGCGCATTGGGATCGCCCGGGTTGGCGCGCGCGAGGCGCATCTTTTTTAACCCCGCCAGCAGTTGCCATAAGCAGACGGCGGCGAACAGCGCGAGGATGACGAGGAGAGCGGTGGGGGTCATGCAGTCTTTCCCCACTTCAAACCCTTTCCCCCTGTGGGAGAGGGTTGCGCAGACTTAACGAACGAAGTGAGTTTAGTCGAAGCTGGGTGAGGGGTAAGCGATTGCCCTTGGCAATCGCGCGAGCCGTTCAGGCTCGCACCCCTCATCCAACTACGCCTAATGCCTGTGGCATAAGGCTTCGTATCCTTCTCCCACAGGGGGAGAAGGTTTGTGGCGGCATACCTCATGCGGCCACCTCCTGTTTTGTCAAAAATTCTGCAATCTTGGTGATAACGCCTTCGAGATGATCGTCCACATCATTATTCCAGAAGCGCAATACGCGATATCCTTCACCTTCGAGGAATGCCGAGCGGACGGCGTCATAGCCTTGCTGTTCGGCGTGCTGGCCGCCGTCGAGTTCGATGATCAGATGCGCCGAATGGCAAACGAAATCGGCAATATAAGGACCCATCGGCACCTGCCGCCGTAACTTAACCTGCGGGAAGCTTTCCTTAAGCGCGCGCCAAAGGGTTTTCTCTTGCGGCGTCGCGTCGCGGCGGAGCGAGCGGGCGCGGGAGATAGCGGCTTCAGGAAGCGCATGGCGTTTCATACCTTCTCCCCTTGTGGGAGAAGGATACGAAGCCTTGCGCCGTAGGTGCTAGGCGCAGTTGGATGAGGGGCGCGAGCCCAAGGGGCTCGCGCGGTCGCAAGCGACCGCTTACCCCTCACCCAGCTCCGACTAGCAAGCAAGCTTGCAAGTCTGCGCAACCCTCTCCCACAAGGGGAGAGGGGAATATGCGCGTCATCCCAAAGCTGGAGCCCCGCTTGCGCCATGACTCACTGGCACGCCAAGCATTCGTCGTAATCGGTGGTCTCGGCGGTCGCGAGTTCGACCTTGGCGGGGTCGATCGTATTGTCCGCCTCGACACCGCCCGCGAACCCGGCGCGTTGCACCGATTTCGAGCGGAGATAGTAAAGCGACTTGATGCCAAGCTCCCACGCGCGGAAGTGGAGCATCATCAGGTCCCATTTTTCGACGTCGGCCGGGATGAACAGGTTCAGCGACTGGGCCTGATCAATGTACGGCGTGCGGTCGGCGGCGAGTTCCAAGAGCCAGCGCTGGTCGATTTCGAAGCTCGTCTTGAACGCGTCCTTTTCTTCCGGCGTCAGGAATTCCAAGTGCTGGACCGATCCGCCCTTTTCGAGGATCGAATTCCACACATTGGCGCTGTCCTTGGACTTTTCCTGAAGCAGCTTTTCGAGATAGGGGTTTTTGACCACGAAGCTGCCCGACAGCGTCTTGTGGGTGTAGATATTGGCCGGGATCGGCTCGATGCACGCGCTGGTGCCGCCGCAGATGATCGAGATCGACGCGGTCGGCGCAATCGCCATCTTGCACGAGAAACGCTCCATCGCGCCCATTTCCTCGGCGTCCGGGCATGCGCCGCGTTCGTTGGCGAGGAGCATTGAGGCTTCCGACACCTTGGCATGGATATGCTTGAAGATTTTGAGGTTCCACGATTTCGCCATCGCGCTTTCAAAGCCGAGGCCGCGCGCCTGCAGGAAGCTGTGGAAGCCCATAACGCCGAGGCCCACCGAGCGTTCACGGCTGGCGCTATATTTGGCGCGGGCCATTTCGTCGGGCGCGCGGTCGATGTAATCCTGCAGCACATTGTCGAGGAAGCGCATCACATCTTCGATAAACTGCTTGTCGCCGTTCCACTCGTCCCAGGTTTCCAGGTTGAGCGAGGAGAGGCAGCATACCGCCGTGCGGTCATTGCCGAGATGGTCAACACCGGTCGGCAGCGTGATTTCCGAGCATAGGTTCGAGGTCGAAACCTTGAGCCCCAAATCGCGGTGATGCTTGGGCATCATGCGGTTCACCTGATCGACGAACACGATATAGGGTTCGCCCGTGGCGAGGCGGGTTTCGACCAGCTTCTGGAACAGCGCCCGCGCGTTCACGGTGCCGCGTACCTCGCCGGTCTTGGGCGAGCGCAGGTTAAAGTCCTCGCCGTCGCGCACCGCTTCCATAAATTCGTCGGTGAGCAGCACGCCGTGGTGGAGATTGAGCGCCTTCCTGTTGAAGTCGCCTGACGGTTTACGGATTTCTAGGAATTCTTCAATCTCCGGATGGCTCACATCGAGATAGCAAGCGGCTGAGCCACGGCGCAGCGAGCCTTGGCTGATTGCGAGCGTCAGGCTGTCCATCACGCGCACGAACGGGATGATGCCGCTGGTCTTGCCATTGAGGCCAACCGGTTCGCCGATGCCGCGCACATTGCCCCAATAGGTACCGATGCCGCCGCCACGCGAGGCGAGCCAGACATTTTCGTTCCAGGTGTTGACGATGCCATTCAGGCTATCATCGACCGAGTTCAGATAGCAGCTGATCGGGAGGCCGCGCCCCGTGCCGCCGTTCGACAGCACCGGGGTTGCGGGCATGAACCACAGTTTCGAGATATAATCATAAACGCGCTGGGCATGGTCCTGATCATCCGAATAAGCCGCGGCAACGCGCGCGAACAGATCCTGATAGGATTCGCCGGGCAGCAGATAGCGATCATTCAGCGTTTCCTTGCCGAAGTCGGTGAGGAGCGCATCGCGTGAGCTATCGGTGACAATGTTAAAGCGATGGGCATGGACTTCCTTGGACCCCTCGCCCTCCGCCGTCACTTTGGCCACAGCGGCGATGGCCGCCAGCGCAGCCGCTTCGGGGGTGGCTTCGGTGACAGCTTGATCCTTGGCCGGGGCTGCAGCCTTGCCGTCCGTCTTTTCGAGTAAATCCGCTTTCGCCATTGCCTTATTATCACTCCCAGCCATCTGGTCAGACGATGTACCCGACAGAAAATCTGCCTGTCCGGCATCCGCGCCCGTGTCCCTGAAATCCATGTTCCGACCCCCTAGATCGCTTGTGGCCAGTCCGGCTCAATGGCGAACTGTTCCTGTTACGTTCGATTCGGAGGATCAAGCCTCCGACCATACAATATCCGCCCCGTGAGCGGGGCAAAATTTTGTCGCCGATATGAAATATATCGGCTGGACAGGAGGCGAATCGGCAGGGTTCCGTCAAAACGGTGTCCGGCGCTCGCCTACTAGCTATTGGGGATCCCCCGATGGCTGCCCACTAGCCATAGTGCCACAACCAATTTGCGATGCAAGGGCATTAACGCAGATTTAACGGCTCGGCTCGTCGCGCATTAGAGTCACTTCATCGCGGGCGGGTTTTTGTTGCAGCGCAGCGACGCGCGGACTTGCTAGGCCATTCCGCAAGTGCAAGAGCAGATGTGCCGAACGGCGAAAAAATTTATTTCCCGTGGCAGGCATGCGCCGTCTTAACCAAATCATACAGTTTTCTCGTGACAAAGCGGCTTGCCCTTCGACGCGCAACGGTTATTCAGATTTTTCGGCGCATGCGACGGGCGATAAAGGGGGGATAATGCTGATCGGTATTGATCTGGGAACGACCAATAGCGCGGTCGCGGTCTGGCGCGATGGTCGTGCTGAACTTATTCCCAATGCGCTTGGGGACCTCCTCACGCCATCAGCAGTCAGTCTTGGCGACGATGGCGCGTTGATCGTCGGTCGCGCCGCCCGCGAACGTCAGGCAACGCATCCCGACCGGACCGCGACCTTGTTCAAGCGCCTGATGGGCACTGCCGAAACGGTCCGGCTCGGCCAGACCAGTTACAGCCCTCAGGAACTGTCGGCGATGGTGCTGCGCGCGCTCAAGAGTGATGCCGAGGCTGCACTTGGGGAGCCTGTAACGGGCGCGATCATCACCGTTCCCGCCTATTTTAATGACAAGCAGCGCAAGGCGACCCGCGATGCGGGCGAGCTTGCCGGGCTGTCGGTCGAACGGCTGATTAACGAACCGACTGCGGCGGCGCTCGCTTATGGCATCCACGAGCAGGACGAAGAACATCCTTTTCTGGTGTTTGACTTAGGGGGCGGCACCTTTGACGTGTCACTGGTCGAAATGTTCGACGGGATCATCGAGGTGCGCGCGTCAGCGGGGGACAACCGGCTGGGCGGCGAGGATTTCAACGATGCCGTGATTATCGCCGCGCGCGGCAAGATTGAAGGCTGGGAAACGCTCGGCGCCGCCGACCCGGGCCGCTTCCGCGAAGTCGCGCGCGCGGCAGCCGAGCGCACCCGCCGCGCCTTAACCGACGCGGAAGCCGCACCCTACCGGCTCGTCTGGGATGACAAAGAATATAGCGTCGAGATTAGCGCCACCGAATTTGACGCCGCCGCCGCCCCGCTCATCGACCAGTTGCGCCAACCCGTTTTGCGGGCGCTGCGCGACGGCAATGTCAAAGCGGATCGGTTGAGCGAGATTGTGCTGGTCGGCGGCGCGACCCGGATGCCGCTGATCCGCCGGACAGTCACGCGCATGTTCGGGCGCTTTCCCAACACCCGCACCCATCCTGACCATGCCATTGCGCTCGGCGCGGCCGTACAGGCCGGGCTCAAGAGCCGCGACGCCGCGCTCGACGAGATCAGGTTGACCGACGTGTGCCCGTTCACGCTCGGCGTCGATTCCGGATATCGCGAGGAAAGTGGCCGTATCGTTGATGGCGTCTTTTCGCCGATCATTGAGCGCAACACGGTGATCCCGGCGAGCCGCAGTCAATTTTACAGCCCGATGCACGAACAGCAAAAGCAGGTGCGCTTCGGTATCTATCAGGGCGAATCCCGCACTGTTGACCGGAACGTCAAGCTCGGCGAGGTGACCGTGCCCTTGCCGCCGGGACATGGCGGCCAGGCCAATATCGAATGTCGCTTCACCTATGATGTGAGCGGCCTTCTGGAGGTTGATGTGGTTATCCCCGAAACCGGGGTGACGCGGCAATTGGTCATCCACGACAAGGAAAGCGGGATGACGCCCAAGGAACTCGAAAAACGGCGCGGCGAACTCGCGAAGCTCAAAGTCCATCCCCGCGAGGACGCACGCAATGCCGCAACACTCGCGCGCGCCAATAATCTGTTCGAGGATCATCTGGGCGATATGCGCGAATATATTGGCCGGTTGATCGACCATTTCCGGCTGGTGCTTGATCGCCAAGACCCGCGCGAGATCGAAACCGAACGGCAGGCGCTCGAAAAGCTGCTTGATGAAATTGGCGGGGAAAATTTTCTGTAAAAGCGGGCGGCAGATTGGCGGGCGACGGATAAGGGGGGCGAATGGCAGGCTATCAAAATGCGTGGGCTATGCTGGGCATCGCGCGAACCAGCGATGCGCGAGTCGTCAAACGTGCTTATGCTGCCAAGTTGAAAGCAATTGACGTCGAAACGGATCGCGACGGATTTATGGCCTTACGCGCGGCGTTCGAACAGGCGCAGCGCGAGGCCGAATGGGCAGCGCAAGACGAGGCGGCGAAAGCAAATCCTGTTGATCCCGATGCCCATGCGTATCAGGACGAAGATGGAGAGTGGCAGGATTGGGGAGAGGCGCGGGCCGACTATCCGGCGGGGGATGCGGCAGCACAACCGGCGACATTACCGCGCCCTTCGTCACCCAATCTCACCAATGGCATCGAGGTCAGGTTGACCGCACCCCTGCCGCTCCCCTTTGGGCTGTTGATCGAATCTGGTGCAGTCGGCAACGTGATGGGTCGCTTGGGCGAAAGAGCGGATGAAGCGCCCGTTCCCATCATCACCCCGCCCGAATTGGGCGTGGCGGACGGAAGCGAAATGCGGGGTCGATCACTCGAGCTTCCGGATCGACCGCTGCACGATGTTTTTCCACCCGAATTGCCCTTTTTGCGCGATCTTATCGGGTTCGACCCGGAAATGGTCGCTGCGCCTTCATCCGCGAGGGAAATGCACGCGCCAGCGTCAGTGGGAACGGGTGTCGCCGGAAACCGTCTGTCGGTATGGGACGATAGTGACGTGCAGGAAGGTGCGCCCGCGGCACCTGCGCCGATCGAGCCACAGACGCGGCAGGTTTTCACCTACCGGCGTGACGACTGGGGCAATGCGGACCGCGCCCGTCTGGTTGAGCTTCTGTCTGGTGCGAGCTTTGGGCCCGCCGAAGCAGATGTCGTTCTCGAAATCGGCAACCGTCTCCTCGCTTCTCAGCACATCGAGGAAATTGATTATCGCGACTGGTTCGAAGAATGGCTCGCGGCTCTCATCGCCGAGCATATGCCGCGCACCGACGGCCTCCTCCGCCTTGCGGCCCAAAAATTCCGTTGGGGGACAGAAACCGGCCTGCTTCATCAAACGCACGCGATGGATGCGGCCATCGGACGCTATCGTGATCTCCTGACCATCGACAAACTCGAAAACCCGCAGGAAGCGTGGCACAGCCTCTATAAAATGCTGCAGGAACCTGCGCCGCTAAAGTTCAAGCCAACGCGGCATTGGGAACAGGTACGCGATTTCATCGATAATGTCCGGGTCGAGCGGCCGACGGTGGAATGGAATCTGGATCGCCAGCATGTGGCCTTGTGGGATGATTTCATCAACCGCAAGATGAACCGGGGAGCCGCGAACTACACGACGCCCACGCTGCGCTGGTATCATTATCTGTTTTTCGCATTCATGGCACTGCAGTTGATCGGGCGATGCGCGACCTATGATCCAACCGCACCGTTCAATTATGAAGAGGTGCAGCGTACGTCAGATACTTCCAACGGGCTCATCGATTATAAGGATGCGGCGCGCGTCGTGAACAATAGGGCAGAATTGGCCGAACGCGAACGCCTCGGTCCATTGTTCAACGAACGTCTTCAGGGCGGTTTCCCGTTGCTCACCCCTGGCCCCGATTTTTCGAGCTATTTCACGCTGCATGACATTCGGCGCTTCCTCACCGATTGCAACAATGCCTGTCTCGTCGAAATCGCGGCAACTGTAGCAAAGATCCGGTCAACCAGCGTCAGCATGGGCACGCCGCCACCGCTACCGCCGCCAGCAATGCCGAAGTCAGCCACGCCGAAGCCTGCACCGCCACCCGTTCCAGCTGCCGCTCCCATCGAGCTGCGCTATTCCATTTCCTTCGATCCCAATGATGCGTCAGTCCGGCCAAAAGTCATCCGCAACGCGCAGATGAAGAAACTCGGTTTCACCGAAGCTGATATCAAGGGCATGGAGCGGCTGATGGTGAGCCGGAAACTGCCTGGCGGGAAAGTGAAATGGGAATGTGCCAAGGCTTGCGGTGATCATGTTGACAAATTACTCGCGCGCAGCCGTTGATCGATCCCGAACAATAACCCCGGCGACAATTGCTTGTCGCCGGGGTCGAGGAAGTTTGCGCTTTTGCGCCAAATATCAATCGCCGCTGGAAAAAAAGGCGATCAGTTCGGGCTTGGCGAGCTTCTTGTTCTTGTCAGCATCAGCCTTGGCAAATGCATCCTTGGTCAGCTTTGCTTTGCTTGCCTCATCCAAGGGTTTGGCCGCCGCATTTTTGGCATAAAGCTCAAGCAGCCACTTGCCGAACTCGGGTTCAGAAATATCACCGCTCTTGTCGGTATCATAGGCCGGAAAATCGGTTGCGATGATGGCTTCAACCGAAGCTGTCTGGGTTGCTGGTGCCGGGGTCGCCGGCGCTGCGGCTGCGGGTTCAGCGGTCGCTTCGGTTCCCGGCGGCGGAACCGGGACTGCAGGTGCAGCGCTTTGTGCCAGAGCCGGTGCTGCCATCGCCAGAGCCGCCGAAGAAGCTAAAATAAAACGTAACATGATAATCTCCTTATTTTCGACCCGGGAACAAAATGTTGCGCCGCTCTTATGAGGTGACCGGTCATCAACAGGATCGAACGCAATGCCGAACGACATCGCTCCTCTAATGTGTGAAAAAATTGTCGCGATGGAAGCCCTGAATCTCGCCGGTATTTCGGTTCGTCATGGCGGAATGTTCGGTCTATCCGGAACAAGTGGCATATTTACGATGAAATCATCCGATATGCTTAACATAACTATCGATTAACTGAAGATGTCCTGCGCCGAGGCCGGACGCTTGCGGGACTCGACCGGTTCATGCAAGGGAGCGCCCAGCAACCTTAGCCAGCCGGAAAGATGATTGATGACTGCCACCGCCCCCGCCATCATCCGCGAAGACGATCTTATCGAAAGCATCGCCGATGCGCTGCAATTTATCAGCTATTATCACCCGATGGATTATATCCGCGCGCTGGGTGCGGCCTATGAGGCGGAGCAATCGCCCGCGGCCAAGGACGCCATCGCGCAGATTCTGACCAACAGCCGCATGTGCGCGGAAGGGCATCGCCCGATCTGTCAGGATACCGGCATCGTCACCGTGATCGTCAAATGGGGGCAGGATTGCTGGCTCCAGTCGCCGCGCTCGCTCCAGCAGGTGATCGATGAAGGGGTGAGGAAGGCCTATCTCTTGCCCGAAAACAAACTGCGCGCGTCGATTCTCGCCGACCCTGCTTTCACCCGCGTCAACACGCGCGACAATACCCCTTCCGTGGTGCATCTCGAAATGGTGCCGGGGAATAAGGTCACCATCGACGTCGCGGCCAAGGGCGGCGGCTCGGAAAATAAGACCAAGTTCAAGATGATGAACCCATCCGACTCCATCGTCGATTGGGTGCTGGAAATGATCCCGCAAATGGGTGCGGGCTGGTGTCCGCCGGGAATGCTCGGCATCGGTATTGGCGGCACGGCGGAAAAGGCGATGGTGCTCGCCAAGGAAAGCCTGATGGGCGCGATCGACATGGCGCAGTTGAAACAGCGTGGACCCCGGAACGCGATCGAGGAACTGCGCATCGAACTCTATGACAAGGTCAACGCGCTCGGCATCGGCGCGCAAGGGTTGGGCGGGCTTTCGACCATCTTAGACGTCAAGATCATGGACTATCCGACCCATGCGGCCTCGAAGCCGGTGGCGATGATCCCCAATTGCGCCGCGACCCGCCACGCGCATTTCACGCTCGATGGCTCGGGACCGGTGTTCCTGGAAGCGCCCAAGCTCGACGAATGGCCCAAGGTCAATTGGGCACCCGATAAGGCGGCCAAGCGCGTCAATCTTGATACGCTGACACCAGAGGAAGTTCAAAGCTGGAAACAGGGCGACCGGCTCCTGTTGAATGGCAAGATGCTGACCGGTCGCGATGCTGCGCACAAGCGCATCGCCGACATGCTGGCGAAAGGCGAGGAACTCCCCGTCAGCTTCAAGGGCCGGATGATCTATTATGTCGGTCCGGTCGATCCGGTGGGCGAGGAAATAGTCGGCCCCGCCGGCCCCACCACCGCGACGCGCATGGACAAGTTCATGGACATGATGCTCGAACAAGGCTTGCTCGGCTGCGTCGGCAAGGCCGAACGCGGACCCATGGCGACGCAAGCGATTGCCAAGCATAAATCGGCCTATCTCATGGCCGTCGGCGGCGCCGCCTATCTCGTCGCCCGCGCAATCAAGGGGAGCAAGGTCGTCGGCTTTGCAGACCTCGGCATGGAAGCGATCTACGAATTCGAGGTCGAAGATTTCCCGGTCACCGTCGCGGTCGACAGTGAGGGGAACAATGTCCACACGCTCGCGCCGCTGGTGTGGCGGGAGAAGATTGCCAAGGAAGGGTTGTTGGCGGATTGATAATGGGAGGCACGGCTGGACTTGAACCAGCATCTGCTTAGGCGTACTGACATCGTGTCGACCGACCGTAACTTAGGTTCCAAAGCGCTTTATCCGTTAAGCTACGCGCCTATCTTTAATTCCAATCATCCCTCGATGCTCGGCTTAAGAGTGCTGCTAATTTATCCATTAGCAGCACTCTTTTGCCGTCCGCGTCCTTGATTCTCTCAATCAGCCCCTGCTTGATCATTCTTTCAATTGACCGCTGAACAGTCCGACTACTGATGCCCATCCTTTTAGCGATTACCGAGTTACGCGGAAAGATAGCCCCCCCGTAAGTCCAGCGGTAACCAAGGAGGTTGATTGCGACAATCATATCGGTTGCCGATAACCCCATTTGTCGCTGCATTTTCAACATACGCACCGGAACCGCCACAAAGCCCGCATGGTCAGTAATAACTCCTGGCCACAACGCCTGCATCCGGCTGAGTGTCAAATTTGCCTGCTCTTCAAACATATGCGGAAGATAAAATTTTTGGTCAAGATGTGAAGACGCATATATTACATATATGACACTCATGTCGCAAATTTTTGATACCAACTACAACTTTGATAATGATTGGTATCCATCTTCGATTAGAGTTGCTCTGAGGCAGCCATCATCATGACCATCTGGCTCCATGCCACCCTTGCTGCGGCGTTATTTCAGGCGTGGCGGACGGCTGTGCAGCAGCGGGTGCGGCAGCAGCGACGCTTGGGCTCCCCAATCCGGTCATTACATCTGGCAATGACAGTCGCCACAAAAACGGATCGCTACATTATTCAGACCGCGCGCTGGATTTCAGGGGAAATAATATCAGCGTCGCCCAAGGGCGGGCATTCGAGGCTGAAATGAAACGTACACTCGGCGATAAATATGATATCCAGTTTGAAGTGTTCAAAAATTCGAGCAATAATCACCTCCATGTCGAATATGATCCGCGATGACGGTTGCTGCGGCAACGGTAGAACTGCCCTGAAGCGTGGGTTCGCCTTGGCAATTCTATTCGCTTTGACCGGTTGTGGTCCTGCGTCCAACGGTACGGCAAAGGCTGATGTTGCGCCCGATAACGCCGCCGGTAAGTCTCCTGTCGACAAAGCACAGCCCGCTGCAGCGAGGGTGCCTCCAAAGCAAATAGAGCCAAAACCCATGAATAAAACTGCAGCGCCGGTGATCACATCGCTTGAAACCAAAATGGGCTCTGCAGAACCCAGCTGTGCCATCTATGTCACTTATGCCGGTGGTCGCGAAGAGGGCCTCGGCTGGGCTGACCAACCGTGCGATCAAGTCAAGGCCTCTGTCGTTTCTATCGCCAAGCTTGAAGAGATGGGACAGCTCGCCAACATTCCCAAAGATGATCTGGAAGACCTGCGCCGATTAAACGCGAGCGGCGTTGTGTTGGTGGAATCAGAATTCACTGCGTCGATCTATATTATTGATCGCACGAACATGATAAAGGAAATCAGTTTGGCTGATTGATCGGTCGCGTTTATCCTGTGGCGGAAAGAAATCCGCTGGCGATAGTTTTGCATAAGATGCCCACCCAGCTATTAACCCCCGAACCCGATCCCCCTGCCGAGCGGTTTACCTTTTTCTCGCCGCTCTCGGTCCGTGCTTTTGCGAGCAAGATGCGGGATTTGTTCGGCGGAGAAGATACGCCAACGCCGGTCGGCAACATCATGAGTTCGGGGAGCGAAGACGAGCTCTATCTGTACTGCCATCATAAGGGCGCGACGCCGGTAGTCTGGTTCAGGGGCGATGTGTTCGATCAGGACGGACGGACGCGGGTCGCGGGCTATTTCAAGAAGAGCCGTGTAATTGATACCAAGCTCGGGGCATTATTTTTCTACGGCGGCATTTTTCTTGGTGTCGGGTTGTTATTGCTCTTCAACGACGCAGGTTGGCCCTATCCGTGGATTCTGGTCGCGCCCGGGCTTATCGCTATAGCCATCGCCGCCCATAAATATCGCCAACGCCGCCGCCGCCTGATTGACGATCAAGTCGCTATCCGCGCCTTCCTCGCCGAACATTTCGAGGCAGCGTGATGCGCCGCGCGCACGGGGGTCAGGACCCTGACTTCTGACCTAGCCGCATTTTCCCGCGCCCGGTCCCTTCACAAACCGCCCGGGAGTTGCGCCGGTATGTTCGCCGTCCTTCAGCACTTGGGTGCCGTTGACAAAGACCTGTTTCATGCCAACCGCATATTGCTGCGGCTTTTCGAAGGTGGCGCGGTCGGCAATGGTGGCGGGATCGAACACCACCACATCGGCGAAATACCCGTTCGCGAGGCGCCCACGCGTATCCGCAATGCCAAGGTTGGTTGCGGGGAAGAAGGTCAGCCGGCGGATCGCGTCTTCGAGGCTGGTGGTCTTTTCCTCGCGCACATATTTGCCAAGCAGCCGCGCGAAGTTGCCATAGCCGCGCGGGTGCTGGCTGTTCAGCAGGAACACCCCTTCGGGCGCGCTGGATGAGGCGTCGGAGCCGAACGCCATCCAGGGGAGCGCAGTCTGGCGCGCAACATTGGCCTCGTTCATGGTAAAATAGGCCACGCCGATGCGGCTGCGGTCTTCGAGTAGAAGGTCGATGGCGGTTTCGGACGGGCTTTTGCCGCGCTCTTTCGCCACCGCCGCGAGCGTCTTGCCGATGAGTGGCCGCAGGGCCGGGTTTTTGAAATCGAGGAGCAGCGTCCCGTCCGCCTTGCGTCCGTTCATCGCGCTTTCGCCGACGTCGGATGAGCCTTCCATTTCGCTCACCACCCGCGCGCGTTGCGCAGGATCGGACAGCCGCTCCCACATCTTCGCATGGCCCCCCTCCTGCACCCATAAGGGCAGCGAAGCGGTGAGCCCGGTTGAGCTTGCCGGATAATTATACATATCCGCCGTAATGCGCAGGCCCGATTTGCGCGCCGCTTCGATTTTGGCGATCACGGCGTCAAGCTTGCCCCAATTGGGCTCGCCCGATTGTTTGAGGTGATAAACTTCTGCCGGGATTTTTGCCTCGCGGGCAATGGTGATGAGTTCATCGATTGCGGGGATAAGGCCGTTTCCTTCGTTGCGGATATGGCTGATATACATGCCGCCGCATTTGCCCGCTTCGCCTGCGAGCGCGATCAGTTCGGGCGTTTCGGCAAAGGCGGCCGGCGGATAGATGAGGCTGGTGCCAAGCCCCATCGCGCCCTCGTTCATCGCCTGGCGCACCTGCGCGCGCATCCGGGTGAGTTGTTCGGGTGTCGGGTCGACATCGCCTTCACCCAGTTCGTGGATGCGCACCGTCGTCGCGCCAACAAAGCTTGCGACATTGGTGGAGATGCCTTTCTGTTCGAGGAAATCGAAATAGCCACCAAATGTGGACCAGGGGATGGGAAATTTAATGTCGCTCTGGCTCGCCAGCTGGGCGGCGCGCATCGTGTCGTTGACGGGGCCCATTGAGGAGCCTTCACCCATCACTTCGAGCGTCACGCCCTGGCGGATATCCGACTGGCTTTTGCCATCGACAATGAGGCTAACGTTCGACCAGCTCAGCATGTTGATGAAGCCGGGCGCGACCGCCATGCCTTTGGCGTCGATGGTGGTTTTGGCCTTGCCCCGAAGCCGCTTGCCGACCGCGACAATCTTGTCGCCGCTGATCGCAACCTCGCCTTTATAAGGCTTGGTGCCGGTGCCGTCATAAATGGTGCCACCGGTAATGAGGACATCATAAGTCTGGGCGTTGGCCGCGGCGGGGAGGGTAAGCGCGAAGCTAAGCAAAAGCGGGAGCAGCTGTTTCATCATTTCGAAGCCATCCTCTGTTCGGTCACGGTGAAGGCGGTAGGTCCGGTTTCGGGGCGGGTGTCGGCGAGGGCGGTGGCATAATAGGCGATGCCGGTGCGGGTCTTGGGGTCGTACCAGACACCCGAACGGAGCGCATAGGCTTCACCCGAGTGGCCATACCACAGGCCGGTCTGGTCCGGCAGGCGATCCCGGCAGGCAGCATTGCGGTTCGCGCCCAATATGTGCGTCGCAAGCCCATAGCTGCAGAAAAAGCCGTTTTCCGTAGTGCCGTTAGCGCCGGTAAAGCGCCAGTGCGGGCGCTCCATCTCCGCGACCGAGCGGGCGGTGAGGAAGCGGGAGCCATCCGCCGCTATCCCGCGCCGCGCCATCATGCGGGCAATCTCGGCGAGTTCCTTGGGCGAAACGCGCAAGCCGCCTTGCGGCGAAAAGAGCGCGCCATTGCTGCCGAGCATATAGTTGGAAAGATCGCAATCGCTCGCGCCTTCTTTCAGGAAAACCGGACAGGCGGGAAGCTTGCCGCCAAGGTCATCGCGCGCGACATCGCCATTGCGACGATAGAGGGTGACCGCACGCTCGGCGTCACGGTCGGTACAGCCGCCGCCCATATTATAGCAGGCCCGGATTTTGAGCGGCTTCATAACGAGGCGGTCCATCGCCTTGTCGAAGCGTTCGCCGGTGACCTTTTCAATGACCGAGCCAACCACCGGAAAGTTGATATTGCCATATTCGAAATAGGTCCCGGGCGCGTGGGCGGCATCCCACATTTTGGGGTTGGCGAGCGTCCCCTCGACCGTCTCGCCAAGCGGGATAAGATAACCCTCGCCATTGTCGCGCAAACTGGACGTGTGGGAGAGCAGCATGGCCAGCGTGATCTTGGCCTCCGGATAAGCCGGATTACGCAGTTTCCAGCCGAGATAGTCCGACACATCGCGGTTCAGATCGAGCTTCTTCTGTTCAACGAGCCGCATCACGCCGATGGCCACCACGAATTTGGAAACCGAAGCAATGCGCGGGCGATCCTCGATCGTGACGCTGCGCGGATAGGCTTTGTTGACGACTCCCGCTGCGCCGCTCCCTATCGGGCCGTTGGCATCAAAGCGCACCCAGCTTTCCGCGGGCACGTTGACATCGGCGGGCGGTGGCGGCGGGACCGGCACGCTAAACGCTTCCTGCCCCGCCAGCGGCGACGCGAAAGTTACTATTGCCACGGCGATGATCCCCCGCCGCACTCCCTTTTGCATGTCTCGTTCCTTCTCGGTCAGTCCTCACCATCTGCGGCAGAAGACGTGGGGTCAAGCCATTCAGCGATGACGGTCGGAATGATCGGTAAAACCAGCGACATCGGAAGAATCAACGACCACCAATCCTTGGTTGAACGGGGTAGCCACCATTGGCGTTCCGGCTCCGTCGCGACGGTCGCATAGAGTAAGAACAGGAGAATCAGGATGGCGAGCGCTCGAAAGGCATAGGCGTTGGCGCGTTCAAATACGCGTGATTCGCGTTCGTCGAGGATTGCCGCACATTTGCGCCGACGATTTTGCGCGTAGAGCGAACGGACCGTCATGACGTAACCGGTAAAACCCCCAACAAGAGAGATTATCGCAAGCGGAATACCCGCCTCCCACCGTCCGTTGATGATGGCATATCCCAACGGCAATCCGAACACGGCGGCAATGCCTGCCCATTTTGTCCAGGGCGACCGGCCCCGTGCGGGATCATAAGCAAGGTTCATTTTGAATCTCCTGCGCGACGGAGAAGGTCCGCCATGGTTTCAAAAGGAGTGAAGGAAAAGAGAATTTCGACCGGCACCTCGAACACCGCTGCGATCCTCATGGCTAGTTCGAGGCTCGGCTTGTAATCCCCGCGTTCGAGGAAGCCGATGGTCTGGGGATTCACCTCAACTAGATCTGCAAGCTCACGGCGGGATATGCCGCGTTCTGCTCGAAAGACGGAAAGACGATTATAAATTTCCACGAATCATTGTCTCTTTCTCGTTAATTATTGCGTATACACAACGATAACGTGATTTTGTCAATATCTAACTCTTGATATCATGTGCACCCCTTTCCCAGTCGCGTGCGCTCCGCTAAAGCATGGCCGCTCCTATGACCTTGACGCTGTTCTTCATTTTCCTCATGGGCATCGCCAATTTTGCGTGTCACCGCGCAATGCTGGAAAGCCGCCACCCCCTGATCGAGGAGGCCACCGCGCCGCTGCGTAGCCGGTTGGGGCAACAGGCCACCTATGTGCTCGAATTTCTCATGCTGGTGACCGCGATGCTGATCGAGGCCAGTTATCCGCTCATCACCATGACGCTGTACGGTCTTTACACCATGTTCAACATTCTCGCCTATCAATGGCTCCTCCACCAGAAGTGAAATCCGCATCCATGTCCTTCGTCAAAACCAGTTTTAAATATCTGGCTTATCTCTTGCTGTGGGTCATCGTGGCGCTGTGCCTCGCGCTGACCTTGGTACCGCCGTTTCTCGACCGCATTTATTATGAGGGGCCGCAAAGCGGTCACTATGATGGCGAGCGCTTCTTCAACCCGGATGAAGGCCAGGGCGAATGGACCAACGATGTTGTGCGCGGCCCCGGACGGCCACGCGGCACCTTCATCCTGCGCTGGCTGACGGGCACGGATGATCGCCAAGTCTGGCCGGAAAGGGTTGAGGTCGCGACCGTAAAGCCCAAGACCTTGCCCGCGCTCAAACCCGGCGAAATGCGCGCGACCTGGGTCGGCCATGCGACCGTGCTCATCGAAACGCCGGGCTTCACCATGCTGACCGATCCGATCTGGGCCGAGCGTGCAGGGCCATTGGGCTTTGGCCCCAAGCGGGTGACAAAACCGGGAATCGCGATTGCCGATCTTCCCAAAATCGACCTCGTGATCGTCAGTCACAATCATTATGATCATATGGATCTCGCGACACTAAAGCAGCTGTGGAACCGCGATAAGCCCGCCATCGTCACCAGCCTTGGTAATGACACGATCATCAAAAGCGCAGGTGTCGAGGCGATCCCGATGGATTGGGCGACGAACCGGCAGATTGGTGCCGCGACCGTCCACGTCACGCGCAATCATCATTGGGGTAGTCGCTGGATGAAGGATCGCAACCGTGCGTTGTGGTCAAGCTTCACCGTCGACACCCCCTCAGGCAGCGTGTTTTTCGCAGGGGACACTGGGTATGGCGACGGGCTGTGGCCTGCTGAAGCGGCCAAGGCTGCGGGCGGCAAGATCCGTTTTGCGATGATTCCCATCGGCGCGTTCCGTTTTTCGCCGGGGCAGATGTGGACGGGCAGCCATATCGGTCCGCACCACGCGGTTAAAGTCTATCAGGGCTTGGGCGCGGCCTATGCACTGCCGATTCACTGGGGCACCTTCCAGCTTTCGAGCGAAGCGCGTGACACCCCGCCCAAAATGCTCGCGCTTGAAGCGGCCTGCGCCAATCTCGACCCCGCCGCATTCGCCGCCAAGGAGATTGGCGTGCCGTTCATGGTTCCCCTGCCAGGAGCAGCAAAGCCCGCCGTCCCGCAACAGAAATGCGACAAGGCGGCCATCGCGGCGCTACCGTAACCGAGGCGCCACCAATGATCCGCGAAGTCCCTTAACTCCTATTTTACCATTCCAGGTCCATTCTGACTCTTGAGAGCCGGGAATCGGATGGATGGGTTGATGGGCGTCGAAGCGTTAAGCGAAAAATATGAGGTGACTGACGATGCGGAAATGACCGCCGACATGGTCACGCTCATCCATGGCGATGAACGCTATCCGTTCGGTACCGATACCCGCCGGATGCAAGTGCGTGCCTATGATTTCTGGCTCGCGCTTGCCGGTAAAAGCAAGTTTCCGGCCATTGATGATCTTGAAATGGCGCAGCTCGGCGATTTCGGCGATTGCGCGATGCTGTTCGACTGTTCGACCGGCATTGATAACCCCGCCATCGTGCATATGGGCGAGGCGCTGCGCCGTGCTTCCGATGCCGATTGCGAGGTCGAGATGCTCGACGAGGTCGAGCCCGACACGTTGATTGCGCGACTCGCTGACCATCTCGGCAAACTGATCAGCAACGAAGCGCCGATCGGGTTCGAAGCAGAATTCGTCAATGCCGAGAAAATGACGATTATGTATCGCGGCATCCTGCTGCCCTTTTCTTCGGACGATGACACCATCGACTTTGTCCTCGGCGTCTTGAGCTGGAAGGACAAGGGGGGCGGCGAAGACACGATCAGCCCCGCGATTACCGTGGTCCGCCAGCGTGAATGTGCAGACGGGGGCGACGATTATGATGATGACGATGAAAATACACCCTCGGTAGCATCGCTGCTTGATCGGCCGGTCGTCATCAGTCCGCCGGTCATGCCGGAGCCGGTCGTAGAGACGCGCGCACCGACCACGATCAAGCTGCGCAGCATGAAGGGCAAGCGCCGCGACGCACCGGAGGCGGCTTCGGACGCACCGACACCGCCGCGCAGCTTTGCCGAGCTGGTCGCACGCGTGCGAGCGGCACAAATCGCTGCCGGTTTACCTGTTCCCGAAGGGGAGCCCTATTTGCCCCCTCATATTGCCGGTGCGACCGATAGTGCCAGCCCGCCAGCGCCGGACCCGACCCCCGATACATCGACAATCGCTGCCCCGGTTGAGGCCAGCCCTAAACCGATACCAATTGATGCCACCGGCACGCCCCTTGTGGATGATGCTGGCTTCGTTGCGCCCTTGGGCGAAGAATTTGAAGAGACGGAAATGCTAGAGGCGGAAACAGTCGAAACGGAAATCGTAGAGGCGGAAATGCTGCCTGAGCCGACCGAGAAAGTGGCGACAGAGGAAACCGAAATGCCCGCACCCCAGCCCGTGCTTGATACGCCGGTTTCGCCGCCGGTACCTGCGCCCGTCGCCATCATCGATCATGAAGGACCGCTTTCAGGTTGGCTGACGCTGGCGCGCCAATATGAGCGGCAACGGATTGAGGCGGAAGCCGCCTATCATGCGGCGCTGCACCGTTCCATCGGGCAAATCTATGATCTCGCGCTCGTTGCCCAGCGTTATCCCGACGACCTCGGACTGATGCTGCATCAAGCGGGCGTTGATGTCGCGGCAGCGGGCGACGAGGCTTCCGCCATTGCTCCGCTCGTCCATCTGGTGCTGGGTACTAATGCCGACGACAAAAAGGTTGCTGATTGCTGCACCGTGGTGGCCCACGCCTTCGACCAGTCCATCGGCTTTGGTGCGCTTCCGGCCTATCTCGACCAACTGGAAGGCGGCGTGCGCGCTATTACCGGCGAAGTGGCCGCAGCACCCGCACCCCAGCCCTTTGCGGACGCCAGCGCCTGCCAAGCCCTGTTCGCCGAAGCGCCGCCGTTGGGCGCATTTGAGTTTGCCTCGGAAGGTGGCGATTTCGTGCTGCTATTGGCGCGCAAGCCGGAATAATCGCCACACCTAGGGTCAGGACCCTAACGGTTCACCGCATTCTAAACGAATCGCTTAGAGACAGGGTTTCCCGAATCCCGTAATTTTCTTCCCAAGGGCAGAGAATATGGGAGAGGCTCTCATGACGCAGGTCCAGTCGGTCGGTTCATCCAATTACACCAATGCAGTCAACAGCCGCGCGCTTGCGAACGGCGGTGGCGGCAATAGCTATAATGTCGTGCGCGGCGACTGTTTGTGGAAAATTGCGCGCGCGCATGGCGTCTCCTTGAGTTCGCTGATCGCGGCTAATCCGCAGATCAAAAATCCCGACCTCATCTATCCGGGGCAGAAGATTACGATCCCCGGCGGAGGCTCAGGTCCCGGGGGCACCACTGGACCCGGTGGCACGACCGGCCCCGGCGGCGTTCCCGGCACGCCCTATCCGGGCGCTCCCAGCGGCGGCGCGCAGGCTTCAGCCGATATCGCCAAATCCTATCTCGGCCAGTGGGCGGACCAGCTCCAATATAACAAGAATGACAAGCTGCCGATGCAGGCAGGAATTCCGCCCAATATTTGCTGCGCCAATTTCGTTTCGGCGGTGTTGCAGCAAGCCGGGCAAATTCCGCCCAATATGCACGACAATAGCGTGTCGGGGCTTTCCTCCAAGCTGCAGAGCCTTGGGTGGACCAAGGTTCCGGCCGGAAGCCCGCCGCAGGCCGGCGATGTCGCGATCATCAAAGGCAACGGCATTTCGCACACCGAACTGGTGGTCAGCCCGACCCAGATGATCGGCTCGAATAATAGAGGTCCGCGCGGCCAGCAGGTAAGCTATGGCAATACCAGCTATTGCACCAAAAATGGCGGCTATTTCCTGCGTCCCCCGGCGGGGCAGGCCGCGCCGAAACCCGGCGGTGCTACGGGGCCTTCCGCAGCGGGCGGCGCTAATCCGGTCGGCCATGATGCGAGTGTCAAGGCGGCAATCGATTTCTTCGTCAGCAAAGGCTGGAGCCGCAATCAGGCGATCGGCATTGCCGCCAATCTCGAAGCGGAAAGCGGGATGAAGCATAATATCCAGCAGCATGGCGGCGGCCCCGCTTATGGGCTCGCGCAATGGGAAGGCCCGCGCCGCGCGGATTTCGCCAAGTGGGCGGGACATGACATTCGCCAGTCGAGCTTCCGCGAGCAGCTCGAATTTATCCAGCATGAGCTGACCACCACCGAACGCGGTGCGGCAAGCCGCCTGCGCGGTGCGGGCAGCGCATCGGAAGCGGCGCAAATCTTCTGTCGCTATTACGAACGCCCGGCGGACATTGTCGGTGACAGCCGCGAACGCGCCGCAATCGCCAACAGCATGGCGGGCCGCTACTGATCCCGCTGCGGGATTGGACACATTGAATTGGCGGGAGGAGCCGCAAGGGGTGGAGGAGACGGGCAACCGTTTTCTCCACCCTGCATTTATACCCTGTGCCTTAACCCAGGAGTTACCCATGCAAGACATGAAGCCTCTTCGTCCTACGCTGGCAAAGCTGGCTATGCCGCTGGGATGCGCCGCGTTGCTGATTTTCGGTTGCTCGCAAAATGCAGGCGCGGAAAAGCCGGAGCAAGACCGGCAGACCCGCGCGAGTGCAAGCGGCGGCGGCGATCAGACCGCTGCAGGCTTCCAGATGGAAGAAGCGACCCAGCCCGGCATCCCTGACCCATCCGAAGCCGACGGGAGCACGCCCGCGACCTGCGTTGCTGGAAACGGCAACCCTGCCCCTTGCACCATGGCGTTCGGCCCGTCGGATACGGCCGCCAGCACAGTGGTCGCATTCAAACTCAACACGCAGCGGAACAATGCAGGCAACGGCGCCGCGATGATCTTTCGCGGCAACCGACAGGGTCGCTGGTGGTCAGGTACGCTCAACGGCAAGCCTGCCATGGGGTATGAACTGAACCGCGGCCATGTCGTGTTCAGTACCCGCACGCTCGACCAGGCGTTCGAATATTGGACCCAAGGCAAGGAGCATGGGAGCTATTGAGCAGGCTCGTTAGGGTTATGACCCTAACGGCGCTTATCGCCGCCACTATGAGTCGGCGCGTAGAAATCGGGATCCTTGTTTGACACCCACTGGATGAAGCGCGCGATCTGGCCGTCCTCGATCACCGCGTCCCGGTTGGTGCCGATGCGTTCCAGTTCCCGGTTGGTGAAGCGCGCGTGGAGCGTGCGGTGGCAGATCGGGTGCACCGGCACCGTCTCGCGCCCTTTGCGGCTTTTAGGCACCGGATGATGCCATTCGACTTCGACGCCCAGCGGTCGTTCGCACAGCCAGCAGACAAGGGCTTTGGTGTTGTCATCTTCGGTTTCGTCGCGAAAACTCATGCCGGCAACTGCCTCCTTCGCGCAGCCATCAAGCGCACGGCAAGCGCGCCCAACACCGCTGCCGTCAATACCCAGCCTGACGCATGATATTGCGGGTTTTTATGAAAAATCCGGCTGCCATAGCTCACCAAAAAAATGAACCAGATATAATGGAGGCCAAAGCGGTGGAGACCGTTCCACCATCTGCCAAAACGTCGCTGAGCGTGATTGGTTGAGGTCAGAGCCATGATATAAGCCAGTGCATAGGCGACCGCGCCACCTACTAGTGAAGAAGGCTCGCGTGGACGGAACATGATAATATTAATGGAGAGGGCGGCCAGATGCACCGTCATCGCCGCTGCAAAGGCAAGGCCCCATTGTCGGCGGCGATGAAGCACTACCTGTGTCGCAGGAGATCGCACCAGTCGGTTGAGCGGAGCAGCCAGATAAATAATTAGGAAAATCAGGAACATCGCACGCGCAGTCCAGCGGGCGGCATAAAGCGCGCGCAGTGACGGATCATCGGTAACCACCAAAGCTGCAGCAACGGCAACCAAGGAGAGGGACAGCGCGACAATGAAAGGGACGTCGCGCCGCCCCATACAGGCGATCATGGACTAAGTCGCCGGGCCAATCCGGTAGGCGCAGAGTTTATTGCCATCCAGATCGCGGAAATAGGCACCATAAAAGGCTTGCGGACCTTCTTCCCCGCGCACGCCCGGAGGGCCTTCGCAGGTGCCGCCGAGCTCGAGCGCCTTGGCGTGGAGCGCATCGACCTTATTGCGTTCCTCGACCACCAGAGCGGGCATGACGCCATTGCCGACGGTCGCAGCCTTGCCGTCATGCGGCGGGGTGACCGCGAGCGCGGGCTTGCCGAAATCGGTGCCATACATGGTGAAGCCATTGTCGAACTTCATCAATTCCTTTGCGCCGACCAGCCCAAGCAGCTCTGCGTAAAAAGCGCGGGCCTTGTCCGGATTATTGGTACCAAGTGTCACATAGCCGATCATGGTGCTTTTCTTTCCTCGTCTGCTTTTGTTGTAATTGCCGGTTCCGACGCTACCGGCTTGCAGTCACCGGTGCGTTTCATGTCGATGTCCATCGCGACGTCGATCCCGACCGGCGGGAAGGGCAGTTTAACGCTCATATTGGTCTGCGCCTTGATCTGCTCAGGCTCGACGGTGCCGCCAAGTTTCATTCGCGCGGTGGGGCCAAGGCCAGTATCGCAGGCAAGTTCGCCATCAATCCGGTTGCCGGAAACATTGAATTTTTCGAATTTGCATTCGCGCTGGGCGAGGAGTGAATCCAGCATTGGCTGGACGCCCTTGTCAGCCTCCTCCTGCGTGACGCAGCGCTCCACAACCTGCGCGCTGCCGTCCAACTTGCGTTCAAGCGCCTCGCGCTGCGCGGAAGGGATGCCGGGGGCCTTGAGGCTGGTGACGGTCGCCCGCGTTTCATAGTTGCCCGGCACCAGCTTGGTAAGCTCGCCCGCCTCGGCGCGCACTTCCTCGATGGTCGGCTCGCGGTTACAGCCGCTGACGAGCAATGCGGGAGCCAGCATCGCTAGCGGGACCCATTTAATTGCGCGCATGCCAAACCTTCCTTACGTCAATCATGAAAAAGCCGGGCAGAAGCGCTTCCGCTCTGCCCGGCTCGATAACGCCGCGCTTATCCGCCGGCTTTACAATCGCTGACGCGGTTCATCTCGACATGGCTGCCGACAATCATGTCGCCGGTCGGGCCCTTCATCTTGACTTCACTGTCGGTCGCCGTGCTGGTATCGGTTTTGGTGCCGTTAAAGGTCATGGTCATTGCCATGCCGCCCTGACCCGAACAGGTCATGGTGCCCGAAACTGCAGCGCCGGTATCGCTGAACTTGTCGAATTTGCAGTCGCCCTGACCCATTTTCTTGAACATTTCTTCCGAGCCCTGCTTCGCCTGTTCGGCGGTAAGACAGAAGTTGGGAATGTTCATTGATGACGCCATCTGGCTTTTCAACTGCTCAACCTGGGCCGCTGGAACGCCGGGCATTTCAAGCTTGGTCACGGTCATCTTGGTGGCATATTCACCGGGCTTCAGTTGCGATTTGGCCATACTTTCCTTGGCCGCCTCGTTAGGATCTTTCGCGCCGCCGCACCCGGCGAGCATCAAAGCAAAAGCCGATCCAATCAAAATCGCGCGCATAATCTCTCCTTATCCATGGTAATGATTTGACCCTGATGCAGGGTGTCGCATGATGGCGGGTGGCTCGCAAGAACGGATTTGCGTAAAATGTGGGGTTAGCCGACGCGAAAGGGAGGCCTTGCATCCTGCCGCCCGCCTCGTCAGTAAGGAGGATAAGCAAAGAGGGGCGACCATGAGCAGCGCAACACGACCCAAACGCAGCCTGTGGGGCCGCGCGCAAGAGATGGCGGACAAAGCGCCGCCCAGCCGCAACCGAGTGGTTGATTTCCTGCGCGCGCTTTCGATCCTCGCGGTGGTGGTCGGGCATTGGTTGGTCGCAGCGCCCTATATGCAAGACGGCGCGGTTGTCGGGGGACATTTGCTCGGGATTTTACCCTGGACGCAGTGGCTCACCTGGGGTTTTCAGGTAATGCCCCTCTTCTTCCTCGTCGGCGGGTTTTCAAACGGCACGAGTTGGGCCGCGAACCGCCGTGATGGCGGCACCTATGCGCACTGGTTTTCGGGGCGTGTTCGGCGGCTGATCAATCCGGTGATGCCGCTTTTTCTTATCTGGACCTTCATCGCGATGTTCGGAACGGTGATGGGGATCGAGCGCGGCATCGTCAAAATGGCGACGCAATTGGCGCTGGTGCCAGTGTGGTTTTTGAGCGTTTATCTGATCGTTTCCGCGTTAGTGCCGTTTAGCCATGCGGCGTGGAAACGCTGGGGCATGTCAAGCTTTTGGGCGCTGGTCGCGGCTGCGGTGGCGGTTGATGTGGCCTCGATCAAATATGGCGTGCCCTATATCAATTTCCTCAACTTCATCTTTGTGTGGGTGGCGATCCACCAGCTTGGTTATGCCTGGAGCGAAGGTCGCTTCCGTGCGCCGCTGATGTGGGGCATCGGCGGCCTCATCGCACTCGGTTTGCTGGTCGGCTTCGGCCCCTATCCGGTGGCGATGATCGGGGTGCCGGAATCAGACCTTAGCAACTCCATGCCCCCGACGCTGGCGCTGCTGGCGCTCGGGATTGCGCAAGCGGGCTTTGCCTTGGCGCTTGAGCCCACCCTGAAACGCTGGCTCGACAACCGCACGCTGTGGACTGCTATAGTGCTGGTCAACGGCATGATCATGACTATCTATCTGTGGCATCTGACCGCTTTTGTGTTGGTGATGGTTGCCGCGTGGCTGGCTGGCGGTGTCGGCCTCCATGTCCAGCCGGGAAGCGCGGCCTGGTGGCTCGCACGCCCGATCTGGTTCGCGCTCTATATCCTCGCGCTGACGCCAATGATCGCATTGTTCGCCCGCTATGAGCAATCCGACAGCCGCCGCGGCATCCCGCCGCGCGAAGATGTGCCCCACTGGCGCTTGATCGCAGGCCTCGTTCTTACCTGCCTTGGCCTTGCCATGACGGCTGCGATCAGCATCGCGAGCCCTGAAGGTATAACCGGCGTCAGGTTGTGGGTCGTGGCGCTGCCCTTCATCGGCGCCGCACTCATCGGCTTCGGTCCCGTCAGAGGATTGATGAAACGGATCGGGTGAAACCATATCACCTCCCCACAGGCCTTAACCTGCATTTAAATCATATAAGTTGCACCGACTCGTTATAGAACATATGAGGAACGATATAATCGGAGACAACATTCGTGGCGCAACTGGACATCCGCCAAAAGCTCGAAATTTTGGCCGATGCTGCCAAATATGATGCCAGCTGCGCGTCGTCGGGCACCAGCAAGCGCAACAGCCTGAGTCCTGGAAAAAAGGGCAGCAAGGGTTTGGGTTCAACCGAAGGCATGGGCATTTGCCATGCTTATGCGCCGGACGGGCGCTGCATTTCGCTGCTTAAGATATTGCTGACCAACAGCTGCATTTTCGATTGCCATTATTGCATCAACCGACAGAGTTCGAACGTCCGCCGGGCGCGCTTCAGTACGAAAGAAGTCGTCGACCTCACGCTCAATTTTTATCGCCGCAATTATATCGAAGGACTGTTCCTCTCGTCCGGGATCGTGCGCTCGCCCAATCAAACGATGGAGGAATTGGTCGAGGTTGCGCGCAGTCTGCGAGAGGACCATGATTTTCGCGGCTATATTCATCTCAAGACCATTCCTGATGCCGATCCCGAAATTGTCCATCGGGCCGGACTTTATGCCGACCGGCTCTCGATCAACGTAGAGTTGCCGACAGCGCGCGGCCTGGAGATGCTGGCCCCCGATAAGAACGAACGGCGCATTGAATTGGCGATGGGCGATCTTGCCGACGCCATTGTCGAGGCAAAGGATGCCAAAAAGCATGCGCGGTCCGCGCCGGTCTTTGCGCCAGCGGGACAATCGACGCAGATGATCGTCGGTGCCGACGCGGCGGATGATCGCGCGATTATCGGGCGCGCCAACCATCTTTACGGCGAGTTTCGTTTGCGGCGGGTTTATTATTCGGCCTTCTCGCCGATCCCCGATGCAAGCGCGGTATTGCCGCTCCAGCGCCCGCCCTTGCTGCGCGAACACCGGCTCTACCAGTCTGACTGGCTCATGCGCTTTTATGATTTTCGTGTCGAAGAAGTGCAGCAAGCCGCCGATGATGACGGCATGCTGCCGCTCGATGTTGATCCCAAAACCGCGTGGGCGTTGAAGTTTCGAAGTCATTTTCCGGTCGATGTTAACAAGGCAGCGCGTGAAGCCTTATTGCGGGTTCCCGGACTCGGCGTGCGCGCGATTGACCAGATTATCCGCATCCGGCGCTATCGCCAGTTACGGCTTGACGATGTCGGGCGGCTGACCGTGTCGATCCGCAAGATACGCCCCTTCCTCATTTGCGCCGATTGGCGACCGGTTGCGCTGACCGATCACCAGAATTTACGCGCCCTCATCGCGCCGCCGGTGCGCAAGTCCGATCAGTTGGAGTTGTTCGCATGACGATGCTTGCAACGACACGACGCTATCGCATCGAACTGGCGGGCGAAGATGATAGTGAAGCCTGGCGCAAGGCGGCGCGACAATTGATCGCCGCGAAGGTTACGCCGGACGCAGTCGATTGGGTGACCCCGGGCACAACCCAAGCGTCGCTTTTCGGGGAGTCGTCGCTCCCGCCCGATGCTCCCTCACCAGCCTTTTCGGTACCGCCGAGTTTCCTTACGTTGGTCGACAGCGTTATTCTGCACCGCGATCAGGTGCGTTTCGATCTGCTGTATCGCTTGCTCCATCGCATCGTTGCTGACCGGCGGGCCGTTTATGACAGCGCCGACCCGCTGATGCGCCGCGCCGCCGTGATGGCCAAAGAGGTCCGGCGCGACATTCACAAAATGCGCGCCTTCGTCCGCTTTCGTTTGGTCGAAGATGGCGTGCCAGATCGCCCCCACTATGTCGCTTGGTTCGAGCCGGAGCATCATATCGTGCGCGCCAATGCTGAATTTTTCGTGCGGCGCTTTGCTAGTATGCGCTGGTCCATCCTGACTCCCGACTTGTCCATCCATTGGGATGGCGAGCAGCTTGTTGAAGCGCCGGGTGCATCACGCGATGATGCGCCGCAATCCGATGAAATGGAGGATTTGTGGCGCGGCTATTATGCCTCGATCTTCAACCCGGCCCGTCTCAAAGTGCAGGCGATGGTCAAGGAAATGCCGCGCAAATATTGGAAGAATTTGCCGGAAGCACAAGCTATTCCCGGGCTCATCACGTCCGCGCAGGCGCGCGAGGCCCGGATGATCGCCAGCGGCCCAGCCGATGTCGGGCCTCCTCCAGCATCATGGGAAGCGATCGAGTCCGGAATAATGGCCTGTACCCGCTGCCCGATCGGCTGCAACGGATCGCGGGCGGTGATGGGCGAGGGACCACGCGACGCTGCAATAATGATTGTCGGCGAACAACCGGGCGATGTCGAGGAGCGCGAGGGACGCCCCTTTGTCGGACCCGCCGGTCAATTGCTCGACCATTATCTAAGTCAGGCCGGTATCGATCGGGCCAGCGCCTACCTCACCAACGGTGTCAAACATTTCAAGCATGCCCTTAAGGAAGGCCCGCGCGGCAAAATCAGGTTACACAAAACCCCGTCTCCACGCGAGGTCGATATTTGCCGCTGGTGGCTTGATGGCGAACGCAGTCTCGTCAAACCGAAACATATCATCGCTCTCGGCGCGAGCGCGGTCCGCGCGATCACCGGTCGCAGCGAAAAAATTACGGCAATCCGTGGCCGTGCCACCGCTTTACCCGACGGTGCCATTCTCCACCCGACCATCCATCCAAGTTATTTGTTGCGCTTGCCCGATGAAACGCGTCGCGCCGTCGAGGCCAAACGATTTGCGGAAGATCTCGAACGGGTTGGACTTAAAGGATTCTGACCCCTATCGGTGCCCGAGCGCCATAGAGGTGAGAGCCATCTTATATGCTGGGTGAATGAGGGCGGGGAATGCGAACATCGGCTGACATCATCGTAATCGGGGGCGGTATCGCAGGCATGTCTGCTGCGGCGCGCATTGCCCGACACGCGGACACGATCATTCTCGAGCGGGAATCTGCGCTTGGTTATCATGCGTCCGGGCGTAGTGCGACCTTCTATCATTTTGGTATCGGCAATGATGCCGTTCGCGGCATGACGGCAGCGAGCAGTGATTTTTTCAGCGCTCCGCCAGTGGAATTTGGCGACGTCACCCTATGGACCGATAAGCCTGCGCTATTCATTGCCGAAGCCGGAACCATAGGCGCGCTGGAAACACTCCATACCGAGATGGGCCGCTTCTCCGGCAGCGTCTACCGCGCCAGTGAAAAGGACATGCTTGATCTGGTTCCGGTGTTGCGGACGGGTCCGGACGCTATCGTTGCGGGGCTTATCGATACCGGGGGCAAGAAGCTGGATACGGACGCGTTGCTCCAAGCCAATGCAAGAGCTTTCCGTCATGCTGGGGGGACATTGGTGTTTGATGCCGAGGTCAACCTGATAACCCGCACCGCGGATGGCTGGGAGATCAATGCGGGCGGCGAGCGCTATTCGGCAAGGACGATTGTCAATGCTGCGGGCGCCTGGGCGGACGAGATAGCGGCGATGGCGGGCGTGCGGCCACTCGGTCTCCAGCCGTTGCGGCGAACAATAATCGGCTTCGCGCCGCCTTCGGATTTGGATGTTACGCCATGGCCGTTCACCAAGACGGTCAAGGATGACGGCTTTTATATGCTACCTGATGCAGGGCGGTTGCTGGTGTCGCCCATGGACGTGACGCCATCCCCGCCGTGCGACGCCCAGCCGGAGGAATATGACATGGCCTTAGCCGCCTGGCGGGTCGAGGAAGCGACGACGTTAACGGTCGGGCGAATCGATGTGCGCTGGGCGGGACTGCGTACCTTTGCGCCCGATATGGTGCCAACGGCAGGTTTCGCGCCAGACTGTCCCGGCTTCTTCTGGTTAGCCGGACAGGGCGGTTACGGTCTGCAGACTTCTCCTGCCATGGCACTCGCGGTAGAGGCATTTTTGTTCGACCACGCTTGGCCAGAGGAACTCGAAAGCCGCGGCGTGTTGCCCGAACAGATTTCCCCCGCGCGATTCTGGTCCTAACAGAGCGTGGCCGACTTAAAGCCGGTGGTCGATCCGCCGATTGATGGGCTCAACAACACGGCTGTCCGCGCTCACCGGCTGATCAATCGTCGCGGTCTGGGGATGATGTTTGTCGAGATATTTCTTGATGATCTTCACATTCTTGCTGTTCGACTTGTAGAAAAAGTCAAACGCATCACCGACCGCCGGGATCGCGCCGAGCGTTGTGTCGATGGCGAGATTGCCCACCATCCGCCAGCGGTGCCATTTCGGCATGCCGAGATTTTTGGCCTCCCAGATAATATAGGCGCCCATCGCTGCGGTAATGAAATCGCCGATCACCGGAATAAGACCAACAAGTGAATCAAGGCCGAACCGCTGGTTTGTGCCAGGAATAACGAAGCTGCGTTCAAGCAGCATCTCGAGCGCCTCGATGCGGCGGCGGATCGATACCGGATCACGCGCCTGAAGCTGGAGCGCCTCGGCAACCCGATCATATTTTTCCGGCGTAATGGCCATGAATTGAAACTCCCTCCAAAAGACACCGGCGGCTCCGCTTGAAGCGATGCGGCGTCGATGCTTAGCTGGGGATTGTTACCAGCCGATTCAATGGATGGCGTGCGCGTGGGTTGGGTTTAAGCGCGTTGCTGCGCGGTGATGTCACCGACCAGCGCAGCGGCTCGGCGAGGGGGATATAACCTGCGGCATCGAACAGCAATTCTTCGGTTTCGCGCAACAATGCCGCGCGGACGGCAGGATCCGTGCTCGCACTGGCTTCCTTCAACCGCGCGTCGGCATCACTGTTGCATACGCGCATATGGGCACAAGAAAGGCTGCGGGCATACCAGAAAGGGTCCCGCGATGGCGCGACTTCGTCGATCAGCCTCAAGTCCGCTGCCGATGTTGGCTTCACCTTGATTGCATCCAGCCCAATGTTGCGCAGGTCTGCTCTTACGCTGGTAAATAGAAGGTCGGCGCCGGGCCCGTCTGGGAGTGCGATGCGCAAGACCGGTTGGTGGTCCATTGAAGCGCGGGCGGCGGCAATGATGAGCCGCGCCTCGCCGATCCGCGCCTGTTCACTAAGGCTCGCATAGGACGGGAGCGTTGGGGCGAACGCCGCGTCTTGCTTTTCGAGCGGTGGACGCAGCGACAAGAGCGGGCTCCACCGCGCTTCGCCAAAACTCGCCGTAAGCGCTTCCCGATCAATCGCCATGCTGATTGCGCGGCGCACGTTGGCGGTGCGGAGCAATCCGTCGGCATGCGCAAAGGCGAGGCCAAACAAGCCTTCGGCCGGATCGACAATGAGCCGGTTATCCGCAATCCCGGCGGCCCGCACATAGGGATAGGTGTCAAACCGCCCACCAAGAACAACATCTGCCTCGCGGTTGATGTATCGTGCCAACGCCTTGGCGGCAGGACGGGCGACTAGATGCACCGGGGGTATATCGTCTGCGATGAGTTCCTCTTCGTCGCTGCCGGGTGGCGCCGCCTGTTTTGCGCTCAACAGCATGCCACCGCTTTCGAGCTTGCCCGTCATCGGGCCCCAACCGCGACCGCCGCGCAACAAGGCCATATCCGGCTGGGCCAATATCTCGAGCAGATGCGGCAATGGGCGTTCGAGGCGGATTTCAACCACCTCGCTGGTCATCGGCTTGATGGACGCAACGCCGTTGATCTCGCTGGCATAACGGTTTCGACTAGCGGGGCTGATGTGCGCCCGCAGTAACGCTGCGACATGTGCGGTTGTTACCTTGTCGCCATTCGACCAATGTGCGTCGCGAATGCGGAAAATATAGCTGAGACCATCGTCGGTGACGATCCAGCGTTCGGCAAGGCCGGGTTCGATCTGGCCATCGCCATCGAAGGAGACGAGTCCCTGCGCCGTCGCCATAAGGAGCGCTTGCGACACATTATTGGGACGGCCCTTGTCGGGATCGGACATTTTGACGTTGGTGCCGATGACGGCCACGCGCACCGGGCCCTGTTCGGCGAAATAATCGCACCCGCCAAGCACCAGGCTGGCGACCGTCAGGGCCACTAGAGGGAGGCGAAGGCGTAGGGTGGGCCACATGGGTTTGATGTAGCGAGGCTAAGCGCGAGCGCCAACCGATAAGATGAGGCGCGGCATACGCACGGGGCCGGTTGCGGGTCACCTTGGCTGGTGCGGACGGCGGGACTTGAACCCGCACTTCCAGATGGAAAACAGATTTTAAGTCTGCTGCGTCTACCATTTCGCCACGTCCGCACGCTGAGGCAGTACCCTTCGTGCCCGCAAACCGACCGGGGCGGTGCATGGCAAAGCCCGCGCCCCGACGCAAGCAGGGAAACGCGCAGGGGCAATAAAATGGTCAAATAGATGCGGCCGCAGTCACCGCGACAGCGCGCTCAGCTGACGTTGAGACGCTCGCGCATTTCCTTGCCGGGTTTGAAATAAGGGACGCGCTTGGCACCGACCTCTACCGCTTCCCCCGTGCGTGGATTGCGGCCAACCCGGGCATCGCGCGAACGCGTCGAAAAAGCACCAAAGCCGCGCAGTTCGACCCGACCCCCGGAGGCCAATTGCTCTACCATCTCGTCGAAGAAAATATCAACAATATGCTCAACCTCGGCCAGTTTGAGCTCGGGGTTGGCATCGGCCAATTTCTGCACCAGTTCAGATCGAATCATCTAAGCACCCTCATGCCGCAAGACCAGCCAACTGTTTTGGTAGCAAGTTCAAGCAACTAAATATTTTCAACGACACTCCGCCACAGCCCCTCGCTGTCTGGAATGCCCTATTTCGGATTCAATTATTGCCGTATTTTCGTGTAAAAATCAAATTTTACACAACTGGCCGTGCCATTTATTAAGTCTCGAGAATATACTGATCTTTTCCTGAGGAACGTAAATAGCCCGCCCCGGTTCCCCGGGACGGGCTTTATTTAAGATACCTAATTGCAGCAACGTCCCGTTACGGGACCGAGCGCCAATTAGTCCTTCTTGGCCTTCAGCGCTTCGCCGAGGATGTCGCCGAGCGATGCGCCCGAATCCGACGAACCATATTGCGCGACCGCCTGTTTTTCTTCGGCGATCTGCATCGCCTTTACCGAGAAGTTGGGCTTCTTCGAACGGTCAAAACCGATGACCATGGCGTCCATCTTCTGGCCGACCTGGAAACGGTCCGGACGCTGTTCGTCACGGTCGCGGCCAAGGTCAGCGCGCTTGATGAAGCCGGTCGCGCCATCATCGCCCGCCTGCACTTCAAGTCCGCCGTCGCGCACTTCAAGCACGGTCACGGTGACAACCTGGTTCTTCGACAGATTCGACGAGGCCGAGGTCACGCCCGCGGCCGGAGCACCCTTTTCAAGCTGCTTCATGCCGAGCGAGATGCGTTCCTTTTCAGCGTCGATATCAAGCACGATCGCCTTCACCATTTCACCCTTGCGGTGGAGGTTCAATGCGTCTTCGCCCGAAATGCCCCAAGCGATGTCCGACATGTGGACCATGCCATCAACATCGCCGTCGAGGCCGATGAACAGGCCGAATTCGGTGGCGTTCTTGACTTCACCTTCAACGGTCGAGCCAATCGGGTGCTTGGATGCAAAGGCATCCCACGGATTGTCCTGCGCCTGCTTGAGGCCAAGCGAGATGCGACGCTTGTCGGCATCGACTTCGAGCACGACCACGTCAACTTCCTGGCTGGTCGAAACGATCTTGCCCGGGTGGACGTTCTTTTTGGTCCAGGACATTTCCGACACGTGGACAAGGCCTTCGATGCCGGGTTCGAGTTCAACAAAGGCACCATATTCGGTGATGTTGGTGATGTGGCCCTTGAGCTTCGCGCCGACCGGATATTTGGCGTCCAGACCTTCCCACGGATCCGATTCCAGCTGCTTCATGCCAAGGCTGATGCGCTGCGTATCCTTGTTGATGCGGATAATCTGCACCTTCACGGTATCGCCGATGGCGATCATTTCCGACGGGTGGTTGATGCGCTTGTACGACAGATCGGTGACGTGGAGCAGGCCATCAATGCCGCCCAGATCAACGAACGCACCATAATCGGTGATGTTCTTGACGACGCCTTCGATGATCTGGCCTTCAGCGAGGTTCTGGATCAGGCCCGAACGCTGTTCAGCGCGCGTTTCTTCGAGGATCGCACGACGCGAAACCACGATGTTGCCGCGCTTGCGGTCCATCTTCAAAATCTGGAACGGCTGGGCGATGTCCATCAGCGGGGTTACATCACGCACCGGGCGGATATCGACCTGGCTGCCGGGCAGGAACGCCACAGCGCCGCCGAGGTCAACGGTGAAGCCACCCTTGACGCGGCCAAAGATCACGCCGTCAACGCGGGTGTTTTCGGTGAATTCTGCTTCAAGCTTATCCCAAGCGGCTTCGCGGCGCGCGCGGTCGCGCGACAGCATCGCTTCGCCATTGGCATTTTCAACGCGGTCGACATAAACTTCGACTTCGTCGCCAACCTTGAGATCGGCCTTCTGGCCGGGGGCCGCAAATTCGCGCAAAGCCACGCGACCTTCGGACTTCAGGCCGACGTCGATAACAGCGTGGTCATTTTCGATTGCGGTGACGGTGCCTTTGACAACGCGGCCTTCAAAACCGCCATCTTCACCGCCAAGGGAGTCATTGAGCATTGCCGCGAAATCGTCGCGGGTCGGATTTGCCGTAGTGGCCATGGGTTAGAGTTCCTTATATATTTTTTCCGGCCGCCGGGTTGGTTCCCAGGGTCTTATGGCCAGACTGTCCTGCCAGCCCCATGCTGACAAAACATCCCGCGCGACCTACTGATTCGCCGAAGGCCCGACTAAAGCAAAAAGGGCGCGACGGGGCGTTCCCCTTCGCGCCTGACAGCATTTAACGCTGACGGCTTATCCGAGTCTCGACAAGCCGGATGGCCTGCTGGACGGCGGCGTCTATAGTCAAATCGCTCGTATCTAGCAAGAGCGCATCGTCCGCCGCGCGCATCGGTGCATCGGCGCGGCCCATATCACGGGCATCGCGTGCTTCAATCTCCGCTTGGTAGGCAGCGATGCTGGCTGCATCCAGCGGACGGCCAAGTTCCTTGAGACGCCGCTCGGCCCGCACTCGCGCCGAGGCAATAACGAACAGCTTGGCCTCGGCCTCGGGCGCGATCACCGTGCCGATGTCGCGCCCGTCGAGCACCGCACCGCCGGGTTGCCGCGCAAAATCCTGCTGGCGTTTGAGGAGCGCGGCCCGCACCGCCGGATGAACCGATGCCTTGGACGCCGCCTCGCCCGCCTCCGCCGTACGCAGCGCGGGGTCACCAAGCAGCGCCTCATCAAACCCGCACGCTGTGAGCGCATCGTCCGCATTTTCCGGATCGCCGCCCGCCCGCAACACGCTCACCCCGACCGCGCGATAGAGGAGGCCGGTATCGAGAAAGGGCAAGCCAAAATGCTGCGCGAGCGCCTTGGCAATCGTCCCCTTCCCCGAAGCAGCGGGCCCGTCAACGGCGATGATCATGCGGAAGCTTCCTCGAATATGGGTCTCAAAACGGACGGGCCTTTTCGTCTGGCGGGGCGGCGGCTGTCAATTCTATCGTGCGGTGGGGTGAAGCGAAACCAATCAAATTTGCCCAAGCTCACCTTAAAGGTTAGAGCCATAGCGGTTCGGTGCCCCGCCGGGCTGCTCATCCATGGTCGTTTGCGACGTCTTTTAAGGTTGGCAGTTGCCGGCCAAGACCCTGCGCATAGATTTGGGGTTAAAGCGTCACGGGCCGTCGCCACGAGGGCTTCATTCGAGACAGGCGCGATAGAGGCGAGCAAGCGGTGATTTCACACACGCCAGACCCACGGGAGTCCTCGTAGGTCACCGTGGTTTTCCCACGCCAACGCGCCTCCAGCCGGATAGCGCAGTGCCATCAAACCTTACGCGCTTCCCCAAGGAAACCTTCATTTTCTAAGCTGAAAGGGTGGTGCCGCTTAGGTGACTCGAACACCTGACCCCATCATTACGAATGATGTGCTCTACCAGCTGAGCTAAAGCGGCCCGTGGGCGCGGGGTGCGCCGTCTTTCGGAAGGTGGGCCGTTAGCAATCTCTTTTGCGCTTGGCAAGCGGCAAGATGGGGCGGCGGCGGTGGCGGGGCAGGGGGAGGGGAGGGGGGCGCGTGGCTCCGCAAGGCGCTCGGAGTGGCGGGGCGGCGGATCGCACTCCGCCCCGCGCCATCAAAAACCCCGTCGAATATTCGACGGGGTTAACGTCGAATGCAAGATATGCAGCGGCACACAAACCACGCCTATCCGCCAATATTCACACCAAACAACCCACCGCAGGTTTAACTCTGATTTAACCACTATCGGCGCATAGGCGCGGGATCGCGTGTGAGGGCACGGCCAAGATCAGGATGGGTGAATGAGCAGTTTTCGTGGACTTGATGACAAGCAGGGCGAGCGGTTGTCGGGCCTCGGATTGACGCCCATGCCCCGGGATGGTGCGCCCCGTGACGGCGTGAGCCGCGAAGCTGTGACGCGGCAGCCGGTCTTGCCCCCGGTTACGCATTCGCCGCTGCCGTCATCGCCCCCGCCATCATCGCCCCTGCCGTCATCGGCCCCGCCAGCACCCCCCTCGGTAACGCCGCCCCCGGTAACGCCGCCCTCGCCGGTAACACCGCCGCCTGCAACATTGGCGCCAACTGGCCCATCGCCGCTGCCGCAGCGTGAGACGCCCCCGCCCGTGACGCTGCGTGAGGCCGGGGAAGCGGATGGCGCACTTCGCCAAGCCCCGCCGCCGATCCGTGACGTGGCATCGCTTTCGACGAGCCGCCCGTTGATGCGGCCGTCGGCGATCCAGCCGTCGGCGATCCGGCCTCCCGTGATTCCGATTCTCGGAGGCCCCGCTGGTGCGATGGATGCGTCCGAGCCCGAAGCGCAGGACAGCGCCGCGCTTGCCTCGCTATCCGGCGACCTTGCCCTGCCCACCGATACGAGCGCCCCCACCGATGATGCCGCGATCGAGGCGCCGCCCTCAATTGGGTCCGACGAGCGGCGCATGCATGTGCGCGCTTATGATTTCTGGGCGCAGTTGCTCAAGGATCGTGCGTTTCCGACGATTGCCGATCTGGAGGTCGCGACGCTCGGCGAGTTTGAAGATCATGCGGTTCTGCTTGATTTTACCGCCAGCACCGAAAATCCGGGAGTTGCCTATATTGGCCGCGAGATCCGCGAAAGCTGTGGGCTGACCGGTCCCGTCGCGCATCTGTCGGACGTGCCGGATGGCTCGTTACTGTCGCTGCTCAGCGATCATTATCCGCGTATCGTTGCTGATGAAGCGCCGACCAGCTTTGAGGCGGAATCGCGCAATGAAGCGGGCGCGAACCTCTTTTATCGCGGCATTTTGCTGCCCTTCTCGTCGGATGGCGACCAGATTGATGTGATCCTGGGCGTGCTCAACTGGAAGGAGACGGCAGGCGTTGCCATGGCTGCCGCGTTGGAGCAGGAGGTGGCCGTCGCCGCCTTTACCAATCCCGCGCCGGCTGTAACGGCTCCGGTCTCTGCGTGGGCGGCGCGGCCTGAGATGAGCGAAGAAGCGGCTGTCGAAGAAGCGGCTGGCGATGATGAAGCTGGCGATGTGACGGTCGAAGCCGTGGGGGTCGATCCGGCTCCCGTCCAGAGCAATGCTGACGATGCCAATGATGTCGATGCTAGCGATGTCGCGGCGGACGACGATGCGGGCCTTGCCGAATCGCTCGAAGCCGCGCGCGCGACGGCGGTGGCGGCGCGTGATGCCGATGTGCGCGGGCGCAGCGCCCTCTACCGTGCGATCAGCAGCGCCTATGATTTTTCGCTGAGCGCCGAACAGCACCCGCAAGATTATGCCGATCTGCTCGCCGATGCGGGGCTCAAGCAACAGGACCGCGCGCCGATGACGCCGGTGATCAAGCTCATCTTCGGCGCGGATTATGACAAGACCCGCATCACCGAATATGCGACCGTGATCGGCCATGCGCGCGCCAAAAAACTGGGGCGGGGCAGTCTTGCCAATTATCTCGCGGCTTATGAAGGCGGGCTCAAGGCGCTGGTCAAGGCGGAGCGCGCGGCGAAGCGCGGCCAGAAACCCGCCGACGCGACCAGCGAACGCGACATGGAACTGCTCATGCACGTGCTGCGCACCGCGCCCGCGCTCGGTTTCCTCGATTATGACGCGGGCAACCATGAATTCATCCTGATGGTCGGGCGCAAGATGAGTGACAATGAAGTCGGCGTGCTCGTGCCGTTCAAGGACCAGGCGTTGCTGGAAAAAGTGCTGCGCAAGCTGGCCGCGAGCTGAGCGGAAGCGCGTCCCCGTTGCCCGGAAGAGCAGCGCACGCGGAGAGGCCGCCCGCTCGGCTATCGCCTCGCGCGCCTTCCACCATTTGCTCGCTTGCGCGATCAAACGGTCCCCCTCCCCATTTGCTTCGCAAACAGGGAGGAATTTGAGTTGCGCTCCACCCAACCCTCCCCTTTTTTAGGGAGGGTCAAAAAACGGCACGTTTTTTGGGGTGAGTATTGAGCCCGCCATTGACGTTTTACCCACCCCGAAGCCGCGTGCCGCGTCTTCGACCCTTCCTAGCGAGGGGGGGTGAGGTGCCGCGTATGGCCTCAAGGCGCGCGACTCGCGAGGCCGGAGTGAGCGATCAGTGGCCCGCAACCACCGCCGCTCCAACCGCATCTTCGCCCTGCCGACATTTTGTTGCGATTGTAACCATCGCGACATAATATTACTCCAACGCGCACAAATATTTTCTCGGGCAGGGGTTGAGACTGGTGCGCACTAGGCGCATAGTTGGCTCCGTGCGGACGTGCCGGAGCATGTGCAGGCTTTTGACGGGCTTGGTATTTTCTTTCCGGCAGCGTGACCGCGCAGGATGATAAAATGCGACGCTCGCCCCCTGCAATGTGCTTGGGTGCAAGGCGGCGCTTATAGATGTTGGAGGATTGCCTTTCCCATGGCTAGCAAAGCATCGGATTCAGCTAAACAGAGCCCGGCCAAGAAAGCCGCCAAAGCCGCAGGCGCGAAATCGGCCAGCGCCAAGATGTCGGCCAATGTGCCCGCGCCGCTGTTCAAGGCGCTTGATGCGGCGCTCAACCAGGCGGTGCTGCACGGCGAGGATCAAGGCTTTGAAGGCGCGTTCCGTAGCGAAGCATCAGCGTTCGTCGCCGCCACCGCGCTGCAGCGCAAGAGCGGCGAACCGGCGATTGCGATTGAAACCCTCGCGCCCGCAAGCGGCCATCGTACCATGCAGCTTGCGGTCATCAATGATGACATGCCTTTCCTCGTCGATTCGATTGCGACGACGGTTGCGGCGAGCGGGCTTGGCGTTGACCGCATCCTTCACCCCGTGCTGTCGGTGCGCCGCGATGCATCGGGCACGCTCACCGAAATTCTGGATGGCAGCCCCAGCGGCGAAAAGCGCGAGTCGGTCATCTATATGGAAATCGACCGTGCGGACGCAAAACAGCGCAGCGAACTGGCGGCGGCCATCCGCGCTACGCTGACCGATGTGCGCGCGGCGGTGCGCGACTGGTTGCCGATGCAGGAGGCTTTGCGCGCCGATGCCGACCGCACCGCGGACGTCGAGGGTGCCGCCTTGCTGCGCTGGTTCCTTGACCGTAACCTTACCCAACTGGGGCACGAAATCCGCGACCGCAAGAATAAGCAGAGCGCAGCGCTCGGCATCAGCGCGACCCAGAGCGAGGCGCTGCTCGCGCCTGAAACCGTCGAGCGTGCCTTCCAATGGTTTGAAAAGGGCGGTCGCTCGCCGCTGCTGGTCAAATCGAACCGCATTTCATCGGTCCATCGCCGCGTGCTGATCGACCTCGTCATCGTGCCGGTGCATGATGATAAGGGCTTGAGCGCACTCTCGATCCATGCGGGGCTGTGGACCAGCGCGGCGCTGTCCGCGCCGCCGGAAAAGGTGCCGGTGCTGCGCGCGCAGCTTACGGGCCTCATGGAAAAATTCGGCTTCGATCCTGTCGGCCATGCCGGAAAGGCGCTGGTGCATGCGCTGACCGCGCTGCCGCATGATCTTCTCGCCAGCTTTGACACCGCGACGCTGGAACGGCTCGCGCTGACGGCGATGTCGCTGCAGGATCGGCCGCGCGCCAAGATCATGACCGCCACCGGGCCGCTCGAACGGCATCTTTATGCGTTCGTCTGGTTGCCGCGCGATGAAATTTCGACCGGTCGCCGCCTTGCGATCGAGGACATGATCGAAAAGGCAGCGCATGCCAATGTGATCGGCTGGACGATGAGCCTGGAAGATGGCGCGCCCGCGCTGCTGCGCTATGCGCTCGATATGCGCAATGGCGGCAAGGCACCGTCCGATGCGGCGCTCGACCAGCAATTGCAGGCGATGGTGCGCGGCTGGGTGCCCGAAGTTGAAAATGCGCTGGCGGAGCTGAGCGATGAATCCCGCGCAGCTGCGCTCGCGATCAAATATGCCAATGCCTTCCCGGCGCATTACCGCTCGACCTTTGGCGCTGCCGAAGCGGCGCAGGATATCCTGCGGCTGCGCGATACATCGGCGGAAATCAGCGGCGACAAGGCCGTGCGCAAGGTCCGCCTCTATCGCAGCGCAACTGACAAGGGCGAACAGTTCCACTTGAAAGCCTATGCGATCCGCCAGCCGCTGACGCTGTCGGACGTGGTTCCGGCGCTCGAAAATTTCGGCTTCCGCGTGATCGAGGAAGTGCCGACCGCGCTCGATGGCGGCGCTTCGGGCTATGTCCATGATTATGAACTGGCGCGGATGGATGGACATGATGCCAATGAATTGGAAAGCCGCGCCGAAACGATCGAAGGCGCGCTCGCCCGTGTGTTGATGAATGAAGCGGAAAATGACGGCTTCAACCAGTTGATCGTCGGCGCGGGGCTTGACCCCAAATCCATCGTCTGGCTGCGCGCCTGGTTCCGCTATCTGCGCCAGACGGGTCTTACTTATGGGATGGATACGGTGGTCACGGCGCTGCGCAATGCGCCGGCTATTACCGAAGGGCTGATTGGCCTCTTCGTTGCCCTCCATGATCCCAAGCGCCGCGATGATAAGGCCGCTGACAAGCATCGCGCGGTGATTGATGCAGGGCTGATGCAGGTGAAGGGCGTCGACGATGACCGCATCCTGCGCACCACCCGCGCGGTGATCGAAGCAACCTTGCGCACTAACGCTTTCTCCACCGCTGCCGATGAAGCTCTCGCCTTCAAGATTGATTCCTCCAAAGTGCCGGGCCTGCCCAAACCGCTCCCCTGGCGCGAAGTGTGGGTTTATAGCCCGCGGCTCGAAGGCATCCACCTGCGTTCAGGTCCGGTCGCCCGCGGCGGCTTGCGCTGGTCCGACCGGCGCGATGATTTCCGCACTGAAATCTTGGGGTTGATGAAAGCGCAGCGGGTCAAAAATGCCGTTATCGTACCTGCGGGTGCCAAGGGCGGCTTCTATCCCAAGCAGCTGCCCAACCCAGCGGTTGATCGCGATGCGTGGTTTGAAGAGGGCAAGGAAAGCTATCGCATCTTCATCCGCACCTTACTCTCGATCACCGACAATCTGATTGAGGGCAAGGTCGTTCATCCCAAAGATGTCGTGATCCGCGATGGTGCCGACCCCTATTTCGTGGTCGCCGCCGACAAGGGCACCGCGACCTTTTCCAACGTCGCCAACGCGATTGCGCTCGACCGCAATTTCTGGCTCGGCGATGCGTTCGCGTCCGGCGGCTCGAACGGCTATGACCATAAGGGCATGGGCATCACCGCCAAGGGCGCGTGGATTTCGGTCCAGCGGCACTTTGCCGAAATGGGCGTCGATGTGCAGAAAGAACCGACCCGCGTGGTCGGCTGCGGCGATATGTCGGGCGACGTGTTCGGCAACGGCATGTTGCTATCAAAAGCGATCAAGCTGGTCGCCGCGTTCGACCATCGCCACATCTTCTTTGATCCTGATCCTGATCCGGCCAAAAGCTGGACGGAGCGCAAGCGTATGTTCGGCCTCGCCCGATCAAGCTGGGAAGATTATGACAAGAAACTGATCTCCAAGGGCGGCGGTGTGTTCAGCCGCGCCGACAAGACCATCAAGCTGACCCCCGAAATCAAGACGCTATTGGGCGTCAGCGACAATGAGATGGAACCGACCGCGCTCATCTCCGCGATCCTCAAGGCTGAGGTCGATCTCATCTGGTTCGGCGGCATCGGCACTTATATCAAGGGTTCAGGGCAGGCCAATGTCGATGTCGGCGATCCGGCCAATGATCGCCTGCGTGTCGATGGTGTCGATGTGCGCGCCAAGGTCATCGGTGAAGGCGCCAATCTTGGCGTGACGCAAGCCGCGCGCATTGAATTTGCCTCGCTCGGCGGGCGCATCAATACCGACTTCATTGATAATAGCGCGGGCGTCGATTGTTCGGATAATGAGGTCAACATCAAGATTGCCCTGAACCGCGAGGTGATTGAAGGACGGCTTGAGCTTGAGGCGAGGAATGCCCTCCTCGAACGCATGACCGACAATGTCTCCGATCTGGTGCTGGAGGATAACCGCCTCCAGACGCTCGGTCTGTCGATTGCTGAACGCGGCGGTCATGCGGCGCTCCCCTCTTATGTGCGGCTGATCGAAATTTTCGAAGCCAACGGCCAGTTGGACCGTAAGGTTGAGGGCCTGTCATCGAGCGAGGAATTGCTGCGACGCGGACAGGACGAGCGCGGGCTCACCCGGCCCGAACTCGCGGTTTTGCTCTCGACCGCCAAGCTTGCCTTGCAGGAAGCGATCGAGCAGGGCGACCTTGCCGACGATCCGACCATGAACGCAGATCTGCTCCACGCTTTCCCCAAGGAGATGCAGGAGAAATTTGCGAAAGCCATTTCTGAACATCAATTGCGCAAGGAAATCATCGCCACCAAAGTTGCCAACCGGATGATCAACCGATTGGGCCTCATCCATCCGTTCGAACTGGCGGAAGAAGAGGGCGCGTCGCTGGGCGATATCGCCAAAGTGTTCATCGCGGCGGAACGCTTGTTCGACATGGACAAGATCTGGGCGGCGCTGGATTCCGCCAAGATTGACGAGGGCATGCGCCTTGCCTTGTTCTCCCAATCGGCAGCGGCGATGGGCTCGCAAATGGCCGATCTGCTGCGCGTCATGCCGGGCGCACAGCCAGGCGAAATGGTCGCGCGGCTGGAAGCGGGCACCGGCCGCATTGTCGGACGGGTCGACCGTTTATTGAGCGAAGTTGGCAAGCGCAATGCACAGGCGATTGCCGACAAACTCACCGAAGCGGGTGGCGATCCCAAGCTGATCGAGCCGGTGGTGCGCTTGTTCAAGACCGATGGCGTGGTCGGCATTGTCGATCTTGCCGAGCGCATCGGCGCGGAGGAAACCAAGGTCACCGAAGCCTTCACCGCATTGGGTGCCGCGCTCGGGCTCGACTGGGCGCAGACCGCGGCGGCACGCATGTCGCCGACCGATCCGTGGGAGCGTTTGCTGGTCAACGGCCTCGCACGCGATTTCCAGCATATGCGGCTCGAATTTTTCGCCCGCGCCAAGGGCGGCGATCTGAAGGAGCATGTGACCAAATGGCTTGCGCGCAATGCCGACCGGGTTGAACAGTTCCTCCGCATCGTCAACCGCGCGCGGCAGGCAACGACGCCCGATGGCGTGATGCTCGCGCAGATTGCCGGGCAGGCGCGCGGGCTTTTGGCGCGCAAGTAAGAAGGCCGGATCAGGGATGGGCAGCGGGGTGCGTTGATGACCAGCCAAATCGCGCTGCTCGTTCCGGATGCAAGCTATGGCGAGCGCTGGCAACCGCATGTCCGCCAGCTCATCGACCTGCTCGATGGGAGGCTCGATGTGCGGGTGCTGACGCGCTGCTGGCGTGACGACCCCGCACCCTTGCGCGAGGCTGACCTGGTGCTGCCGCTATTTGCGTGGGGCTATCAGCATTTTGTCGACCAATGGTATGGCCTGCTCGATTGGCTGGAGCGGGAGGGTTTGCCCGTCCACAACCCCGCCGCGCTGATGCGGTGGAATACGGATAAACTCTATCTGCGTGACCTTGAAGCAGCGGGCGTGCCGGTGGTGGAAACGCATTGGAGCGATGCGCTGGGCGAGGCCGATCTGGCGGCAGCAAGGGCGGCGTTCGGGCGCGACGGCTTGCTCGTCAAACCGCCGGTGTCGGGTGGCTCTTACGGCACTTATATCCTCGCCCGCGTTGCAGCAATCCCGGCGGACGTTGCGGGGAAACGCATGATGATCCAGCCGCTCCTTGATGCGGTCCATGAAGAGGGCGAATATTCGCTCTTCTATTTCGACGGCGCGTTCAGCCATGCGCTGAGAAAAGTCCCCAAGCCCGGCGATTTCCGCGTGCAGGAACAGTTCGGCGCGAGCGAAATTCCGGTCGAGCCGGACGCCGAAGCGCGCGCGGTGACGCAAGCGACCCTGGCCGCGCTTGATGCTCCACCGCTCTATGCGCGGATTGATATGCTGCGCGATAATGCGGGCCGGCTGGCGCTGCTGGAGCTGGAAGCAATCGAGCCGAGCCTGTTTTTAAACGCCACACAAGACGGCGGCGCGGCCTTTGCCGAAGCGGTGGGGCGGCGGTTGGGTGGCTAATCAATGTGCCCCTGCGTAAGGCAGGGGCGCAGGACCAAGGAGCGCCACCCTATTGTCGTCATTCCCGCGAAGGCGGGAATCCATCACCTGACTCATATTTTGGCACAGTCGGGTGATGGATCCCCGATCAAGTCGGGGATGACGATGGTTTAAAGGGATGGCTGGACCCCCTTTTACGTTTGTGAAAAGGGCACGAGCGATAATCCCCTCCCGCAAGCGGGAGGGGATTATCGCTACATCACAAACGCCGCTGCCGATTCATTGGATCCGCGATCCAGCGCGCTGACCAGATAGGTCACGCCTTTTTCGCGCCCGCCGGCAAAATCCATGGCGGTCGTCGGCGCGCTCACGATAGTTACCAGATTCCGCGTATCGGCGATGTCGCAATTGGTGACGGCGGCTTGGGGCTTTGCCACGCGATAGACCATATAGCGCGCCGCATCGGGAACCGCTTGCCAGCTTAGGGTCCGCCCGATCCAGCGGGCGCGTTTGGGAGCCTCCGGGGCCTTGCCATCAATCCACGGCACACGCGGCGTCAGCGCGGGTTTTTGATACCATAACCGCGCGACCAATCCTTGCGCATCGAGCTTATTGTCCGCCACGCTCTTGGCGCTAAAATAGACATTGCCCTGGATCGCGCTGCCGTGACGCTGGTTATAGTCGAGGTGGCTCACCAGTTCGCGTGGGGTAGCCCATTCCTTGTCATTGCTCCCGACGCGATAGGTCGCCTGTCCGATATAAAGGTTCACGCGCTTCCCGCGCGTTTCCTTGACCCACCAATCCGCGATGCCATCATAGGGCGCGGCCGGATGCGCGCGATGCCAGTAAATTTGCGGCAGGATATAATCAACCATGCCGGTTTGCGCCCACTTGCGCGTGTCGGCATAAAGATCATCATAGGTTTGCGCGCCCGCTGTGGTCGGCGATCCCGTCGGATCGGTGGCGGCATTGCGCCACACCGCAAAGGGCGAGATGCCGAACTGGACATGGGGCTTGATCGCCTTGATGCGCTTGCCAAGCTCGCCCACCAGCGCGTCGATATTCGCGCGCCGCCAATCGCCGAGGCTCTTGCCTCCACCATAAGCCGCATATTGCGCAGCGTCGTTGAAGCGTTTGTCCTTCTCGGGATAGGGGTAAAAATAATCGTCGAAATGGACCGCGTCGATGTCGTAATTTTTGACCGCTTCGAGGATCACCGCCATCGAATGTTCGCGCGCTGCGGGGATGCCGGGGTTGTAATAAAGCTTGCCGCCATAGGACACGGTCCATTCCGGATGCCGCCGCGCCGGATGGTCGGGGCTGAGCAGGCTCCCGCTTTCATCCATCGCGATGCGGAACGGATTGAACCAAGCATGGAGTTCCAATCCCCGCGCGTGCGCTTCTTCAACCGCAAAGCCGAGCGGGTCATAGCCGGGGTCCTGCCCCTGGCCTCCGGTCAGCCAGTGCGACCAGGGTTCAAGCTTGGAGCGCCAGAAAGTGTCGGCGGTGGGCCGTACCTGCAACATCACCGCGTTCATATTATTGGCCTGCGCGACCTCAAACAGCGCGATAAGTTCGGCCTTTTGCTGGGCGGCGCTGAGCCCCGGCTTCGACGGCCAGTCGATATTGGTGACCGAGGCAATCCACATCCCCCGCATATCATGCTTGGCGTAGTGGGGGTCCGGCGTGCAGGCGGGGGCGGTTCGCGCGACGGGAGGGGCTGCGTCAACCGGCGCGGCATCGCTCAACGCCGCGGCCGTGGAGAGCGCGACGCTGGCGATGGCAACAGTGAGATAAACCGGTTTAGACATTCACGCCCCCAAGGTTGAGTGGCCTGCTTAACCGAAAGCGATGGCGGATGGGAAGGGCGCGGGGTTAACCATGCGGGGGTTGCGGGGCGGGGGGAGTGCGGTTGTGGGGCTGCGAGGGCTGCGGCGGTTGCGGTTGTGCGCGCCGCTCTACCCTCCCTTTCAGGGAGGGTCGAAAAAACGAAAGATTTTTCCGGGTGGGTAAAACGCGGAAAGGCATCGCTGCGGCGATTCCCCCCAAAAGGCGTACCGCCCTTTTGACCCTCCCTGGCGAGGGAGGGTTGGGGGAGGGACAGACTGGAGCGCGGTTCCCGCTCGGCTATCGCCTCGCGACCCCTCCACCACCGCCTGCGGCGGCGGTCCCCCTCCCCATCGCCTGCGGCGACAGGGAGGACCTTTCGGTCGCGCCAGCTCCTCCCTGTTTGCGCAGCAAATGGGGAGGTGGCAGTTGCGTTAGCAACTGACGGAGGGGTCGCGAGGCGGAGCCGAGCGGGCGGCCGATCTGCCACACCCAACCGCGAATAATAACCTCACCCTCCCTCGCAAGGGAGGGTCGAAGGCGCGGCACGCGGCTTCGGGGTGGGTAAAGCGGTTGCGCATCACACCAGCGTTCGACCCACCCCAAAAGACGTGCCGTCTTTTGACCCTCCCTCGCGAGGGAGGGTAGAATTTGTCCTTCCCGCCCCACTCCCCCTTGAAGAGAGGGTCGCGAGCATCGCTCTAAACCGCCGTCTTCACCCGCATCCGCGCCTTCAATTCGCCGCGCCAGCCGCGGGCGCGCCACCACATGATGAGGCCGGTGATGCTGAGGATCGCGGGCAATATGCCGCCTAAAAAGATAATGAACTGCCACACAAAGCCCATGTCGGTGCCGTCATGGATTTGGCGCATCAGCCGCATCACGGGGCCGCGTTGTTGCGGTTCTTCGGGCTTCAATTTGGCGGCCCCATCCGCATCGGCAATCGCGATGGTAAGCGGCGGCGGGACGCTGCCGGGTTTGCCTTGGGTCTTGATCTCCCAATTGGCTGACTTTTCGGTCGGCCAGTTGATCGCCGCGATGGGCCGCGCGGTGATGGTCCTGGCTGCTGCCAGCGCCGCATCGGCGCCGAGTTTTGGGCTGACCACAGGTTGTGCCGGACCGCCGCCGCCGGGTCCGCCCTTGGGCTCGCCGCCCTTCTTCGCCTCGCCGCCTTTGTTCGTGCTCGCGGCGGGCTTGCTGTCAAAGCCGGAAAAGGCCTTGGGAAAGCTGATCCACACCCCCGTCAGCGACAGCACGAACAGCGGCACCGCAATCCAAAAGCCCATCAGATGATGGAGGTTGGTGTCGAAATTGCGGTGGCGTCTCCAGCGCAGGCCGCGCACCCAGCTTCCGACCGTCGGCCACCAAAGCCAGATTCCGCTGACCGTGGAAATGAGCATTGCAACACCGATCCACCCGACAATGGGCCGCCCCCAATCGGGGATGAACAGCGAGCCGTGGAGGACGTGCATGAAGCGCACCGGGCCTTGGTCGCTGCGGGCCTTGTCGATCACATGACCATCGACGGGATCGAGCCACAGCCGCGTGCGCACCGGCCGCTTTTCGCCCGGCTGCGGCGGGTTGGCGAGGATGAGGCTGACCGCGCCCTTGCCCTCTTCGGGATAGACCAGCTGCGCGACGCGCTGGTCGACACCAATGCTCGATTTGGCTGCCGCGACATAGGCGTCGGGCGTGAGCGCGGGCGCGGCGGTGGGCGCAAAGCGGGCGGGATAAAGCGCCTCTTCGAGCGCATCATGCCACACCAATACCGCGCCCGTAATCGAGATCGGGATGATCGCCACCGCGAGCAACAGGCCGATCCATTTGTGGAACTGGAACCAGAAATTTCTGAGGGCGATCTTGGTCATGGTGAGGCTCTTTTATCCTTGAAATATTTATTTATGCGTCGGCCCAGCGCCGCAGCAGATTATGATAGGTGCCGGTCAAGTGGACGATCGCCGCATCATCCTGTCCGCGTTCGGCAGCAAGGCTCTGGATCGACTGGTCGAAATCGAAAAGGAGGGTGCGGTCGGCGGTGTCGCGCACCATCGATTGAATCCAGAAGAAGCTCGCCACCCGCTCGCCGCGCGTTACCGGCGTTACCCGGTGCACGGTCGAGGCGGGGTAGAGGATCATGTGCCCGGCGGGCAGCTTGATACCCTGTTCGATGCCCATCCCGCCGATGACGAGTTCGCCGCCTTCATAGCTTTCCGGATCGGCGAGAAACACGGTTGCCGACAAATCGCTGCGGATGCGAAACTCGGTTCCGCGGCGGTGACGGATCGCATTGTCGATATGATCGCCAAAAGCTTCGCCCGCGCCATAACGGTTGAACAAGGGCGGATAGACTTTGGCCGGAAGCGCCGCCGACATGAACAAGGCAGAGCGCCCCAAGGCTTCCATGATGATCGCACCCGCCGCATGCGCCACCTCGCCCAGTTCCGGCAATTGCCGGTTGCGTTTGGCGAGCGCGGATTGCGGCCCCGATGTTTCGTTGCCGTCAATCCAGTCGGCGTCGTCAAGAATGGCGCGCACGTCCGCCAGGGCGGCAGCATCGAGCAGGTTAGGGATGCGGTAGATCATGCGCGGCTCATTAACGACATCAGAAGCTATAGAACAGACTGAGCACTGCCGAACGCGCTTCCCCCAGCGCCGCCCAGCCGCCCGTCACCGCGCCGCTGGTCGCATTTACATTGTTGCGGACGCCGGTGAAATAACGCTCGTTGGTGAAGTTTTGCACGTTTAGCTGCGCGGTCAGGCCATCCTGAAGCTTGTAGGACAGGAAAGCGCGGTGGATGAGATAATCGGGCACCCGATATTGTGTCCGCTGCACCGCATTGGGCGCGTAGGTCGCATAGCTACCCTGATAGGTCAGGCCATAGCCGATCTCGAGGCCGAAGGGCAGGGTATAGCTGGAGTAGAGACTCGCCGCATGGTTGGGGATTTGCGGCAATTCAGACCCGCGCTGCGGATCGGGGAGCGCGACCGAATTGCCGCAACCGGGGCTACCCGGATTGGCGAGGCAGAAATCAGACACACTCTGCAACACCTTGCTCTTAAGATAGGTGTAGTTGCCGAAGAATTTCCACGCAGGCGTGATATTGCCCGAAAGGCCAAGCGCAATCCCGTCAACCCGCGAGCGGCCATCAAGCACCTGCAGGCTCGAAGGGAGCGAGGGGTCGTTGGACGGGGTGCGATAATTGGTGCGCTCGTTTCGGAAAGCGGCGGCGGTTGCAAACAACGCGCCGTTCAGCAGTTCGGACTTGATGCCAACTTCATAGCTGCGCGCAGTTTCGGGCGCGACGTCGCACGGATTGGCGGCGCTGGCCGACGCTTGCACGCCGCAGCCTAAACGCACGGTCGCCGATGACGGTGTCTTCGCATTGGCGATGGCGGCATAGATCGACATTGACTTGACCGGCTTGAACACCGCGCCGGCACGCCAGGAAAACAGATTTTCATCGCTCACCTGCGGCACCAGTTGCGCTGCCGTCAGCGCCGTCCCGCCCGGCGTCAACACCGGGATGGCGCGGAAACGAGCCTTGTTATTTTCATACCGCACCGCACCCGAAAGTTCGAACATATCGTTGATCTCGAGCGTGTCGAACGCATAGATCGCCTTGTTCATGGTCTCCGATTTCGACCGCGTGGTTGCCGTGAAATTGGTCGGCCCGGCCCAGTCGGTCTGCGGGTTGGACAGATCAATCGCGGGCACGCTGGCGAGGGCCGACCCGTCGGCATTGCGCAGGAGTGAGGCGCTGGTGATCGCATAATCTTCCCATGTCAGCGCGCCGCCGATGACCAGCGTGTTGTGCAGACCGCCTTTATCGCCGCTGACGATACGCAGGTCAGTCTGGTTGACGATGAGATCATTGACCTGATCGCGAACCAGCCCGCGCGGGCCGGTCGGTGACGGCAGCATCGTGCCCGGATTGAGCCCCGCCGGACAGGCAAGGCCGATGGTCGCGGCAGCATTGGCTCCGACCGGCTGGCGTCCGGTCGCGCTCAAACAGAAAGTGCCTTGCGGCGCGCTCGTCACGCTATATTGGCCGACACGCTGCCAGCGGGTGAGGTTGCGCACCGACAGCCCTTCGCTGAACTGGTGGGCAAAGGTCGTGGTCAGCCGGTCAACCGTGGTTTTTTGCTTATCGAGATTGGCGATACCGAAATAATCGCTGTCATCGACCTCGGCGGGCGGACCATCGTTGATCGCGCTGAGGAAATAGGGAACGCCATAGATTGGCGTGTTATTGTCCTCTTGGTGGACATAAGCGAGCGTCAGGCTGGTCGGCCCGGTGACCCCGATCTTGATCGAGGGGGCAACGCCCCAGCGTTTGTATTTTTCAACGTCACGTCCCGGAACATCGTTGCGGTGGAACACGCCGTTGAGCCGCACCGCGATAAGGTCGTTGAGCTGCTGGTTGCTGTCGATGCTGGCGCGATAATAATTATCGGTGCCGATGCTCGCTTGTGCGACGGAGAGGTCGCCCTTGCCTGCAACCTTGGAAACAAGATTGACCGATCCGCCGACCGAGCCGCTCCCCGCCGAAGCGGAATTAGCGCCATTATAGACTTCAATCTGCTGGAGATTGAACGGGTCGGTGCGGCTATATTGCGCGCTGTCGCGGATGCCGTCGATGGTGATATCATTGTCGGCGGCAAAACCGCGCAGGTTGATCTTGTCGCCATAGCCGCCGCCGCCTTCGCCCGCGCCAAAAGTAATGCCAGGCACCGTCGCGAGCGCATCGCGCAGGGTGAGGAGATTTTCATCGCGGATGCGCTGCGCGCTGACGACGGTCACGGTCTGCGGCGTGTCAAGGATGGGTGCGGTCGATTTGGGATTTGCGCCCAGCGCTTCTTCTGCGGCCTTCTGGCCGGTCACAATGATCGCGCTTTGCTCGTCATCAATCGGGTCATTGGCGTGCGCCGCAGGAGCGGTTGCAAGAAAACCAATAAAGCCCAGAGCCGCGACGGCAGACCGTGAAGCCGAAAATGCATGTGTCACAAAAACTTCCCCTTTTATGCAATGATCCGGGGAGGGCATTATTGCGAATGATTATCAGAGTCAACACTAATGAGAATTATTCGCAATAAAGGGATAAGGTGTTCACGCCGGGGCTTGGATATGCCGCTAACCTGCAGGTAACCATCAGTTGATAGGATCGATGGAAGAGAGGGGGTATCATGCAATTTCAGCGGGCAATTATCTGGGACCTCTTTAGCCGGTTATCTGATGGTGATCGCTCATGTGTTCTCCAGATGTTACAAAATCCGAATGGCGTGCAGCTGACGTCTTTGGCGTCCGCGCATGATGATTTTTACAAGGCGCTATATGGTTTCGGCTTTGCAGCACCAGGCGACGTAGATCCCTCTCTCGGCGCGGTAGATATTGTAGGATGGCAGCTTACCGCGCGCGGACGGGAAGAGGTGAAGCGCGCCTTGCTCGGCGGTATGGTGGATGATGAAGCGGATGCAATTCGGCATAAGAGTGAAGCCACGCTGCTGATGATGACCGCGCGTTTTAGCGCCGCCTATGCTGCGATTTATCTCGCTGCCATGATTATAAGCTTTATTGCTGCACAATCAGGATGGGACCTCGCTCATAATCAAGTCGTCATCACCGCTGTCTTTTTGGGTTCAAACCTTGGCGGGCTATATTTTGCATTGGGACGCACAGGGTTTTTCCGACCGTTCGGAAACAAAATTGAAGCTGCAGCACATATTCGATTTGCGAAACACAACCGCGTTCGGGCGTGCAGCAGTTTTGCAGCCGCGATCTTCCTTATGTACTTCGTCATCATCACAATCAAAAACGCTACAGGTCTGGCACAAGCTTCTGGCCAGCCTTCGTCCGCTGCAGGCGTTCTTCTCACGCTGATATCTGTCGGGGTCTGCTGGCTGATCTACCCCCAGATGGCAGATTATGTGGCAAAGCAAGAACGCATCGCTTAATCCCGTGGCGGAGCGACACGGGATTGTGCCATCAGCCACAAGCGGACCGCTCCCGCAAGTCCGGGGGGATCGGAGGCCTCAAGCCTTGCAGCATCAATTTGCGCTATGAGTGCGTTGAGCGGCAGGCCCCTTACGGTCGCCGCTTCCAGCAATGCGTCCCAAAATAGCGGCTCAAGCGTGATTGATGTCTGGTGCCCGGCAATGGTCACGCTGCGCTTCACGGGAAGGTGATAGAATGAGGAGGGCGGCGTATCCGGCATCATAGGCCGCTTTATAGAAAGTATCGGGTTTTGTCGAAGCAGTGGGAGCGGAAGAGCGCGGTAACCGGGTTTGAATCAGCCCGCGCCCCTTTCTTCTTCAATACATATGCTGCCCGCCGTTAATGCTCATGGTCGAGCCGGTGACGAAGCCTGCATCTTCCGAACAGAGGAAGGCGACGCCGCGCGCGATTTCTTCCGCATGGCCAAGGCGGCCGACCGGAATTTTGGCGACGATCTTTTCGAGCACCGGTTCGGGCACGGCGGCGACCATGTCGGTGTCGATATAGCCCGGCGCGATGGCATTGACGGTAACGCCTTTTTTCGCGCCTTCCTGAGCCAATGCTTTGGTGAAGCCATGAATGCCCGATTTCGCGGCGGCATAGTTGACCTGACCATATTGGCCGGCCTGCCCGTTGATCGATCCGATATTGACGATCCGGCCCCAGCCGCGTTCGGCCATGCCCGGGAAGGTGGCCTTGGCCATGTTGAAGCAGCCGCCAAGATTGACGCGCATCACATCATTCCAATCATCAAAGCTCATCCGCGCCAATGTTCCGTCGCGGGTGATCCCGGCATTGTTGACGACCACGTCAATCGGGCCCAATTCTTCGGCGATCTGCGCGCAGCCTTTTTGGCACGCGTCATAATCACCCACGTCCCATTTATAGGTTTTGATACCGGTGCGATCGGTAAATTCCTTGGCCTTTTCGTCGTTGCCCGCATAGTTGGCGGCGACGGTATAGCCCAGATCCTTGAGTGCCAGGCTGATCGCCTCGCCAATACCGCGTGATCCTCCGGTAACCACAGCGACTCGTGCCATATTTCAGTCTCCTCTCTATATTTGTAACCAGACTAATCAGCGCATCGCAAAGCGCAAGGTTCCGGAAACGGAAAGGACGGATAAACTTACGTATGTATTGAAGAATTGCCGGTCAAAGTATCGCGGATGAGCTGTTCCATCATGTCCATGCCGGGCGGCGATGCATTGAGGCAGGGGAGGTAGGCGAAGTCGCTCCCGCCCGCTGCGAGAAACTGGTCGCGGCCGCGCAGCGCCAACTCTTCCAAGGTTTCGAGGCAATCGGCGGAAAAGCCCGGCGCAACAATCGCGACCTTGCGGATGCCTTCGTCCGCGAGCTCGCCGAGCACCGCATCGGTATAAGGCTGCAACCATTTTTCGGCGCCGAAGCGTGATTGGAAGCTCACCATAACCGGCTGGCCCAAGCGTTCGGCCAGCAGATCGGCGGTGCGCAGGCAATGATCATAATAAGGATCGCCCTTGCGCCGCGTGCGTTCCGGCATGCCGTGGAAACTGGCGATCAGCCGCTCGGGCACAAAGGGTAGCGCGGCGAGCGATGCGGTGATGCTTTGCGCCAGCGCATCAATATAGGCGGGCGCTTCATAATAGGGTGCGAGCCAGCGCAGTTCCGGCTTCCAGCCGAGGCGCTTTAGAATGCGGTGCACCTCATCTTCAACCGTCGCGGTCGTCGCAGTGCAATATTGCGGATAGAGCGGGGCGACCAGCAATTGCGTAACCCCCGCATCGCGCAGCGCGGTCAACCGGTCGAGCAAGGAGGGTTTGCCATAGCGCATCGCATAATCAACATGCGCCTCCGTCCCCAACCGCTCGGCCAAGGCGTGCGCCTGTTCGCGGGTTATGGCGAGGAGGGGAGACCCGGCCTCCGACCAGATTTGGGCATAGGCTTCGGCGGATTTCGCCGGGCGGGAGCGCAGCACGAATAACCGCAGGATCGGCTGCCAGATGATCGGCGGCAGCGATACCACGCGCCGGTCGGACAAAAACTCCTTGAGGTAGCGGCGCACCGCCTCTTCTTCGGGCGCATCGGGCGTCCCCAAATTGACGAGCAGAACAGCGGGTTTATCGATCATCAGGTGGTCGGCTTGAGGCTGAAGGGAAGGCGGCGCATGCGCTGCCCGGTCGCGCTGAAATAGGCACCGGCGAGCGCGGGCGCAACCGCAGGCACGCCAAGTTCGCTGACACCACCAGAGGCTTCATTGGACGGGATAAGTTCGACCAATATTTCCGGCGTCTGGTCAAGCCGGGGCAGGCGCAATCCGCCGAGCGTTCGCACATTGGCGAGGCCGCGTTCATAACCGGTGGTCGCACCCAGCGCTGCGGCAAGGCCGAAGATCAGGCCCCCTTCGATTTGCTGGCGCACCAGCCCTGAATTGACCATGCGGCCGACATCGACCGCCGCGGCGATGCGTTCAACGCGAAAGCCCCGCTCGGTCGGGTGCGCGGCGACCATCACCGCAATATAGCTCCCGCGCATGGCATGGCACGCAATGCCTTGGCCCGCGCCCTTGCTGCCGCCATCCCAGCCGCCCAGCATACTGGCATGGGTAAGACAGCGCGCCATACGCGGCTGGTCCATCAGCATTTGCAGGCGATAGCTCATCGGATCGAGCGGGGATTTCGCGGCCATTTCATCGATAAAACATTCGGTGAAGAAGCAGGTGTAGCTGTCCGCCTGCCCGCGCCAATGGCCGACGGGGAGCCCGATATCGGCGCTGTGATAATCGACCGCCCGGTTGGGAATTGCATAAATGGGAAGACCCCCGCGCACCGCATGGGCGTCGGATTTCCCGGCAGCATCGGCCATCGCATCTTGCGCAGCCTCGCCATCCATCACGCGCGCTTGCCATTCATGATAGCCCGGTGCCGCCGCGATATCGGCTTTGAGCCCGTGGATATTATATGCGGTATCAAGCGTCGCGGTCATTTTGGCGCGCGCCGGACTGCGCGGGCGATCCTGCAATATTTCTTCGGCGCGCGACCAGATGAGTTGCACCGGCTTTCCCGTTTCAACCGCAAGCGTGGCCGCCTGTACAGCCACATCATGCTCGAACCCGATACCATGATGTCCGCCCGCCATCGTCGGAAGCAGCGTCACTTTATTGGGCGCATATCCGATCGCAGCCGCAACGGCGGCGCGGCAGGCGGTCGGGGCCTGCGTCGCAACCCAAAGCTGCAGATGGCCGTCCTTGACCTGCGCCGTCGCGGTGCGGGTTTCGAGCGTTGCATGAAGCGCGGGCGCGACCTCATAGGTGGAACTCAGCAGCGGGCGACCATCGAACGCTTCGTCGATGTCGCCAAGCTCGTCGATCCGCGTGCCCCCTTCTGCAAGCGCGCTCCTCAGCCCCTTCTCGATCCGCGCGCTGCTGGCGAGCCCGCCGCGCGTTTCGAAGGTCGGGGCGAGCTTGTCCAACGCCTTGTTGGCAATCCACCAGCTGGTTGCGGTGACGGCAACCCAATCCGGTCTTTCAATAATGCCGAGAACACCCGGCACCGCTTTTGCGCCTTTGCGATCCAGCGCGGTAAGGCGGTTACGCCCCAATGGCCCTTGTCGCACCGAAGCATAGATCAGGCCGGGGAGGCGGATGTCGCCGGCAAAGACGGGACTGCCATCGACCTTGGCAGGACCATCCAGCCGGGCGAGGTCTTTGCCGTAGAGGCTGTCGGGGCCAACATCGCGCAAGAGGATTTGGTAGGGGAGGTCGAACTGTGCGGCTTCGGCGGCAAGCTCGGCAAAGCGCAGGCGCTGGCTCTTGCCGGAACCGACGACAAAGCCGCGATCAACCCGCAATGCTTGCCAATCCGCACCCCAACGTTTGGCCGCCGCTTTTTGCAGCAAGATACGCGCCGCCGCGCCTGCTTCACGATAAGCCAATTCGAATGCGCGGATCGAGGTCGAACCGCCGGTCAGCATGACCGCGCCGCGGCGGGCATCTTCTTCGATGATCCAGCTGCGCGCATTTGCGACAAATTCGGGAACATAACTGCGCGGCGTGACCAATTCGGCATCTTCATCCACCAGCAAGCGGTTGGCATAAACCGGATGGATCGGCGCCGGGTGCACGGCGACCGTGCGCCAATCCGCGCCCAATTCATCCGCCAATATTTGCGGGAGCGCTGTCGTCACCCCTTGCCCATATTCAGTTTGCGGGACCACGACCGCAATCTGCCCGTCAGCCCCAATTTTGACGAAGGGGTTGAAAATCGTCTCGCCCTTGGCGGCGTTGAGATTGGGATCCCACTGCCGCGGCCACAGCGCGAAACCGATGAGGAGGCCCGCGCCGACACCGCCCCCGATCAGGAGTTGTCGGCGGTTGACGCTGTAATGCAGCCGGTCCGCGAGACTTGGCTTCCTATTCCGGATATCAGAGAAACGCGCCATCGGCTCCTGATAGCGGGCGCAAAATTGCGGTCAATGGGGAAGCCAGCAAAGGACCATAATAATCAAAGATTAACCGAATCTGCTTATCATATCGCGTAATGGAGGGTAAACTTATGAACAGTGGATCGAGGGGTGGATTTGGACGGAGGACGAACTTGGAAGCGCCGCCTTCCTATCCCCGTTCATCGCCTGGAGGTCCGGCTGGACTGACCCCTCCGTCCGGAATTTTTGCCCCACCAAGCCCGGTGGCCCGTGCGCCTATGGCTGAAGACTTGGCGTCGCCCCCGCCATATGCGCCTGCAATGGCTTCAGCGGCATCGCGCGACTCTGGCATGTTGCCGCGCTTCCGGATTGCCGGTCAGCCCACGCAATATGTCGAAATCGAACTACAGCCCGGCGAAATGATTTACGTCGAACCCGGCGCGATGATCTGGAAGGATGCGGACATTGTCGCGCGGGTCCGCCTCGATGGAGACGCGGGCGACGGCATAGCGCGTAAGGTGATGACTGCCGCCCGTAACCTGGCTACCGGCGAAGATTTGATGGTCACTGAATTTCACAATGAATCAACCATCCGCCCCGCCACCATTGCATTGGGCGGATCGGCGCCAGGGACGATTATAGCCATCAATCTTGAGGGCGGACACCGCACTATCATCTGCCAGAACGGTGCCATTCTCGCTTCGACTGAGGACGTGTCCGCCGATCCTTATGCGACACATAATTTTGGCCCCGGACGGCTCGCTCGTCTGGCATCCAATGAAGATTTCCTCCTGCAAAAGGTCAGCGGCACAGGTCTCGTCTTCCTCTTTTCTGAAGGCGGCGTAATTGAAAGGTCGCTAGGCCCCACGGACCGGATTCATGTCGAACCGGGCTATGTCGTTGCTTTCGAAGCGGTGGTCAGCATGAGCGCGGTCTTTGGCGAAAGTCTGGGCACGATGCTGATGGGCGGCGAGGGCATGGCCTATAGCGAATTGGAGGGGCCGGGGCGGGTGTGGATCCAGACGATGAAGACGAACGGCGCGGACGACGGCGAATCATCAGGGAACATCGTGAGCATGGCGACTGGTGCGGCCGCAGGTGCAGCGATGAGCGCAACCACGCAGTATTCGAAGGAATTGGGGCGTGACCTGCTGAACGGCGGCGATCCGATCGCGGGCATTTCGGATGTGCTCGGCGGCTGGTTTGACAATAAGTAAGGTTAGGCCTCTAAGGCAGCAGCCGATGCGTCAGCGCATCAACCCCAACCGCGGGATTTCGATCTTGGGGCAGCGGTCCATGACCACTTTGAGGCCAGCCGTCTCGGCACGCTCGGCGGCGTCTTCGTTGATCACGCCCATTTGCAGCCAGACCGATTTGGCACCGTGGCCGACAGCATCATCGACGACCCCGCCGGCGGCTTCGGAATTGCGGAAAATGTCCACCATATCGACCGGCGGATGGATCGCGGCGAGCGATTCTGCGACCGGTTGCCCCAATATCTCCTGTCCCGCCAAACCGGGATTGACCGGGATCACCTCATAGCCCTGATCAATCAGGAAGCGCATCACGCCATAGCTTGGCCGCTCGGGCTTGTTCGATGCGCCGACCACGGCGATGCGGCGGGTTTCTTTGAGCAAGGTTGCGATGTCGTCGGCTTGTTCGAGCGGCATGAGGGACTCCTGTCAGCGGTTCGCGGCTAGCCACGCTTCGACACGCGCAGCCACCGCATCAAACGGCTCGCTCACCGGATCGGTTCCGGCGGCGGGCGGCGTCCCCGCATCCGATGCAACCCGGATATCTAGGCTGAGCGGGATGCTTCCCAAGAACGGGATGCCCAGTTTCCTGGCCGCCGCTTCAGCGCCGCCACGGCCAAACGGATCGCTCAATTCTCCGCAATGGGGGCAAAGATAGCCCGACATATTTTCAACCAGACCGATGATCGGGACATTGGTTTGCTCGAACAAGTGGATCGCGCGGGTCGCATCGATCAGTGCCAGATCCTGCGGCGTCGAGACGATCACCACGCCTTTGGGCTTGTGCTTTTGCACCATGTTCAATTGCACATCGCCGGTGCCGGGCGGCATATCGACGATCAGCGTATCGACGCCGACACCGCTCCAGTCTGCATCGATCAGCTGGGCCAGCGCATTGCCCGCCATCGGCCCGCGCCAGGCGATCGCCTGTCCCTCCGCGACGAGCTGGCCCATCGACAGCATGGGGACGCCATAGGCATTGGCGAGCGGGATCATCTGTTGCTCGCGCGCTTCGGGCTTGACGCCTTCGCTAGCGAGGAGGCGCGGCTGCGAGGGCCCATATATATCGGCATCGACAATACCGACATGATGACCCCGTTTTTTGAGCGCAATCGCAAGGTTGGTCGAGAGCGTGGACTTTCCAACCCCGCCCTTGCCGCTCGCGACCGCGATGAGGGTGATGGTCTTTTTCTCCGCGGTCATCACCACGCGCACCTCGCTCACGCCCGGCTGAGCGGCGATGTCGCGCTTGAGCGCGGCTTCCAGCGTCGAGCGCTCATCAACGCTAAGGCCGCTCACATCGAGGACCAGAGAAACGATGCCGTCCTGTAAGCGAACAGCGCTGGCCCGACCCGCCGCAAGCGATGCGGCGAGCGATTGAATCACAGTCAAATCGGTCATGATCCGGGGGGATAGAACGAATTTTATGCAAAGGCACTGTTTTTCGTCGCTGACCTTCCTATAAATGACAGGATATGAAAAAGATATTCGAGAGCGTGGCAGAAAAAATTCGCCGCAAACGCGCCGTTTCGGGGGGAACTAATCAAGTTCTCGCTGCGCTGGGTACTCCCAGTTTTATGGCCAATGGTGGTTCGGACGACGGATCGGACGACAAGTCCGGCGGCGAACCGATCCGTGGGCCGTGGGGCGGCGGCACGAATGGAGAGAACCGGGGCGAGCCCAACCGGTCCGGCCCACGCAATCCGTGGACACAGCCCCCTCCCGGTGATCGTCCGTCGCGTGGCGGCGGCCAACGCCCGACCGCAATTGACGAATTATGGCGCATGGGCCGCGATGGCATCGGTCGTCGTGGCGGCGGCGGCGATGGCGGCGCGCCCGGCTTCGGCCCGGGAGGCAGGTCGATCTGGCCGCTTGTCGCGATTGCCTTTGTTGCTCTGTGGCTGGTATTCACCAGTTTCCACCGCATCGATTCTTCCGAAGAAGGCGTGGTCACCCGCTTCGGCAAATTCAGCCGTAATGTCGGGCCGGGTATCAATATGACGCTGCCTTCACCCTTTGAGAAATTGGAAAAGGTCAATGTTGCGCTCGTCCGCACGCTGGAGATTGGTTCGGCTGATCCCAATGCAGAAAATCTGGTGTTGACCGGCGATAAGAATATTGTCGATCTTGCCTATGCGGTGCGCTGGAAGATCAAGAACCCGCAACAATATCTGTTCCAGATGGCCGAGCCGGAAGACACGATCAAGGAAGTCGCCGAAAGCGCCATGCGCGCGACGGTTGCCAATTTTGATCTGACCGAAGCGATTGGTCCCGCACGCGGCGCAATCGAAGGCGAGGTGCGCGAGCGCATGCAGACGCTGCTTGATAGTTATAAGGCAGGTATCCTGATTGAGGGCGTGGCGCTCAACCAGACCGCGCCGCCCGAAGCGGTCAAGGATGCGTTCAACGAAGTGTCGGCGGCACAACAAAAAAGCGAAGGCTATCAGAACGACGCCCGCGCTTATGCGCAGCAGGTAACGCAAGGCGCTTCCGGTGAAGCGGCTGCCTTCGATAAGGTTTATGAGCAATATAAGCTTGCGCCCGAAGTGACGCGCCGTCGCATGTATTATGAAACGATGGAGAATGTGTTGAGCCAAGTGGACAAAGCGGTGGTCCAATCCAACAATACGCAAACCTATTTGCCCCTTCCCGAACTGCGCAAACGCGCCGAGCCCGCACCGCCGGTCGAGGCCGCGCCAGCACCCGCCAAGGAGGGACAGTGACATGAGCCGCTTTTCGACCAGTCCCACCCGCCTCGCCATTGTCGCCGCGATTGTCGCGGTCGGGGCAGCGATGACCTTTTCGGTGGTTCCCGAAACCAAGCAGGCCCTGATCCTGTCCTTTGGTCAGCCCATCCGCGTGGTCAACGCCTATAAGAGCAACGAGGAGTTCGGCAAAACCGGCGCGGGCGTGATTGCCCGCATCCCGCTGGTCGAGCAGATCCAGTGGATCGACAAGCGCATCCTCAGCGTTCAGATGGACCGGCAGCAGGTTTTGTCGACCGACCAGATCAATCTGCTGGTTGACGCCTTTGCGCGCTATCGGATTACCGATCCGCTCAAAATGTACACCTCAATCCGCACCGAAGAGGCGCTCAAAGGTCAGCTCAAGACAATCCTTGGTTCGAAGCTGCGCAGTGAATTGGGCAAGCGGCCCTTCGCGGCGCTGCTTTCTGCGGAGCGCGGCGAGGTGATGGAGAATATCCAGCGCGGCCTCAATGATGATGCCCGCAAATATGGCGCAGAAATTATCGATGTGCGGATCAAGCGTGCAGATTTACCCGAAGGGACGCCGCTCGATTCTGCCTTTGACCGGATGCGCACGGCGCGCAAGCAGGCCGCGATCACAATTGATGCCGAAGGGCGCAAGAAGGCGCAAATCATCCGCGCCGAAGCTGATGGACAGGCGGCGAAAATCTATGCCGACAGCTTTGGCAAGGATCCCAGCTTCTATGAATTTTATCGCGCGATGCAATCCTATCGCCAGACCTTCAATGATCAGAATAAAGGGGGAACCCAGATCATCCTGTCGCCCGACAATGCCTATTTGAAGGAATTTCAGGGTCGGTAAAAAAGGCAGGGACCGGGTCGTTGCCTGCTGTTCATGTTCAATCTGCGTTAAGCCGTTTCTCGCCATTAGCCAGCGTTCGCGAGGGTCGGTACAGTAAGCCCAAGAGGAAGGAATAATATGGTGCGCTATGTTTATGGAGTAACGGCCGCGCTGTTGCTTGGAGGAACCGCGCTCGCAATCGCATCGCCATCGACGATGGCACAGGATATGTCACCTTTGGTCGCCCAGCAGAGCGCGACGATTGTCCCGCGTGCGGGCGCTCCCGCGAGCTTTGCCGATCTGGTGAGCAAATTGCAGCCGGCGGTGGTTAATATTTCGACCAAGGCCAAGGTGCCGGTGGCGATCCAGATCAACCCCTTCTCCGGCGAACGCAGCCCCGTGCTACAGGAGCAGGAAGGCGGCGGTTCCGGCTTCTTCATTTCCAGCGATGGCTATCTCGTCACCAACAACCATGTGATCTCGAGCGAAAGCGGTCAGGTGGTGAACTCGATGACGGTGACCCTTGCCGACGGCAAGGAATATAAGGCGCGCCTCATCGGTCGCGATGTCCAGTCCGATCTTGCGGTGCTGAAGGTCGATGCAACCGACACGCCGTTCGTCAAATTCGGCCGTTCGTCGGATATGCGCGCGGGCGATTGGGTGGTCGCGATCGGCAACCCGCTTGGCATCGGCTCGTCGGTGACGGCGGGGATTATCTCGGCAGTGCAGCGCAATTTCGGCGCGGGCGCCTATGATCGCTTCATCCAGACCGATACCGCGATCAACCGCGGCAATTCGGGTGGTCCGCTGTTTGATATGAACGGCAATGTCATCGGCATCAACAACCGCTTGATTGGCCCCGGTGTCAATATCGGGCTCAATTTTGCCATTCCGTCAGATTCGGCGGTGCCGGTGGTTGAAGCCTTGCGGCGCGGTGCAACGCCGACACGCGGCTATCTCGGCGTGGGCCTGGGTCCGGTCGATGAAGATACCGCAGCGGCACTCGGATTGGCCAAGGATCGCGGCGAGTTCATCGGCACCATCCAGCCGGGCCAGCCTGCCGAAAAGGCCGGGCTCAAGATTGGTGACGTGGTCGTCAAGGTCAATGGCCAGGAAGTGACGCCAAACAATACGCTCTCCTATGTGGTGTCGAACCTCAAGCCCGGCACCCGCATTCCCATCGAGGTGATCCGTGACGGCAAGCGCATGACGTTGAACGCGGTCGTCGGCACGCGCCCGCCGGAGGAACAGCTTCGGCCCAAGACGTTCAATCCGGAAGAAGAAAAAACCATCGACCAATCGCAAGGGACGGCTGATGACAAGCTCATCCGCGACGCGCTCGGGATGGCGGTCGAGCCGGTGACCCCGGATATTGCGCGCGCGGTTGGCGTCGACAGCAACACGCGCGGCGTTGTGATCAGCGCCGTGTCGGGCAGCTCCGATGCAGCCCGCAAGGGCGTTGGGCGCGGCATCATCATCATGGGTGCGAACGGCCAGCCGGTTGCCAATGCAAGCCAACTCGCGCAGCAGATCAAGGCGGCGAAGGCGCAAAACCGCACGGCGATCATGCTCAACCTGCGCGCGCGCGGGGTTGATTCGCGCCTGATCCCGTTGCGGTTCAACGACGAGTAAAGCACCGGCTCATCGTGATTAAAGCCCTGCCGTCGCGGCCAGCGCAACGGCAGGGCTTTTGCGTTATGGGACACGAGTTTGCTTGATTTTGGCGCGGCGCGCTCTAGACGTTTCCCGTTCGAAACAGACTTTTGTTTTCGCATAGATTATGGAGACCATGACGGTGAGCGACACAGGCATTTTCATTGGTGTTGGCGGCGGTGCGCGGCAGGAGTTGAACCTGCGCCGGGCGAACCGGCACGGCTTGATCGCGGGCGCGACCGGTACGGGTAAAACCGTAACGTTGCAGGGCTTGGTCGAAGGCTTTTCGGCGGCGGGCGTCCCGACCTTTGTTTCGGACGTTAAAGGCGATTTGTCCGGCCTGGCGATGGCGGGCGAAGCGAGCGGCAAGCTCCATGATATTTTCGCCGCCCGCGCCGCCGAAATTGGGCAGAGCGACTGGGCGATGAAAGCCTGTCCGGTGCAATTCTGGGATCTGTTCGGCGAACAGGGCCACCCCGTCCGCACCACGGTTTCCGAAATGGGACCGCTGTTGCTGTCACGGTTGATGGACCTGAACGAGGTGCAGGAAGGTGTGCTGTCCATCGCCTTCCATGTCGCGGACAAGGATGGGCTGCTGCTGCTCGACCTCGATGATTTGCAGGCGATGCTGGTCAATTGCGGCGAACGCGCCGAGGAATTGACCCTCCAATATGGCAATATTTCCAAGCAGTCGGTCGGCGCGATCCAGCGCTCGCTGCTTCAGTTGCGCAGTCAGGGCGGCGACAAGTTTTTCGGCGAGCCCGCGCTCGACATGAATGATTTTATCAAGACCGATGATAGCGGCGCGGGTGTCGTCAATATCCTCGCCGCCGACAAGCTGATGGCAAGCCCCAAGCTTTACGCGACCTTCCTGCTGTGGTTGCTCAGCGAATTGTTTGAAACGCTCCCGGAAATCGGTGACCCTGATAAGCCCAAGCTGGTGTTTTTCTTCGATGAAGCGCATCTGCTCTTCACTGATGCGCCGAAGGCACTGCTCGAAAAGATCGAACAGGTGGTGCGCCTGATTCGTTCCAAGGGCGTCGGCGTTTATTTCATCACGCAGAACCCGATTGATATTCCCGATACGGTGGCCGCGCAGCTTAACAACCGCATCCAGCATAAGCTCAACGCCTTCACCCCGCGCGACCAGCAAGCGGTCAAATCGGCGGCGGATACCTTCCGCCGCAACCCCAAGATTGATGTCGCGCAGGCGATCACCGAACTTAAAATCGGTGAAGCGCTGGTGTCGCTGTTGCAGGATGATGGCTCGCCCTCGATTGTCGAGCGCACGCTCATCAAGGCACCCGCCTCGCGCGTCGGTCCGCTGACGCCGCAAGAGCGCGGGGTGATGATCACCACCGATGCTATCGGCAGCAAATATGACACGCTGATCGACCGCGAATCCGCAGAGGAAATCCTCGGGGCGAAATCGCAGCAGGCACAGGCCGCCGCTGCCGAAGCCGCCGCGCAGAAGGAAGCCGACAAGGTCGCGGCCGCTCAGGCCAAGGAGCAGGCCAAGGCCGAGGCCGCCGCCGCCAAGGAAGCGGCACGCCAAGCGCGTGAAGACGCCAAGCCCGGCATGGCCGAAAAGATGATCCAGTCCGCCGCACGGTCCGCTGCAACCAGCATCGGGCGTCAGGTCGCAGGCAGTTTCGGCAAAAGTCTGGTGCGCGGCATATTGGGCGGCTTGTTCAAATAATCAGACGATACACAGCGATAACGAAAACAGAGTGAGGGAGAGCGCGCATGGCCGAAGTCCAGACACAGAAGGGGGCTTCGGGCCTCGACGCGCCCGTCGAACAACCGGGTGGCGGCACCTGGCCCGAACTTACCATCCGGGGCATCATCCTCGGGGGGCTGATCACGCTGCTCTTTACCGCGGCCAATGTCTATTTGGGCCTCAAGGCAGGGCTGACCTTTGCGACCTCGATTCCCGCTGCGGTGATCTCGATGGCGCTGCTGCGTTTCTTCCGCAACGCCAATATTCTTGAAAATAATATTGTGCAGACGATTGCCTCGGCGGCGGGCACCCTCTCGGCAATCATCTTCGTGCTGCCCGGCCTTATCATGATCGGCTGGTGGCAGAATTTTCCCTTCTGGCTGACCGCTGCCGTCTGCGCGGTGGGCGGCATATTGGGCGTGATGTTTTCGGTGCCCTTGCGCCGCGCGCTGGTGACCGGATCGGACCTCCCTTACCCCGAAGGGCGCGCCGCCGCCGAAGTGTTAAAGGTCGGGTCGGCAAGCGAAGATGGCGCGGCGGAAAACCGCAAAGGCCTCATGCTGATTCTGGTGAACGCACTCGTCGCCGCCGGCTTTGGCCTTCTTGCGAAGATGAAATTTGTCGCCGAAGAGGTGGGCAAGACCTTCGCGGTGGGTGGCAGCATCAGCGGCGTGTCCTCAGGGCTCAGCTTCGCGCTGATCGCGGTCGGCCATCTGGTTGGCATCTCCGTCGGCCTTGCCATGCTGCTGGGACTGCTGCTGTCCTGGGGCGTCGTGATGCCGTGGCTCACCCAAGGCATGGCAGGCGCCGGCGATATTGAACAGATCGCCGGAACCATCTTCCGCGAAAAAGTCCGCTTCATCGGTGCGGGCGTGATCGGTGTTGCGGCGGTGTGGACGCTGCTTAAAATCATCGGCCCGATTGTGAAGGGCGTGACCGCCGCGCTCGCCGCCTCGCGCTTGCGGGAAAGCAGCGGCAATGCGAGCCTTGCGCTCACTGAGCGCGACATTCCGATCAAGATTGTCGGCGGCGTCATCCTGGCCTCGCTCATTCCGATTGCGTTTCTGCTGTGGGTGTTTGTGAAAGATGGCGTGCTTGCCGATCATCTCTGGACGCTTGTCGCGCTGACCTCAATTTATGTGTTGCTGACCGGCATTATCATCGCGTCGGTGTGCGGCTATATGGCGGGGCTGATCGGCGCATCGAACAGCCCGATTTCGGGGATTGGCATCTTGGCAGTGCTGGGTGCGTCCTTGCTCCTCGTCGCCGTATTCGGACGCAACACCCCGCCGGATCAAACCTCGGCGCTGATCGCCTTTGCCTTGTTCGCAACCTCGATCGTGTTCGGCATTGCGACCATTTCCAATGACAATTTGCAGGATTTGAAAACCGGGCAACTCGTCGGCGCGACGCCGTGGCGGCAGCAGGTGGCGCTGGTCATCGGCGTGATCTTTGGCTCGCTCACCATTCCGCCGGTGCTCGACCTTATGAACAACGCCTTCGGGTTCCAAGGCGCGCCGGGAGCGGGTGAGGCCGCGCTTGCTGCCCCGCAAGCGGCGCTGATTTCCTCGCTCGCACAAGGGGTGCTGGGCGATAATCTGCCGTGGAACCTGCTCGGCATTGGCGCGGCAATTGGCATCGGGATCGTCATTGTCGATGAAGTTCTTGGCCGCAGCGGAGCCAAGCTGCGCCTGCCGCCGCTCGGTGCGGGCATGGGCATGTATCTCCCGATGGCGTTGACGCTCCCCATCGTGATCGGCGCCTTTCTCGGCCATTTCTATAACAAATGGGCGGAGCGCCAGGCCGACCCGGTCCGCGCCGAGCGCATGGGTGTATTGATGGCGACGGGGCTGATCGTCGGCGAAAGCCTGTTCGGCGTCGCCTTTGCCGCCATTGTCGGTGCAACCCGCAACGATAATCCGCTCGCGGTAATGGGCGAAAGTTTCGCGCCCGTGGCGCTGGTGGCGGGGCTTGTGCTGTTCGCGGCGTTGGTGGTTATGCTCTATGCGCGGACGCGGGCGGCGGCGACCGCCCCGTCGCCTCTCGTTACATAGCGTTCTGGCCCGCTGAACCAAATACCCCCTTGCCACGCTTCTCCCAATGTGTATTGTATCAATAATACACATTGGGAGAAGATGATGTCTGTTTCATTTACGCGCGCAAGTGGTGTACTTGCGGCGCTGCTTGGTTCCACCGTCGCCACGCCGCTCATCGCGCAGACCGATGCCAAGGCTGATCCGGCGGTCGTTGCCAAGCCTGCCGCTTTGATCGCAGATGGTGTTCCAGCCATTCCCACTGAACTCGCCGACAAGGTGCGGCCCTATATTGAATCGCGCAGTGCGGGCTTTTCCGGTTGGAATTATGCTGACCGTTCGATGCTGATCACCACGCGCTTTGGCAATGTGGCGCAGGTCCACCGTGTCGCCACGCCCGGCGGCGCGCGCACCCAGCTCAGCTTTGAAGCCGACCGCGTCGGCGGCGGGCGCTGGTCGGAAGATGGCAAGCGGCTGCTCGTCAGCAAGGACATTGGCGGCAATGAATTTTTCCAGATTTATGAACTCAAAAGCGGACGCCTGCATCTCTTGACCGACGGCAAAAGCCGCAACAGCGCGGGCGCGTGGAGCGATGATGGAACGCTGTTTGCGTTCAGCTCGACCAAACGCAACGGCAAGGATAACGACCTTTACGTGATGAATCCTGCCGATCCCGCCAGCGCGCGCATGGTGCAACAGGTCGAAGGCGGCGGCTGGGGCGTTGCCGATTTCGCGCCGGACAATAAATCGGCGGTCGTTACCAACTATACCTCCGTCACCCATTCGGCGCTCTATCTGCTCGACCTCACCACCAGCAAGATGACCCCGATTGGCGATTCCAAGCGCGCCATTGCGTGGGGCGAGGCAGAATTTGCGCCCGATGGGAAATTATGGGTGACCTCGGACGAAGGTTCCGATTTCCAGCGGCTAGGGACGCTCGATGTGGCAAGCGGCACCTTCACGCCGATTGCGCATAAGCTTAGCTGGGATGTGGATACATTCGACATCGCCCCCGATGGCAGCTTCATCGCCTTTGTCACCAATGAAGCGGGATCGAGCCGCCTCAACATCTTGGACGTCGCATCCGGCAATGTGCGCCGGATTGACAGTATCCCGGCGGGTGTCATTGGCGGCATCGACATTGCGCCATGGGGAGAGATCGGCTTTTCCTTGTCTTCCGCGAAGAGCGCGACCGATGCCTATTCGGTCGATGCGAGGACGGGCAAACTCACCCGCTGGACGATGAGCGAAACCGGCGGGCTGGATCCAACCATCAATGTCGAACCGCAATTGATCGAGGTGAAAAGCTTTGACGGCGAAAAAGTGTCAGGCTTTCTCTATAAGCCGGACCCAGCGAAATTCCCCGGCAAACGCCCGCTGATCATGTCGATCCATGGCGGCCCCGAAGGCCAATCGCGCCCCGGCTTCATGGGGTCGAGCAATTATCTCCTGAACGAGATGGGCGTGGCGATCTTCTATCCCAATGTGCGCGGCTCGACCGGTTATGGCAAACGCTTTGTCAGCCTTGATAACGGGCCGTTCTTGCGCGAAAATTCGGTCAAGGATGTCGGCGCGTTTTTGAATGCGCTTGAGAAGGACCCTACGCTCGACAAAACCCGCTTCGCCGTGCAGGGCGGCTCTTATGGCGGCTATATGTGCTATGCGAGCGCGGTCCATTACGCCAAGCTGTTCCGCGCGGCCAATTGCATCGTTGCGATTTCCAACTTTGTGACCTTCCTTGAAAACACGCAAAGCTATCGCCGCGACCTGCGCCGGGTCGAATATGGCGATGAGCGTGATGCGAAACAGCGCGCCAAGCTGATGGAGATTTCGCCGCTTACCCGGGTCAAGGAAATCCGCATGCCGACTTATGTGGTGACGGGTGCCAATGATCCGCGCGTGCCGCAATCGGAGGCTGACCAGATCGTCGCGGCTATCCGCGCCAATGGCGGCACCGCCTGGCATCTGGTCGGCAAGGATGAAGGCCATGGTTTTGCCAAGAAAGCCAATCAGGAATATCAGCTCTTATCGACGCTGATGTTCTGGGAGCAGAATTTGCTCAAATAACAGCGGTTGGATGATCTGCGCGGAAGGCCGGTTAGCCGATGCGCAGATCGTCGGCGGACTCGCGCGCCGCACCTTCACTCTCGACCATGCGCGCGAGCGGTTTGATCCTCGTCCTCGCGCGCGGACGCAACGGACCCGTTTCGCCGCCGCGCAGTTCGGGAAAGGCATCGAGCGGTTGTGGGCGGCCAAACAGATAGCCCTGCGCTTCGGTGCAGCCTTCCTCGATCAATTGGGCCAATTGTTCTTCGCGCTCCACGCCTTCCGCAGTGGTGGTCATCGACAGGTTTTTGGCAAGGTCGGTGACCGCACGAACAATCGCGCGCCCGTCTTTGCGCGTGTCGAGATCATTGACGAAGCTACGGTCGATCTTGATCTTGTCGAACGGAAAACTACGCAGATAGTTGAGCGAGGAATAGCCGGTGCCGAAATCGTCGAGGCAGACGCGGATACCGAATTTACGCAGTTCGTGCAGCAGCGCCTTATTCTCTTCCGACTTTTTAAGGAGGACGCTTTCGGTGATCTCCAGCTCCAGCCGTTCCGGCGCAACCCCCGCAGCCGACAGAGCCGCGACAATGGTGCTAACCAGATTGGGGCTGCCGACTTGTGCGGGTGAAAGATTGACCGAAACCTTGATATGCTCCGGCCATAGCGCCGCGTCGTGGAGGGCCTGGCGCAACACCCATTCGCCGAGTTGGACGATGAGGCCGCAATCTTCGGCAATGGTGATGAAGCTATCCGGCATCATCACCCCGCGATCGGGATGGTGCCATCGGACGAGCGCTTCATAAGCGACGGTCTCGCGCGTCATGCAATTGACCAGAGGCTGGTAGTGGAGGACCAGTTCGCCGCGACCAAGGGCTGCGCGCAGATCAACTTCGAGCTGGCGGCGCAACTGCGCGGCCTCGACCATGCCCGGCTGGAAGGGACGCCAGCAATTGCGTCCGGCTTCCTTGGCGGCATAAAGCGCAAGATCAGCCCGTTGCATCAGTTCATCGGCATCGCAATCGCCTTCGTCGAACGCCGCAATGCCGATGCTGGTGCTGACCAGCAATTGCTGTCCATCAAGGTAGATCGGGAGATTCAGCGCCGCGATAATGTCATTTGCGAGGGCTGCGAGCCGATCATCGGTGACATTGTCGGACAGCAAGATCGCGAATTCATCGCCGCCGAGCCGCCCAACGACATCGCAATCGCGGCACACATCTTCCAGTCGGCGCGCGACCGTCTGCAACAGCCTGTCACCAACCGGATGGCCCAGCGTATCGTTGATCGCCTTGAAATGGTCGATGTCGAGATAGAGCAAGGCAATCCGGTCGTCGCGCGCTTTACGGCGCAGCGCATGCGCCAGCATGTCATTGAATAGCGAGCGGTTGGCGAGGTCGGTCAGCGCGTCATAATGGGCGAGGTAAGAGATATGCGCCTCGGCCTGCTTGGCCGCGGTGACATCGGTCGCGACGCCGCGGAAGCTGATCAGCATCGCGCTGGAACTGTTACGTTCGGGTCGGGCGCTCAGCATCCACCATTTTTGCGTGCCCGGAGATTTGAGTGGCAGCGTAAGGTTGCGGAACGGGCGGCCCGCATCAATGAAGCGCGCAAGCTGCCTGCTTTCCGAACATGGCTTGAACAGGTCGGTCAACAGCGTGCCTTCAAGATCTTCCGGACGCTGTCCCAATGCAGCGGCAAACCTGACGCTGACATCGCGTAACTCGCCGCTTTGACTAATTTTCCATAACCAGTCCGACCCCTGCTCTTCATATTCGTTGAGCAGCATCTGGATGATCTCGCCCTGCTCGGTCAGCTCGCGTTCGCGCAGATTATAGGCACGGAAATGGGCATGGTTGGTGTGAATAAAATTGATCAAAATCCCGTCGAACAGGATCAGCGCCAGCACCGCGAGGGTGGCCGACAGGAAGCCCAGCTGGATATAGGCGACGCCGAGGAGCACCGTCATCGTGGCGAGAAAAATATAGACCGCTCTCGGGAATGCGCGATACATCAAGGTTGCCGAGAATATCACCCCGGCTGCAATCGAGGTGATGAGCAGCAAATCGACCTTGGCGGCAAGGCGGACATAGATGCCAAAAGTAATGCCCCAATAGGCCCCGGTCATAAATGCATCGATGGCGACGCTGCGTTCTGATCGGAGCATCGCGATGCGCCGCTGTCTGGTACGATTACGGTGAATAATAAAGCGATGGGCGTAAGCGATAAAGCCCAGCACCAGGATCAACGCATTTGCCGCCGGCGAGACGTGCCGCCACATGAAACCGATGACGATGATTGACGCAATGACGCTTGCGATGGTTGCCGAACGGACGCTGTCGGCGTGCACCGCCAACTGGCGTTCCAACAACCAATAATCGACCGGCCCTCTTTTTCGCAAAAATCGCAACGGCTAATCCCGCTATTATACTTCAAAACCCCCTTTGGACGGGCCACTGCATTGTACAGCCGATTACTATATGATTGGTAAACGCTGGGGTCAGGACCTTAGATAAAATGTCTCTTTTTTCTGCTGCACGGGCCATCCTGCCGTGACGGCCCGTGCAGCTGCCAGCCTCGATTTATTTGCGCCCCGGCGTCAGATACCATTGGCGCAATTGCGGGATAGCCGTTGCATTGGTCGCCACGCGTGCCTTGATTGCGGCAATCGCCTGATCCACCGGCTTACGCGATTCCGCTGTCAGATATCGCTTGGCATAATCTTCCAATTTGGTGATCGTGTCCGCCTTGGTCGATCCGGCTGCGAGGCGTGCCACGTAGCGTGAGCGCGACGAAACATCGACCATCTTTTCAACCCGAGCGTGATTGGCGAGGACGAAATCGAGCGCCATCTCCGGATGGTTGCCCGCAACCTCGGCGATCATCGCGGGGCTGTCGGTTGGCCCCGGCTCACTGGTCAGCGCAAGATCGAGCGCGGCCTTTGCCAGCGTGGCATCCTTGGTGCCTGCGAGCATTTCATACATTGCAGAGCGCGCCTGCTTGTTGGTTTCCACTTTCGCAAGGGCGTGGATTTTATCCCATGTTGCCTTGTCGGCATTATAGGCGATGAGGCTGAGCCAGCTGTTACGCATCGGCCCGTCCAGCGCCTTGGGGTTGCTGTCGAGAAGGCCGAACAAGCGCTTCGCTTCCGCGAGCACGGTCGCATTGCCCATTGATCCGAGCAGCGGCACCAGCTGGTTCCTGAGGATCGCATCATTGCTCGATTCCCCGGCCTTCGGCGCAAGGCCGAGGCGGGCCAGCGCAGGCGAGAAGCGCGCATTGCCGAGTTGGGCGATGCGCGCCTGAACCTTGGGCTCGTCGCGGAACAGGTCATAATGACCGGCATAAGAAGACGCGGCGGATGCAAGCACCTTGCTATTGGCATTCGTCGGCACCGCATCGCGCAGCGCAAGGGCGGGTGCATAGGGCTGATACCCCCCCGCAGCCAGCGCGTTCTGGTCGGCCATCAGGCCAAGCTGGTCAATGGCTTCCAGCTTGGCAAAATCACGGGCGAGAGCGGCCAGCATCGGTGCGGTGTAGAGCGTGCGATAATAGCCGGCCTGTCCTGCATTGACGAGCGGCGTTCCGCACCCAGCAAGCATTATCCCGCCGCTGCCGTTGCTGACAATCGTTCGTCCGGTTGCAGCGCCAAGCGTGCGCGCGACGACCGGCACATTCCAGCTGAGCGGTGTCGCGTCCTTACGGTCACGGCTAAATTCGCCCTGTTGGAGCGTCACGCTAGTCTGCCCCCCGCTACAGGTCGCGCCGGTCACCTTGATCAGCGGGATACCGGGTTTGGTCGTGAAGTCGTCCGCGATGGCAACCAGGCCCTTGGCACCTGCATTTTCAACCGCACTCCACAGATCATTGGTGACCGTATTCCCATAGGCATGTTTTTTCATATAAGTGCGGATGCCGTCGCGCCACACATCCTCGCCCGCATAATTTTCAAGCATGGTGATGACCGCTTCGCCCTTGGAATAGGTGATCGCGTCGAACGCCTGGCTGGTCTGTTCGACCGTCTTGATCTTTTGGACGACCGGGTGGGTGGTCTGGAAGCTGTCGAGGCCCATCGCCGCTTCGCGCCCGCCAACGCGGCTCAGCTCGACCTGCCATTCGGGATTGAAATGCGCGGTGGCCTTGGTCTCCATCCAGCTCGCAAAACCTTCGTTGAGCCAGAGGTCATCCCACCAGCTCATCGTGACCAGATCACCGAACCACTGGTGCGCCATTTCATGGCCGTTGACGGCATAAATGGCCTGACGGCCCGCCTCGCTCGTGACCTTGGGATCATCAAGCAGGATCGATTCAAACGAGAAGATCGCGCCCCAATTTTCCATCGCGCTGAAAAACTGGCTCTGGCCGGGGCCGGCAATATTGTCGAGCTTGGGGAGGGGATAATCGACCCCGAAATAATCGTTGTAATAGGGCAGGAGATCGACCGCGGATTTGAGTGCAAAGCGGGCCTTTTCCTCATTGCCTTTGCCCATCACAATGCCGACATCGGTCTTGCCGACCTTCTGGCTGATGCGGCCAAATTCGCCGACACCGAAGAAGAGGAGGTAGGACGACATTTTGGGCGTTGTCTGGAACGTCACCTCTTTTTTGCCATCAGGGGCATTGGCCGTGCTGGCAATCGGCATATTGCTCACCGCCATCTGGTCGGCAGGAACCATCGCGGTCAGATCGAACGTCGCCTTATAGCTTGGCTCATCCCACATCGGTGCGAAGCGGCGTGCATCGGGCGCTTCAAACTGGGTGAAGAGGGCGCGCTTGTCCGCACCCTGCGGGTCTTTGTAATCGAGGTAAAACAGGCCGTTCGCCTGATCATAAATTTTGCCGCGATAATGGGTGTTGAGTTTGTAACTCGCCGCTGGCAGCGTCTTGCCGAAATTGAAGGTGACGGTTTGCGCGGCAGCATCGGTGGTGATGGTCGCCGCCAGATCGACGCCATTGTCACCGGTCAGTCGCGCCGCCGAAAAATCAAGGTCCGCCGCGTTCATTGTCACGCTGTTGGATGCTTCGACCAGATCGAAATCGATGACGTTGCTGCCGGTAAAGGTCGCCGCCGCCGCATCGGGCGCAACCCGGATCGTATAATGGGTGGGCACAGCGTTACGCGGGAGTTGGGTGGTAACATTGGCGGGAAGCGGCGTGGCCAGCGCGCGCGGGGGCACCGTCGCGGTTGTCGTGTCACTCGGGTTCGCCGGTTCGGCTTGGGGAATGGTCGCGCAAGCCGAAAGGCCAAGCAGCGAAACGGCGCACAGCAGCGCGCGCGAACGGGGCGAACGGATCATAAGCTAAATCTCTCCTGGGGTGCCACTTGTGAAAGAAGGGCAAATTGGTTTCAGGCGAGACGATTGCGCCGGAACGCGCCCGTGTCAATCAACAATGCGCGGACAGCGAAGCGAGTCATCATTTCTCCCCTCCCGCTTGCGGGAGGGGCCGGGGGTGGGCCTGATCGGAAATGACGGGTGGAGCCATCCCACCCCTAACCCTTCCCGCAGGCGGGAGGGGAACAAGGCCCTCAAATGATCGGGATTTTGGTCGGTCGGTGAGTCGTCGCATCAATGCAGCACCAGCTCGACCGCACTTCGGCAATCACATCTTCGCCGCGCTTGATGATCGTTTGATAAAAGGACCGCGCGCCTTGTGCCTTTTCGAGCAACACCGAAACGATCACCTGATCGTCCAAAAAGGCGGGTTTGCGATAGGTGATCTCATGTTTCAGCGCGACCCAGAGATGCTCCGCGACTGCTTGCGGCGGGGCGATGCTGCGCCAGTGTGAAAGCACCGCCTCCTGCACCCATTTCAAATAATTGGCATTGTTGACATGCCCCATGAAATCAATGTCATCGGGCACCACCGCATAAGGGAAATCATGCGCAATATAAGGGTCAGGCAAAGACGAGTCGCTCATCTTGCTGACAATAATGTCAATTTATGACAATGCAATTAACGCACACTATTTTGTTGAGTATAACTATCTTTTTTGCGCCTCAGCCGCGCCCGCGATAGCCGGGAACGCCCTGGTCGGGAAGCCACAAGCCTTTGGGCGGTTCGCCCGATTGCCAGAAGACGTCGATCGGGATGCCGCCGCGCGGATACCAATAACCGCCGATGCGCAGCCATTGTGGCTGCATTTCATCGAACAGCCGCTTGCCGATCCCTACCGTGCAATCTTCATGGAAGGCGGCATGGTTGCGGAAACTGCCAAGGAACAGCTTTAGCGATTTCGACTCCACAATGGTTTCGCCCGGCGCATAATCAATCACCAGATGCGCGAAATCCGGCTGGCCGGTGACCGGGCAGAGCGAGGTGAATTCGGGCGCTGCAAAGCGCACCAGATAAAGTTCGCCGGGGCGCGGATTGGGGACATAATCAAGCTCTGCGGCTTCGGGCGAGGCGGGCAGCGCACTTGTCTGGCCAAGATGTTTGGGGGTCATGCTCATGGCCGTCCATGTAGGATGCGCGTCCGCATTAGGGAAGGGGACTTGTGCAAGCGGCGCGCTTCCGCCTAGTTGCTCTTGTAACAAAGAATCGAAAAGGGAGTATGAGGCATGCGCTGGATGAACGTGATTGCACTTGCATTGGCAGGAACGGCTTTGGCATCGGCCTCACCTGCGCTCGCCCAGAAAAAGGGCAAGGCCGAGGCGGCGAGCGAGGAGAAGAAAGACGCGCCCGAAAAGCCGATCCGCGCGCCGATGGTCTCGATCACCCAGCATCAGGGCACGTTCGGCGGCGTGGCGATGAATTACACGGCGACCGCTGGCGAAATTTTCCTCAAGGACAAGGACGGCACGCCCAAGGCCGCGATTTTTTCGACGACCTATATGAAGCAGCCGCTCGATAGGTCGCGGCCCATCACCTTCCTGTTTAACGGCGGTCCGGGGTCGGGATCGCTGTGGCTTCACATGGGCGCATTCGGCCCCAAGCGCGTGGTCATCCCCGGCGATGGCCGCGATGACGGTGCGCCCCCTTATCCGATTGTCGATAACCCTTATGCGCTGCTCGACCAGACCGATCTGGTGTTCATTGACCCCGTCGGCACCGGCTTTTCGCGGGCGCTCGGCAAGACCGATCCCAAGGAATATTGGGGCGTGACGCAGGACGCCAAATCCATCGCGGAATTTATCCGCCTGTGGCTCGGCGAAAATGACCGTTGGAATTCGCCCAAATTCCTTGGCGGCGAAAGCTATGGCACCACCCGCTCGATCGCCGTCGCGCATGAACTGGAGTCGAGTTACAATGACGTGTCGTTGAACGGCATCCTCCTCATTTCGACCATTCTCGATTTTGCGATTGATGCCGAAGTGCCGGGCAATGAAATGCCCCATGTGATGAATTTGCCCAGCTACGCCGCGACCGCCTGGTATCATAAAAAGGTCGCCAATCCGCCTGCGACGGTTGCCGAATTTGCCGAGGCCGCGCGCCAATTTGCCGCTGGCCCCTATCTGGTGGCGCTCGCTAAGGGACAGAAATTGCAAGGTGCCGAACGCGCGAGCATCCGCAAGCAACTGGCCCGCTTTACCGGCCTTTCGGAAGACTATCTGGAGCGTGCCGATCTGCGCGTTGCGCCGGGTCGGTTTTATAAAGAATTGCTGCGCGATAAAGGGCTGGTGGTGGGTCGTCTCGACAGCCGCTATACCGGCAAGGATAGCGACAATGCAGGGGAAACGCCGGATAATGACCCCAGCTTCTACGGGATTGACGGGGCCTATACGGCGGCGATGAACGCCTATGCGCGCGAAACGCTCAACTATCGCCCGGAAACCCAATATAATACGATTGGCGGCGTGGGCGCGTGGGACTGGAAGGTCGGCAATGAACGCGGCGGCTACGGCTATTTGACCGTCGGCCAATATGTTGGGCCGTTGCTGCGCGAAAATAGCGGACTCAAGATTTTCGTAGGCCAAGGCTGGTATGACCATGCGACGCCCTTCTTCGGCGCCGAATATGCGTTATCGCGCAGCGGCATCCCGCAGGACCGCATCGAATATCATTATTATGACGCGGGCCACATGATGTATGTGCGCGAGGCGGACCTCGCAAAACTGTCGGGCGATATCCGGGTGTTTATCCAGAATAGGAAGACGGGGCGGTAAGACGGCTCCTTGGAGGTAAAGGGTTGCGCCTTCCGCTCGCTGACGCTCGCGACCCCTCCACCATCCTTCGGATGGTCCCCCTCCCCATCGCCTGCGGCGACAGGGAGGAACTTTGTGTAGACGATCCTCCCTGTTTGCGCAGCAAATGGGGAGGTGGCAGCCCGCAGGGCTGACGGAGGGGTCGCGAGGCGTTAGCCGAGCGGCTCAACGCCGCTCCCACATGCTGCATCGCAATAAACATTGGTTGCGACTCTCCTGCGACCGTTCTAGGCTGATGCGTCGCTCCGCCAAAAGAGCGTAATAAAAAGACATTATTGTTCGCAAAAGACCGGCCCGCGGACGGCCGGGTAAAGGGAGATCAGGATGGAAGCCCTCGTCACTACCGAATGGCTGGAGAATGAATTGGGGGCATCCGACCTCCGCATTGTCGATGCAACCAAATTGGCTCCCGACCTTGGCCGCAACGCGCGCGAGGAATATGAAGCGGGCCATATTCCAGGCGCGGTGTTCATGGATCTGGACGAACTCATCGACAGCAATAGCGACATTGAAAATATGGCCCCGCCGCCGGAAAAATTCGCCAGCCGGATGCAGACGCTGGGCTTGGGTGATGGCAGCCGCATCGTCCTTTATGATGACAGCCCGTGGCACACATCGGCGCGCGCATGGTGGCTCCTCACCTTGTTCGGCGCGCATGATGTCGCGATCCTCGATGGCGGCATCGCCAAATGGCGCGCCGAAGGCCGCCCGCTCGAAATGGGCAAGCATAGCCTGCGCCACCGCCATTTCACCGTGTGGAAAGACAATAAGCTCGTCCGCACCAAGGAGCAGATGCTCGCCAACCTCGACAGCAAGGCCGAAGAGGTGGTCGATGCCCGCCCCGCCAAGCGCTTCACCGGCGAAGAGCGCGATCCGCGCCCCGGTATTGCACCCGGCCATATTCCGGGCTCGCGCAACGTGCCGCAGGACCAGATGTTCACCGAAGCTGGCGTGTGGAAGGATGAAGACGGCATCCGCGCAACCTTTGAAGGCGCAGGCGTTGATCTTGCAAAGCCGCTGGTTGCGACGTGCGGATCGGGCATCACCGCTTGCGTCCTTGCCTTCGCCGCCAACCGCCTCGGCAAAAAGGACTGGTCGGTTTATGACGGCAGCTGGGCTGAATGGGGCAAAGATCCCGAAACGCCCAAGGCAACCGGCCCTGCCTGATGGCCAAGAGTGGCGATGATAAAAAGCTGGCGTCCGATACTTTGCTCTGCGTCGGCGGGCGGCGGGCGGAATGGACCGGCCATCCCGACCTTGGCGGCGGGATCGTCAATCCGCCAGTGTGGCGCGCTTCGACCATCCTCTATGACAATATGGCGGACCTGAAGGCGCGTTCGCATAATACCCATGACAAGCTTTACTATGGGCGGCGGGGCACGCCGACGGTATGGGCGCTCGCCGATGCGCTGACCGCTTTGGAGCCGGGCGCGGAAGGGACCTTGCTCTACGCTTCGGGCGTGCAGGCGATTACGGCGGGGCTGACCGCGCTCCTGAAGCCCGGCGATCATCTCCTCATGGTCGACAGCGCCTACCAGCCCACGCGCAGTTTTTGCGATGGCTATCTGAGCAGTATCGGGGTCGAGACGACCTATTATGATCCGCTGATCGGTGCCGGGATTGAAGCCTTATGCCGCGACAACACCGCGCTCATTTTCCTCGAAAGCCCGGGCAGCCACAGTTTCGAGGTTCAGGATATTCCGGCGATGGTGAAGGTCGCGAAAGCGCGCGGTATCACCACCTTCCTCGACAATACCTGGGCGACGCCGCTCTTCTTTCCGGCACTCGCGCACGGGGTTGATGTGACCATGCTCGCCTGCACCAAATATGTGGTCGGGCATAGCGATGTGATGCTGGGCTCGCTCACCACGCATAAGGGGTTGTGGCAGACCTTGCGCCGCTCGACCTATGAGTTCGGCCATAGCGTGAGCCCCGATGATTGCTATCTCGCGCTCCGCGGCCTCAGGACCATGGGGGTGCGGCTCAAGCAACATCAGGAAGGCGCGCTCGCGGTGGCGCGGTGGCTGGAGGCGCAGCCTTGGGTGAGCAAAATGCTCCATCCGGCTTTTCCTGATTGCCCCGGCCATGCGTTTTGGCAGCGCGATTTCTCCGGCTCCAGCGGCCTCTTCTCCTTCGGCCTCAAAGGCGCAAGCGACGCCCAGCGCGACGCCTTCATCGACGCGCTCACCTTGTTCGGCTTGGGCTATAGCTGGGGCGGTTATGAAAGCATGGTCGTGCCAAGCGACGTCGCAAATTTGCGCACCGCGACGCAGTGGAACGAAACCGACCCGTTCGTGCGCCTCCATATCGGATTGGAAGACCCGGCGGATCTGATCGCCGATCTGGACGCGGCGGCGAGGGCGGCGCTTTGACCCGGATTGTGCTCCTGCGCAGGCAAGAGTTCAAGGCAGCATAAAGGAACATAACACTGGGTCCGTGCCTTCGCACGGACACAAAGTCGCAAAGCGGGGCGAATCATTTTTTGTGGAACCAATCCGCTCGCCGCTGGTTTATTTGGTGTTGATACAGTGATGAAACGTCCCAATCGGACTATCAACTTTGTTCAACAATGAATGTCCGATTTGATCCGTCAAAAGATTGATCGGCATTTTGAAGCCCCGCCATGGAAACGTGGCGGGGCTTACTGATTCCGTCAGTCCTTAAAGTCAGAGCGGGCGGTACATCACCAGCGCATCGACTAACCCTTGCTTCGGATGCTCGAACGCCTCCGGCAGCCGTCCGACAATCTCGAAGCCCATTTTCTGCCATAGGCTGACGGCGCGGGCGTTGGTGCTGACGACGAAATTATATTGCATCGCGCGAAAGCCTCGCTTGCGGGCTTCATCGAGTGAGTGCGCGCACATGGTTTTTGCAACGCCGCGCCCTGAGGCGACAGCGCTCACCATATAGCCGCAATTGGCGACATGCGCGCCGCCGCCTTGCTGATTGGCTTTGAGATAATAGGTGCCGAGGATCGCGCCGTCCTCTTCGTCTTCGGCGACAAAGGTCACTTTATCCGCACCCGTCCAATAGCCAAGCGCATCGGCTTCGCTCATGGTGCGGTCAAGCGCATAGGTTTCGCCCGCCCGGATGACAGGGCCGATGATCGCCCAAATGGCAGCAGCATCGTCAGGTCGGGCGGGGCGGATGTTCATGGGCTACACGCTTTTTCTAACATCCGTAGTCCTGAGCTCGTCGAAAGGGCGTCTATCCTTTAGGCTCAGGACTACGGGGTTTATTTAAGCCTTCGCTTCTTTATCCTTCTTCGCGTCTTCAATCGCCTGGACCAGCACGGCCTTGGCGTCGTCGGGGCCGCCCCATTTGCCCACGCGGACCCATTTTTCGGGTTCGAGGTCTTTGTAATGGGTGAAGAAATGCTCGATCTGCTGCATCACGATCTCGGGCAAATCGGTGCCGCCTTCGATCTTGCGGTAATAAGGGAAGGTCGCATCGACCGGCACGCAGAGCAATTTTTCATCGCCGCCATGTTCGTCTTCGAGGTGCAACACAGCGATAGGCCGGGCGCGCACGACGCAGCCGGGGATGAACGGCGTGCGCGAGATGACGAGGGCATCGAGCGGGTCGCCATCGGGTGAAAGCGTGTGCGGAATGAACCCGTAATTGGCCGGATAGCGCATCGGCGTGTGCAGGATGCGGTCGACAAACAGGGCGCCCGATTCTTTGTCAAATTCATATTTGACCGGCTCGCCGCCTGCGGGCACTTCGATGATGACATTGATGCTTTCCGGCGGATTGTCACCGGTGGGGATTTTGCTGATATCCATGGGTTTTGCTTCATTCCTGTAGAGGTTGACCGCACACGCCTCTTGCCGGGCGGTTACGGGGTTTTCGGCGCGAGCAGGTGATCAAGCCCGCTCTCTCCCCCTCCTATTTTTTCCAGCGCCGGATAGCGCAATCCGCCCGCATAAGCGATATCCAATGTGTCATAATAATCGCCTTTTTTGACAATCAGGCGGATCGGGGTCTTGGTGCCCTTGGCGGCGGTGATCGCGTCCTTCAGCGCATCCTTCGAGTAAGCGCGCGGGCCGACCGCGACAATCTGTGTCCCCGTGGTGATGCCATTGTTGAAGGCGATGCCATCCCACATCACGCTGGTGACTTTGCCATCCTTGTTGATGCCCATGCCGAGCGAATAGCTGAGGTCAAGATTGGCCTCTTCCACCGATTTCAGATACTCGCTCTGCTTGTCGGTATAGATGAGCCGATAGCCATTATTGGTGAGGCCATTGAGGTTCAGCACCGGCGCAGGCTTGTTGACGCGCGTGTCAAGGAAGCTTGCCCAATCATAAGGCACGGTCTGGTTGAGCGCGGTCACAATATCGCCGAACACAAACGGCTTGACCTTATAGTCGCCGGGCGTGCCGCCGTAGAAGATTTTGAGGAAATCATCGATCGACTTTTTGCCCTTTGATTGCGCGCGGATGACGCTATCGGTTTCGAGCCAGATCATCAGCCCTTCATTATAATAATCTTCCGACCGCTGCATTGACACCCAGCCTTTGGGGCGGCGGGCGGAGATGATCGGGTCATGCGTCGTATCTTCCAGCGCGCGCCAGTCGCGGCCCTTGCGTTCCGCCAGATTGGCGGCGATGGCGGCGAGCGCGTCCAATGTCTGCTGCTTGGTGAACAGCCCCGACCGCGCGCCCAGCACGTAGCCCATAAACTGGTCGATGCCTTCATAGGCCCAAAGGAGATTATTCTGCATCGGCGTGCGGAAATCGGGGGTCGCAAGCCCTGCCGGACGGCGATATTTGCCGGCCCAGCTATGGCTATATTCATGCGGCAACAGGTTGCGCCGACCGGGGCCTTTGTCCCATTCCAGGAAATAGCCGGGGTTGACCCCATTTTCGGAAGAGCGGTGATGTTCGAGGCCGATTGAGCTCATCTCGTCGGTGAGCGCGGTCAATAGTTCATAGCGGTCGAAATGCTCCATCCCGAATGCGGCCTTGGCTTCGGCGACGAGCTTGGCATGTTTGGCAATCTGGTCGGGCTTGGCGGCCAGGTCTTTGGCTTCGTCAGCAAACCAGTTGGCGTTGACGGTTGGCGACAATTTATCCTGACGATAATATTTGCCCGCAAAGATCGGGCTATCGACCAGCGTATCATAATCGGTGCGTTCATAAACATGGGTGTCTCCGCGCTTGGTCGCCTTGAGCGCGCCCGCCTGAGTCCAGCCCGCCGGATATTTGACCTCCATATCGACCGGAATCTGGGCGGTATAATAGCCCGCCGGATAGAAGGACACGCTGTTCGGCTGGAGGTTGAGCATGGCGGGGGTCATCACCACGCGGCCCTGATCCGTTTCGGTGGCCGATGCGAATTGAAAACGCGCGACGATGTTTTTCGCGCCTTCCGGCACCTTGATGTGGAAGGCAAAGACGTCGAGGCTGTCGCGGGTCCAGTTGACCGGCTTGCCATCGACCGTGAACTTGATGCCGACCACCTTTTCAATCTGCCCGCGCGGCGCATGGTTGCCGGGGAGCCAGGCGGGATAGAGCAGGGTCACATCCCCCGTCTTGGCCACCGGGATAGTCTGTTCGACCGAGAAAATCTTGCGCTGAAGGTCGGTTGCATCGACCTTCAGCTTCATCACGCCGGGATAGGGGATATTTTGCGGCGCTGGGGTATTATGGCCGGTCGCTTCAGGATAAGCGAACGTCGCGGCGCTGTCTTGCGCGAGCGCGGGAACGGCAGTGAGGGCGGTGAATGCGAACAAGGCGGGCAATAAAAGCTTCTGCATTTTCTCTCCGGTTATGCTGCGGACAGTCATTTGGCGCTGCCCAATATGTTAATCGTGAAGGCGAGGACGCCCATGTTGAAGATAAACGCCGCAAGGCTGTGCCAGGTTGCAACCCTGCGCATATGCTGGCCGCTGATCTCGACGTCTGATGTCTGGAATGTCATCCCCAGCGTATAGGCGAAATAGATGAAATCCCAATAATCGGGATGTTTGGTATCGGGAAAATCGAGGCCGCCGCGATCCCCCGGTTTGCCGTCGGCGGCATAATAAAGATGGGCGTAATGAAAAGCGAACACCGTGTTGGCAAACAGCCAGCACATAAGGAGCGTTGCGACCACTAAAATGAGCGATCCCGGCGAACGGTTGGTGCCGCTCATCAGTTCGATCACCACCGCGCCGAACACTACCCCGCTGACGATCAGCGTGATGATGAGGACGAGCACCCGGTTGGCATCATTATCGGCAGCATGCTGGCGCATCCGCGCGAGGGTTGCACGTTTGAGCAGCGGCCACATCGACAACAGGAACACCCCCGCTGCGATATCAAAAGCAATCAGCGCGCTATGGGCAAAGGGCATGGCCTGTGCGCGCCACAGGGTCACAACCCCGAGTGCGAACAAAATGATGAAGAGTAAAAAGCGCGGGGGCGCGATATTCTTGCCCAATGGTTTCACACCTAATATCCCGCCCTCATTTGGTCGTCATTGTCGTGCATTTACGAACCCTAGCCATATCTAGCGAATTACACTAGAGGCGCGAACATTATGGCCAAGATTCAGACCCCGCAAGCGGTGCGCGGCACCCAGGATATTTTCGGCGAAGCGCAGGAGCGGTTTCAGCATGTGGTTGAAACTTTCAACCGCGTACGCCGCCTTTATGGCTTCAAGGGCGTCGAAATGCCGGTGATCGAGCCGACCGCCGTGTTCGCACGCTCGCTCGGTGAAACGACCGATATTGTGTCGAAAGAAATGTACACGTTTGAGGATCGCGGCGGGGATTCGATCACCTTGCGCCCGGAATTCACGGCCGGGTTGGCGCGCGCCTATATTACCAATGGTTGGCAGCAATATGCCCCGCTGAAGCTTTCAACCTATGGACCGTTATTCCGCTATGAACGCCCGCAAAAGGGTCGCTATCGCCAGTTCCACCAGATTGACGCCGAGATTATCGGCGCGGCGGAACCGGCGGCGGATGTTGAATTGCTGGTGATGGCCGACCAGCTGCTCAAGGAATTGGGTATCGGCCAGCATATCCGGTTGCTGCTCAACACCCTCGGTGATGCAGAAAGCCGCGATGCGTGGCGCGCCGGGTTGGTGGCGCATTTCGCGGCGCATAAGGATGAGCTTTCGGAAGACAGTATCGACCGGCTGGAACGTAACCCGCTGCGTATCCTTGACAGCAAGGACCCGCGCGACATTCCGGTCGCCAAGGCCGCCCCTGATATTGACGCGTTCCTCACCGATGAGGCGCGCGCCTATTTTGATGCGGTGACCGCAGGGCTGGATGCCGCGGGCGTCCAGTGGGAACGCGACCCGAGATTGGTGCGCGGCATCGACTATTACCGCCACACCGCGTTCGAATTTGTCACCGACCAGCTGGGCGCGCAAGGGACGGTGCTGGGTGGCGGTCGCTATGACGGGTTGATCGAGGCGTTGGGTGGTCCCCCCACCCCGGCGGTTGGCTGGGCAGCGGGGATTGAGCGGCTGGCGATGTTGATTGATGCGCCGATGGGGGCCGCGCTGGATGTGGTTGTTGTCGTCGAAAATGACGCGGCCTTGGCCGAAGGTATTGCCGAAGTGTCGCGCTTGCGTCGTGAAGGCAAAGCCGCCGAACTGGTCGCCAGCGGATCACCCAAGAAGCGGTTTGACAAGGCCGCCAAAATGGGCGCGCCTTTGCTGGTGATATTCGATGTGCAGGATGGCAGTGTCGTGTCGCGGCAACGCGAGGTGAAGCGGTGAGTGTGGTTGAGGGTTGGCTAAGCCCCTCCCCTTCAGGGGAGGGGTTGGGGTGGGGCCTGTCCACAAGCGCCGAGTCAGGAGGACAACCCCCACCCCCAACCCCTCCCCTGAAGGGGAGGGGAGAATGACCCGCATTTCCGACGACCGTATCCGCCAGATTACCGCGCGGTTTGAAGAACTTCAGGCGCGCATGGCATCCGGGGCGCTGGATGGGGATGCCTTTGTCAAAGCCAGCCGCGACTATGCCGAACTCGAACCCGTCGCCAAGGCCGCCGCTGAGGTGCGCGATTTGCGCGCCGAACAAGTCTCGCTCGCGGAAATGGTCGCCGACCCCGAAATGAAGGCGATGGCGGAGGAGGAACTCGCCGCCATCGACGCGCGGCTCCCTGATGCGGAGCGCGACTTGGCCATCGCGCTCCTCCCCAAAGACGCCGCCGATGAACGCGCCGCGATGCTCGAAATCCGCGCCGGGACGGGCGGAGATGAGGCTGCCCTCTTCGGCGGTGACCTTTTGCGCATGTATGAAAAATATGCCGCCTCCCAAGGTTGGAAGGTTGAGATTATCTCCTCCAACGAAGCCGATGTCGGGGGCTTTAAGGAAGTGGTCGTCTCGGTCGCGGGGACGGGTGTGTTCGCCAAATTGAAATTCGAAAGCGGCGTCCACCGCGTCCAGCGCGTACCGGTGACCGAAAGCGGGGGCCGCATCCATACGTCCGCCGCCACCGTCGCGGTGCTGCCCGAAGCCGAAGAGGTTGACGTCCAGATCAACGAAAGTGACCTCCGCGTCGATATTTACCGCTCGTCGGGCGCGGGCGGGCAGCATGTCAATACGACCGACAGCGCGATCCGCATCACCCATTTGCCGACGGGGCTTGTCGTCACCTGTCAGGATGAACGCTCGCAGCACAAGAACCGCGCCAAGGCAATGAAGGTGCTGGCGACGCGGCTCTATGACATGGAGCGCGAGCGCATCCACAATGAACATGCCGGAGCGCGCAAATCCATGGTCGGTTCGGGCGACCGCTCCGAACGCATCCGCACATATAATTTCCCGCAAGGCCGCGTCACCGACCATCGCATCAATTTGACTCTGCACAAGCTTCCCGAAATACTAGAAGGCGATATGGGGGAATTGATCGACGCGCTGATCTTTCAGGATCAAGCTGAACGGCTGGCAGGGCTGGAGGGTTGACCCGTTCGGCACGCCTTGCGGTGCGCCATGCCATTGTGGCGTTGAAGCCAGTGTCGGATACACCGGAACTTGATGCGGAATTGTTGATGGCGCATCAACTCGGGATCAGTCGGGGCGAATATCTCCTCACCGCACGTAACATTCCTGAACCCGAAGGCTATTGGGACTTAATCAAGCGCCGCCTCAAACATGAACCGGTTGCCTATATTGTTGGTTACCAACCCTTCTGGACAATTGACGTCAAGGTGACGCCGGGCGTGCTCATCCCGCGTTCGGATTCCGAAACCCTGATCGAGGCGGCGGTCGGTCATTTCGGACCCTTGGGTCCTCAGGTTATCCTCGATATCGGGAGCGGGCCGGGGACGCTGCTGTTGGCGGCGCTTGATGAATGGCCGCGAGCCGTCGGGGTCGGCATCGAGCGTTCGTCGGTTGCGCGCGAACTTGCCGAACATAATGCCGAGGTGTTGGGGCTGGAACCGCGCAGCCTGTGGTTCCGGCGCGACTGGAATGATGAGAATTGGTGGTTCGGCATTGGCGGACCCTTCGATCTCATCCTGTGTAACCCGCCTTATGTCGAAGTGTCGGCGGAGTTGATGCCACAAGTGCTCGATTATGAACCGCACGAAGCTTTGTTCGCCGGGCTCGACGGGCTAGATGATTATCGCAAGATCATCCCGGTGCTGCCGCGTCTTCTTGCGCCAAAGGGCGTTGCGATTCTCGAAATCGGCTGGACCCAGGCGCAAAGCGTCACTCAAATTGCCAAAGCGCATGGCTTCTCGGTCAAATTGTTTCAGGATCTTGCGGGATTGGACCGCGCACTTTTGCTGCAATTGGAAGAAAATAGCCGCTGGTAAGCGCTTTTTTCTTGTTTTTGGCGGTAGAGAGTCTAAATCCGATCCTAGGAGACGCGCTAGGTCGCGGCCGGATAAAGGCCACCCAGCCCGCTCTTGCTCCCACAGCATAGAGGATAAGCGCTGCAACCCGCCTTAAGGGTCTGGCGCATGAACCGGAAGGCTGATGGCCGGGATGAGCGTCGGAGGCAATCCGATACGTCAGCCCGAATAACCGAAGCGCCTCAAGGATGTGTTTTACATGCCGGGCGCATAAAGAAAGTTTGATTTTCGGTTTGAACGCTTTTTTCACGATAGGGATAGAAAATCGGTGATAAATAACCGTCAGGGCAACCGCCGTCGCGGTCGCAACAATAATAATCCGCGCCAGAACAACAATAATCGGGGCGGGGGCGATAGCGGCAACCGTATTGACAGCCGTGCCCGGGGCAACGCCGCCCAGCTTCTGGAAAAATATAAAAATATGGCGCGGGATGCGCAGACGCAGGGTGACCGCGTGCTCACCGAATATTATCTCCAGTTCGCCGACCATTATTTCCGCGTGCTCGCCGATGTGCGTGCGCGGCAGGAAGAGCAACAGGCCGAACGCCGCGCCCGTCATGAAGAACGCAGCCAGAATTGGCGCGAGGAAAATGAAGGCAGCGAGATTGAAGGCGTCGAACATGGCGTCGAGGGCGAATCGGCCTATGACGATATGGGCGGGCAGGGTAACGCGCGCCGCGATGATATGCGTCAGGATAATGGCCGTCAGGATCATGAGGGCAGCTCCGATGATTTCGGTCAGGAGGAGCGCGCCAGCCGTGGGCGTCCGCGCCGCGACACCAATCGCGCGGAACGTGGGGAACGCACCGAGCGTAATGATCGCGCTGCCCGGGGCGAACGCCAGCCGCGTGGTCGCACCCGCAGCGATGATCAGCTGAATGGTCAGGAAACCCACGCTGATGAGCCGCTCGGCCTTGATGCGTCGCTGCTGCCGCCGTCGATTGCGCCAACCGTCACGACCGATGAAGCGCCTGCCGAGGTCGAGGTCGAAGTGGTGAAGCCGCGTCGCGGACGCCGCCCCAAGGCTGCGGTTGAAAGCAGCGCCGAAGCGACCGAATAAGCCGTTTCATTCTAATGGTCCTTCGATGACTGAACCCAACGCACCCGTTTTTGCGGCAAGCGATGCGGGCGCGGATCGTCCGCGCTTTGCTTTCTCGATTGCCGCAACCGACGGCAAAGCCCGCACCGGTACCATCCGCATGAAGCGGGGCGATATTCGCACGCCCGCTTTCATGCCGGTTGGCACAGCGGGCACGGTCAAGGGCATGCGCCCGGCCGAAGTCAAGGCGGCGGGCGCGGACATCATTCTGGGCAATACCTACCACCTCATGCTGCGCCCCGGTGCGGAGCGGGTGGCGAAGCTCGGCGGGCTTCATGCGCTCTCCGGCTGGCATGGGCCGATCTTGACCGATAGCGGCGGCTATCAGGTGATGAGTTTATCGGCGCTCACCAAAAGGTCGGAAGAGGGCGTGCAGTTTGCCAGCCACCTGGATGGCTCGCGGCACATGCTTTCCCCCGAACGCTCGATGGAAATTCAGCGGCTGTTGGGCTCCGACATTGTCATGACGTTTGATGAGTTGGTGCCGACCACCTCCACGCCGGACGAGCAGTTAAAGGCGATGGAACGCTCGATGCGCTGGGCGAAACGCTCGCGCGCCGGGTTTGATAGCGATGCGGCGCATAGCAGCCGCGCGGCGCTGTTTGGCATCCAGCAGGGCGCGCTCGACGAAGGGTTGCGCAAGGCCTCCGCCGATGCGCTGATCGACATCGGCTTTGATGGCTATGCGGTCGGCGGCCTTGCGGTTGGCGAAGGGCAGGAGGCGATGTTCGCCTGCCTCGATTTCGCCCCCGACCAATTGCCGCAAGACAAGCCGCGCTACCTCATGGGTGTGGGCAAGCCTGATGATCTGGTGGGGGCGGTCGCGCGCGGCATTGATATGTTCGATTGCGTGTTGCCGACCCGCTCGGGCCGCAACGGGCAGGCTTTCACCTGGAACGGCCCGCTCAATATCCGCAACGCGAAATTTGCCGAAGATATGGGCCCGCTCGATGAACGCTGCGGATGCCCGGTGTGCCAGACGTGGAGCCGCGCCTATCTCCACCATCTCGTCAAGGCAGGCGAAATGCTCGGCGCCATGTTGATGACGCAGCATAATATCCATTTTTATGAAGATTTGATGGCGGCCATGCGCGCGGCGATTGCAGAAGGACGCTTCGCGGCTTTCCAAGCGGATTTCCGCCGCGACTATCTCAAACAATAAGCGGGCATTCGGGTCAATCCAGCGTGCTGAAGCGGATCTGGTAGCTGCCTTTTTCCGCATCATAAACAAGCGGCTGGCGCAATTGCCGTGACAATCCGGTGAGCACGCGCCCGAACCGCGTTTCCAGGAGGTGATCAAGCGTGTCGCTGGCGATAAGGCTGTCCGATTGGATCAAAAGCTCGGCCATTCTTTCCTCCGCTTCGCGCAGAACCGAGATTTTCATTGGCGCACCTACGCCTGAAAGCAGCGCCAGTTCGCCGATTTCCGTCACCAGAAAGCCGATCGGAACGGCGATATCCTGCTGGATTTGCATCGCGTCCGCCTTGACCGTGACCGACATGCTTCCATCCAGCGGACTGGTGCCGCGCAGATTGGCCGCGAGTTCGCTCAGCAGCGGGCGCAGCGCAATGCCTTCATTTTCTTCCAATTCGGCGAAATGGTTGCGATGCACCGCCGAAAGCGCATCGACGCGGCGCTGGATCGAGCGATAGGCGTCGATGGCTCCGGGGGTGGTCGCCGACCGGCTATGGATATTGAGCAGGCTGGCGATGATCTGGAGGTTGTTTTTGACGCGGTGATGCACTTCGCGGGTGAGCAAGGTCTGCTTCTCGAGACCGGTCGCAAGGGCGCGTTTATCGCGGGCCACCATATCGGACAGGTCGGCCATATCCTGTTCCAGCTCGGTAATTTCAGACGCAATCGCCGCGCTGCGGGGGTGGGGGCGATAATGCTGCCCGGGCCGGTACATCGACACGCTGCTCTGGATTTCGCGCAAGGGTTTGAGCATCAACTGGTTGACCAATACCCAGGCAAGACCACCCGCGAGCAGCCACATACCGATCGGCGCGACGAAAGAGATGATGTCGCTGCGCGACAAGGATTTGCGATACGCGCCGATTTCGAGATTCGCGCCCGTCTTGCCGACAGGCGTTGTTACGGACAGCGTGTTGCCCGGCAACCATGTTCCCAATTGTTCGGACAAGGTGATCTGGCGATCATCCTTGGTGAGATACAAATTATAGGCCGGAAGCCTTGTCGAGGGATCAACCATGTCCTGCAACATGGAAACCGGATAAACCAGCAAGGCAACCAGCTTTGTGCCGTTAATATCGGTCAGCGGAATGACATCAACGACCGACTGGAGATCATGGCTGATCTTGAACTGTGCACCGCCGGTCGCCATGCGGGAGAGTTCGGTATCGTCGTTGGTTGTCGTTTCGTGGCATAAATGCGTCCCGTCATTGGCGCGCACGATATGCAGTTCGGGAGCGACATCCTTGGTTGATACCAAGGCCCGGCTGATGCTGGCGCAAAGACCGCGATTATGGGTCTCGATATCGGAGGCCGGTAGTGCGGATTGGGGAGTATCGCCATCAACGGGCGTCGGTGCTGCCTCTGCCTGTTGCGGATCGGCATCGAATGCGGCGAGCGGGCGGCGCACCAGATCTTCGTCGGTAACGACCGTCGAGGCGATCCGCCGCGCGAGTTCCTGATTGGCGGCCGTCAACAAAAGCTGCCGCTCGGCATCGCCTGCGCTGGCCGACTGGATGTTGGCAATGAGCGTGATGAGCGCGAGCGGCGCCAACGCAAACAGGATCAGCAAAAACAGCTTGCGTCCCGTCGGCATGGTGTAAAAATATTTGATGACGGGATTAAGCGGGCCGAAGCGCAAGGCTTTCGAACCCAACGGGAACCGGGTGCGTCGTGCCGCACCGGTTGGCGATAACCCGTCCGAACCCCCTTCCTTGGACGCCAAAGCGACAGGGTCCCGGTCTACCACCGTCTCTGTTGGTTGCGCATCCATGGTCCAGCCGAATCCCGTTTACCCGCTAAATCGTTCGTGGCCGGTGCCCCCACACCGCAACTGACATAACCCCGCAAACCACACCCGGTTCCAGAGTTAATTAACCTCGAACATGGATTTGATATGGGGGTGCCGCAATTATATCGTGCGGCAGCAAAATCAAGTCGCGCGGCGTTCAGCCCAGCCGCTTCAGCAAATCCATCATGCTGTCGGGCACATCTTCTTCGACTGCGGTCTGATAAACATGGCGCAATGACGTCGAAAGACGGTCAAGCTTTTCCGCATCCTTGCCTGAAAGCCCCACGCCGTTTCCGGGTTTCTTGTCCTTAGCTGAGGGCGCGTCCGCCCTATCCTTCTTGTCCATTCCCATTCCCATTTGAGAAAATTCTATATCTTTCACCCGGAGCCATTCTTGTTTTTCCGAACGAAACGCAACCCCATCCAATCTTGACGACATACAAAATAACAAAGGCGGCGCATGCGCTCGGGCATGTGCCGTTGAAATTTTCATGACAGATGAAACCTATTTGCCGTTCATTGGTTCCATCCACTCCAGCTTAAACTTCGCTTTTGGGCGGGTTGTCATCGTTAACGTCGATCAACCATTGCGTAAGTTATTGTTTTTATTAGTCCGTTTGGGGAGGAATTGCCTGAATGTCGCTCGGTCAAAAAATTGCACCGCATCTTCCATTTTTACGTCGCTATGCGCGTGCGCTTACCGGATCTCAGGATAATGGCGATGCTTATGTGCGCGCCGCGCTCGAGGCGCTGATTGCGGCACCGGACGAATTTCCGGCGGACGTCGAACCCCGCCTCGGCCTTTACCGGACGTTCGAAGCCATCTGGAGGAGCGCGGGCGAGAATAGTGCGATTGCAGAAATCCCCGGCGATGCCGCCGAACAGATTGCCGCGCAGCGCCTGTCGCGCATTTCCCCCCGGTCGCGTCAAGCCTTGTTGCTGACGGCTATGGAAGGTTTCACGCCGGAAGATGCCGGTTATATTCTCGATACCGACCCCGCTTCGGTCAAAATGCTGGTGTCCGAAGCGCTGGCCGATATTGACGAGCAGACCAAAGCGCGCGTGCTGATCATCGAGGATGAACCGATCATCGCGATGGACATCGAAACCATCGTGCGTGATCTCGGCCATGAAGTCACCGGCGTTGCCGTAACCCGCGACGAAGCGGTGGCCGAGGCGAAAGCCAACCCGCCGACGCTGGTTCTGAGCGATATCCAGCTTGCCGACAATAGCTCCGGCATTGATGCGGTCCAGGACATATTAAACGATCATGCGGTGCCCGTGATCTTCATCACCGCCTTTCCGGAACGCTTGTTGACCGGGGATCGTCCGGAGCCGACCTTCCTCATCACCAAACCGTTCCAGTCGGCAACGGTGAAGGCAGCGATTTCGCAGGCATTATTCTTCAACGAAGCGACTGTGCCCGCCTGATTGCGGTCTCCATCGCCAAAAGCACCAACGCCCAAAGCACCAACGCCAAAAGACCAACGGCGGAAAACCGTTACTTGGTGTAAAAAGGTGAAAATCTGGACGTTTAACAGGAATGTAAAATTGGCGTTTCATTTAGATTCGTCTATATGCATGTTTCATGGGAGTCCGCGTTGCATCATGCCGCGTCGGATCGGGGAGAATTAAGCCATTGATGGCTAAGCGTGACGACAATTTGGATGCTGGCCGCGCGTCAGCCGAGTCCGCACCCGATTCGCAGCGCGAAGGCGCGACTGTGGATCGCCTGTCGGACGACGACTTCCGCGATCAGCTGGGGGCGGTGATCCCGCATCTGCGCGCGTTCGGTCGCTCGCTGTCGGGCAACCGTGATACGGCGGATGATCTGGTGCAGGAAACCTTGCTCAAGGCATGGGCCGCACGCGCACGCTTTCATGCCGGAACCAGCATGCGGGCGTGGACCTTCACCATCCTGCGCAACCTGTTCCTGTCGCAAATGCGACGCGCGCGCTTCAAGGGCGATTGGGACGACCTCACCGCCGAGCGCAGTCTGGCCGCACCGGCGAGCCAGGATGGCAGCGTTAATCTGTCGGATATGCAGCGCGCGCTGATGCTCTTGCCGCAGAACCAGCGGGAAGCGCTCATTCTGGTCGGCGCGGGCGGCTTTGCCTATGAAGAAGCGGCCGACATTTGCGGCGTGGCTGTCGGTACGATCAAGAGCCGTGTTGCACGCGGACGGGTCGCGCTCGAAGAAATTATGAGCGGCGGCGAACTTCCCAAGCGGTCGGATTCGGGCATGTCGGGGGAAGCTGCGCTTACCGAAATCCTGCGCGATGTGGACCGGCTTAGCCGCTCCTGAGCATCCGCGCCGGATGCTCTCCGCCCATCAAAACGGTCTCACATAATAAATCCGGCAGACGCTGATTCCGCAGGGCGGCATTTCCAACGCTTGTGATTCAGCGTGCCGTTCGTGCGCTTGGATTACCCCAGACGCGCAAGCAAATCGGCAAAGCCGTCATCCGTGCCATCGCTCGCCACTTCAAATCCGTGGCGCAGACTTGCGCCGATACGGTCGAGTGCGCGATGGCTCGCTTCGGAAAGATTGGCACCGGACGCACAGCGACTGGCAGGGCGATTCTGTCGCCCGCACGAGACGCGCTGCGCGTCCTGCCCAGTGCTCGTTTGCGTATTCATGGGAAGGTTAACGGAACGAATCGCCGCAGGTTCCCTTATTTTTACGGATATTCTTCTTTTAAATATGCGCCTCGCCGGGCGTTGATGCATAGAAGCTGCTTGCGAAAGCACATGAATCCGCCAAAGAGAGCCGATTGGACCAGCGGGACGGGACGGGCATGAGTGTCGTAAAATTGTCACAGAAGGAACGCGAGGCGGCGCTTGTCCGGGCGCGCACCCACGCCCCTTTTCTTGACCGGCTCGCAGCGCAATTCCCCGCGGCGACCGACGCCTTTATCGTGGGCGAGGCGGGGCCGAAGATAGATGCGCTCCTCGCCAACCGCTGGGATGGCGAGGCCGACGTCATGCCGTTTTTGCGCAACCAGCGCAGCGAGCTTGCGCTGCTCACCGCGCTCGGCGATCTTTCCGGTGAAGCCTCGCTCACCGAAACGGTCGAAGCGCTCAGCGCCTTTGCCGACCGCGCGGCGGACGATGCCATCCGCGCCGCTTTCGCCGAACGCTTAGCTGACGACGAGCCGCGCGGTTTTGCCATGATCGCGCTCGGCAAACATGGCAGTAGCGAGCTGAACTATTCCTCGGACATTGACCCGATCCTGTTGTTCGATCCCGAAACCATGCCGCGCCGCGAGCGCGATGATCCGGGCGAAGCGGCGGTCCGCATGGGGCGGCGGGTCAACGAGATATTAAGCGCGCGCACGGGCGATGGCTATGTGTTCCGCGTCGATCTGCGCCTCCGGCCCAATCCCGAAGTCACGCCCATCGTGCTGCCGATCAATGCGGCGATCAGCTATTATGAAAGCCAGGCGCTGGCATGGGAGCAGGCGGCATTCATCCGCTCGCGTGCCTGTGCCGGGGACATGCAACTCGGCCAATATTTCCTGGATGCGATCCAGCCGTTCATCTGGAGAAAGTCGCTCGATTTCCGCCAGATCAAGGAGATTGGTGCGGTCAGCGAGCGCATCCGCGACCATTATGCGGCGGGGCAACGGTTCGGCGCGGGGTATGATCTGAAGCGCGGGCGCGGCGGCATCCGCGAGGTCGAATTTTTTGCGCAGGTGCACCAGCTGATCCATGGCGGGCGTGATGCGTCGCTGCGGGAGCCGGCGACGCGCGATGCGCTGGCGGCGCTGGCGGCGGCGGGGCGGATCGACGCCGCTGAGGCGCGCGCCCTTGCGGAAAGCTATGAACTTTACCGCACCATAGAACATCGCCTGCAAATGATCGAGGATCAACAGACGCACAGCCTGCCGCAGGACGCCGAGGCGCTGACCCGGGTTGCTCAATTGCACGGGTTGGAAAGCGGCGCGGCGTTGATTGATCTGCTTGCCCCTCATGTCGAGCGCGTCGGCGCGATCTATGACCGGCTGATTGGAGGCGGCAGCGGCGAGAGCGAGCAAAGCGCGGGCAACCGGGCGCCGCGCGACGAGCACGCGCTCATCGACTATATCGCGAAGCTGGGTTTCGCCGCGCCCGAGAGCGTCGTCCAGCGCATCACCATCTGGCGCTCGGGCAAGCTGCGCGCTTTGCGTTCGGACGCAGTCTTGCAGGCGCTCGAAGAGGTGCTCCCCAAATTGCTGACCGCGCTTGCCAAAGCCCCCGACCCGATGGCGGCGGTGTCGGGGCTTGACCGCATGATCGAAGGCTTGCCGAGCACGCTCAACTTCTTCCACCTGCTGAATGCGCGGCCTGCGCTGGCGGCGACGCTTGCCAATATCCTCTCCTATGCGCCAACGCTGGCCGACCAATTGGGGCGGCGTAGCGAATTATTCGATGGCCTCATCGACCAGAGCGTGTTCGATCCCAATCCGAGCGTTGCGGACCTGCTCAAATCGTTCGCCGATCCGCGCCACGGCGAGGATTATGAGCGTCGGCTAGACCATGTGCGCCGCCTTGTCGGCGAACGGCGCTTTGCGCTCGGCGTCCAGATTGTTGACGGTATGGCCGATCCGCTTGAGGTCGCACGCGGCTATGCCCATGTCGCCGAAGCCGCGCTGGTGACCCTCGCCGATGCCGCGCGGGCCGAATTTGAAACCGCACATGGCAAGGTGCCGGACAGCGATCTGGTCATCCTGGCGCTCGGGCGGCTGGGCGGCGAAGCGCTGACCCATGCGTCCGACCTTGACCTTATCTATCTTTTCACCGGCGATTATATGGCCGAATCGGATGGGCCGAAGCCACTTGGCGCGACGCTTTATTATAATCGCCTCGCCCAGCGGGTGACGGGGGCGCTCTCGGTGCCGACCGCGAGCGGGCGGCTCTATGAGGTCGACACGCGCCTCCGGCCTTCGGGCGCGCAAGGGCCGCTCGCGGTCAATCTCGATGCGTTTGAACGTTACCAGAGAGAAGATGCCTGGGTGTGGGAGCATATGGCGCTCACCCGCGCCCGGGCGGTCTATGGTCCTCCCGCAGCGCGTGAGCGCGTGCAGGCGATCATTGATGCGGTGCTGGCCGCGCCGCACGATGCGGCTAAACTCACCGCCGATGCCGCGCAAATGCGCAAGGATATGGCCCAGCACAAGCCGCCCAAAGGCCCGCTTGACGCCAAGCTCATCGATGGTGGCCTCGTCGACCTCGAATTTGCAACGCATGTGACCCAGCTGACCAACGGCAAGGGACTGGTGCCGCAGCTTGATCATGCGCTGCCCGATCTTGTCGGTGCGGGGCTCGCGCCGCCAGCGGTGGTTGAAGCGCAGCTCTTGCTGACGCGGCTGCTGGTCACCTTGCGTCTGGTCTGCCCCGATTGTATCGAACCGCCGGAGGTCACCCGCCCGATCATCGCGCGCGCGTGCAAGGCGGAAAGCTGGGACGATCTGTTGGCGCGCTATGAAGGCGCGCGCGGTGCGGTTAAGGCATGGTGGGATGCGGTGTCGGGCGCCTGAATATACATAATAGTCGTCATTCCCGCGAAAGCGGGAATCCATCACCTGACGTTTCGGTATAAGGCCACGGTTCGGTGATGGATCCCCGGTCAAGCCGGGGATGACGAGGTATAAGGAGTGGAGTAATGAACATCGGAGACAAAATCCCCGCTTTGACCCTCGACGATGCCGATGGCACGGCGGTCGAACTCGCCGGTCTTGGCACGCCATTGGTGGTCTATTTCTACCCCAAGGCCGACACGCCGGGCTGCACCACCGAGGCCAAGGATTTCACCACGCTCGCCCCCGATTTCGCCAAGGCGGGCGTCAAGGTCGTCGGCATCTCCAAGGATAAGATCGCCAAGCTCGGCAAGTTCCGCGACAAATATGACCTCGGCGTCACGCTCCTCTCCGACGAGGATGGCCAGGCGTGCGCAGCCTTCGGCACATGGGTCGAAAAGAAACTCTACGGCCGCGAATATATGGGCATCGACCGCGCGACCTTCCTGTTCGGCAAGGACGGCCAGCTGGTGCGCGAATGGCGCAAGGTCAAAGTAAAAGGCCACGCCGAAGAGGTGCTGGAGGCGGCGCTGGCGCTCTGATTGCCTATTGCGCGCGCCGTCGTTCAATGTCATGATTCCCAAGCGACGGGATAGCGCAACCTCCCGGTTCAAAGGTCTGCAAGGCCCAAGCGTTGCTTCAGATTCGCTCTTCGCGAATAGGAAGATGATGCCTGTGACCCAAATAGCTTCAACGAACGCTGATGAGCGCCCCTCTTTTTCCGAATTGTTACGCCTATTTACGCGCATTGGACTACTGAGCTTTGGCGGTCCGGCCGGCCAGATCGCGCTGATGCATCGCGAGTTGGTGGAAGAGCGCCGCTGGATCGATGAGGCGCATTATCTCCACGCGCTCAACTTCTGCCATTTCCTGCCCGGCCCTGAAGCGCAGCAACTCGCAACCTATATCGGTTGGCGGCTCCACGGTGTAAAAGGTGGATTAGCGGCGGGCTTGTTGTTCGTGTTGCCTGGCGCGCTGGTTATTTTGCTGCTGTCGATCCTTTATGCCTATGCTGCCAGTCTGGATTGGTTCGCGGGGGTGTTTCTCGGGGTTAAGGCCGCAGTGCTGGCCATTGTCATGCAGGCTTTATGGCGTATTGGCGCACGCGCGCTGACAACGCCGCTAAAGTGCGGGATTGCCGCCTTTTCATTCGTCGCACTGGCGTTGCTGGCGCTTCCTTTTCCTTTGGTCATCGCGCTTGCGGGCGGGGTCGGTGTTCTCGTAGCGCGACTATCTCCCGACCTTCTCGCGCTCAAACCCGCCGGCACTGTGCCGCATTTCGAACCGATTGGTTGGGCGGCACCCTTGCGCACCATTATCGGCTGGCTATTGATCTGGGCGCTGCCCATGCTGCTTATATGGGTGACGCTGGGCCCCGATCATCGTTTGTCGCAGATCGGGGTGTTCTTTTCCAAACTCGCGGTGGTGACCTTTGGCGGTGCCTATGCCGTGCTTGCCTATATGGCGCAGCAAGCTGTCGATACGCTCGGCTGGATGCAACCGGGCGAGATGGCGGACGGGCTGGGCTTGGCGGAAACCACTCCGGGCCCCTTGATTTTGGTGACGCAGTTTACCGGCTTCCTCGCCGCCTTCCGGGCACCCGAACCGTTCACGCCGTTGGTGGCGGGGATCATGGGAGCGGCGCTGACCAGTTGGGTTACTTTTGCACCCTGCTTCCTGTGGATTTTCACCTTCGCCCCGTGGATCGAGCGGCTCGAACATATTGCCTGGCTAAAAGGCGGTCTGGCCGCGATTACGGCTGCGGTCGTGGGGGTGATTGCCAATCTTACCCTCTGGTTCGCGTTTCATGTCCTGTTCTCGCGCCATCAAGCGGTGACGGCCGGGCCTTTGAGGTTCACCATCCCTGACGCGGCGAGCATTAATTGGCTGGCGGTTGGTTTGTCGCTGGTCGCGCTGGTGCTGATTTTCGTTGTTCGTTGGGGCGTTTTGCGCACGCTCTTGGCGACCGGTGGGCTCGCCCTTATAGCCGCGCTGCTATGACCGTTGACCTGTCCGCCGCCTGCCGCTCTGTGCTTGAGACGGCTGACCCGCATGCCAAGCTGATGCGGGCGCGGGAGGTTGCGCGGGACTGGCGGCTGGGGCGGCTCGCGCACAGGTTCGCGACGCCGATGCCGGATCGCCCGGCGCGGCCTGAGCGGCCCGAACTGCTCGCGCCGGGGCGGATGCCGAAGCGCGGCAAGGCCGGGTCGACACGCGCGCGCATCGCTCTCCTCCACGCGCTCGCTCATATCGAATTTGTCGCGATCGACCTTGCGTTCGATATGGCGGGGCGGTTTGGCGGAGCGTTCCCGCGCGCGTTTTTCGACGACTGGATTCGCGTCGGCGCGGATGAAGCGATGCATTTTGCGCTGCTCGACCGGCGGCTCAAACGGCTTGGCAGCGGTTATGGCGCGCTTCCTGCGCATGATGGCTTGTGGGAGGCGGCGCAAGCGACCGCGCATGATGTGCTGGCGCGGCTCGCTATCGTGCCGATGGTGCTCGAAGCGCGCGGGCTCGATGTTACACCGGAAACCATCCAGCGGTTAAAGAATCAGGGCGACGACAAGAGCGCGGCGATTCTCGCGCGTATCTATAAGGATGAAATCCGGCACGTTTCTGCGGGAACCACGTGGTTCAAACGGGGTTGTGCGCAAGCCAAGGTCGATCCCGTTACGCACTGGCAAAAGCTGCTCAAGTTACATTTCAGAGGGGATTTGAAGCCGCCATTTAACGACTCAGCGCGTGAGGCGAGCGGTTTAACGCAGGATTTCTACAAAATTATTGCCTAATTAACCTTCTCCCCGCACACGGGTTTCCAGAGCGGGGACGAAAAATTTCGCCCACAACTTGAAGTATAAGCGCATCGCGCAGGTCGGGGTCAGAACCGGATCGCCTGATGGAGCGAATTAGAGTGGGGTCGCAGTGATCAACGTCGTATCGAATATCAAGTTCCGCAAGGCTGCACTTTTTATGGCCGTTGCGTCTCTTTCCGTGGCAGCGCATGCTCATAACGCAAATGCTCCGGTCACCATCGAAGATCCCGACGAAGAAATCACCGACGCGCAAAACAACGCCCAGATGGCCAGCGTTTCGGCCATGGCTAGCCCGACCCTGATCAGCGCCCGCATCGGCGCGCCGCAACAAGGTGACACCAATTTCCGCAATCTGTTCGGGACGATGAAGCAGATGGACGGCACCGCGACCCGCGCGATTGCCATCCCGACCCGCAAGCCGGTCGACAATATGCGCCTGACCTCCTCGTTCGGCATGCGCGTTCACCCCGTCCTCGGCAAGCGTATGCGCCACAATGGCATTGATATTCCGGCCGCAACCGGCACGCCGATCTATGCACCGGCAGATGGCGTTGTCGGTCGCGCCCAGCGCCTTGGCGGTTATGGCAATTATGCTGAAATCGAACATGGCAACGGCATCCAGACCCGCTTCGGCCATATGTCGCGCATCGCGGTGACGCCGGGTCAGCGTATCAAGCAAGGCCAGCTGGTCGGCTATGTCGGTTCGACCGGCCGTTCGACCGGCCCGCACCTCCACTATGAAGTCCGCATCGCCGGGACCCCGGTCAACCCGATCCCGTTCGTTCAGCCGGAAACCCAATTCGCTTATGTCGGCGATGGCAAGACCCAGATGGGCGGCCCCGAATAAGCAGCAGAGACAAAGAAGCAGCCCGTGATTTTCGCGGGCTTTTTCTTTTGACGAGGCAGGAGAGGACGCGGATCACCAGAATCCGCGCCACACATAAAAAAGGGAGCGCGAGCTTGGCCTTGCTGCTCCCTTTTTTGATGCCTATCTTAAGTCCATGACCGATATCGTCCCCATGACCCTTTCGCCCAGCGCCGCCAAGCGCGTCGCTTTCATCGCCGACAAACAAGGCAAGCCCGCAATGCTGCGCCTGTCGGTGGAGGGCGGCGGCTGTTCCGGCTTCCAATATCGCTATGGTCTTGCGGACGCGATCAACGACGATGACGTGGTCAGCGAAACCGACGGCGTCAAACTGGTGGTCGACGAAATGTCCCTCGAATTGGTGAGCGGCGGCATGGTCGATTATGTGGAGTCGCTGGGTGGCTCAGCATTTCAGGTGACCAACCCCAACGCCGCCTCAGGATGCGGATGCGGGGCCAGCTTTTCGGTTTGAGGGGTTAATGTTGCGCGAATTGCGTATCATATTACCGAAATTGAGGGGTTTTCGCACCTGTCACCGTAATTCGTGGGGGCAATAGGAATGAAGATGATTGAAGCGACCTGCATTGGGTTCAGCCGACAGGGCGCCGAAATGCCTACGCCAGCGGAGATGACGCGGACTTACCATCAGCTGGAATCAATCTTTAGGCAGTTGGGCGCGAAGCCAACCTATTTCTCGGCTTATGATGGTGGAATTGGTCGAGGGCAGTTCAAAAAGTGGGATGGGCCGTTCCATAGGAAAGTGCTTGAAAGTGGCATGTCTGGCTACTGTTCCGTTACACTGGCCGCGAACCCAACCGGCAGTAAGGAACCCGGCTATGACAGTTTTGTCACGGCACACTTCGGCTTTTCGCCGGGGATCGAAACTGTGAATCTGCAGGTCGTAGTTAACGAACCATATATGAATTGCGAGTCGGCTGAATGTGAGAGCATAATCGACAAATTGGCTCAGCTTTGGACATGGGACTACGGCTTTGGCTTTAGTCGTGATGCAGAACGTGCCCCTGATGCATATTTGGCCGGAGGCGGCTCCGATCTTCAAAGTGACGAAGACGAGCGGAGAGTTGCACTTTGGTACGAATCGTCGCACGATTTTTACAAAGGCGTTGAACCTCCACGTCGGTTTGTCATGGTACGGGACATCTTCCCTTATAACATGATCGGCCCGGAACATCTGACGCATCGCTTGTCCGATGGCCGCAGCTTGCGAGCGTTCATTGAGGCCGATCCCGATAGCGAACTGCGCCCACTGACGGCCAGTCTCTGGCTCTGGAAAGTGCCGCAAGATCGCACAGAGACAGTCCGCGAGAAGTTGCTTGGCAAGGGTGTTATCATCGCGGAGTAGCAGCATCGTAGCGCTGCGCTCCCAATCCTCTCCTTCAAATTCCGACTATTACGGTGACAGGCGCGAAAACCCCTAAATTCTGATGGCACCATTCACCCTCAAGGAATTATTGGTTCTCGCGGAGGCGCGAAGGCGCGGAGATTATCGGCTCGCCTGTGATGCCAGCCACACCCTCTCTGCGCCTCTGCTTTCTCTGCGTGCTCTGCGCGAAACATCTTTGCTGCGCCAAGCACACTCACCGCGTCATTGCGCTGATAGCGCCAAACGCAACTCGTCGGAGAGAATCCATCTGATGACGTGGAGGTTTCAGCGTCCCCTGATGGATCCCCGCTTTCGCGAGGATGACGGGTTGGGTGAGTTGATCCGGTCCTTCACGCATTCCGCCGTCTTTAAGGCACCGGCTCCGCGCCTTCGCGCCTCCGCGTGAACCGTCTTCCCGGCGCGCCTCCCCAGCCCAACGCGGCGATGCAAAATAGCGCTGTCCTACAGATTTCGTGCATGCCACTGTCGGCCAAACACTGAGTCTAACCGCGGGGTTAGCCTTGGTGGCGTGGCTCTTTCTTATCGTCTGGATGGCTGTTGCGGTCTCTCGTCCCGAACGGGGCATTATCAACATATAGGGGGGCGTAATTTGCTCGAAGTCTATGAAGTTTAGGAACGCAACGAGGTGTTTTTGGCAGATTTGCGTGGGTTTTATTTCCTATTTAGCTGCACCACCATATCTTGTGTTGCCTTCACCGGCGCTTCTCTGCGCGCATCATGGCTCGCCCGCTTACACCCACGCTCGTCCTTCCTGCGCAAGCGGGAATCCATCTGATGGCGTGGAGGTTTCTGCGTCCGGTGATGGATCCCCGCGTTCGCGGGGATGACGGATGGGGTGAACTGATCTTGCCATTCATGCGCGCTGCCCGAGGACGCATAATCTCCGCGCCTCCGCGAGAACCTTTTTTAGAGCGATCCTCCCGTCCTCCGCGTGAACCCTTTAATATCACCGCAACCCCTGTCAGCCAGCCCCATATTGCGCTAGGCCCCTTCCATGAGAATCGCGACATTTAACATCAACGGCATCAAGGCGCGGCTGCCGCGTCTCCTCGAATGGCTGGATGAAACCAAGCCGGATATTGCTTGCCTTCAGGAAATCAAGACGGCGGACGAGGGCTTTCCGGTGAAGGAGTTTGAGGCCGCCGGTTATGGCGCGATCTGGCATGGGCAGAAGGGCTTTAACGGGGTTGCGATCCTCGCGAAGCGGGAAACGCCGGTCGAGGTAAGGCGCGGGCTTGAGGGTGAGACCGACGATGACCATAGCCGCTATATCGAGGCCAATGTCTTTGGCGTGCGGGTGGCGTCGATTTACCTCCCCAACGGCAATCCGCAGCCGGGGCCGAAATTTGACTATAAGCTGCGTTGGATGAAGCGGCTGCGCGCGCGGGCGGCGGAGATTTGGGCGGAAGAAGTCCCCGCCATCCTTGCGGGTGATTATAATGTCATCCCGCATGATGATGATGTGTTTTCGGTCCCCGCTATGGCCGATGATGCGCTGATGCAGCCGGAAAGCCGGGAGGGCTATCGCGTGCTACTGGCCGATGGCTGGACCGATGCGCTACGCTCGCGCCACCCGGCGGGCGGCGTGTGGACCTATTGGGATTATCAGGCAGGCGCTTGGGCTCGTGATGCGGGGTTCCGCATCGACCATCTGCTGCTGTCGCCACTCGCCGCGGACCGGCTGGTCGATGCGCAGGTGGATAAGGCCTACCGCGGCCGCGAAAAGGCGAGCGACCACGCGCCGACTTGGGTGGAGTTACGCGCATGAAGAAGCCGATGACGATGATTGGCCCCCGCGCCCTTGCACAAAGCGTCGCGGGCGCGTTGGCGGCGCTGCTGAGCGTTAGCCCAGCGATTGCCCAAGAACGCGATTATTGCCCTACCCGTCCCGGGCTCGGCACGACTCCCTGCACCATTGATCAGGGCCGGATGTCAGTGGAAATTGGCCTTGCAAGCTGGACGCGAGATACACAATCAAACCAGCGGAGCGACCAGATTAATCTTGGCGACACGCTGGTGCGCGCGGGGATTAACGATCATGTCGAACTGTTCGCGGGATGGCAGCCTTATGGTCAGGTCCGTACCGAAACTTGGCTGTCGGGGCAAACAGGCGCACGGTCCATTGAAAAGGCCAAGGGCAGCGGCGACGTCACGCTGGGGCTGAAAGCGAGCCTTGCCCACCCTGATGGCTCGGGCTTTTCGGTCGCGGTCCAGCCTTTTGTGACGCTCCCCACCGGCGGCAACGCCGTGGGGGCGGGCGATTGGGGTGCTGGACTGGTGCTACCCATGAGCTATGCATTGCCTAACGACTGGTCGCTTCAATTGACTCCGGAAATGGACGCAGCGGTTGATGGGGACCGCAAGGGACGGCATTTTGCCGCGAGCGCCGTTGTCGGCCTCAGCCATCCTGTGAGCGATACCCTGTCTGCAACCGCCGAGGTTCAGGTCGCGCGCGATGAGGACCCCGCAGGTGCCAAAACCCAAGCGCTTGGCGGTCTGTCGCTTGCATGGATGCAAGGCGATGCGGGGCATGGGGCGGCGGTGCAATGGGACATCGGCACCCAAGTTGGCCTCAACCGTGCGGCGCCCGATATTGCATTTTATGCGGGCGTATCGCGGCGGTTTTGAGGAGGAAGATAATCCTTCCTATAATTTTATCCGGGCAATATTGACTTTATTTTATCCGGATATAAATAGGCGCTCCTGACAAGGAGCTTATGATGACTGACCGTATGCTGACCGCCTTTGCGGGCGATGTGATTTTCGCCCAAGGGTGTGACGCCGCAATCCGTGACGCAGTGCGGCGCATGGAGGCTGGCGGTTCGTCAGGCACTTTGCTGGTGTTTGACGATGCAACCGGGCGTCAGACCGACGTGGATATGCGGGATACGCCGCCCCCGGCGCCGGTTGAAGCGGAGTCTCCCGCACCGCGTCGGGGGAGGCCCAAACTCGGCGTGACGGCGCGCGAGGTAACCTTGCTGCCGCGCCATTGGGATTGGCTGGCGAAGCAGCGCGGCGGCGCGTCGGTTGCGCTCCGCTCGCTGGTCGAAACGGCGCTGCGGGCGGACGCTGCCCCCGGCGAACGCCGTGCGGCGCGCGATGCGGCCTATCATTTCCTGTCAGCCAAGGCGGGCGATTATCCGGGTTTCGAAGCCGCCATCCGCGCGCTCTACGCGAACGACCGCGCCGGCTTTGAAGCGGCAATCCGCGACTGGCCGGAGGCGGTAACATTTTATGCCATGAGGCTCGCCGAAGCCGCTTGGGAGACCGCGAAAAAGCCTTATGGTTAGGCGCTATTTATGGGTTTACGGCCCTAGTCGAATGGTTTCACCGGGACCGATTTGCCCGGCGGGATCGGTCCGACATGGGCTTTCACTTCGGCATAATTGGGATGATTGGGTGGATAGCGGAGGATGCCATCGCCCACGTCGCCACCGGGAGCGGTCGCGCGCAATTGCAGCACGATCGTGCCATCGGCCTCGGCGGTTGCGGTGCCGATGCTCTCCTGCGCCGCCGGTTCAGATTTGGGTGCTTCCGCCATCTTGTCCTTCTTCGCCGTATCCATCGGCGTGCAGCTAGCTACCGAGGGGATGCTTGCGCCAATAATCATTAAGGTTAGGTGTCTTGCAAGCATTACCGCCTCCATAATAGCGCGCCGCCGATTCCGCAAAAGTTTCGCTCTGACCGGCGGTACCGGGTTGCCGTTCATAATCGGTAAGCTCGGCCTTATCCTTGTCACGCGCATCGTTAAACGCCTTGCTGGCTGGGCCTGCCCCGCCGGCGATGATTCGGAAAAGCGTGCTGCGGATTGCGCAAAGCCACGGGTCGCCGGTTCAAGTCGCACGGGCACATCCTCTGTCTGTCATCCGAGAAGATTACAGATTGCGGTGTCCTTGTATCTAAGCGATTAGCTTAGCCCACAGACGTCCCGAACAGGCTGCCGATTGCCCAGGTTGCGGCCATCGCGATTGCGCCCCAGAAGGTGACGCGCAGCGTGGGCTTGAGGAGCGGCGATCCGCCCGCCTTCGAACTCACCACGCCGAGCGTTGCGAGGAAGAGGAGCGAGGCGACCGAGACCAGCAGCGGGATCTGCTTCACCGGCACCAGCCAGGCGACCAGCAAGGGCAGCGCGGCTCCCACAGTAAAGCTCGCCGCCGATGACAAAGCGGCCTGCAGCGGATTGGCCATGGTGTGCGGCGAGATGCCAAGTTCCTCGCGGGCATGGGTGCCGAGCGCGTCATGCGCGGTCAGCTGCTGCGCGACCTTGAGCGCGGTTTCATCGTCAAGGCCGCGTGCTTTATAAATGCCGACCAGTTCCTCGAGCTCGCGCTCGGGAATGGTCTCGAGCTCCTTGGTCTCGCGGGCAAGATCGGCATTTTCGGCATCGGCTTGCGAACTCACCGAGACATATTCGCCCGCCGCCATCGACATGGCGCCAGCGACGAGGCCCGCAAGCCCGGCAACCAGCACTTCGCTGCGTCCGGCAGAAGCGGCAGCGACACCGGCGATCAGGCTCGCGGTCGAAACAATCCCGTCATTGGCACCCAGCACGGCAGCACGCAGCCATCCGATGCGGGAGGTTGCATGTTGTTCAGGGTTGGCAGCGTTGGGCATGTTCATGGACTTCCCCCTAAGACATGAAGCTGACGGCAGGCTTACGAAGCCCTGCTTCGATCACAAGGTTTTTTCATAGATGCGGTAAATGCGGTCAACCTTGCCGCCGACCGCTTCGCCAACGCTGATCATCGGGCCGTTGGAGGCAAGCACCCAGCCGAAATCGCCGTGCGTTGCGCCATATTTAACCACGGCGTCGCGGCGGATATATTCGATCAGCATCATCGCCAGCTGGCTGGCCATGCGGGTGCCCTGGAGCTTTTTAACGACGCCCATCAACGGCACGCGCATGCGGCGGACTTTGGGCTTCCTCAGCCACCATAGGAGCCGCGCCCAGTTGAACGGAAATAGTGAGCCGCCGAAATCCTTCAATTTCTCGTTCATGTCGGGGAGCGTCATCATGAAGGCGACGGGCTCGCCATCCACCTCGGCCACGCGGATCAGATCTTCATAAACGAGCGGTTTCATCTTCTTGCCTGCATAGGCGATTTCGGCATCGGTTAGCGGTACAAAGCCCCAATTGTCCGACCAGGCATTGTTGAGGATGGAGAGAATAAGTGCGGCTTCTTCATCGAACCGGCTCTTGTCGACATGGCGGATGCGGACCTTGCCCGATTTTTCGCCCATGGCGACCACGCGGTTGACGAGTTCTGGAAAGCCATCACCGATGGGGAGGCCGTAAGTGTAGAGATCCTGCACGCCCTTATAGCCTGCCGCCTCGATCCACGGGGCATAAGCGGGGCTGTTGTGGCCCATCATCACGGTTGGCGGCTGGTTGAAGCCTTCGACGAGGAGCCCCGGTTCATCCCAATAGCTGATGCTCATCGGGCCGAGCGCTTTGGTCATGCCCTGGTCGCGCAGCCATTGTTCGGCAGCCCCGATGAGGGCGGCCGAGGTCTCCGCATCTTCTGCCTCGAACAAGCCCCAATTGCCCGCGCCGGGACCCCAGCCCTGTTCGGGCGGCTGGGCGAGGGCGAGATCGTCGATATGCGCGGAAATCCGGCCGACAGTACGCCCACCGCGCTCGGCCACGAACAGCTGCATCCGGCCATGGCCGAACCACGGATTCTTCTTGGGGTTGAGGAGGCCATAAACCTCATCCTTCAAGGGCGGTACCCAATTGGGGGCGCCCGCATTGAGGCGATAGGCGAGTTCGACAAAGTCACGCATCGCGGCCTTGTCATCAAGGCGGATCGGGCGGACGGTTAGTGGTTCAGCTTGCATAAAGCCCGTTTATGGGAAGGCTGCTTTCCTGTCGAGCATCTTGGACAATGGCGGCGCAGCAAATGGCGAGAGGATTGCTCGCCGGCGCAGTTTTGCCATGAATTTGCCATTTTACCTATCCACATGAGCCACCATGACGATACATGCCCCCATTGAAGCGGCGCAAAAGGCCGCGTTTGAAGACCGCGATATGCTCCGCGCTGCGGCGCAATTGACGCGTGATCTGGTGCACCCCAAGGCCTCGGTCTACTGGGGCGATTTCCTTGCCTCGGCACTGATCGGCTATGCGGGCGTCGCGGTTGCGATTCTGGCAAAGCCGTTGTGGCTGGCGCTGGCGGCGGGACTGGTCGCGGTGCTGGCGCTTTATCGTGCGGGCAGCTTCATCCATGAAATCACCCATATCAAGGACGGCTCGGTGCCGGGTTTTCGTTTGGGCTGGAACCTGATCGTCGGTATTCCGCTGATGATCCCGAGCTTCATGTATGAAGGCATCCACAACCTCCACCACGCGCGCACGCGCTATGGCACGGCTGAGGACCCGGAATATCTGCCGCTCGCGCTGATGAAGCCTTGGACGGTGCCGGTGTTTGTGATCGTGTCGATTTTCGCGCCGCTCGCGCTGATCCTGCGCTATGGCATTTTGACGCCGCTGTCGCTGCTCATTCCGCCGCTACGCAAGGTCGTGGTCGAGCGCTATTCGGGCCTTATCATCAACCCGGCATTTCGTCGCAAACCCGCCGAGGGCGACCAGAAGCGCAACTGGATGTGGCAGGAAGCGGGCGCGAGCCTGTGGGCGCTATTCCTGATTATCGGGACGGCCACCGGTTTTCTTCCGCTTCGCGCGGTCGCGATTTTTCTCGGCATTGCCGGGGCTGCGGTAATGCTCAACCAAGTCCGCACGCTGGTCGCGCATCTGTGGGCCAATGAGGGCGAGGTGTTGACCGTCACCGAACAATATCTCGACAGCGTCAATGTGCCGCCGCCGGGTAATCTTGCCGCGCTCTGGGCACCGGTGGGTTTGCGCTACCATGCGCTCCACCATTTGCTGCCGACGCTGCCCTATCATAATCTGGGCGAGGCGCACCGTCGTCTCAACAAGGAATTGGGCGATGCGTCGGCCTATCACAAGGCCAATTACACCAGCTTGCCGGGGCTGGTGACGCAGCTCGTCCGCGGCACGATGCACGCATAAGATACGCGCGCTTATTCCTCGGTCCGCAGTAACACCAACTCGCCGATGATGAGGAACAGGAAAAACGGTCCCCACGCGGCGAGCCAGGGCGGATAGGCGCCGAGATTGCCCATCGCAATCGCGAAATTATCCGCGACGAAATAGGCAAAGCCGAGCGCCATGCCGATCACTGCGCGGACGAACAGCTTGCCGGAGCGGGCGAGGCCAAAACCGGCTACTGCGCCGAGGAGCGGCATCAACAGGGCCGACAGCGGGCCGGAAACCTTGTGCCACAATGTGCCTTCCAGCGCCTGTGTCGGGCGACCGGCGGCTTTCAACTGGTCAATCGCGCGGCTTAAGGGACCAAAGGCAAGCTCGTCGCCATCGACATTGGCCAGCGTAAACTGCTCGGGCTTCACCCCCTTGGCGGTTTCGATTGTGCCCAGCTTGGTCGCAACGCCGGTTCTGGCATCGAACCGTTCGGCATCGAGGATGCGCCAGCCATTGGCAGACGATTGCGCCGTCTGCGCCTTGATGAGATAGTCGAGCGTTCCGGAGGTGCGATCATAAACGGTGATGTCGCTCAGGGTGATATTCGGGGCGGTGCCACGCACCACCCCTGCATGGATGAGGTTGCCACCATCGCGCACCCACACATTGGTCTTGAAACCGGGGTCGGGCGGAACTTTGGCATAATCAACCTTCTGCCAGGCATCGAGCGTGGCATTGGCGCGCGCGACAACGCGCTCATTGAACCCGAACGAGATAATCGCAACGAGGAGCCCGCCAAGCAACAGCGGCGCAAGGACCTGATGCGTTGACATGCCCGCCGCCTTCATCGAGACGACCTCGCTATTCTGGTTAAGCGTGGAAAGCGTAATCAGCGTGCCGAGCAACACCGAAAAGGGGAGAAAACGGGCGATCAGTTGCGGTACACGCAGGCCGATATAGGTCATCAATTCGGGCATGCCGTTCCCTGGCACCGCAAAAATCTTGCCGGATTCGCCCAAGAGATCGAGCGCCTGCAGCACGACGATGAGCAGCGCCATCACCGCAAAGGTGCGGATAAGAAACGCCTTGCCGACATACCAGGCCATGGTCGGGGAGGGGAAAAGCGGAATACGCATCGGTTAGATTTCTTCCTCTTCCTCGAGCGGCTGGACCGATGCCGGGACCCATTTGCGATTGACGCGGAGCCACGAGCGGATCGACTTGCCGATTTTGGCGAAGACCCGTTCGAGGGCACCAATCGGCTGCCCGCCGGGCACGAAAGCGAGCGTACGGAACATCCACCAGCACAGGCCCGCGAACAACAGGAAGGGGACCCATAGCGCAAGGATCGGCGGGACACGTCCTTGCGAGCCGAGGCTTAAGCCATATTCATTGATCTTGTGCTGGGTCACGAGAAGGATGATCGACAGGAAGACGCCGAGCGCCGAGGTCGAGCGTTTGGGCGGCACCGCGAGCGCGAGCGCGAGCAGGGGAATCAGGAACATGCTCACAATTTCGACCACGCGATAATGGAATTGCGCCTGACTATCGAGCCGCGTTGCTTCGGACACGCGCGCATCACCGCCGACCCGGATAAGTTCGGGCAAGGTGCGTTCCTTGTCGGCATCCTCCGCGCCGCGCTGGCGGAATGCTTCGATCTTGGGGAGCGGAATCGGCACATCATAATTGGCGAAGGTGAGGACGCGCGGCTTTTCGAACTTGGCGGAGCTTTGCAACAACACGCCATCGGTGAGCCTTAGGATGATGGTGTCAGGATCATCGGTGCCCATAAATTTGCCGGCACGCGCATTGGCCGCTATCGAATCGCCTTTCTTGTTCTGCGCATGGATGAAGATGCCGGAAAGTTCGCGCCCGTCCTTATGGCTTTCCTCGATCCGCATTGTCATATTCTTGCCGAAATTGGTGAACTCGCCGGTCTTGATCGACGCACCGAGCGCGCCCTGGCGCAGTTCGAAGCGGATCCCTTCATAGGCATAGCGGGCATAGGGCTGAACATAGCCCACTAGCGCAAAGTTCACGATCGCAAGCGCGATGGCGTAAAGATAAGGGACCTTGAGCAGGCGCGGATAGCCTTGCCCGACCGCCTGAAAAACATCGAGTTCTGACGTGGTGGCGAGCTTACGGAAGGCGAGCAAGATGCCGAGCATTAACGCGATCGGAATGCCGAGCGTAAGATATTCGGGCAGCATATTGGCGAGCATCCGCCACACAATGCTGACGGGCCCGCCCTCGTTGACCACGAAATCGAACAACCGCAGCATCTTGTCGAGCACGAACAGCATGACCGCGACCACCAGCGTGCCGATGAGCGGCACAAAGATCAGCTTGGCGATGTAACGGTCAGTGGCGGTTAGCAGTTTCAAGTTTCTGTCGTTCCATGACCATGATTTGGCCGCAAATGATTCCGATAAACATATCTGGCAAATCAGGGAAATTACCAAATCCGCCCGTGTGCCCGGCGTCTTTAGCGCCGCAATTGGCGGATGGCTATAACCCGCAGGAGTATATTGGTCATGTTGAAAGTTACCGGTTTTGTTGCAGCGGCCGCGATGGCGCTCACAATCCCGACCTATATGGCAACCGCACAGGCGCTCGGCCCCAATGCCGCGACGTGCGAAGCGAATAATAGCGGCGTGCTGGTGAATATCGTCGGCTTCAAGGCGCGTACCGGCACGGTGCGGGTCAATCTTTATGCCAACAACCCCTCGACTTATCTCGAAAAGGGCAAATATCTGCGCCGCGTTGAAGTGGCTGTGCCGAAAAGCGGCAATGTTGCGGTTTGCCTTCCGGCCAACCCCGGCACTTATGCCGTATCGGTCCGCCATGACCGCAATGGCAATGGCAAGGGTGACATGAGCGACGGCGGCGGTTTTTCGGGGAATCCGAGCTACGGCCTCACCGACGCGCTGTTGAAGCGCAAGCCGCCTTTGTCGCGCACCGCGTTTCGCATTGGTGAAAATACGGCTTCCATCACGATCTCGCTCAAATATGCGAGCTGATGGATAGGGCATTGATACATAAAGGATAAATATCGCACGATGGTTATGGTCGCGCTTCTCTCTAACCCCCGCTCGACGGGGAATCGCGCGATCCTTCCGCGCGTGAGGGAGTATTGCGCGGCCAATCCGGATATTTTCCATTATGAAGTCGAAGAAGCCGAACAGATCGGTCAGGCGTTCCGTACCATTGCGCTGGTGAAGCCGCGCGTGATTGTGATCAACGGCGGTGATGGCACCGTGCAATCGGCACTCACCGAATTGCATTCGGGCGGGCATTTCAATGGCAATCCGCCCCCGGTCGCGGTGCTGCCCAACGGCAAGACCAACCTCATCGCGCTCGATCTTGGCTCGGAAGGCGATCCGCTTGAGGCGCTCGCGCGCGTCATCGAGATCGCCAAGACCGACCTTGACGCGCATGTGATCCAGCGGGAACTGATCGCGCTTTCGAGCGGCGAGGGCGATAATCGCCCGGTGCTCGGCATGTTCCTCGGCGGGGCGGGCCTTGCCGAAGCGATCCTTTATTGCCGCGAGAAAATCTATCCGCTGGGCCTGCCCAACAGCATCAGCCATGTGATCGCGGCCTTCGCGGCGGTGGTCTCGATCCTGTTCCGCATCGGCGGCAAGATTTTGCCTGCCAAGCCCGAACCGGTGAGCGTATCACTCACCCGCGATGGCCAGATTCAGGGGCGCTTTTCGCTGTTGATTGTGACGACGCTGGAAAAGATGCTGTTCAACTTCAAACCCTCGGACACCGCCAACGGAAGCAGCGGCCTCGGCCGCATGAAGCTGGTCGCGGTCGATCAGGATTTGGGCGCACTGGTCAAGGTCGGGATTGCGGGCGCACTTGGTAAGTTCGGGCGCGAGAAGATGAATGGCGTCCATTTCCAGAGCGGCGATACCATCCGCATTGAAGGCGACCGCAGCAATGTGGTGCTTGACGGCGAAGTGTTTGAAGCGCTGCATGACCGGCCGATCATTTTGAAATCGACGCCGCCGGTTCCGTTTCTCAGCCTCGCGGCCTGATCGTACGGATTCATGATTAAATTGCAGGAGTTGATGGCGGCGCAGCTCGCCAAGCCGGTGAACCCGCGCGTGACCACGATGGCGGCGGCGCTGGCCGCGCGCTATCCGGATGCGGCGCGCGCGGTGCTGTTTTACGGCTCATGCCTGCGCGAAAGCCAACTCGACGGGCTGATGCTCGATTTTTACCTGATCGTGTCGGATTATGAGGCGGCTTACGGCAAAGGCTGGTTTGCCTATGCGAACCGCCTGCTCCCGCCCAATGTCTTTCCGTTCGCGCATCAGGATGACGAGGGCGAACTGGTCGCCAAATATGCGGTGCTGAGCGAAGCGGATTTTGCGCGGCTCTGTTCGACGCAGGCGGGCGATGTGTCGGTATGGGCGCGCTTTGCCCAGCCGACCCGGCTGGTGTGGGCGGCAGACCGCGGCGCGCAAGAGACGGTCGAGCAAGCCGTTGCGGCGGCTCCGGTCACGCTCGCGACCTTTGCGCAGCCAATGATGGCGGAGGCGTCCGCCGATCCTCTTGCTATCTGGCGTACCGGCTTTGACCTCACCTACAGCGCCGAATTGCGCGCCGAACGCAAGGGCCGTTCGACATCGATTGTCGATTTCGATCCCGCTTACTACCGCGCGCTGACGGCGGCGCTGCCTGAATTGTCGCCCTTATCCCGTGAACGGGCCGAAGCGCGATGGGCGAGCTTCCGCCGCCGCGGCAAGGCGCTGACCCTCGCGCGGCTCGCCAAGGCGACCACTACCTATGCGGGCGGGATCGATTATATCGCCTGGAAAATCAACCGCCACGCCGGCACGCAAATCGCGGTCAAGGACTGGCAGCGCAAATGGCCGATCATGGGCGCGCTTACGATGCTGCCGAAACTGTTCCGGAGCGGGGCGATTAAGTAAAATTTGTCTCTTGGACGCCCTTCGACAGGCTTAGGCCTTCGGGTAAAAGATCCGTAGTGCTGAGCTTGTCGAAGCACGGGGCTGACCGCTCTACCCAATCAACCCCTCAACCGCATCGGTGAGCGCGGCGCAGGTGAACGGTTTTTCGAGCAGCACATAGCCCTCCAGCCGACGCGGGTCGGTGTCGCCAATTTCGGCGCTCATGAAGAGGATGGGAAGGTCGGGCGCAATCGCGAGTGCGGCATCCTTCAAATCCGCGCCATTGATATGCGGCATGGTGACATCGCTCAGCAGCATATCGGGGCGTTCGCCCGCTGAAAGCCGCGCCAGCATCTCGCGTCCATCCTCGAAGGTCACGACCAGATGGCCGCAATCTTCGAGCAGATCGCCGGTGGCCGCGAGGATACGCGGGTCGTCGTCGACGATATAGACGGTGCGGGGCGCGCGCGATGTCACGGGATCAGATAATCCCAACCTTCTTGCCTGCGGCTTCGAACATGCCGAGGATTTCCTGCACCTGATCCGCCGTATGTTCGGCGCAGAGCGAGCAGCGCAGCAGCGTCATATTGGCTGGCGTCGCGGGCGGGCGGGCGAGGTTGACGTAGAGCCCTTCGGCGAGGAGCGCTTCCCACATCGCCGCGCCGCGTTCGAGGTCGGGCATGATGACGGCAATGATCGCCGATTGCGGCGTTTCGGTGCCCAGCTCGAACCCAAGCTTCTTAAGCCCGGCATGCAGCGTCTTTGAATTTTCCCACAAATGCGCGCGCTTGTTGGAGCCATGCATCAGCTTGCGGATCGAGGTCGCGGCGGTCGCGACCACACTCGGCGGGAGCGAGGCGGTGAACACATAAGGGCGACAGACGAGGCGCATGATTTCAAACTTGGGATGATTGGACACGCAGAAACCGCCGACCGTGCCGACCGACTTGGAGAAGGTGCCGATGACGAAATCGACATCGTCGAGCACACCCTGATCTTCGGCAACGCCGCGCCCGTTGGGGCCGATAAAACCCATCGAGTGCGCTTCATCGACCAGCACCATCGCGCCATTATCCTTGGCGACCTTGATCATCTCTTTCAAAGGCGCAATGTCGCCAAGCATCGAATAGACGCCTTCCAAAACGACTAGCTTGCCCGCGCCTTCGGGGATGCGCTTCAGGCGCTTTTCCATCGCATCGATGTCATTATGCTTGAACGGCACAATCTCGGCATTGCCCATCGCGCAGCCGTCCCAGATTGAGGCGTGGCTATCAATATCGAGCACGACATAATCGCCCTTGCCCGCAATCGTCGAAATGATGCCGAGGTTCGCCTGATAGCCGGTGGAAAAGACCATCGCATGGTCCATCCCGTAAAATTCCTTGAGCGCCTCTTCGCATTCCTTGTGGCCCTGATAGGTGCCATTCAAAACGCGGCTCCCGGTGGTGCCCGCACCAAACTCTTCGAGCGCCTGCTTGCCCGCCGCGACCACATCCTCGTCGAACGTCATGCCCATATAATTATAGGTGCCAAGCAGGATGGTGCGCTTGCCGTTACAGATGGCGACGGTCGGCGATTCCACCTTCTCCATGACGAGCGAAAACGGATCCTTGACCCCGCTCGCGAGCAAAGCCTCGCGCTGCTGGATCAGCGGATCGAATTTGGAGAAGAGGTCGCCGCCAATCTCGGGGCCGAGCTTTTGTTCGGCGGGATCATTGGGGGTTTCGATTGAATCGCTCATAACGTCTTCTTATCCTTCATCGTCACCCTGAACTTGTTTCAGGGTCCATAGGTCCCGCGCTATCGAGGGACCACTGCCTTATGGATGCTGAACCGAGTTCAGCATGACGGTTGATTTCAACCTTTCAGCTTCTCCACCGCATCGACCAATTGGCCAACCGTTTCGATTTCCGCCTGCTGGTTCATCGAGATGATGATGTCGAATTCATCCTCGATCGCCGCGACAAAATCCATCACGGTGAGGCTGTCCCATTCAAGATCGCCCGCAAAGGTGGTGGCTTCGTTAAGCGCCACGCCCTTCTTGTTGAACGGTTCAATCTGCGCCTTGATCGCTTCATAAGTGGCGGCACGGTCGGCCATAGGATGCATGTCCTTATCGTTGATTTATGATGCGGACGTCATGCCGCGATTGGGGGGGCTATGGCAAGTGATTGCGGCAAAAGTGGGGTGATAAAATGCCTTCTCCCCCTTGTGGGAGAAGGCTATGGAGCCTTACTGAGCGTTAGCGAAGTTAGGCGCAGTTGGATGAGGGGTGCGAGCCAAAGGCTCGCGCGATTGCCAACGGCAATCGCTTACCCCTCTCCCAGCTTCGACTAAACTCACTGCGTTCGTTAAGTCTTCTCAACCCTCTCCCACAAGGGGAGAGGGGCGTTACTTCATCCACCCTTCGGCCCGATACCACTCCGCCGCCGCTTTCAACCCATCCTCGGTTGCAATCTGCGGTTGCCATAATTGCTGGGGCGGGCGCTTGTCCGCACGCACCACCCAATCGGGATGGCACATATAGGCGACACGGTCGGCGGTGAGTTTGGCCTTGCCGCGCCGCACCAAGCGGTCGCCGCGCGCGCCCCAGTTCATCGCCCAGCGCGGGAGGGCGAGGGTGGAGACTTTTCGCCCCACCGCCTTCCCCAGCGCACGGGCAAAGTCCTGATGCGACCAGCCATCGGGATGGCCGTCATCAATCTCGTAAATCTGCGCCACGCTTTCCTCGCGGTCGGTTGCCAGCGCGAGGAGGAGGCGGGCAAGGTCACTCACTTCAATCGCCGACATGCGTCCGCCCGGCGGCAGCAGCACTAAGCCCGACGCGGCCATTTTGAACATTTCGAACATCTCGGTATCGGCGGGGCCATAGATAGCGGGCGGCCGCACGATGGTCCAATCGAGCCCGCTCGCCTGCACCACGGTTTCGCCGCGCGCCTTCGATCCGCCATAAACCGACAGATCAGGTTCGCGCGCCGACAGCGAGGAGACATGGACGAAACGGCTCACGCCCGCTTCCTTGGCCGCCTCGACCATGGCGAGCGTGCCCGCGACATTGCCTGCCTCGAACCCGGCTTTGTCGGGCGCGTTCACCACGCCCGCAATGTGGATCACCGCATCGGTCCCGGTTGCGAGTTCGACCAGCGAGGCCTTGTCATCAAGCGCGCCGCGTACCCAGGTCACGCCGGGCTGCGCGGGTTGCTCGCGCCGGGTCAGCGCGCGCACGGTAAAGCCTTGTTCAAGCGCGAGGCGGATCGTGGTCTTGCCGACAAAGCCGGTGCCGCCGGTGATCGCAAGGGTGGGTTTGTCGCTCATAGCATGACCATATGGTCACGATGGACGAAGGCTGCACGGGGGGGCGAGCCTAATTTTTCGCCAATCGCCGCGCTGGAAAGGCCGGCTATCGCATGGCCGTCGCGGCTGTCATATTCGGCAAGGCCGCGCGCGATAAGGCCATCGGGGCCGATGATATCGACCACATCGCCGCGCTCGAACTTGCCCTCGACGCGGGTGATCCCCGCCGGGAGCAGGCTCTTGCCGCCGCCGAGCGCCTTCGCCGCGCCCGCATCAATATGGAGCGCCCCCTTGGCGGTGAGCCGCCCGGCGAGCCAGCCTTTACGCGCGCGGGTCGGAGGGGCAGCCAAAAAGCGCGTGCCACCTTCGCCCCGCGCGAGTCGAGCGAGGGGGTTATCATGCAGGCCCGACACGATGATCAGATCAACGCCCGCCTTGGTCGCAATCTTCGCGGCTTGCAGCTTGGAGACCATGCCGCCCGAGCCCATGCCGCTCGCGCTGTCGCTGCTCGCCATCGCTTCGATGGCGGGGGTGAGCGCCGCGATTTCGGTAAGCCGCGTCGCCTCAGGGTTGGTCTTGGGATTGGCGGTGTAGAGGCCATCAACATCGGACAGCAGGATCACGGCCTTCGCTCCCGCCGCCTGCGCCACCCGCGCGGCCAAGCGGTCATTGTCGCCGAAGCGGATTTCCTGTGTTGCGACCGAATCATTTTCATTGACCACCGGCACGACGCCCAAACTTAGCAGCCGGTCAAAGGTCGCGCTGGCATTCAGGAAACGGCGGCGGTCTTCAAGATCATCGAGCGTCACCAGCATCTGTGCGGCAGTAAGCCCCTGCGCCGCCAACAACTCCGCCCACACGCCCGCGAGCGTAATCTGCCCCACGGCGGCGGCGGCCTGCGCATCTTCCAAACTGGCCCGCCCGCCTTTGGGCAGGTCGAGGCGGCGGGCGCCAAGCGCGATGGCGCCGGAGGAGACGATGACAATGCGTTCGCCGTTGCGAGTGCGCGCGGCAATGTCGGCGACCAGGCTTTCGAGCCAGTCGCGGCGCACGGTCCCATCGGGCGCGACAAGCAGCGCCGAACCGACTTTAATGACGGTGCGCATCTAGCTCTCTCTAAAATTCCTCCCCGGAACGGGGAGGGGGACCATGCGAAGCATGGTGGAGGGGATTGTAAACACCAAGCTCGCGTATTTCATCCCCTCCACCACATCTCCCGTCACACTGTGTGTGCCGCTCGTGCGGTCCCCCTCCCCGTTCCGGGGAGGAATTTTGAGGTGTGTCACAACGGCGACCACGCTTGTTCTCCGCCTTCGTCATCCGCTTCGTCCGCCTTATTCACGTTGATATAGCTCGAGAGTTTGTCTAGCACCGCGTCCAATCCCTCGCCGGTCGCGCCGGACAGCGGCAGCACATCCGCCGCGCCTTCGGCTTTCAATTCTGCAGAGAGCGCCGCGATCAATTCTTCGTCGAGCAAATCGGCCTTGTTGAGTGCAACCACCTGCGGCTTGTCCTCCAGCCCCGCGCCATAGGCTTCGAGTTCGCCCTGGACGATGCGGTAGGCTTCTGCGGGGTCTTCGCCATGGCCATCGACGAGGTGGAGGAGAACGCGGCAACGCTCGATATGGCCCAAAAAACGGTCGCCGATGCCAGCGCCTTCCGCCGCGCCTTCGATCAGGCCCGGAATATCGGCGATGACAAATTCCTTGCCGCGATGGCTGACCACGCCCAACTGCGGGCGGAGCGTGGTGAAGGGATAATCGCCGACCTTGGCCTTGGCGTTGGTGACCGCATTGATGAAGGTCGATTTGCCCGCGTTCGGCAATCCGACCAACCCCACATCAGCGAGCAGTTTGAGGCGCAGCCACACCCACATTTCCTCGCCCGGCCAGCCGGTGCCATGTTGCCTTGGGGCGCGGTTGGTCGAGGTTTTATAGCTTGCATTGCCGCGCCCGCCATCGCCGCCGCGCAGGAATATTTGGCGCTGCCCCGCCTTGGTGAAATCGGCGAGGATGGTTTCCTTGTCTTCGGACAGCACTTGCGTTCCGATTGGCACCTTGACGACCAAGTCGTCTCCGCCCGCGCCGGTGCGGTCACGGCCCGCGCCACCATGGCCGCGTTGCGCTTTGAAATGCTGGGTATAGCGAAAGTCGATGAGCGTGTTCAGCCCTTCGACCGCTTCGAAAATAATGTCGCCGCCCTTGCCGCCATTGCCGCCGTCGGGGCCGCCATATTCGACATATTTTTCACGCCGGAACGAAACCGCCCCGCCGCCGCCCGCACCGGACTTGAGATAAATTTTGGCTTGATCGAGAAAATGCATGGAGGCCGCTTTATGCGAAAGGGGAGGGAAAGGCTAGGGTAGGTCGTTTGACTGATGCGTGACCACATATTTTCGTCATTCCCCGGCTTGACCGGGGAATCCATCACCTAAGCAAGCGGTTTGCGGCGCGGTCAGGTGATGGATTCCCGCTTGCGCGGGAACGACGGAGTTTTGAAGGGCAACGGTTTGCGAGAAAGGTTCAGCCTCGGACCATCAACAACAATCCTTCGCCGCGTCCGGTGCCAGTTCACCAAACTGGACCAATGACTCTCTCAGCGCCCGCGAGGCAATATCGCGCGCGGCGGTACGGGGGAGACCGAGGGCGTCGGCCATGGGCTTGCCGATCATCGCATCGCCCAGCGCCATCAATACGAGTTGCAGCGTATCTTCATGCACCGGGCGGTCCGCATGGCCGCCTTCCGCTATCTGGTCAACGAGACGGTGGATCGCCTCGACAATCGGCGCGAGCGCGTCATGATTGCCCGAAAGGATCATCCAGCTGACCAACGCCCCGGCGCCGCCACTGTCAAACGCGTCGAAAGTCAGGTTGACCACATCGCGCGGATCCTCGCCGCCCGTCGCGCGCTTTTCAAGGATCATCGCGCCGATGGTGTCGCACACCGATTCGGCAAGATGCGCTGCGAGCGCCTTCTGCAAATCGAGCGCGCTGCCGAAATGATGGAGGAGGTTGGCATGGGTGCGCCCGATACGCGCGGCGACGGCTTTCAGCGTCACCGCCTGCGGCCCTGCATCGACCAACAGCTCGCGCGCGGCCGTTAATGCGGCCAAGCGGCTTTCTTCGGGGCTCAGGCGCTTTTTAACTATTGACATCTATGTAAGTAATTCCCAATCTCGACCTAACGATACCATTGTTTCGGGAGCACGCAATGACCCCAACCGATCTGACCATCACGCCCCGCGACCGCCGTTTCGGGCGCACCTTGAAGCAGGACCGGTGGTGGCTGGCTGGCGACCCGATTGCAACGGCTTTCTTCAATGCGCTGTCGATTACCTTCCCCAAGGGTGAGGCCTTTTTCATCGAGAGCGTGCGCGCACACCGCGCTGGCGCATCGCCGCGGCTCGAACGCGAAATCAACGCATTCATCAAGCAGGAGATCATGCACACGCGCGAGCATGTCTCGTTCAACAAGCGGGTGACCGAGGCAGGCTATGATGTGTCGAGCCTTGAGGACGAGGTCACGCGCTCGCTCGAACAGACCAAGGGCCGCCCGGAAATCCTCAACCTTGCGGTGACCATGGCGCTGGAACATTATACCGCGATCCTCGCCAAATTCATTCTGGAAGACCGGATGCAATTTGGCGCGACCCATCATGAGCTCGCCGATATGTGGCGCTGGCACGCGATCGAGGAGATCGAGCATAAGGGCGTTGCCTATGACACCTGGCTCCACGCGACGCGGGATTGGTCACGCTGGAAACGCTGGAAGGTCAAGACGATCATGATGCTGCTCGTTAGCAAGGATTTCTGGGTGAACCGCGCGATAGGTGCTGCCGAACTGCTGCGGCAGGACGGCATCACCGGCTGGAAGGCATGGAGCGGGATCGCGAAATATCTGTTCGTTTCGCCGGGCTTGCTGACGCGATTGATTCCGGCGTGGCTTTCCTATTTCAAACCCGGCTTCCACCCGTGGCATGATGACGACCGGCATTTGGTGCAAAGCTATGACAGCGAATATGAGGCGGCGCGCTTGGATGCGGCGGATGCCGTGACTGCGCCGACACCGGTCGCGGCCAAGGTTGCAGTCGCGGCGTAACCCCAAAAGTCCTCCCCGTTTGCGTAGCAAATGGGGAGGTGGCGCGCGCGTCAGCGCGTGACGGAGGGGTCGCCCGCATTAGCGGGCGGAAGGGTTTACGCTAAGGGTGGATACACGTGGTCGCGCGCGGCTGTTTTTGCTGAGACGCCGCCCGCTCGGCTGCGCCTCGCGACCCCTCCACCATCCGCTACGCGGACGGTCCCCCTCCCCATCGCCTGCGGCGACAGGGAGGATACCGCGAAGATCCGCCCTGTTTGCGAAGCAAATGGGGAGGTGGCAGTTGCTTTAGCAACTGACGGAGGGGCCGCCCGCGAGTAGCGGGCGGAATGGTTTAAGCTCAGGTTGGACGGGCATAATCGCTGAGGGCGGTTTTTACTGGAAACGCCGCCCGCTCTGCTTTGCCTCGCGACCCCTCCACCCCTTGGCTAGGCCAAGCGGTCCCCCTCCCCATGATCTGCGGATCACGGGGAGGATCTTGCTGAACCTCACTCCCTCACGCCGCCATCTGGCGGAACTCCCTTCGCGGGTCGGTGGGAAAGTAAGTTGGGCAACACGGGTCTTGCATCGCGCATACGCCGTCTTCGCTTTCGGCATATTCGACCGTCGCGACCTCGGTGCCGCGGGCGGCGGAGTAGCGCGGGACGATCCGGCCAGTGGGCGCGAAGCCGAGCTTGCGCAACACTTTGCCCGATGCGGGATTGTCGACCATATGCGAGGAAATGAGGCGGGGAAGCTGCATCGCGCGGGCGATGCCGACGACGGCGCGGGCGGCCTCGGTCGCAAAGCCAAGACCCCAATAGGGCCGCGCGATCCAGTAACCCAACTCGTAGGTTGCATCATCATGGCGGACGAGGCCAACCCCTCCGATAATCCGCGCGGCGCCTCCGGTGCGCAGCGAAATCAGGAAATTGGGCTCCGCACTATCGCGCGGCATCGAAAGAAAGCTTTGCGCATCGTCAAGGCGATAGGGCCAGGGCGCGGTTGCAAGGTTGCGCACCACAGCTTCGTCGCCAATGCCGGCCTGCAATTCTGCGGCGTCTTCTATCCAACCTGGCCGCAGTAATAATCTTTCGGTTCTCGCAAACATAATTACTCTCCTTGCCCGCGCCGCTATCCGTCAAGGATGACAGCTTGATGAAAGAGGGAGAAATTTGCCGATGCCCCGTTTCGCTGCATTGCCGTAACGGCAAAATGGAAAAAGGGAGACCGGGGGTGACCCGTCTCCCTCTTTCGGATGGTTTTGGCTTGTTTGAAGCCTCGACCCCGGGTCATCCCTTAAAGGACAACCCGTTGTCGATTGTCCCGATTATTCTGCGGCTTGTGCCATCATATCGACCGACACATATTTGCGGCCGAGTTTGCCGGCGTGGAATCGCACGCGGCCGTCGGTAAGCGCAAACAAGGTGTGATCTTTGCCGATGCCAACATTGACGCCCGGGTACACCTTGGTGCCGCGCTGACGCACAATAATGTTGCCGCCGATGACGCTTTCGCCACCGAACTTCTTCACGCCAAGGCGACGGCCAGCTGAGTCACGACCGTTACGCGATGAACCGCCTGCTTTTTTATGTGCCATGGTATTACTCCTGAAACTTCATGTTAGGCCGAGCGCTCCAAGCGGCTCAGGCCGGGTTGATTACTTCTTGTCGTCAGCCTTTTTGGCGGGTGCCTTCTTTTCAGCGGCTTCCTTCTTGGGTGCAGCAGCCTTTTTGGCTTCAGCCTTGGGCGCGGCTTCCTTCTTCGGAGCAGCTTCCTTCTTTGCCGGAGCAGCCTTGGTTTCCGCTTTCGCTTCTGCCTTGGGCGCAGCTTCGGCCTTGGCTTCCGCCTTCTTCGGTGCAGCCTTCACCTTTTCGGTGCCGATGCCGAGGATCTGCAGGATGGTGTGCTGCTGGCGGTGGCCGTTCTTGCGACGATAATTGTGGCGACGCTTCTTCTTGAAGACGATGACCTTGTCCGCCTTCGCTTGCGCGACGATTTCAGCCGAAACGAGGAGACCCTTGGTATCCTTGGCCTTGCCGTCGTCGCCTGCGAACAGGACGTCGTCGAGCGCAATCGTGTCACCGGCTTCGCCAGCGAGCTTTTCAACGACAATTTTATCACCAGCGGCAACGCGATATTGCTTACCGCCCGTACGCACGATTGCGAACATGGGTCTATCCATCCAATCAAAAAAGTTCATTTGAACCCGCGCGGCAAGGCCCGCTCGAAAGCGCGCACAGCATGCGGGAAAGCTGCGCCCCTATAGCCCGTAACAGATTCTGTCAATGGAAAAAATCGCGCTTTTGCGGGGGTGTCGAACAAAATTCGCAGCTTCCTGTTGAGGTCGTAGACCGAATCGACGGGAAGGGCAAACTTGGGTGGAGGTGAGGGAGGGTCCTTGGCTTAGAGTATCAGCCCCGTCCGTCAAACCGGCCCCTTCTAAACCTCCGTTCGCCTTTAGCGTAGCCGAGAGGCCGCGACGAGGCGCTTCTAGTGTCTCGACTTCGTTCGACACGAACGGAGGTAGGGGTGGGCCATTAGAGCCGACTGCCGCGCTCGGGACAATTGCACGCCCGCAGGCAGTTGGGTAAGAGAAGCGCCATGATCTTTGCCGCCTTCCATAAACCCTCCGCCCTTATCACTGCCGCTACCACCGCTGCCCTCCTCCTCACCGGTTGCGCGACCAAGGATGATGCGCGCTTCCCCTCGCTCGCCAAGCGACCGATTGAGGATATGGGCCTCACCCGCATCCCCGATGCGGTCGAGCCGCCGCCAGCGCCCGCGGCCGATGGCGCGCTGGTCGGTCGGATAGCGGAGCTGCGCGGCCAGATTGCGAGCGGCGAGGCAAGGTTCCGCGCGGAACTCGCCCGCGCCCAGGCCAAGGTCTCGGCGGCAGGGGGCGCTGCTCCCGCGAGCGATGCGTGGATGGAAGCGCAGATGGCGATCTCGGGGGTGGAAGCGGCGCGGCGGCCCTCGGTCGAGGGGCTGGCGAGCCTCGACCAGCTCAAGGTCAGCCGCGAGCGCGACAATCTGCGCGCGGGAACGGATGAACTGGACGCCGCGATTACCGCAGGCCGCGCTACGGTGGAGGGGCAATCGGCCACGCTCACCGCGCTCAAGCGGCGGCTGCGGCCGATTTGAGGTTATGCGGCTGCGCCCCTGCGAAGGCATGGGGTCCAATATTATGATGCGCCGTGCGGGTTTAGGCTCCAGCCTTCGCAGGAGCACAAGGTGGGCGGATCAATGCACGAACCGCGCGACCACGTCGCGATAGGACCGGCTGACCTTCACGTCCGCGCCCGAATCGAGCACGAGGAAACATTCGCCATTGGTGTGCGGCTTGACCTGACGCACATGGTTCAAATTGACGATCCAGGAGCGGTGCACGCGCTGGAACACGCGCGGGTCGAGCCGTTTTTCGAGGTCCTTCATCGTCTCGCGCAGCACCAAGCTCTTGGCGGCGGTGTAGATCACCATATAGTCGCCGGCCGCTTCGATGCGCTCGATGCTGTCGACATCGACGCGGAAAATCTGGCCCTGATCCTTGATGTTGATGAGCTTTTCAAAGCGGTTGGAGGCAGGCGTGTCGTCCGCGGTCGCTTCTTCGATTTCCTCGACCGCGCCGGGCGAGACTTCGGCAAGCTTTTCCTTCAACCGCTCGGCTTCATCAACGCTGCGTTTTTCCGACAGGCGCTGGCGCACGCGGTCAAGCGCATCGGCGAGGCGTTGCGGTTCAACCGGCTTCATCAGATAATCCACCGCCTGCGCTTCGAACGCGCGGATCGCATGGTCGGAATAAGCGGTCACAAAGATAAACAGCGGCGGCTCCACGTCCATCAGCCCCTGAACCACGGAAAAACCGTCAAAGCCGGGCATCTGGATGTCGAGGAAAACCAGATCGGGTTTTTGCGTCTTGATCTTGCGGATAGCCTCCCGCCCGTTCTGGCAGGTGTCTATGATTTCGATATCGTCATGCGGCTCAAGGCGCAGCTGGAGGCCTTGAATGGCGAGTTTTTCATCATCCACCAAAATGGCGCGAATGGTCATGCGGTTGCTATGCTTTCGTTTCTGATTGCAGGCGGAGACGGCTGGACTGCCAGCGTGTCATGGACGTTATATGGGAACTCAATGACAACTTGAAACCCTCCACCCGGTGTCGTCGATGTATCGAACCGCTGGTTTTCCCCATAAGCCTGGGCCAGACGGTCGCGGATGTTGGCGAGCCCCACGCCGGTAGAAACCGTGGAACGGTCGGGAACCGCGTTCAATCCCGGACCGGTATCCGACACGGTGATCCGAACATTTTGTCCGGCAAGCTGTGCTTTTATCGCGATGTCTGCCCCGTCTTCCTTGGGCGTCACCGCATATTTGATCGCATTTTCGACCAAAGGTTGAAGGAGAAGCGAGGGGAGCCGCGCCCGCGCGACCGCCGGATCGATATCGAAATGCGGGCGCAGGCGATCTTCGAACCGCATCTTTTCAATCTCGAGATAAAGTTTCAGGGTCTCCACCTCCTGCGCGAGTGGCACTTGTGCGGTCGGTTCATTGGCGAGCGTATAGCGCAGGAAAGCGGATAGCCGGGAAAGCATCGCATTGGCAGGCTCGGTCTGTTTCATCAGCACCAGCGTTGAAATGCTGTTCAACGTATTGAACAGGAAATGCGGGTTGAGCTGGTAACGCAGCATCGCCAATTGTGCCGAGGTTGCCTGCGCATCAAGCAGCATCAACTGGTCGGCTTGCTGCTCGACCCTCAGATAATAGTTGATCGCGAAATAGAGCGCCGACCACGCCCCCAGCACCATCGCATCATTATAGAAAGCGCCCAAAAACAAGGTGGCAAAGGTCGAATCCGGGTTGCGGCTCTGCAGCTGGAATACCCAGGCATCGATGAACGCATAAAGGATCGTCGCCACCGCCAGCACGCCGATCGCCGCGGTCCAGGTGATGAACGGCCGGCGGTTGATGAGGTTACGGAACGCAACCGACATGATCAGCGTCAGCGAATAGCCGGTGATCATCGAAATCAGCAGCGGGATGAGGAAGGTCCACGGCTGTTCATTGGCAAAGCCGGTAATTGCGCGTTGCAGGAAGATGGCCGCCCAGCCAATGCCTTGCAGATTCCAGAAGGCGCGGTCCTTATTTTCGAAAAAGGGCTGGGAAGGGCTGGCGATAACGGCCAAAGTCGTTGCTTTCTGCTATATTGTTTTACGATCCGGCCGCGGTGCCGACCTGTTCGGGTTTGTCATCATCCTCGCGCGTGCCGCCCAAGGGGCGCACCTCCTCGGCATGCACCCAGCGCAGATCATTGGAGCCGAGCGGGCGACCGTCATGCGCCTGAAGGATGATCGGGCGGATCGGTTGCAGATCGCGCGCATCGGCCAGCACCGGGGTCGAAGGCATGCCCGACACCCATTTTTCGCCCCATTGGCGCAGCGAAACCATGGCCGGGAGGAGATCAAGCCCCTTTTGCGTCAGCCGATATTGCACCTTGCGCCGGTCACTTTCGACCGTGTGGCGCTCCAAAATGCCATGATCAACCAGGCGTGCGAGGCGGTTCGACAGGATATTGCGCGCAATCCCGAGTTCCGCCTGAAATTCCTCGAAATGATAGAGATGGTTGAACGCCGCGCGCAGGATCATGAACGACCAGCGTTCGCCCATCACTTCTAATGCGCACGCAAGATTATCGCCATCTTCCGGCAGTCGGAGCGGTTCTCTGAGACCCATAGGCCAGTTTGTCTAAACCAGTTTGTCACAAAGGGGAAGCGGGCATGGATGAAGAGGGCGGGTCCGCCACGGCTGCCCTCCGATTATCGCATAGTGCCACGGTTCGTCGCAGATCGAGCGGTTGGTTGGCCAAATGGGGTTGAACAGGCGGCCATTCCAGATTAGTTGCGAATCACAACCTACATTATTGTAAGTTGTGATTCGCAACTAAGTGTCCAGATAAGCTTTTTGTGAGGAGCCTCCCCATGATCAATTTCCCCTCAATCTCCGTTCGTTCCACCCTTGTTGCACTCGCGGTGCCGGCCGTGCTGATCGGTGCAGGCCTCGCCGCTCCGCTCGCGGCGCAAAGCCCGGTCAAGCAAGTCGCGCAAGCCGTCAATGCGCCCAAGGACGCCAAGTTCGTGGGCAAGGGCGTCGTCTGGCGCTGCACCGGCACCACCTGCATCGCGCCGGAAAGCCCGAGCCGCCCGGCCATTTCCTGCGCCGCCTTCGTCAAGCAAGCGGGCAAGGTGACAAGCTTCACCGTCAACGGCGTCGCGCTTGACGAAAAAGCGCTGGAACGCTGCAACAGCTACGCGCGGGGTTAAGCGCGCCTGCATAAAAATAACAATACTCCCCTCCCAACCCCCTTGGCGAAGTGCGTCCCCCTCCCGCGCACTTCGCCATATTTTTTTGGGTAGAAGGCTTGATAACCAATGTGCCCCTGCGCAGGCAGGGGCCCAGTGTTATGGTGCGCTATGCTACCCTAGGCCAGTTGTGGAGTCACGTGCCTCCACAACTCCTGCGGGAGGGGCACAGTTTCTCTTTGTCGTCTTCGTGACGGCTCTATTGGAAGGGTCGCGGCTACAAATCATTTCACGCGGAGGCGCTGAGGCGCGGAGAGTTAGAGCGTGCGCTCAACCCCATCACAACCTCTTTGCGCCTCTGCTCCCTCTGCGGTCTCTGCGCGAAACCGAAATGGTCTTCAGGTCTCATTGACGATGACGGGCTCTATCTAGCGCCCTGACCCTAAAATAACCCTTTCCTACAGATCGCGCGTCGTGGCAGCCTCGCTTTCGAGTCGGTTTCAGTTCGGTGGGCAAGGCGATGGTCGAAAGGAGCGGCAAACAACAAAAACGTGTTTGAGAGGGAATCTAGGGAATCTAGGGAATCAAAAAAGCGGTTTGAGAGGGAACTTAGGGAATCTAGGGAATCAAAAATACCGTTTCAGCGGGAATCTAGGGAATTTGTAACATAATCCTGCGGTGACCTTTCATGCCGCACCGCACAACTTCCCGCTTGCGTTTCGGCATGCTTCGCCCTCACAATACGCGTCTATGCTGAGACAATATCAATTGGTGGAAAAGGTCATGGATTATGACCGGGACGCAGATGAGGACCTGCTCAACCGCGCCTATGTTTTCACCGTGCAAAAACATGGCAGCCAAAAGCGCGCGAGTGGCGACCCTTATTTTTCGCACCCCGTGGAGGTCGCAGGAATCCTGACCGATCTGAAGCTCGATCAGGACACGATTATCACCGCGTTGCTCCATGATACGCTGGAAGACACGCTGACGACGAGTGATGAAATCCAGCGGCTGTTTGGCGATGATGTGGCGCGGCTGGTCGATGGTGTGACCAAGCTCAGCCAGATCGAGGCCAAGGAAATGGCCGTCGAGACCGACACCGAGAAGGCCGCGGAGAACCTGCGCAAATTCCTCCTCGCCATGTCGGATGATATTCGCGTGCTGCTGGTGAAACTCGCCGACCGGCTGCACAATATGCGCACGCTCCATCATATCCCGAAGCCCGAAAAGCGCCGCCGCATCGCCAAGGAAACGATGGATATCTATGCGCCGCTGGCCGAACGCATCGGCATGTATGAATTCATGCGCGAAATGCAGATGCTGGCCTTTAAGGAGCTGGAGCCGGAAGCCTATGCGACGGTCACGGGGCGGCTCGACAAGCTGGCCGTAAGCGGCGCGACCGAGGTCAGGCAGATCGCCGAACGCATCCGCGACCAGCTGGCCCAACATGGAGTCACCGCCGAAGTTTCGGGCCGCGAAAAGCATCCCTATTCGATCTGGCGCAAGATGGCCGAGCGCCATGTGAGCTTTGAACAGGTCACCGACATCATCGCGTTTCGCGTCATCGTCGATAATGTCGAGGATTGTTACCGTGCGCTCGGGGTCATCCATCAACGCTGGAAAATGGTGCCGGGCCGCTTCAAGGACTATATCTCGACCCCGAAGCGCAACGGCTATAAATCCCTCCATACGACCGTGATGACCCACGATAATATGCGCGTCGAAATCCAGATCCGCACCCGCGCCATGCATCAGGCGAGCGAATATGGGCTCGCGGCGCATTGGGCCTATAAGCAGGGCGGGACCAAACCCGACGGGCAGGCGGGCTGGATCCGCGATCTCATCGAAATTCTCGATACCGCCAATGACGCCGAAGAATTGCTCGAACATACCCGCATGGCGATGTATCAGGACCGCATCTTTGCCTTCACCCCCAAGGGTGCGCTGCATCAGCTCCCCAAGGGCGCGACGCCGGTCGATTTTGCCTATGCGGTGCATACTGGCCTTGGTGACAAGACGGTTGGCGCGAAGGTCAACGGACGGCTGGTGCCACTGCGCACGCTGCTCAACAATGGGGATAGCGTTGAAATTCTGACCTCGGTCACACAGGAGCCGCAACCGTCCTGGCTCAACTTTGTCATTTCGGGCAAGGCGCGCGCCGCTATCCGTCGCCATGTGCGAGGCAAGGAGCGCAGCGAAGTGATAGCGCTGGGGCGCAAGCTCTATGCCGAAATCGCCGACCGGCTGCCTGGCAAGGTCGGCAAAAAGGCGCTCACCAGCGCGATCAAGCGGCTGAAAGCGGGCAATGAAGAAGAGCTGATGTTCGGCATCGGCAAGCGCAAATATAGCGACGAGGAAGTCATGGAAGCGCTGATGCCGGGGAGCGTCAGCCAGGCGCGCGACCTCGACCATGTCAAGGGACAGACCAGCGCGATTTCGATCCGTGGGCTAACCCCCGGCATGGCAATCCGCCTCGCTGAATGTTGCCACCCGGTGCCTGGAGACCGCATCGTCGGCTTGCGGCGTGAAGGCGATGCGATTGAAATTCACGCCATCGATTGCCGCACCTTGGGCGAGGTGCACGATGCCGATTGGGTCGACCTGGCCTGGAATGAACGCACCGAAGGCGGGACGGCGCGGCTAAGCGTCGTGCTCCACAATGAACCCGGCACGCTCGGCGAAATGGCAAGCCTGTTCGGCACCCACAAGGCCAACATCGTCAACCTCAAACTGGTCAACCGTGAAGGTAATTTCCACACCTTCCACGTCGATATCGAGGTGCACGACGTACAGCATCTAATGCGGATATTGTCGGCCCTGCGCGCCTCCGACGTGGTCGCGCAGGCAGAGCGGCTATAGGGTAATCGCACCGGTTGTCGGTTTATTTCCCGCAATAAACCTCGCCATTGCCGTTGTTCTTGACCGCGCAGGCGGCGGTGCCGGCGACCATCACGGTGGCGAGGCCTTGCGCGGTTACACCGGCGCGGCGACTGGCGCTAAAGGTGCCGCTGGCGGTGCCGTTGGCATCCACGTCGAGATCGCGCACCGCGAGCGCGCTTGCATCAATATTGCCCGCGCCGAGGATGCGGACCGTTGCGCCATTGGCCTTTCCGGCGAGCGTAAGCTTGCCTGCGCCATCCAGCGACGCGGCGAGATTGCCGGTCGAGATGGTATCGGCGCTGAGCGCTCCGCTGCCGCGCAGCATGAGCTTGGTATCGGCTTCGCGTAAGCCTTGGACGTGGATGCGCCCGTTGCCGTTCATCGCCACGCTGTTGAGGCGGGTTGCGGCGATGGTGAGGGTGATGGGCGCGCTACTCCGGTCGGATGCGCCACGCGGCGGGGCGGCCGTGCGGTCGACTCGGATTATAAGCGTGTCGTTCTGGACATCGACCACCAGCGATTCGAGCGCTCGGCCATCACCATCGGCGGTGACCGAAGCGGAGGTGCCAACGCGGATATCGCCATTGAAATTGCCGTCTATCTGGATGCGGCTAAAACTGACCACGCCATAACGACGCTGCGCGGCTTCGGCCGGGGCGGCAAAGGCCAGCGTGGAGAGGGCCAGCGCGGGGAGGACAAAGAGGGTGAGGCGGGAGAGGGCTTTCATGGCCGCCACCTCTAGCGAAATTTGGTTAACGATGTGCCAATGATATGATCGCACGATCACTCTCCCTCGTCAGGGAGGCCCAAAACGCGCTAGCGTTTTGGAGGGGCAAACGCTGCAGTGAGGGAGGGTGGGGGTGAGACAAACAAAAAGCCCGCCCGAATTGCTCCGGGCGGGCCTCTCTATTCCCAGTGGGAGGGGCAAAGGCCGGTTGGCTTACTCAGCCTTCTCCGCATAATATTGGGGGGCATATTTGTTAAGGATCTCGAGGATCTTCTTGAGGGCGGTCGGCTCGTCGGTCGATTCCGATGCCGCAACTTCGCGCGCAAGACGCGAAGAGGCCGCTTCGAAAATCTGGCGTTCCGAATAGCTCTGCTCCGGCTGGTCGTCGGCGCGGAACAGGTCGCGCGTGACTTCAGCGATCGACACGAGATCGCCCGAGTTGATCTTGGCTTCATATTCCTGGGCGCGGCGCGACCACATGGTGCGCTTGACCTTGGGCTTGGTCTTGAGGACATCCAGCGCTTCCTTCATCGTCTTGTCCGACGACAGCTTGCGCATACCAACGCTTTCCGCCTTGTTGGTCGGAACGCGCAGGGTCATTTTTTCCTTTTCGAACCGCAGGACATAAAGTTCGAGCGTCATGCCCGCAATTTCCTGATTAAGCAGCTCGACGACGCGGCCTACCCCATGCTTGGGATATACTACATAATCGCCCACGTCGAAAGACAGCGCTTTGGCAGTCATAATCGATTGACCCTTTCTGTTATGATTGCGCCGGACGCAAACCCGCACCCATCCGTCTGACACGGATGTGATCAGCTTGAATCATCTGGCGAAAAGACAAATTGCGACTCCTGCAGGGAGCGGACGCTTCCCATGCACTTGACGACTCTTTTAACAGATTCGTCACAAAATTTCCACCCCCGGAACTTTTCGTGCGCCAGGGATGATGATTTTTTATAAATACAATGATTTAGTTAAGTCGCATCAATGCGTCGGCATCCGGCCGATCAATCGCCCGCGCCGGGTTCTGCCGAGAAATATTTCTCGAACTTGCCTTCTTCGCCCTTATGCTCGTCCGCATCGGCGGGTTGCTCGCCCTTCGAGGTGATGTTGGGCCATTGCACCGAATAGGCAGCATTGAGTTCGAGCCATTTTTCAAGACCGTTTTCGGTATCGGGCAAGATCGCTTCGGCGGGGCATTCCGGTTCGCACACGCCGCAATCAATGCACTCGCTCGGATTGATGACGAGCATGTTCTCGCCTTCATAGAAGCAATCGACCGGACAGACCTCGACACAGTCCATATACTTGCACTTGATGCAGGCTTCGGTGACGACATAAGTCATGGCGGATGCTCCTGTTTGTTTTAGCGCGCAAAGGGCGCTCTCCCTTGCCGCGATATTCCCGCGCCGCGCATGCGTCAACGGTGAAGCGCTTATTGCGAATCACTTTCAGAAGTGAAGTTGAAGCGAGGCGTTCCACCCTTCCTCGCCAGTTAGGGGCAAAAGGCGGCATGGCTTTTGGGGTGGGTCTAACGCTTGGTGATCGCACAGCCGTTTTACCCACCCGGAAAATGGGCTGCCCCAATTCCGACGCTGCCTAGCGAGGAAGGGTAAGGGGTTAGGCCAATTCCCAGCACTCTGCCGCTTCACTCGCCGGGCCGCGGCGGATGGGGAGGGCGGTGATCCGCGCTGCGCGAACTTCGCCCTGTACCTGCAGCGTCAGAATGTCGCCGACGCGAACCGCGCAGCTCGCCTTGTCGATGCGGCGACCGTTGAGCCGGATATGACCCGCTTCGGCCATTCCTTGCGCCACGCTGCGCGACTTGGCGAAGCGCAGATACCAAAGCAGTTTGTCGATGCGCAGGGTTTCGGACATCAGCTGACCAACGAAAAATCCGTGCCCCTGCGTAGGCGTTGGGAAGGCGCGTGAGTCTCCGACTGGCCCAGTGTTATGTTGCGCCGAGCGGCCCTGGGCGCCTGCCTGCGCAAGGGCCCATGAAGGGGTACGCCTATTGGGAAATTCAATCCTTTGCACCCTTGTCGCCGCCACCAAGCAGGTCGGCGAGGCCAGCGAACGGGCTGTGCGCGGGGTTGGCGCTGGGCTTTTGCGGGCGGGATTGACGGTCTTGCGGACGTTGATTGCGATTGCCGTCGGGGCGCGGGCTGCGCCGATCCGAGGGGCGCTTTTTGCGCGGTTCGCCGGGAGCCCCAGCGGCGCTGGGCTTGCGACGCGGACCGCCGCGTTGGCCGTCACGCCGGTCGCGGCCATGATGTTCCTTGACCCGGCCATGCCAGCTCCACAGCTGCGCGGGAGGGGTATCGGCAGTTGGCCCAGCGGTGGCGGGCGCAGGCTCTGCGGCGGGAGCATCGATAGCATCGGCTTGTGTTACCGGATCCGGGGAGGCTTCCGTCGCCGGAGCAGCGTTGGCCATCGCCTCATCAGGCGTTGCTGCCTCGACCTCAATGACCGGCTCGTCCACCGGTGCGACAGGCGGCTCTTCGGCCATGGAGTCGCTGGCCGGTTCTGCTGCCATCTCTCCCAACGTTGCGTCCGAAACTGTTTCGCTGGCAGCGTCGCCTTCCCTCGCCGCGCTTGCTTGATCCGCATCCGCGCGCGCGGGACGAAACCCAAGCATCGCGAGCAGTTTATGGAACGCGACCGTGTCTAACCCCAGCGAAGTCGCAAGGGTAGCATCCAGCGGATAGCGCGCGCGGCCCTTGCGCTCGGCTTCGGGCACGGCTTGTTCCGCCGCGACCCGCTGTTCATGCGCATTGCGTGCGACGCGTTCCACCATGTCGATGCGCAGCAGCAAAGGCCCGAGCGGACGGAACCCTGCGTCACGCGCACCATCGCGCACGTCACGGTCCTCGCTGACGATGCGCACCGCACCCGCTGGCGGCAGCGTGCGCAACGGACGTCCATGCCATAGCGACAGCAACGCCAGCCGCCAGCGTGCCGGTTCGGGCTTCAGCATGGCGTGGAAGAAAAGGTCGAGGCTGCCGACCGCCATGCCGAGCGGCTTAATCCGCGCGCGGTCCTCGGGTGTCAAGCTGCCGAGTGCTTTGTCGAGACTATGCCGCTGCGCAATCCCGCCTTCATCAAGGAAGGGGGCGAGAAAGCCGCGCAAGCTTCCGCTGCTATTTGCATCACTCGCCATTTCCTGCGCTTTCACCAGCGGTTCGGCATGCTTGGCTAATTGCGCCTGAAGCCAAGTATTGAGCCGCACACGAATGGCTTCCTGTTGCTGCGGGTTGGTGACGCCGCGCACATGGCGGTCAATCTGGATGACCGGACTCAGTAGCGTGCCGCCCTTAGCCAATTCAGCCACGACATCATCCTGCCACAGGATCGCAGGGGTCGTGCCCGGCTCCGTGCGGAGCGATAATTCCGCGTCAGGGGCTTCGACCAGCTTTGCCGCCCGTTCTGCATATTCTTCAGCCAAGTGTTTCTCCGCAGCTGCTAATAACAAGCGATGATCGGACGCGCGCGCTGCCTTGTCGACGACAAAGCGGAAGCCGTGCAGCGAACCAATCTCCTCGCCTTCGACGAGCACCGCATTATCCGCTGTCACGCTCACCGCCAAGGCTTTATCACCTTCGCCGAGCGAACGTAGCAAAAGCGAGGTGCGCCGATCAACGAAACGCTGGGTCAGCCGTTCGTGCAAAGCGTCGGACAAGCGCGCTTCGACGCTGCGGGCGCGGGACGCCATTTCCTCGGCATTTAATAGCCAGTCCGGACGGTGGGCGATGTAACACCATGTCCGCACGCCAGCGATGCGGGCCGATAGTGTTTCGACATCCCCTTCGGTGCGGTCGAGGCGGGCAAGTTGGTCGGCGAACCAGCCGCCATCGACATGGCCTGCCATGCCGCCCGACTTGCCGCCATCAACCGATTGGCCCGAGCGATACCGCCACAGGCGGAGGATGAGCCGCGCATGATGGTCGGCGCCCATTTTGAGGAAATCGGGGACGCCGCACACATCCCAGAGGCGGCGCACCATGGCGGGGCTGGTCGCGGCATTGCGGACATCAGCTTCATCCGCAAGGCGCTTCAGCACGGCAAGGTCGATGGCTTCGGGTGCCGGGATCAATTCGGCGCGATCAGGTTGTTCGGCAAGATCAGACAAGAGTTCGTCGATAGATTCCAGCGACGGATCGCCCTTGCGCCAATATAATTGCGAGAGGCGGGGAAAATGATGCTCCTCTATCGCCGCGATTTCTTCCGGCGTGAAGGCAAGCGCCGATTCATTGCCAACCGTCCCGAAGGTGCCGTCCTGCTGATGTCGCCCCGCACGTCCGGCGATCTGCGCCATTTCGGGAATGGTAAGCCGACGCAATCTGCGGCCGTCAAATTTGTTGAGCGAGGCAAACGCGACATGCGCCACATTGAGGTTGAGCCCCATGCCGATGGCGTCGGTCGCCACCAGATAATCCACCTCGCCCGCCTGAAACAACGCGACCTGAGCATTGCGGGTACGGGGGGAGAGGGCCCCCATCACCACCGCCGCGCCGCCGCGCAGACGGCGCAAGGCTTCCGCAATCGCATAGACCTCCTCGGCGCTGAACGCGACGATAGCGGAGCGGCGGGGCAGGCGAGACAGTTTCTTGTGCCCGGCATAAGAGAGGGTGGAAAAGCGCGGTCGACCGATGATTTCTGCGTCCGGGGCCAGCGTGCGGACCAGCCCGCCCATGCTGTCCGAGCCCAGAAACATGGTCTCGGCATAGCCGCGTGCGCGCAGCAGCCGGTCGGTAAAAACATGACCGCGTTCGGGGTCGCTGCCCAGTTGCACTTCGTCGACAGCGACGAACGCGGCCCTGTTGTCGACGGGCATCGATTCGACGGTGGTGAGGAGATATTTGGCCGTGGGGGGCAGGATTTTTTCTTCGCCGGTGATGAGGCCAACCTGTGCCTCACCCCTGAGCGCGACCACCCGATCATAAACCTCGCGTGCGAGGAGCCGCAAGGGAAAGCCCATCACCCCGCTCGCGTGGGCGCATAGCCGCTCGACGGCGAGGTGCGTCTTGCCGGTATTGGTGGGGCCGAGGACCGCCGTAATCGCGGAACGTGCAAAATTGCTCATAGGGTTTCGCCGGTGCGGGGAGCGGTCAGTCCGCCTTGCGCACGGCCCCCACCTGCTCGGCATAACCACCGGCCATGAAGGCCTCGACCATGTCGAATAATCCGTCAGGGTTGCTGCGGCGCATGGCCACGAGACCAGCCTCCATCTCGCCGGCCAGCACAAATTCGCGCTGTTTGGCGTCGATCGCTGCAAGGATGCGGTCCGCTGCCTCGGCGGTTGAGATACCGTTCTCGATGGCATCGTCGGAAAAGCCGCGCGGTGTCCCTGTGGCGTCGAGCGCATTGACCGAAACCTGCGTTTTGACCGACCCCGGTGCGACGACATAAACTTCGATGCCCAAGGCCGCGACTTCGCTGCGCAGCGCATCGGCATAGCCGACAAGCCCATGTTTGGCCGCGCTATAAGCGGTCCTGAGCGGCGATCCGACGAGCCCTGCCACGCTTGAAATCATCACGATCTGGCCTGATCCTTGTGCGACCATTGTCGGCAACACGGCTTGGGTCAGCGCTATCGGCGCCTTCAGATCAATGTCGATGATTTGATGGTAAACGCGCATATCCGTTTCGATGGCGAGCGAGCGCTGGGAAATTCCGGCATTGTTGACCAGCACGTCGATTCGTCCGTTATGGGCTTTTGCCTGTGCAGCGAGGGCCGGGAGTGCTTCAAAATCGGTCGTGTCAAAAGGCAGCACCAGATGGTCGCCTGAACATTCTCCCGCGACGCGTTCCAGTTCGGCGACATTACGCCCGGACAGAATCAGGGTGGCGCCACGTGCCGCCCATGCCTTGGCGAGGCCCTCACCGATTCCTGAGGACGCGCCGGTGATCCATATTGTTTTGCCGTTCATCTTCTATCCTCCGCGGTCGGGAATCCCATTTTGGCGAGGCGCGGCCGCGATGCAAGCGGCATTACCGCCCGGGGACATGCGATTAAGAGGCTTTTAACGATATTTCTTTACATGGCTCGTAAGACGCAAGGGCCGTTAGCCCTGTGCCAGATAGAGTGTTCAGGACAGACCATTGTATTTCGAACAGCAGGATCAGGGCATGAATTTCGGCGGCGGCGGTGCTGCATCGCTGCGCATGCCGCATTTCGGCGTGCGTGGCCTCGGTCCGTTGCCTGTATTTGCTCTGGACGCGTCGGTCATGCGGCAAAGATTTGTCCGGCGTGACCCGTCAAGGTTCAGCCTGGCGAGCTATTTGCCGCGTTATCAACTTGGCAGGCTGGACCTGACCAAGCTGGATCCGGCACCGGACTTGGCCGAAAATATGTTTTCGCGCCGTTGGTGGCGCGGGGTTGCAACGCTCGCCTTGCTGTGTGGCAGCGCCGTTGCGCTGGCACCCGGTTTCGCGCCGCTACAGAGCCTGACCGATGCTGCGATGCCCGCCAGTGATTGGAAAGAAGCACAGGCTCAGGTCATCGCGCCGATTGCGCTGGGCGCTGACACAGGCAGCCAGATGAACTCAACCGCCCAAGTGCGCCCGCTCGCCAATGCGCCCGAGCGCCCCGAACTGATGCTGACGGCAACGCTGGGGCAGGGCGATAGTCTGGTTCGCCTGTTGTCGCGTTCCGGGGTCGGTGCGGAAGATGCACGCGCGGCGATGTCGGCTATCGCCGGGGTCATATCCCCCGCCGATATCCGGCCCGGGACCCGCATTGCCATGCGATTGGGTAAACGCACCGATATGGAAGCCGCGCGCCCGCTCGAACATATAGCGTTCCGCGCCCGCTTTGACCTCAAATTGGAATTGGCCCGGATCAACGGGATGTTGCAACTGAAGCAGCTTCCGGTTGCCGTCGATTCAACGCCGCTACGCATCCGCGGGACGATCGGCACGATGGGCCTCTACCGCGCCGCACGGGCAGCGGGCGCGCCGGCGGAAGCGGTTCAGGAATATCTGCGCGTTATCTCGACCCAGAGCGACATTGGTGCGGATTATTTCCCGTCTGACCAATTCGATCTTATCCTCGATTATCGCCGCGCGGCGACCGGCGAAGTGGCAGTTGGCGATCTTCTCTACGCAGGCTTGCAGCGTAATGGCCGGTCTGATCTGCAAATCATGCGCTGGCGCAAGGACGGGCAGCCGGTGTGGTATGATGCGGCAGGCGTTGGCAAGACGCAGGGCGGGCTTTCCGTTCCTATTCCCGGCGCGCGGGTCAGTTCCAATTATGGCTGGCGCATGCATCCCATTTTGCGCTTCCTCAAGCTGCACACCGGCACCGATTATGCCGCGCCGAGCGGCACGCCCGTACATGCAGTAGCGGATGGCACGATCAGCTACGCTGCGCGCAAGGGCGGCTATGGCAATTTCATTCAGCTCGAGATTGGCGGTGGGCTCGCTTCGGGTTATGGTCATCTAAGCGCCTTTGCGGTATCGCCGGGACAGCGCGTTTCGCGCGGCCAGGTGATCGGCTATGTCGGCTCGACCGGCATGTCGACCGGGCCGCATCTTCACTATGAGATGTACCGCAACGGCGCGCGGATCGATCCCCGTTCGGTGAGCTATGTCGAACAGGCGGCGCTTAGCGGGCAAAATCTAGCGGCGTTCCGTCAGCGTCTGGCAGAGTTGATGGCGGTGCCGGGCGGCGGGGCACGCTGATTTTCTTAGCTGCGCGTCGATCCAGAAGGCTTTTCCTTTCTGTGATCGCCCGCTACACCCTTGCGCCATGACGAAGCCTACTCTCCCCACCGCCGCTTATCCTGCCACCCGCTTGCGCCGCACGCGCGCGCAGGGTTGGGCGCGGGCGATGGTGCGCGAAACGATGGTCACGCCAGCCGATCTCATATGGCCGCTCTTCGTTACCGACGGACAAGGGGTGGAGGAGCCGATTGGATCGCTCCCCGGTGTGTCGCGCTGGTCGGTTGATTTGATCGCCAAGCGTGCCAAAGAGGCGGTGGATTTAGGGATTCCGTGCGTCGCGCTGTTTCCCAATACCCAAGCGCATCTGCGCAGCGATGACGGTGCGGAAGCATCAAACCCCGACAATCTCATGTGCCGTGCGATCAAGGCGATCAAGGATGCGTGCGGCCATGACATCGGTATCCTCACCGACGTCGCGCTCGATCCTTATACCAGCCACGGGCAGGATGGGCTCATTGATGCGGATGGTTATGTCTTGAACGACGAAACCGTCGCGGTGCTGGTCGACCAAGCGGTCAATCAAGCCGAAGCCGGCGCGGATATTATTGCACCCTCCGACATGATGGACGGGCGTATCGGCATCATCCGCCGTGCGCTTGAAATGGGCGAGCATAAAAATGTCCAGATCATGGCCTATGCCGCCAAATATGCGAGCGCCTTTTACGGTCCTTTTCGCGACGCGGTGGGCTCGCGCGGGCTGTTGAAGGGCGACAAGAAAAGCTATCAGATGGACCCGGCCAATTCGGACGAAGCCTTACGCGAAGTCGCGATGGATATCGCCGAGGGCGCGGACAGCGTGATGGTGAAGCCAGGTCTCCCTTATCTCGACATCATCCGCCGGGTGCGCGATAATTTCGCGGTGCCGGTGTTCGCCTACCAAGTGTCGGGCGAATATGCGATGATTGAAGCGGCGGCTGCGGCGGGCGCAGGTGACCGCGACGCGCTGGTCATGGAAACGCTGACGAGTTTCAAGCGCGCGGGCTGTTCGGGCGTGCTGACCTATCATGCGCCTCTCGCGGCGAAATTGCTCAATGGGTGAGTTCGCGCTCGCAACGCCGCGTCTGATTTTGCGCGCATGGCGGGAGAGCGACCGCGCGCATTTTGCTGCGATGAGCGCTGACCCGGAGGTGATGGCGCATCTTGGCGGCGTGCAGGACCGGGCGGCGAGCGACGCCACCGTGGATCGGCTTGCGGCAGGGCAGGATAAGGACGGTTGCTGTTTTTGGGCTATTGAGGACAAAGCAAGCGGCGACTTTCTCGGCTTTTGCGGCCTGCGCAAAGGTGGGCATGCTGGGACGCCGGTTCCCGATGAACTGGAAATCGGCTGGCGATTAAAGCGTGAGGCGTGGGGACAAGGCTTTGCGCGTGAAGCGGCCGAAGCGTCACTTGCCTGGGGCTGGGCAAACCGCCCCGAACCGCGCATTGCGGCCTGGACCGTTCCTGAAAACCGCGCGTCTTGGGGCCTGATGCAGCGACTTGCTATGGTCCATCGCCCCGATCTTGATTTTCGCCATCCTAATTTCCCGGCGGATCATCCGCTCAGCCAGCACCTCGTCTATGTGATAGAAAGACCCCAGTGACTGAAACTGTGACTGAAACCGCCACCACAATTGATCCGGCCCTAACCCAACCGGCAGGCCAAGCCTCGCGGCGCTGGCTATTCACGCTGACCATCCTCACCGGAAGCTTTCTGCTCTTCCTCGTCCAGCCCTTGGTGGCGCGCATGGCGATGCCTCGCTTGGGTGGCGCGCCAGCGGTGTGGAACAGCGCGCAGTTGGTTTATCAGGCGTTGCTGCTCGGCGGTTATGCTTATGCGCACTGGCTCTCGCAACGCGTGCCGAGCCAGCAGGCGATGATCCATATCGGGCTCTTCCTTCTCGCCGCATTGTGGTTGCCGGTCGGCCTGATAGCGGCCAATCCGCCAGCCAATGCGAGTATAGTGTTGTTTGTGCCCTGGCTGTTGGCAGCTTCGATTGGCCCGCTCTTTCTGGCGGTCGCAGCACAGGCACCGCTGATGCAGCGCTGGTTTAGTTTCCATGCGCCGCATGCCGATCCCTACCCCCTCTATGCCGCGTCAAATTTCGGGAGTTTTGCAGGGTTGCTCGCTTATCCGCTGGTGGTCGAGCCGTTGCTCGGCGGTAATGCACAAAGCTGGTTATGGAGCGGCATTTATGCGCTGTTGTTTGTTCTGATGGCCGCTTGTGCGTTCACGATCTATCGGGACCGCCTCAATATCACGGATACGCCCGATCCGGCGGAAGATATTGCGCATAATGATAATGGCCCCCCGCCCACCTTTGCCCGCAAGCTGCGGTGGATTGCGCTTGCTGCGGTGCCTTCGGGGCTGATGCTATCGACCACCACCCATCTTACCACCGACATGATGGCTATACCGCTGCTGTGGGTCATTCCGCTTGGTATCTATCTGCTCAGCTTTTCAGTGGCATTTGCCGAGCGGCGCAGCCTTGCCAATCTCATAGTTTTTCTTGCTCCATTTCTTATTCTCGCACTTGGCGGCACTGCGCTTATCTCAGAGTCGCGTAGTCCCGTCATGCAGATGGTTGGCAGCCTGATACTTCTTTTTGGTGTTGCAGTAGCGCTTCACAGCCTCATGTATGAAGACCGACCGAGTCCCAAACACCTCACCCAATTTTATTTGCTGATGTCAGTTGGCGGGGTGATCGGGGGTATTTTTTGCGCGCTGCTTGCGCCAATTATGTTCAATTGGGTGTATGAGCACCCGTTGCTTATCTTGGCGGCTGGCGCGCTGATTCCGCAAAATCCGTTGATTCCGTCATTACACCGGTTGGGTCTGCCGCAACGCACGGCACATATCATCCAAGTTTGCCTCGCTTTGATTGTCTTGGGCGGCTCGGCTTATTATCTGTACAATAACGGGTCTCCACCACCGGACTACCTTGCGATCACGGTGGTAACTTTGTTGCTCATCGGTTTTTGGATGGTCGGTAATCGCGCGGCGTTTCTTATCATTTTGTTGACAACGATGGCACTGGCAGATGGTTGGAACAAGGTACAACCTCGCCTGGAAGGGATGCGTACCCGGAGTTACTTTGGTGTTTACACAGTCTATGCGGACCATGACGACAATTTGCAAAAACTTGTCCACGGCACGACGCTGCATGGTGCGCAATATCTTGATCCCGCCAAAGCCACCGAGCCTACCACCTATTACGGGAACAGCTCGGGTGTCGGCATTGTTTTGTCTCGAGCGCCGCGCGTTTATCCTGACGCGCGCGTCGGTATTGTCGGACTGGGATCAGGGACGCTCGCTTGTTACAAACGCGCGGGACAAAATTGGCAAATATACGAGATTGATCCGGTCATGGCAGACATTGCAAAAAATCCGGCCAATTTCTCGTTCCTGTCGCGGTGCGCGCCGGATGCAAAAATCCATATCGGCGATGCGCGCCTGACGCTAGCGCAACAGCCTGCGGACTCGCTTGATGTATTGGTGATCGATGCTTTTTCTTCTGACGCAATTCCGATGCACTTGCTGACGCGCGAAGCATTCGAGATCTACCGCCGCGTGTTGAGCCCCAAAGGGGTGGTGGTTGTTCATATCTCCAATCGCTATTTCGATTTGGAGCCGGTCGTTTCTGCAGAAGTAAAGCATGGCGGATGGGTCGCTGCCGAACGAAAGGATGATCCGGATGTGAAGAATTCCGCGCTTACCAGTTCGGTCTGGATTGCATTGGCTGCAGATGCCGATTTGCTCGACAAGGCAACAGGATACGCCCAAGGCGGGTCTTATGAATGGAACGCATTAAAGGATAATACGGCTTTCTCCGGTTGGACCGATGATTATGGTTCGGTCTTGCCGCTGGTCAAATTTTGGAGGAAGGAAAGCGAATGAGCGAATCTCCTCCCGGCGTTACTATCGTTTCCATCCATGGCAAAACGCCGCAAATCCATGACAGCGCGTTCATCGCGCCTGGTTGTTGCATTATTGGCGATGTAACCATCGGTCCGGATGTCAGCGTCTGGTATAATTGCACCCTGCGTGCGGACGTCAACCGCATCGTAGTTGGCGCACGGTCCAATATCCAGGACAATAGCGTGATCCATTGCGACAGTCCGATGCCGGGCGCGCCTGATGGCTATCCGGCGCTGATCGGGGAAGATGTGCTGGTCGGACACCATGCGGTCGTGCATGGCTGCATTCTTGAAAACCGCGCCTTTGTCGGCATGAGTGCGACCGTGATGAATGGTGCAATCATCGAAACGGACGGCATGCTGGCGGCAGGGGCCATGCTTACGCCGGGCAAGCGGCTTTTGGGGCGCCAATTATGGTCGGGGGTTCCGGCGCGCTACGTACGCGAACTTACCGATGAAGCTCTCGCTGAAATGCAGGCGGGTGTTGCCCATTATGTCGAAAATGGCCGCGCCCACAAAAAGGCGCTGGCCGGCGGTTGAGCCTGCAAATTGCAGAGAGGCGCCACGATGATCGAACGCCTCAAATTATGGGCAAGAACCATCAAGCGTGATGTCGTTGCGCTATGGCTCGCCGCGCGCGATCCGCGCGTGCCTTGGTTTGCCAAGCTTCTGGCAGCGGCGGTCGCCGCCTATGCGCTGTCGCCAATTGACCTGATCCCCGATTTTATTCCAATCCTCGGATATCTTGATGATGTGATCCTCGTGCCCTTGGGCATTATGGCGGCAGTGCGACTTATACCGGCCTTGGTAATGGCTGATTTGCGGGGGAAAGCTGCACTCCAAGATAGGCCGTCATCAATGATCGGCCTCCTGATTATTCTCGGTTTATGGGTCGCGCTGGCTGCGTATGTTGCTATCCGTTTAGGGTCCTGACCCTGGGGTAGCAAGCTGTCAATCTATTGCCTTGCCGCGAACTATCGCCTTGCCGCGAAGAAGGTCCGCAGCATATCCCCGGCTTCTTGAGCCCCGATCCCGTCAAACACCTCGGGCCGATGGTGGCAGGTCGGGTGGGTAAACACCCGCGGGCCATGATCGACGCCCCCGCCTTTGGGGTCGCTCGCACCATAATAAAGCCGCGCAATGCGGGCATGAGCGATGGCCCCGGCGCACATCGCGCAAGGCTCCAGCGTCACCCATAAGTCGCAATCCGTCAGACGATCATTGCCGCTTGCCGCTGCGGCCGCCCGGATTGCAACGATTTCGGCGTGGGCGGATGGATCACGATCGCGGCGGGTGCGGTTATTACCTTCGCCGATGATGGTGCCATTTTTGACCACCACCGCTCCGATTGGTACTTCCCCGGCGTCCTGAGCGCCGCGCGCAAGATCAAGCGCACGTTCCATGAAGGGCGAAACCGGGAATGGCTGGCTCACGGCCTAATCCGGCCAACTGATGTGCGTGACGAATGTCTCGGACGCCAGACTGCGGCTGAAATGGCCCTTGAGCTGCCGCTCTATCAGACTGCGCACAAGCCGTGTGCCAAAGCCTTCGGATACGGTTTGCGATACATTGGCGATGGCGCTTTCCGCCCATTCGAGTTCGACCAGCCCATTGCGCTTATGCCAGCTGATCGCCAGCGCACCGCCATGTTTGAACGCGCCATATTTGACGGCATTGGTCACCAATTCATGAAAGGTCAGCGCGAGCGGCTGAGACTGCCGTTCCGTGACTTTGATTGCAGGGCCGCTGATGCTCACATTGTCGCTGAACCCTGAGCGTGCAATTTCTTCCCGGATCATTGCCTCAAGGTCAGCCGCATCGCCCTTGTCGAGCAATTGCTTCTGCGCTGCCGCCAGTGCCGCAACGCGGCCTTCAAGGATATGTTTGAATTCATCCATATCCTGCGTTTCGCGCGCGGTTAGGTTAATGATGGAGTTGACGCGCGCAATGCTGTTTTTCTGCCGGTGCGCCAGTTCTTCCAGCATCAACCGTTGCTCGCTGGCCCGTTGTTCGCGCTCGTCCGCCAGCGCGCGGGCTGCTTCGGCACGGCGTGCCTGCATCCAGATCAGGAAGGCGATGAGCCCCGCAAACAATATTCCGGCGAACCAGGTCAGCGGAACGGTGCGTGTTGCCAATGGCTCCTGCGACAGATCAACCTCAAGAGTCCATTTACGGTCGGCGACTGTGATCGGAAATTGCTCGACCTTGTCCCCTACATTGCCCGCCCGGAATATCTCGCGGGTGCCCGCCAACAGACGCGCATTGATGCCGGATTCCAGTTCCGGATCAAGTGCGGATTTCATGAGATCGTGAACCCGAAACGGCGCGTAAACGAAGCCCGCCAAGCGCGTCGTGTCTCCGTGAGCATAATGGGGTTGATAGATCAGAAAGCCGGGTTGCTTTGGCCCGTCAATTTCCTGGACCAATTCAACAATATCGGACGCTGCGGCGCAATGGCAGGCTGCCGCCTTTGCCATCGCTGCATGTCGGATGGGTTCGCTATACATATCATAGCCGAGCGCTGCCGCATTACGTTTGTCATTGGGTTCAAGCAACACGATGGGGAAACGCAAGGCCGCGCCCTTGTCGGGCCATGGAGCGCGATCAACACCGTAAAATTCCTTGATCTTTGCCCGGGTGCTACCATCGTCACGCATAGCAAAGCCGATACCTTGCATGCCGGGCGCCGAACTCGCCGGGTCGATGGCCGAGAGAAACCGGCGGAAGGAATCCCGGCTGGCCATACCTTCTGCCCGGAACAGGCCGGAGGTTGCATCAAGCAGGCGGATCTGGTTGCGGATGCGGCCTTCAATACGCGATGCGGCGCGTTCGGCGCGTTCATGGCGCACGGCGTCGCCTGCCCGACTGACAATATCAGCAGCGAGCGCAGTCAGCGCGAGTAGCAACAATGCTCCCAGCAGGGGCATGAGCCAGCTATGCTGTTTTGAAAACGCCGAAAGTTTCATGAAAAAGCGGCCCGACCCCTCATTTTTCTTGGCCTTAAGCGGTTCGTAGCAGCAACTGGGAGGCAACGGCAAGAGCCGTAAATATGATCCAGGTTAGTTTGCGTTTACCGATCAGCGCGGGTGGGTGTTTTCCATGTGATCACCCGGTAAAAATAAAGGGCGGCAATGCCGATGAGAACGGCTTTGGACAGCGGATCAACCACGCTTTCGACCCGTGCATATTGCGCGCCGAGGCTATAGCCAGCGATGGCCAGCACCGCGCACCACACCAACGACCCAAGTGCTGACCAAGCGAGGAACGGCAATCGCTTCATCTCTGCAAAGCCTGCGGGGACGGATATCAACGTGCGGATGCCAGGAACCATGCGTCCTAAAAACACGGCGGTACGACCGTGCCGTTGGAACCAGTCATCCGTTTTGTCGAAATCATCGGGGTGGAGCCCAAGCCAGCGACCGCGCCGGGCGGCCCAGTCTTTCAGTCGTTCTTTGCCGAGCTTGCGGCCAATCTCATACCACATCCACGCGCCCAGCAAGGAGCCCAGCGTGCCCGAAAGGATGACCACCGCTAATGCGAGCCGTCCGCTATGGGCCACAAAACCGGCCAGCGGCATGATCAGTTCTGACGGAATCGGCGGGAAAAGATTTTCCAGAAACATCAAAAATGCGATGCCAGCATAGCCGAACATCGAAACCTGATCTGTGATCCACTGGAACATGGCAGGATTTACGCCTGCTTCGGCCAATCGTTCCATCGTTGGAGTTGGGACAAAAATACAGGGCAAAACTGGCAGTCGACCCTTGACGAATCTGTATATCGACTGTAGGGGCACGGGCTTTCCGGACATCTTTCCGAACAGATTTACAGAGGTTTTTATCATGTCGCGCATTTGCGAACTGACCGGCAAGGGTCGCATGGTGGGTAACAATGTATCCCACGCTAACAACAAGACGAAGCGGACTTTTCTGCCCAATCTGCAGAATGTGACTTTGCTTTCGGAAAGCCTTGAAAAGGGCGTGAAGCTGCGCGTTTCGACCCACGGCCTGCGTTCGGTTGAACATAATGGCGGCCTCGACAACTGGCTCCTCAAGACCAATGACAGCAAGCTGTCGGCGCGTGCGCTCAAGGTCAAGAAGGAAGTAGCCAAGAAGAAGGCGGCTGCCGCTTAATCGAACCTTTCTTATCGATTCGGCACCAGCTGGTATATTCGAAGAGCGGCCCCATTTCGGGGTCGCTTTTTTATTGCCCTAACCCCGCGTCGGGTGGTTCGAGCAGCTCGGGTTTGATCCGGTATTTGACGAGCAGGGTGCGCTGATAGTGGTTCTGGTTATTGTCCGAAATCATCCATAACATCCATTCCTGCCCTTCGCGCTCCAGTGTCATGCCTTCAAAATTTTCGGCAATGTTCGGCGGCGCAATCTCGGCGATGGTTTGCGAGTGCAGCACCGTGTCTTTTTCGATCCCCCTAATGTCGGCAATGGCGATACTGGAACGAAACCCCTCCCAGATGGAAAGCTTGCGATGGAGTATGAGGATGCGTCCATCGGGTAGTTGCACCGCGTCGGTCGGCTTGCCCTTGCCTTGAGGGTCGTAGAAAAATGGTATCGCCGCATCGGGCGCCTCGGTTGGATCGCCGAGGAACAGGATGGCTGCAAATCCGCGTGGATCGTCTCCTGCACTTTCCGAAAAGACAAGAAATCGACCATCGGCAAGCCGCGTCATAGCTTCGGCACCACCATTATCGGGCCAGTCGTGCATCAGCGGCGGATAGGATGACCCGCTGACAACCGAAAAGGCAGTGCGATATTTCCAGATCGCATTGGTATGCTCGAACCCGACCCAGAAGGTCGTGCCGTCGGACGATGCCGTAAGTGATTCCATATCCCGGTTGAATTTATCCCGGGGATCGCCCGGACCATCCGGCACCGGAGCTATGAACGGATGGGTGATTTTGCCCTCCGGTGAAAGCGTGAAGCCCGTGAGCAGCCCCGTGTCTGCGGCCAGTAAAAAGCGCCTGGGCCCCAACATTGCCATGCCGGAGAAGCCCCCGAAGCCGGTATAATTGCTTTCGAGCACCCAACCTTCACGATAATCCAGTGCACCGACGGTCCGGACGGCACCTGCCGTTTGAGGATAAACCACCGCGGTGGCCGACAACAACTGGCGATGGTCGACGGGGGGCGGCGCGACGTCTGCCCAAGGCGTTGGCCCCAGCAATATGAACAGACCGACCGCCATAGTGCACCGTACAAGCCAGCGGGTGCGATCATGGTGGCGGGATGGGAAACGCGGTGCCTTCATCGACATGCCCTCTACGCAGAAGCTGAACGCCAGCCAACAAAGATGTTCAGTTTTGGGTCACCCGAATCAGCCCACACCGGTGACAGGACAAAACGCCGGTTCGGTTCTGGAGGGACGCAAGCGGCAAGCTAAAGCAAAGGAGAAACCAGATGTTGAAAGAGATGATGCTCAAAACGGGAGCGCTGGCCATTGTTGCTTCGAGCTTCGCGATCGCAGTTCCTGCGGACGCGCATCGCAGCAAATATCGCCATAATCATCAGGCGAGCCGTTATTATGACAATGGTTATAATAACCCTTATCGCAGCCAGCGTTATCGCCAGAATTACTATCAGCAGTGCGACAAGGGCCGCGGCGGCGCAGCCGTTGGTGCGGTTGCGGGCGGCGTTGCAGGCCATGAAATTGCCGGACGCGGTGACCGCACGCTTGGAACGATCATCGGCGCGGGCGTTGGTGCATTGGCTGGTCACGTCATTGACAAGGCCGACGATCCTTGCCGTCGTCGTTAAGCAGATATCATAAGCCGCCGCAATTATGAGCCGGTCCTCCCCACGGAGGGCCGGTTTTTTCTTATCTCGCATAGGCTTAGGCCGTCTCGCCATATTGCTGGCTTGCACATCGCGCCGCTTCGCTTTACTCTTCTCTTCAAGTACCGGCGGAATCTTTCCGTAATATCCGGAGAATATAAGAAGTGAATTAAGGCCATGGTGAGCGGTTTTCCACCATCGCCACAGCGGTCCGGCAATGGCGCCGGAGGTTTGGCGACTGCGTCCGGTTCGATGTCCGGGTCGCGCTATCAGGCTCCCAATGGCGGGCCTTCCCATGCTTTTGAAGCGGGCAGCCGCACGTCGCATCGTTCCAGCTATGCGGCGCTTGATCTTGGCACCAATAATTGCCGTCTGCTGGTGGCCAAGCCTTCGGGCGATAGCTTCATCGTCATCGATGCGTTTTCGCGCATCGTGAGGTTGGGCGAAGGGCTTGCGGCGACGGGCCGGATCAGCGATGCGGCGATGGACCGCGCGATTGCGGCCCTCTCCATCTGTTCGGACAAGCTGCGCCGCCGCCATGTGACCCTCGCCCGCTCGGTCGCGACTGAAGCCTGTCGCCGGGCCGCCAATGGCGAGGATTTCATCAACCGCGTCTATCGGGAAACCGGCATCGCGCTGGATGTGATCAGCGCGCAGGAAGAAGCGCGGCTTGCAGTTCTTGGCTGTCATATCCTGCTCGAGCCGGGCGATGGTCCGGCGCTGATTTTTGATATTGGCGGCGGCTCGACCGAATTGGTGCTGGTCGATGCGAGCGGGGATGCGCCGCAGATCCTTGATTGGCAATCGGTGCCATGGGGCGTCGTTTCGCTCACCGAGGTCGAGAATTTCGACGGGCCGGGCGAAAGCGACCGGCTCCGGGCCTATGCCAATATGCGCGAGCGGGTGAGCGAGGCGTTCCGTCCTTTCGCCGAGCGGGTTGGCCGCCCCGATGAAGGAAGCGCGCGCCTCCTTGGTACAAGTGGCACGGTGACGACGCTGGCGAGTCTTCATCTCGAGCTTCCCGCTTACGACCGCAGCGCGATTGACGGGCTTATTGTGCCAGCAGCTTCGATGCGCGATATCAGTACCCGCCTGTCTGGTCTGTCGCTCACTGAACGCATCGCCCTCCCGTGCATCGGGCGGGAACGTGCTGATCTGGTGGTCGCAGGCTGCGCAATCCTCGAATCCATTCTCGACATCTGGCCCGCAGCGCGGCTGGGCGTTGCGGATCGGGGCATCCGCGAAGGAATATTGCGCTCGCTCATGGCCAAGGAATTGCGCGAACGCCGGGCGCAGCGGCAGTGACGGTTGGTGGCAAAAAAGGCGGGAGCGGCACCAAAAACACCGGGGGCGGTGCCGCGCGGCGTGGGGGCCTTAGGCAAAGGGTCAAGACCGCCAAGGGCCGCAAAATGTCTTCGACCCGCTGGCTCGAACGGCAACTGAACGACCCTTATGTGAAGCGCGCCAAGGCCGAAGGCTATCGCAGCCGCGCGGCTTATAAGCTGATCGAACTGGATGAAAAATTTCCGTTGCTGCGAAAGGCCAGGGCCGTGGTTGACCTTGGCGTTGCGCCGGGCGGCTGGACGCAGGTGATGCGGCGGATCAATCCGCGCGCGGCGATTGTCGGGATTGATCTTCTCCCCACCGATCCGATTGATGGCGCCATCCTCCTCGAAATGGATTTTATGGACGATGACGCGCCGGATCGCCTCATCGCCGAGCTGGGGCAGATGCCCGACCTTATCATCTCCGATATGGCCGCAAACACGGTTGGCCATCCGCAGACCGACCATTTGCGCACCATGGGGCTGGTCGAGGCCGCCGCGCATTTTGCCGTCGATACGCTGGAGCCCGGCGGTAATTTCATTGCCAAGGTCTTTGCCGGCGGCACCGACCGTGAATTGCTGACACTGCTCAAACAAAATTTCAAAAGCGTGAAGCATGCCAAGCCCCCCGCCAGCCGCAAAGGTTCGCCTGAATGGTATGTGATCGCGCAAGGGTTCAAGGGCCGGGGCGCGAGATAGTCCAATTTTAAGGAGATTTCTTGACCCACACGTCGCCTCCGAGCCCTCCCGCGGCCAAGGTGTCCGTCACGTCCACGAAAAGCATCTCATTTAAGACTCCATCGCGATAACCTTTGATTAGGCCATACGCAGTTTTGTCAGCAAATACGGGCCCTCCAGAGTCCCCTTCTTTTACAAACTGACTTCCATCCGTAGTGCGCGCAATAAACACGTTATTCACAATGCCCGTATTTTTTTCTCGTATAGACACGTTTTTTTGTACCAAATTTCCGCACTTCCGCGAATCTGTTGTTTTTCCGTAGGCGCAGAGCATTGCGTTTAACGCGATAGGCTGTGCCCCCCAGACTTCAGCTATGTCCATCAGATATGGCCGTGAACCCATAAACGGGATTTCCAAGACGGGAAGATTGTGATTCAGTGTCGGCATGAGCCGATATGAGATGACAGAGTTTGAGTGGCGTGTGATTGAGCCACTATTGCCCAACAAGCCGCGAGGCGTTCCGCGTGTTGATGACCGTCGGGTGCTGAACGGGATATTCTGGATATTGCGATCAGGGACGCCGTGGCGGGATTTACCCGAACGCTATGGTCCGCACACGACTTGCTACAACCGCTTTCGCCGCTGGACCAAAGCTGGTGTTTGGGACCGGATAATGGATGCGATTACCGATGCTTATGGTGGCGACGTGCGGATGATCGACGGCACGAGTGTGCGTGTTCATCACTCAGCAGCGACTTTAAAAAAAGCCACCCGGATCGCTGTCTTGGACGAAGCCGGGGAGGTCTTACTACAAAAATCCATGCTTTGACCGATGATGACGGCCTGCCGGTGAAGCTCGCCATCACGCCCGGCCAGACCCACGACATACAGGCTGCCGCCGAACTTTTGAGTGATATCCGCCAAGGCCAGATGGTGCTGGCGGACCGCGCATATGATGCTGACTGGCTACGCAATTTGGTCTTTGAGCAAGGTGGATGGGCCAACATCCCGCCAAAGAGCAACCGAAAATCGCCGATCTGCTTCTCGCCTTGGCTCTACAAGCAGCGCAACCTCGTCGAACGCTTCTTCAACAAACTCAAATATTACCGCAGGATAGCAACACGATACGACAAGCTCGGCTCATCCTTCCTCGCCATGGTCAAACTCGCTTGCATCAGGCTAAGACTGCGCCATTATGAGTCCACGGCCTAGCACTACTTTGGCAGATTTCTACGGATCATTCGTCGCCATCGTCTACGGCAATGCGGGCATGTTGGCGGCGGAGGCTGACTGAGTTGGGTCAGGATTGCCTGCCTGATGGCAGGCAGGGTCGGC
>JAEXAW010000067.1 GCA_023458055.1 Pseudomonadota bacterium
CACCCCTCCCGCGCAGCTACAGCCTCATCCACCTGACAACCCGGCAAGGTGGCAAGGTGGCAAGGTGGCTAGGTGGCAAGGTGGCAAGGTGGCAAGGTGGCAAGGTGAAAATCAGGGTTATGTCTGCTAAAGCGCAAGGGGCTATTTTTAGCCCGTCTGGCGCGATCCTAGGCGCAGGCGAGGGGGATGCCGCAAAATGTCCTTAAGCCGCCTCAAGGCGGCTCTCAGGGCCTCTCAGGGGCATCTACGCCCCATTCAGCATCCATAAGGTCTTTGTCGTCGCGGCCATCAGGAGCCAATCCAGTATCTTTGGCACGCTTCTGTACCAACGCAACACGCTCGATCAGGGCAGATTCTGCCTGTTCATGGTCTTTGGGCCGATCTGACATCATCCTAAGCCCTTCGCTACAGTTGTCGCCAATCATAGGCTGATCGAGGGCTGAATTTCTCTCTCAAAATTCATTGCAGAATGGGCGCAGCCCTTCTTGTTCTATAGTTCTTATAGTTCAGGGGTAGAATATGGATGTAATTTCAAATACTTACGAGTCTATAAGTGACAAATCTAGCCGGATAGGTGACAAATCCAGCCGGATAGGTGACAAATCCAGCCAGATTTGCGCGTTGACTGGTGACATATGAGAACCTAAAAATGTCACCATGGGAAAGACACTCGACGTTGCCCGCGACCGGGCCTTTGATCAGACCAAAACCGTGCTGCCCGCAGAGGTGGCGCGCGGCACCTACATGCAGAATGCCCCTAGCCTTCAGGCACTGAAGCTGATGCACCTGATGATCGGCACAGCGGGCGGGCGTATGGCCGATGAGGTCCAGCACGAAATCCGGCTCTCGGATATTCGCAAAATTGAGGGCCTTAACAACCATACGCGGGCCAGCCTCACACCACTCTTTGGGGAGTTGCGGGCGGCAGTCTTGACCCAAGATGACCCTGAAAAGATGGTCGTAGCCATCGGTGGGCTGCTGGATGAAGCGCGCATAGACTACCGAAGCGAAGCCAGTGGAGACCTTGTGGTGTCGTGGTGGTTTGCTCGGACGTTCCGGCGCATGGCTGCGGAATCGAACCACTGGGCGATCCTCGATCGCCAGACCGTGTTCCACCTGGGCAGCAAGTATTCCGTGTTACTGTTCCAGCATATTTCTAGCCTTGTGAACCTCGACCGTATCGAAGCCAAGACCTTCACTGTGCCGGAACTGCGGGCACTGCTCGGGGTCACGGCGGGTAAGCTGGAAAGGTTTGCAGACCTAAATGCCCGCGCCATTCAGCCCGCCATTGCCGAGATCAACCAGCTTTCCCGTCTGACCCTGACCGCCACCCCGAACAAGATAGGGCGCACGGTGGCCAGCATCACTATTGGTTGGCGGGTCAAGGATGATCCAAGCGCGGCAAAGCGCGAGATGACCTCCTCCAAGATTGGCCGGGAAGCGCGGCGCAATGGGACAGCTGAGACGGTGGCAGCGTCCTTTCCCGAGGCCGGCGGGATCACCTACAGCCCGCACTGGTTGGCCCTGAAACGCGCGGCGGGCTGCAACCGGGATAACGACCTTGTCGCCTCCGATTTCCGGCGCTTCTGCCGCGACAAAGGCATCCCTCTCGATGCGAAGAACATCGAAAGGATATTCTCGGGGTTCTGTAAGGCGGTGGGACAGGTATGAGCGGCGGCGGGAATGAGATCCGTGCTGGCTGGGAGGGCAGCTATGGCGATGACCTCGAAAACCTGCGTGAAAAGGACGCAGGTGTGCGCGCATACTGTGCGCCGCACATGTCTCCTGCACAGGCTGCACAGGCGGCTGGCGTGTCTCGATGGACAATCATGCGAGCAATAAAATCCCAATATTTGCATGCCATACGCGATAATCGCAACCAATGGCGGATTACTGCGGAATCGCTTAATGCGTGGCGGACCTCCACTGTGCGCACACCTGAAGATTTGCACACCACGCACACCCAAAATATCGTGTCGGAACTACGCATGAAGTTGGCCGCAGAAACGTCTCGTGCCGATGTGGCCGAGGCCATGCTTGCCCGTGAACTTGAGGCACTGGACGAAGTAAGGGCAGACAGGGACGCGTGGAAACAACAAGCCACTGCCTTACTGGCCGCGCCAAGAATACGCTTCAAATGGTGGCCTTGGCGCCGAAACTAGCAAAGGATCAAAATGGTGCAGCCTCAGCCTGCGTGGCTGCCGTTCCTTCATGCCGGTAAGGGAACAAAGCTTGACCAGTGGCGACAACTGCCACCCGCCCTTTCAGCCCGCCAAGGCCCGCTGGACCGCACCGGGTTCCCGCTCGATCACGCGTAGCAGAGCCGCGGCCGGTCCAGAAACGCGCCGCTGTCCTTGCTCCCACTTCCGGTATCCTGACAGGCTCATGCCCATCAGCGGGGCCATTTGGGCCTGTGTCAGCTTGGCCCGCGTCCTGACCTCGCGCGGATCGACCGGCGTATGCAGGATTGCAGGGCCTTCGCCCTTCGCATGGGCCAGAGCTTCGCCCATTGCTTGGATCAGATCGTCGCCAAAGCTGCTCATTTCTGCTCCTTCCTGTCCTTCCACTGAGCCTTAAGGGCCGCTGCAAGGGCCGCCACAATGCGTTTCTCATCCGGGGTCATGTCGCCCTTCGCATTCTTGGCATAGGCCAGCAGGGCGTAGAGCGGCATGGTTCCGTCCAGATAGTAGTAGATCACCCGCGCTCCGCCCCGCTTTCCCCGGCCTGACGCCGCGAACCGGACCTTGCGCACCCCACCCGTTCCGGGGATTTCATCACCAGCCAGCGGGTTCTCTGCCAGAAAGTCGATCAGCTCACGCTTCTCATTTTCGCTGAACAGCTTCTCCGTCTGCCGGGTGAAAATCGGGGTTTCTGCTACTGACTGCATGTCACTAAGTAACCCATAGGGTTACTTTATTCAAGGTCATGCCCGCTGGGGCGTTCTTCGTCATATCGGCCATCGGAGCACATGTTTTCTTCAATATTCAAAGGGCGTTAAGGCAGTCGATGAGAGGTGACGAATACAAATCACATTTCCCGCCATGTTCGCCCCCTTCTCATCTTCGCAGATTTCGGCGCGGATCGCCTGAAAGGCTCTTGGCAACAAAGGGGTAGCTAGCTGGATAGGGGTGCGAAGTTAACACTCTACATTTCCCGCCATCTTCACCCCTCCCGCGCAGCTACAGCC
>JAEXAW010000091.1 GCA_023458055.1 Pseudomonadota bacterium
CTGGATCCGTTTTCTACGCACAGGAGATAAAAAAAGACACCTTAAAAAGTGAAAAAAACATTGAAGGCGTACAACTGAGAGGAAACAGCAACAAGAAAACTGAGGCTGCAGTATTAGGAGAGCAGAAAAAAGCTATTATACAGAAACAAGCTGTAAGTGCTGAAGAAATCTCAAGAAAAGGAATTTCCAACGTAGAGCAAGGTCTTACCAAAGTAACTGGTATAACTACAGTACAAGGAAAGGGAATTTTCGTGAGAGGACTGGAGGAGAGATATAACACATTATTGATTAACGGATTGGGATCCCCTTCCAACAACCCTTTCCAAAAAATTATTGCACTTAAGCAGTTTCCTACTGATGTAGTAGGAAAATTGAATATCTACAAAACATTCAACTCTAATCTCTACGGAGATTTTGCGGGTGCTACTTTCGATATTGAAACATTAACGATTGATAAGGCATTCTCTAAAATAGAATTTAGTGTAGGGGTGAATACAACTTCATCGTTTAGAGACAATTTTAAGGTTAATGAAAATGCTAATTCTTTAAATGGATTTGTCGGCTTGAATTCACGACAAAGACAGATTCCTAATGAAGTAAGAGATTATAAACCTAGTTTTTACAATTTCTCGCAACAGCAATCCTTACATTCTTTTAAAGAAGGATGGAATGTTGATAATGTGAAATCACTTCCAAACACCAGTTTCGGATTCACAACGGTTCAAAAGTTTAAAGCAGGTGAAAATGGTAATTTAGGCTTTTTGTTATCCCTCAACCAAGGACAAAACTATGAATATAAAGAAGGTGCTAACAATCTCTTTAGAAACATTGGTGTCGGAGACTACGATAATAAGCTTAATAGAAAAGAATATTCTTACAATATTGAGTCTTCATTATTGCTCGGTTTAGCGTATAAAAACAAAGGAACTAATATCAATTTAAACGGTATATTCTTACAAAATTCTGAAAACACTATACAAGATAACTATGGTTTTAAAGATGGTGGACAAACATTGAAGAATGGTTTTTTTAGAGTTAACCAGCAAGATATATCAAGATTTTTAGATATTCAATTATCGGCTTCGCAAAAGATTAATGAACGTCATTTTGTAAAAGCAGGTGGTAGTTGGGTGAAAAATTCATTTCAGCAACCTGATAGAAAAATATTCTTTGGTTCCACTGAAAACATGAAAGATGGTGAGATCTCAGTCTCTTATGGAGGGAATAATCTAATTCGTCAGTATTTAGATGTGAATGGTAAAAATTATTTTTCTGCTTTTGCTGAGTACAATATTAATTTAGGAGAAAAGGGAGACAGAAGGGATTTCCCTCTACAATTAGCCATCGGATACAATGGTTTTGCAGACATTAGAAATACTTCGTATAGATTTATCTATGCAAAAAATACTAGTAGTGCCGGAGATATCATTAATATAGACAAACCTCAGCAAAATTTCGAAAACGCTATTATTAATGGTACTTATGTTTATAATGAAGGTTCAGGAGCAAACTTTAAAAACAACATCTACCAATTCGTAAACGCTGGATACTTAAATGTAAACTATAAACCTAATGATTCTTGGGATATACTTTTGGGAGCACGTGCTGAAAATAGTATGAATATTACCCGATATAAAGAACAAGGAATGTTACAAGAAGATCCAATGATTAATCTTGCAAAAAACAAAACCTATTTCTTACCATCGTTATCACTTAAGAAAGCTCTTAATAGCAAATCAAATTTAAGGTTTGCATTTAGTAAAACTATAACGAGACCTATTCTAATTGAATATATGCCGATACAGTACATTAATCCTGACAATCAGAATGTATTTGGTAACGAAAAACTTGTGAATAGTGAAAACTTTAATTTTGATTTAAAATACGAATTGTACCCTACAAATAAAGAGCTTCTAGCGGTGAATTTATTTGCAAAAAAAATAGATAAGGCTATTGAGCGTTCTTTTGTAACTTCTGGTAACTCTGGAGGAAATACGATTACATTCTATAACGCGGATTATGCAAATATTGCAGGAATTGAACTCGAAGGTATTTTAGATTTGAATAGGCTGTCTGAATCTTTAGATAAGTTTTCAGTTGGTGCCAACGCAACCTTTATGTACAGCGATGTAAAGAGAAGTGCAGATCAGGCAAAAGAGACAGATGTTGAAGCAGGAAGAAAAAGAACTTTGCAAGGTGCTGCGCCTTGGACCGTGAATGCTGATATTAAGTATGAGTACAAAAACTCAAAAAACTTTGCCAAAACATTATCATTAGTCTATAACGTATCTGGTAAAAAAATATATGGGGTTGGTTTTTCACAGTTAGACAATGTATACGAAATGCCTTTCCATCAATTAGATTTTGTGTACAATAATCAAATAGATAAAAACTGGAATATAAAATTTGCTATTCAAAATATTCTGAATTCAGAGTATAAATTAGAACTCGGCGACAAGAGTTTAATACAGATTGTCGAACCGTCCCTTGTTATGGAAAATTATAAAAAAGGAACCACTTTTAACCTATCCGTAGGATATACTTTTTAAAAATAAAATAAATAAATAAAATGAAAAAGAACGTATTAACTCTTTTATCCATGGTAGTAATGCTTAGTGTTACTTCTTGTACAGTTGAAATTTCTGAAGAAAATGGTACTATTAACAATGGTACGAATCCACCAGCAAGTTCAAACATTATTACAGGAAATATCACCCAAAGTATAACGTACCCTAAAGGAAACTATACTTTAAAAGGAATAGTTAAGGTTATGAATAATGCCACTGTAACTTTTGAACCAGGTTCGGTTATTACAGCTGTAACTTCAGTTGAAAGCGGTCTTGTAATTTTGCAAGATGGCAAAATTGATGCGCAGGGAACAGCTTCTGAACCAATTGTCTTTACGTCCGACGCTAAACATCCTGGAGATTGGGGCGGAATTACACTATACGGAAGAGCTCCGATTAAAGCTGTAAATGGTGCTACAACTGCACTTTCTGAAGACGGGAATAACGTTTATTATGGCGGAACTGATGCAAATTCTAATTCTGGAATAATGAAATTCGTACGTGTTGAATATGGTGGAAGAAAAATTGGTGATGGAACATCTGAAACCAACTCAATGACTTTTTATTCTGTTGGAGCAGGTACTATCCTTGAGAATCTTGTTTCATACAAAGGAACTGATGACGGATATGAGTTTTTTGGTGGAACTGTGAGCGCAAAAAATTTGGTATCTTACGGAAATTTCGATGATTCTTTCGACTGGCAAGACGCGTGGAGTGGACAAAACAACTCCAACTGGTACGCTTACCAAACTGGCACTGGTAACTTTGGGATGGAGATTGAATCCTCTGGTAATGCTGATAACACAGCCCCTAAAATTTCAAATATTACTTTAATTAGAGCCGCTAATACAAATCCTGAGGTTGCTGGTTCAGCAGAAATTTCTGCAATACAGTTCAAAAAACAAGGTACTGGAATCTTCACCAATGTGTACATTGATGGTTACAAAAATATGGGTGGAAAGAGTGCTTATGCTGTATTAATACAGGATGCAGCCACAGAAACAAGTCAGTTATTAACCAATAAAATAAAAGTTGATCCTATCAACTATGTTAACTCAGATAATGCTGGAGTTTGGGGTTACGGATATACACCTGCAAGTGTAAAAACTTTCACTAACGCAACTACAGTAACAAAAGTGAGCTTAACG
>JAEXAW010000096.1 GCA_023458055.1 Pseudomonadota bacterium
TCGGCTTGGTGGTCCTATTTGGATCTCCCTTCCCTCGGAGAGGCAACGTTGAAGGATAAAGTGGTCGTGATGCTTCGCAACCATGCAGAGATCATGCTTGATACATCCAACGTTCAACCCCGAGGATCCGAAACTACGGGTACGCTACAGGTGGAGGGCTATACTGTCTGCCACTACCCCAAGAAGGGTACTGTAGCTCCCTTTGTCTATGAGGCAAGCCATTCTTACAGCTTCCCGTTTGGCGACATTCAGCAACCAACAGTCTTGCCGGATGTAGAGCTGATATCAGGAAAGCAAAGTGAAGATTTCATCAGTGCTGATAAGCCGTTCCCCCTCTACGAGTGGCATAATAAGGATCACAAGACCTGTGTGATCATTCGTGGTAAGCGAATAAAAAACGGAACGACCTTGGAGAATCGCTATTACAAGATCGACCTTGTGACACATAAGGAGGATGGTACAAAGGTCTTCCCGCCGATCTTACGCAACCACCGCTACAAAATCGTGATTAAGCAAGTCCTCTCCGATGGCTATGATACTTACGAGAAGGCTCTTGCCTCTCCCGCTGGCAACAATGTCTTCGCCTCTGTAGAGCTCGAAGACTACCCATCGGTTTCGGACGGGATAACCCGCTTGACCGTCTCGCCCATCGTCTCTTACGTAGTGCGGGACAACACATCCCTCGATTTCAAAGTCGAGACAAACTTGCAACCTTCAACGAACGTAAGCTATATCCAAGAATGGAAGTCCGGTGCCCCCTATGTGAAAGATCTCGTGAGGACAAATGACGGATTCAAAGTGGAGACCCAAAAGCTGCCGACCAATGGCGAGCACAAAGAATATCGCGTGCATGTCGTAGCCAAGGGTACAGACGGTAGAAGCATCACGCGCACTGCGAGGTTTACTCTTCGTCCTCCATTCAAGTTTGAAGCCTCACTCCAATCTCAATCCAACGGCAAGAGGCTCACTTTCAAGCTGGATAGCCACATCCTGCCCAGTGTCCTGCCTTTCGATGTTTTGATCGAAGCTACAAATCTGACCCCTAAGAATAACGATTCCAACAATAAGTTGCTACTTGAGTTTCGGGAACAAAAGATATACTATAGGTATACAGTGAAAGATCCTGCAAAGTTGGGGCAGACAGTCTCACTTGATTTTACGGAAAACAAGACCGGCGAGACCTCTTCATTGGCATTGAACTCTGTCTATCACGAGAGCCAGACTGTGCACTAAAGCCTTAACTATCCTCGGAGACTCCCTCCTATGTCCGATTGACGAATGGCGGCAATAGGGAGAATGTAGATCGCTATGGCTCTTCCTTTTTCTCCGAATCGCATGGAAACTCGCTCTCGGAAACTGTCTTTCCCCGGTAGTACTGCCGGGGAAAGATAAAAGCATATCTTCGGGGCTATGAAACATCGTGTACACTTATCTGACGAGAAAGCAGCGAGTAGGCGAGGCCGATTGGGCCTGATTTCATTCCTATCGCTGCTCCTATTATTCCTGTCGTTTTCTTTTGGCCTTCTCTTCTCTTGTGGAGTAAGTAGGGAAGCCCAGTTGCCGAGCTTCAGCTTGGACAATGAGGTACGACGGGAGTGGACGAGACTTTCGAGCACAAGTATCGACAGCTTAAAGCAGTTGTATGGCTCCAACAAAGAGTTCATAAATGATTTTCTCGAGCCGGCCTTGATCGCTCTGTCCTATTTCCCCGATTTGGCCGACGAGACAATTGTATTTCGCTACTCGAGCGAAGCTACGACGATGGCGGCACGTCCTGTTGTTTCTTCTTTGTTGGGCAAGAGACGATATGAGGTGTTGATCAACAATAGCCCAACATTCGATGGAATTCTACTCCGAGATGTTCCGTTCAATGCCCAGATTGGAGTGATTGGGCATGAGCTAGCACATATAGCCGAGTATCGGCGACTGAATATCTCCGGTATGATAGGAACGCTTCTGCGTTATGTGGGCAGTCGAAGTAAAGTCCTTTTCGAAAAAGAGACCGACTTAGCTACGATAGAGCGAGGCCTGGGATGGCAACTGTATGATTGGGCACAATATGCGATGTACGACAGCTCCAAGGCTTCCCCTTCGTACAAGGAATTCAAGAGAGAAACCTATATGAAGCCATCCGATATAGAGTTGCAGATACGCCACTTTGCGCGATATGCCGGAGTTACTCAGATGGTCGAGGTCGAGCCGTGACCATTCGCGATTGCCAGTTTTGGCCTTAGCAAAAGTTGTTTTGCTCTACCGAAGGTAATTTGGCACCGGAAAAATCCGGAAACTTTGAAGCCGGAGGATAAAAGAAAAGAGAGAGTCCCATAAGGAACTCTCTCTTTGTTCTTTGTCTGGATCTACTGATCCGTCTTTATTTAAACTCATCTTTCAGGAAGTCCCCAAGAGGAATTTCCACAGCCGCGCCCTTCGATACTTTTATCGTGTTGCTCTTGCCGGACATCATAACGAAGGTCGGCAATATCAACTGTTTGTCTACCAGCAACGTCTGTAGTTCAGAGTCTCCACTGAGGTACAAGGCATCAAAGATGGCAAACCCTTCCGAATCCTTCTTAGATAGGTCTACTTTGAGCAGAATGGCTTTCCCGTCGTACTCTTCGGCGAGCTGTCGGTAAGGAGCTACGGTCAGTTGGCAAGGTCCACACCAATCGGCCCAAAAATCGATGATCACAGGGCGACCGGTGTTGTTCGTTACTTTCTTGGGCGAACCTGCGAAGTCCCAAACAAAAGTTTTGAAAAAGAGCGGATCTGCATCGAATGGTTTCCGGAAATCCTGAACACCCAATTTGAGCTTTGCAGCTTGCCCTTCCTGCGTGATCAACAACTCCGTTTCTCCGGCAGCCACGGCCTTGATT
>JAEXAW010000048.1 GCA_023458055.1 Pseudomonadota bacterium
CTTCAACAAACTCAAATATTACCGCAGGATAGCAACACGATACGACAAGCTCGGCTCATCCTTCCTCGCCATGGTCAAACTCGCTTGCATCAGGCTAAGACTGCGCCATTATGAGTCCACGGCCTAACCGAGTTGACGCGAATTTGGTCGCGCGCCAGCTCAGCTGCGGCGAGCCTGGAGAAATGAAGCACGCCTGCTTTGGCGGTCGAATAGGCTATACCCGCCGCGCCTGATTGAAATGCGGCAACTGAGGCAATATTGATAATCGACGCGCCACCGGCCCGGCGCAGCGTCGGCAATGCAAATTGTGTTCCGGCAGCGACCGCGCGAACGAGAAGCGCAAAGGTTCGATCCCACTCGCCAAAATCCATCTCGGCCAGCGTGGCACCGGTGCCGGGTGCGCCAGCGTTGTTCACCAAAACGTGTAAGGCGGGACATTCTGCGTCGATACGAGCAATGACGTCGCGTAGGGTCTCAAGGTCATCGAGATCGCACGTCCAGCACCGCACAGATGGCGGGAGAGTGGAAAGTCCCTCAGTGTCGATATCAATCGCGTGAACGACATAACCCTTGTCATGCAAAAGCATCACGGTTGCTCGGCCTATGCCGGACGCTGCTCCAGTGACGATCGCATATTTTTCGATCATTAACCCACTCCTCGAATCTAAACATAGTCATATTTGGAAAATAAGGCAATCGGCTTTGCTATGGTCAAATTTAACAATCGCAATTATAGGAAAGTGGGGCTGCGGATGGCACGGGGTCCTGGGCTCGCGACAAGGGAGCCGTAACGCAATGGGAATCCAGCATGGCCGAATCGCGAAAAGTGCGACAGCCGACCGCAAAATATCTCCGGCGGTTGGAAGAAATTAGGGGTATCGCGTCCGATCTTATCAACCTGCACGGGACGAGCGGACTAACGCTTTCGGATGTTGCTCGGGCACTTGATCTCGACACCTCGAGCGTGACCTATTATTTTAAAAAGAAGGAGCTGCTGGCCGCCAGTTGCTTTGATCGCACGCTCGACGTCATGGACGAAACTGTTTCCGCGGGCGAAAAGGGCCGGACGCCGCAGGAGCGGGTAAGACTTTATCTCCGTGAAAGTTTTGGTCTTTATCTGCGGCAGCGCAGAAGCGGAGCAAATCGTCTCGCCATTCTATCAGATATGCGCGCGTTGGATGGCGATATTCGCGCGCCTCTCGATGACAAGGTGATTGCGGTTTTCAACCGTGTTGCGGGCTTTTTCGACGACAATAGATCGCCGCAAGATGCAGGCGACTGTGCAAACATCGTTATCAGTAACGCATTTTGGATTTTTGGTTGGCTCGATAATTACCGCGAGGCCGATATCGATCGTGCCTATCATCGGCTGTGCGAGATTTTCGAGCATGGAATTTGCCCCGACAGAGTAACCTGGGCCCGCGACGTTTTTCCTTTGGAAGAAGGGCCCGAAGACAATGACGCGCAAAGGCGTTTCTTGCACGCTGCGACCAAGCGGATAAATGCCCAAGGCTACAAAGGCGCGAGCGTGGAGAATATTGCAGCGGACCTCGGTGTCACGATCGGCAGCTTTTATCACCATCTTGATAACAAGGATGATCTTGTTGCGGCATGTTGTGACCGAAGCTTTGAACTGGTCGAAACGGCGCAGGATCTGGCTGTGCAAGCCGGTGGGACGGGTGGTGACCAGTTGGGGCGGCAGATTGCGACGCTGATGCATCACCAATATTATGGGCAGAGTCCGTTACTTCGAATGTCAGCATTTCAGGCGCTGCCGATGGGGCTCCGCGAACGTATGTATGCGCGGGCATCGCAGGAAGCGGCACATGTCGCAGGTCTGATTTCGGACGGACAGCGAGATGGAACAGTTGTTGCTGTCGATCCCGCAATCGCCAGCCAGGTGGTTATGACTACGATCAACGCGGCGGTTGATGTGCGCCACTGGTCGGACCGGTTGCCTACCAGGGCGGATCCGGTGTCCTATGCCGACAAATTGCTGCACGGCTTATACCGGGCGGAGATTTAGAAATTTCAATATTGATTATCGTGATACAGATGGCGATTCGCCGCCAAAAATCATCAAAATTGGATAGCTTTTCTAAATTTTACTCGACTATATATAAGTAATATATTGAATTTTAATTATAAAAAATAAACATAGTCGTTATTGAAATTTTTGGAGGGTTGCGCCACACTCACCTGATAGCAGGAGAGGGTGAGGACGAGTGTCGATAGGGCATGGATCGATAGCGATAACGGGATGGCCTGTGCCGGGCGTGGCGGCAGGCGCATGAACCGTTGGTTGACGGGCGCTACCCGCGGCATTGAATTCATTCAGTCGCGGAACGACCCGACGTCTGGCTTGTGGCAAATTGATGAAGGTCCCGAGGAACACTCGCCCATCGTCATAACCAGCTTCTACCACGGGGCCGCAGGGGTTCTGCATTTCCTGGTCGAGTATTATTTGCTGACCCAGCGCGCCGATATTTTGGCGACGGCAGTGAAGAAGGGTGACCAGTTATGGGCGCGGATTGAGCGGGAAGCCTGGTTGCCCGTTAACATGTCGGCTGGATGGGCCAGCCATTTCCATATCATGCACTGGTTGGCGGAAGTAAGCGGCGAAGCGCGATTTGCCGCGCGAGCCAGCGAATGTACGCGCCGCATCCGCGCCCAAGCGACAAAGATCGGCACCGGTGTGGGTTGGATCGAGCCGATACCCTATAGCGAGCTTACCGGCATTAGTGGCGAAGCAGAGATCGTCGATCTCAGCATCGGCGCGGCAGGGGCGCTCCTCGCCCTCATTGAAAGCCATCGCTTGGGCTATGATCCGCAAGCGTTGGAAATAGCTATCCAGGCCGCAGACCGGCTGATCGAAGTGGCAGAGGTGACGCCGCGGGGCTTGTGCTGGCAGATGATGCATCCGATGCCATTTCCATTCCCGGCCCCCAACTTCGCGCACGGGAGCGCAGGGGTCGGCTTCGCGCTTGCCCGGCTGGCCCAGTTTAACGGAGCATCCAAATATCTGGACGCGGCGATAGCTGCTGCCAATTATGCAGGCTCATGCGAAACGCCGCGCTCGAACGGCGGGGCATTGATTTGCCATCTTGAAGGGGCGCATCCGCCGACCTTTTACCTTGGCAATTGCCATGGTCCGCCGGGTACCGCGCGGCTCTATTTGCTGCTCAATGAGCTAACCAACGAGCCACGGTGGGCAACTTATGCCCGCCGATTGATGAACGGCCTCGATTCCACCGGGGCGCCGGAACAACGGCAACCCGGCTTGTGGAATAATTATGGACAATGCTGCGGCGACGCCGGGATCGGTGATTTTGCCTTGCTGATCGGCCAGAGCGGCATTTGGGACGAGGGCATCGACATGGCCGACCGCTGTGCCCGGGTCATTTTCGCGCATCGCAAAGAGGGGCCAGATGGCTGGCAATGGCCGCAGGCCGAGCGTCGTGCGCAGCCGGACCATGTGCGCGCACAGACAGGGTATATGCAAGGAGCCGCGGGGATTGGCTCCTTCCTGTTGCACGTCGGCAGTTACGTCGATGGCAAGGAAGTGCGCATCCCAACGCTGGATTGGCCGTCCTTATCCTATCAGCGCAAGGGGGAGATCATCGGATGACGGCACGCTATTGCATCGTGGGCGCAGGACCATGCGGGTTACTCGCGGCGCGGGCGTTAAGACAGGCAGGCATCGCCTTTGATCATTTCGAACGGAATGGCGATGTCGGCGGCATTTGGGATATAAATCTTCCTGACAGCCCGATGTATGACAGTGCGCACTTCATTTCGTCGCGCTTTACCTCGTCCTTTTATGGCCTCGATATGCCGGATGATTTTCCGGACTATCCATCGCATCGGGACATATTTCGCTACATTGGCGATTTCGCAGATAAATTTGATCTGCGCTCGGGGATAAATTTCAACCAGCCGGTTGAGCGCGCTGAGCCAATTGGAGATGAGGCGGAAGGCGGATGGAGGGTAACGCTCGGCAATGGCGAAACCCGCCATTATGAAGGGGTCATTGCGGCGCCAGGGGTGACTTGGCTTCCGCATATTCCCGCTTATCCCGGTATCGAAGAGTTTGCGGGCGAAGTGCGGCACAGCGTTACCTATCGCAGCCCAAAGGAATTTGCCGATAAGCGGGTGTTGATCATAGGGGCGGGCAATAGCGGGGTAGATATTGCGTGCGATGCTGCCGCAGCCGCAAACATGGCCGCGATCAGTCTAAGGCGCGGATATTATTTCTTTCCCAAGCATGTGTTCGGCGTTCCGATAGACTGCCTCAGTACGGATATGCCTGCTTTGCCGCCGGGCACACAGTTGCCCGACGACTTTGGGGATCTGCTGGATTTGCTGGTGGGTGATGTGACGCGATTGCGCCTGCCGACGCCCGATCATCCACCCTTCGCCTCGCACCCGATTATGAATACGCAAATCCTCCACTATCTTGCGCATGGAGACATTGCGGCCAAGGGCGCGGTGGATCATTTCGACCGTGATGGTGTGGTATTCGCTGACGGTAGTCGGATGGATGCAGACCTTGTTCTGCTCGCCACAGGCTATGAATGCCGCGTGTCCTTTATCGATGACCGTTTGTTCAACTGGAACGGCACGCGCCCTGATCTCTACATGAATATTTTTCACCGCGAATTGCGTGGGCTATCCGTTGTCGGCTTCGTCGAATTTGCGTCGGCCGGGTATCAACGCTTTGATGAAATGGCGTCTTTGGTCGCGATGGACGCTGCGTTGCGCGAAAAGGGTGGCTCTTCTTACGCGGACTGGCAGGAGATGAAGCGCCACGACACGCCCGACCTTCGCGGCGGTCACAGCTACATCGCATCGGATCGGCACGCCAACTATGTGGATGTGGTCACCTATCGCCGCGAGATCGAGCGCATCCGTACCAAATTCAGCTGGCCAGCTCCTGCCGAACTTTTCGGCGGATCATAGTCTGCTGCCCACTGCAAAATAAAGGGAGAAGATATGCAAGACGCATGGATCGATGCCACCGGGATCGCCGAAATGATCAGGGCGGGAGACATTTCTCCAGGCGAAGTGCTTGATGCGGCGATTGTCCGCGCGGAGGCGTCCCATGCCTCACTGAACTTCCTGACCGGGGAAATGTATGATCGGGCAAAAGCGCGCGCCAAACTGCCGGTCGGCGATGGCGTGTTTGCGGGCGTCCCTTATCTGTTGAAAGATATGAGCGCGGTCGCCGGTGAGGTTACCGGCTTTGGGTCGAATTGCACACTCGCCGCCCCGCCGGCCGTTGCGAATTCCGAAGCTGTAGATTCGATTGAGCAGGCCGGATTCAATATATTCGGCCTCACCGCGATGAGCGAATTCGGCTATATCCCGGCGACAGAAAGCGTGAGGCATGGACCTACCCTTAATCCCTGGGATTTGAGCCGCAGCCCCGGCGGCTCGTCCGGCGGGGCTGGTGCGGCCGTTGCGGCTGGCGTCATTCCAATGGCCGACGCGGCTGACGGCGGAGGATCGATCCGCATCCCCGCTTCCAATTGTGGGCTATTTGGTCTCAAACCATCGCGTAAACGTCTTCGCGGCGAGTTTCCGACGACCACGGGCATTGATCTCGTCGTGCAGAATCCGGTCAGTGTAACAGTGCGCGACACAGCAAATTATATGGTGGCGACCGAACGCAGCGCGAGCGATGCCTTATATCCTCCTCTGGAAAAGGTTGAAGGACCTTCGACGCGGCGGCTCAAGGTCGGTTGGCACCTTAACAGCTTGCGCGGTCATCGACCGCAACGCGAGGTCGCCGCCGCGGTTATCTCCACCGCCCTATTGCTGGAACAGCTGGGACATCATGTCGAGGAGACGGAGTGGCCCTTTGATCCGATCTCTTTAATGGCCGCGTTCGGCGCGCTTTGGGTCAAGGGTGCGCATGACGTTAACGCGTCAATCGCTGAGCTTGTGCCAGGCGGCGATCTGAGCAGCATCCTTGAACCCTATACGGTGACGATGGGGCAATTAGGTCCTCAGGTCGGGCCCGAGCAGCTTGCAGAGGCGACCGCAACCGCAGAGCTGTGTAGCAAGCAATATTTTGACTGGTTTGATCGTTTTGATGTGATCATTTCCCCGGTGCTGCTGACCCCACCCGTTGAAATCGGGCATCTTGATCCGCGCGTCCCGTTTGAACAGCTTTCGACCCGGATCGAACATTATTGTGACTACACCATGGTGCAGAATCTGACTGGCGGTCCGGCCATGAGCGTACCGTTGGGGATGACCGCGAAGGGGCTGCCGATTGGCGTTCAATTTGCGGCGGATCTCGGCGATGACGCCTCGCTTCTTGCACTTGCGTTTGAACTGGAACAGGCGCAACCATGGCGCGACAGGCATCCGGCGCATTGGGCATTTGCTTGAAAAGGGGGATTTAATGGGGTCGAGTAACTGGTCGAAAAGTGTTGAGGCCGAAGGTCAGATTGCATCCCCGCACACCCTGGAAGAGCTCGCCGATATTGTTGCCAACGCTGGTCAGGTGCGCCCGGTCGGCGCGGGCCACAGCTTTATGCCCTTATGCGAGACCGGAGGCTGCATTCTTGATCTCAGCCAATTGGACGGGAAGCTACGCATCGAGGAAGGGCGTGCGCGCGCCTGGGTTCCGGCGGGGTGGTCGATTGCGCGGCTGACCGAAGCCTTGTGGCGCGAAAATCTGTCGCTGGCTAATCAGGGCGATATCAATGCGCAATCCTTGGCGGGCGCGACGGCCACCGGAACGCATGGCACCGGCATGGGGCTGGGGTCGCTGTCTACCTTCGTGCGCGGGGCTAAGCTGGTGCTGGCAGATGGCAGCCAGGTCTATTGCAGCGAGAGTAACAATCCTGAACTCTTCGAGGCCGCGCGGCTTTCATTGGGGCTGCTCGGCGTTGTCACCGACCTGCTCATTGATGTGGTGCCCGCCTATGGACTGGTTGAAACCCTTGTCGTCGAACCAGCGGATAAGTTGCTGCGCGACTTCGATGCTATGGTGGACGGGCGGCGCCATGGTGAGTTTTTCATTTTTCCTCACGCCGACACCGGATTTTTCAAAAGCTTGAAGCAAATTGCACCGCCGAGCGATGACGGCGCCAGTTCGGATTTCGGGGAAGCGGCCTTCGCGGCGGCGGTTAAACTTGGCGCAAAATGGCACGCGTTGGTTCCGGTGTCGCAAAAATTGATGATGCGGCTGTCAAAGCCGTCATCGCGCACCGGTCCAGCTTTCCGCATTTTTCCATCGGAACGCAGCATTCGCTTTGAAGAGATGGAATATCATTTTCCCCTCGGCGCGGGGATGAAGGCGCTCGAAGAAGTGCGGCGACGGATCATAAATGGGCGATGGCCGGTAACCTTTCCCTTCGAATATCGGCGTGTCCAAGGGGACGATATCTGGCTTAGCCCGTTTCATGCGCCGATCAACGAATCGGTCGCGTTTCACCAATATGCCGGTATGCCGTGGCGCGACCTTTTCAAAGAAGTGGAAGCGATTTTCCGCGATCATGGCGGTCGCCCGCACTGGGCCAAAAGGCACACGCTAACCCGCAGCGATGTCGATGCGCTTTATCCCCGGGCCGACGATTTTCGGGCGCGAAGGCGGAGCGTTGATCCGACCGGCAAGTTTTTAAATGCCCATCTCGCCGAGTTGTTCGAATAATTACGCGAAATGCCACTGACCGGCGATGCCTTTCACTCCGGTTCAATGTCCGAATGGGCCACACATCGACTTTATGACACCTGTTCGGTAGCCCATGCGGGAACTCGTTTCGCGCCTTATCAGCGCGGAATGAGATCGGCATCGCGGTGAATCGCTACCGCCCGGAGACGAGCGGAATAAAGTCGCTTCGATGAGTTTGTCATATTTTCCGTGTAAAGCCCTGATAGCTGGAACCTAAAAGGAACCAACTTTCATAACGGCGATCAAAATATCGCCGAGAAAAAGGTAAATTTTAAAGAAGTTGTTGGTGGACGCACTAGCACTACTTTGGCAGATTTCTACGGATCATTCGTCGCCATCGTCTACGGCAATGCGGGCATGTTGGCGGCGGAGGCTGACTGAGTTGGGTCAGGATTGCCTGCCTGATGGCAGGCAGGGTCGG
>JAEXAW010000062.1 GCA_023458055.1 Pseudomonadota bacterium
CTTGGAAGCAATTAAGAGAGACTTTGCAAGCCGAAATGGGAGATACTTTGGAAGAAAAAAATATGTTAGAAGGAGGAGATAAAGATTTTAGTGATACTTTGCCACTTATTAAAAATAATATACTTTATCATTTATTTTTCAATGATGTATTTTATAAATATACAGAAACTGATAAATTTCTAGAAATAGAATCTCACCAATATGTCTCGCAAGTTTTTAGTAATGAAAAAGTAAATGTCATTACTAAAAGGAAAGTGGAAAAAGAAGGCAATTTGGCTAAAATAAAATTCTATACAGAATCAGACCCCAATAAGAATGAACACTTAAGAAGTATTTACAATAGTAAATTAAAAGATTTCTTAAAAGAAGAGTTTAATTATCAATTAACATGGTCTATAGAATACCATTATGATATTAAAAATGCAAAAATGATTTCTTGTTTATCAAAAATTAAAGAACAAGCAAGTTCAAAATATTTTCATTTAATGGAACACAATATAACCATCTACAAAAATTAATGTTTAATGAGTAAGTTATACGTACCAGATGGAGCATGGCTAGTATGCTCAGATGGAATGAAAAAACAACAAATAAAGGTTACAAGTCAATCTACCGTAACCATAGCTGGAGGATATTTAAAAGCGACTGTTGATGACCGACCTGGTGGAAACTTTATGTGTGCAAAAATGGTAATAGGAGGAGCTATTTTAGGCGCTGTTGTGGCTGCGGCTTTAGTAGCAGGTTCTATAGTTACAGGTGGAGCTTTGGCAGTTGCTGCAGGGGCGGCAATTGGTGCAGGTGTAGGTTTGGGTGTTTCTGCAATTCCTTCAATTTGTGGCATGTTATTAAAAGATTGGACTCCTTATGATAAAGATGTTTTAACAGTTGGAAAACATCCATTATTAGAAAACTCAACAATACCATGCCGTTTAGGAGGCAATGTGATGATATTGTATTCTGAAAAAGCAGCAGATGAGTTTACAGACAAAGTTATGGCACAAACCGCATTAACGGTTGGGGCAATTGTTTGTGTTTCATATTTGGCATCTGCACTTGTAATTTCAGTGGGAGCTGCTGGAAGTTCGCTTATGCTTACTTATGCAGAGTATGGGTTAGCTTCTACTTTAAGTCAATCTGCAGGAATGGTAACTGTTTTGGGAACCTCATATGCAATTAATGCAGGATATGATTGGTTAAAAGACACTACTGGTTTTGAAAATTATGTAACTGGCGAAGCTTACAATCAACAAACAATGTCTGAAAATGAAGTAATGAGTGAAGCAACTGATAAACTCTATGGTGCAACAACTGACGGACTTGGATCAGGAAACGATATAAAAAATGGACAAGTGACAGGTTATCAAAACTCTACAGTTAATAATTCTACTATTTCACAAAACAGAGTATTTATAGCCGATAATTCTGGAAATGTTACACCGCCAGGAACAACAGTATCTAACTCTACAATTTCTGCAAATAATCGTTTGCCAAATTCAAGCGTTGGAGCAACTCAAATTCAAATGAGTCAAAACAATACGCAAATTCGAATTACTCCGAATACAACCTCAGTTTCTTCTACAAGTGTAACTTCAAATTATGGTACTCAATATAACAATAACTTAGGAAGTAATGCTGCAACAGGTGTAAAAACTGCATTTGGTGGAGCTTTTAAAAATTTAGGAATTAATTTAGGAATTGACTTATTAAGAGCAACTGCAAATTGGGCGCTTGCCTCCCAAATTAAAGAATTAAACGATGCAATGGCAAATGAAGAAATTGCAGCAAGAGCAAAAATAACAGTTATTGCAGGTAAAGATTAATAAAAATGAAAAGTATACTATATCATTCCCTCATGTTAATTTTTCCTTTATTGGTTACATCTTTTTTTATATTTCTTGTAAAGAAGACAGATTTAAATTTAAAATCGACAAGCGAAAAAGTGATTTCTGAAAAATTCAACAAAAAAATAATAATTGATAAACATGCTAGCAAAAGAAGGGTATATTTTTTTGTTGAAAAACAAAATCAAAAAATAAAATTTGAAAGAAAATATAGTGGTTTTGTTACCAATTGGAAAAAAATATTAGAATACAAAAAATATGAAAATAATGAGATTCAATATTTTTTTATAGAAAAAAATAAAGAGTTTAAGACGAAAGAAAATATTCCTTTTTTTGGACTTAATCAATCTGAAAAAAATCTTACTTACTATTTTGATATTTTTCTTTTTTTTAGAGAGAAATATTTTTTTGTTTTTTTGTTTTTATTTATTGGGTTTATATTTGGTGGTGGCTATCTAATTGATATCTCTGGAGGAATCTCCTTAAATAAATCATTGAGTGTTTTATTCTTTCTAAATATTATTTATTTAATATTCTTAACTATTTGGTAATAAGTAAATTCAAAAATCAAACAATCATGAAAAGAAAAATTATTTTAATTACTGGCATTATAGGGATTATTATTTCAATTATATTTTTCATTGCAATAATTAAATACAATTTTTTTACTGATGGACAAACAAAACTATACGAAGATGGTTGGACTGCTTATGAAAACAAGCAGTATGATCTAACAATTTTTTATCTAAATAAAGTTGAAAAAAGGAAGTATCCTGATATCGTTGCTCCATTAGGTTTTTCCTACTTTGAAAAAAAAGACTATCAAAATACTATTGTCAATCTTCAAGAAGCCTATGATATGAAAATCGGTGAAAAAGAAGGATATTATGACAAAATAGCAAATACATTAGGTATAAGTTATTTGGAGAAAGGAGATTATGATAAATCTGAATTTTATTTGAAGAAAGCTAAAGAATTAGGAAGTCCTTTTAGTTCGAGAAATCTCCAAATCTTAGATTCATTACAACAAGCACAGAAAGAAAGATAAGAGACTTGAAAAAAGTCTCTTTTGTTTTATTCTAAAAGGTCAAGCAGAAGATTTGATAGAGGCTTTGAAAAAGGAAGAAGCTGAAGCAAGAGCAAAAATAACAGTAGTTGCTGGAAAAGATTAAACTTAAAATGTAAATGAAAATTAATGAATCTAACATTCAAAAAATAACATTATCTCTATGTTTACTTTATTTTTTGTTTTCTATAGTTCAAACTATCTACGATGTAAAAAATTTAAAACATGAAGACTGGAAACATGCAGAAAATCAAAGTACAATATACTCAAGTAGAAGAAGTACAACTGTTACTTATAATTTTATAAAGGATGGTATAAGAATTACTCGAAAGTATCCTGGTATTTTAGAAGGATTAAATACTTGGATGTGGGGTCTTGATAAAAATAATAAAAAAGTGGATATATCTTTTTACATTAGAAATTCAGACTATGAAAGAATAGTTAATAATAAATTAACAAATAGAAAGGATATGTTTGGTAATGAGCTAAATGAGTTGGAAGGAATACCATTTTTTGGATTGAGAGAAATAAATATATATTCTAATAAATTACTACTAACACTAGATGTTTGGAAATATAATTACAATATTCTTATTGCATTTATTTTATTAATCTTGCCATATTTTATAATTTTTATTTTAAAAAAAATCATGAAAGTATCCATAAATAAAATTAATAATTCAAAAATCGAGAGTAAAATAGGAGGATATATGATTTTTTTCTTTGTACTACTCTTCATAAATTTAATTGTTTAAAATGAAAAAAATATTACAAATCATAATTGGGATTATTGCTTTAGGTTTTATTGTCGTAATTGCTAAAAATACTCTTTTTGCGAGTGCAGATGATCGTTTGTATGATGATGGTTGGACAGCCTATGAAAAAGGGGATTACAATACTGTTATTTTTTATTTTGAAAAGATAGATAAAACTAAATATCCAGATGTTTATGTTGGCTTAGGATCATCTTATATGAATACACAGGATTTTGATAATGCTATTCAAAATTTTCAACAAGCATATAAAAAGAATTTAGGTAAAGGAACGGAAGATTATAATAAAATAAGAAACTCTCTAGGATATTGTTATCTACAAGTTGGGGACTATAAAAATGCGAGATTTTATTTTGAAGAAGCAATGAAACACGGAAGTACTAA
>JAEXAW010000081.1 GCA_023458055.1 Pseudomonadota bacterium
CGCGCAGCCCGGTATAGGCGCGCGCAACCTCTGCCGAAAGCGAAACCTGCGCGTCGGCAAGGCCCGCTTCGGCGGCCTCCGCCTTGGCCGAGGCGGACTCGATCTTGCGCTTGGTGCCGCCGAACAGATCGAGCTCCCATGACGCATCGAAGCCCAGGCTGTAGCGCTGGATGTCGGTGCGGTCATTGCTCGCCTGCGGGTTCAGCAGATTGCCGGGGATATTGATATAGGGCGCAGTCACCGAGGTGCCGGCGGTCGGCACATTGGCGGTGCGGTTGGCGGCAAGACCGGCGCGCGCCTGCGCAATCTTCGCATTGGCAATCGCGACGTTGGGCGAATTGGCGAGCGCATTGTCGATCAGCCGGGTGAGTTCGGCATCGCCGAGTGTCTCCCACCAGCGCGCGACCGGCGCTTCGGTTGATGCCGCTCCGCCGCGCAGGAACTGGCCGCGCGTCGCGGCGCTCTCGGCGACACCCGGCGCGCCGCCATAATTGGGGCCAACCGTGGTGCAGGCGCTGGCGCTCGCCAACAGCGCGACAGCCATAAGTGCGCGGCCGGATTTCAAGGTCACAAATCTCGTCATATCAATGCATCGCCATATTGACCTGCCCCTTGGGCAGCGGTTTCAAAAGGAAGACCAGCGGGGTCACCACCGCAATGCCTACCGTCAGGAGGAAAAATTCATCGTTGAACGCCATCACCAGCGCATCGCGGGTGATCAAGCCGTCAATCGCGCGATAGGCCGCAGCAAGGCCTTCCGGCCCGCCGCCATATTGCATCGCGGCGCCTTGCATATAATCCTGCACCGCCGGATCATTGGCCTGAACCGAGCTGTGCAGCGTCCAGCGGTGATATTCCCAGCGCTGGTCCTGCACGGTCGCGAGCAATGCAAGGCAGATCGAGCCGCCAAGGTTGCGCGCCGCGTTGAACAGGCCGGAGGCATCGCCCGCTTCCTCGACGCTGACTGCGCTCAAGGCGGCCTGGTTGAGGAACATCATCCCCATCACCTGACCGAAACCGCGTAGCAGCTGCGATTCAACAAACGCATCGCCATTGGACGCGGCGGTGAGGTTGGTATCGAGCAGGCAGGATATCGCCATCGCCGCAAAGCCCAGCCCGACCGCAACGCGTAAATCGACATAGCGGATCATCAGGGGAATCAGCGGCATCATCATCATCGCGGGCACGCCGGAAAGGAACACGATCTTACCCGCCTGAAACGCATTATTGCCCGCAATCGCGGCAAGAAATTGCGGGATCACATAGGAGGTGCCATAAAGCACCGCGCCGAGGATCAGCGCCATGATGATGACGGCGGCAAATTCGCGGTTCTTGAGCAAGGCAAGCTTGATCACCGGCTTGCGCGCGACGAACTGGCCAATCCCCATGAAGATGAAGCCGAGCAAGGTAATCCCCGACAATTGCCAGATCAGCGGCGATTCAAACCATTGTTCGCGGTGCCCTTCTTCGAGCACTACCGTCAGCCCGCCAAGGCCGATCGACATCCCCGCAATACCGAACCAGTCGGCATCGATCAGCTCTTCAAGCTTCATATCTTCATCGGGCAGGCCGACGAGCAGCAAGGCGATGAGCGCGGCACAGACCGGCACATTGATGAAGAAGGCATAATGCCAGCTGAAATTATCGGTGAGCCAGCCGCCGAGCAGCGGGCCGAACACCGGTCCCAAAATCACCGTCGCGCCGAACACGGCCGTGCCGATGGGCTGCTGCGAGCGCGGCAGCCGCGTTGCGATAATCGTCATCGCCGTCGGAATCATCGCGCCGCCGGTAAAGCCCTGGCCGATGCGGCCAAAGATCATCATCTGGAGGTTACTCGAAATCCCGCACAGGATCGAAAAAGCGGTGAACAGAATAGCGGCGACCAGCAGGAAGCGCTTCAATCCGAACACCCGCTCGAGCCAGCCGGTGAGCGGAATGATCACAATCTCCGCGACCAGATAGGCGGTCGCGATCCAGGTGCCTTCCGATGCCGACGCGCCGATCTCGCCCTGAATGGTCGGGAGCGAGGCGTTGACGATCGAAATATCGAGCGTCGCCATGAGCGAGCCGATGGCCCCCGCCGCAACCCCGAGCCAGGCGGTCAGATCCGCCTTCTCGGGAGGCGCTGCATGGGCCGGCGCAGGCTTTGGCCCACGCCCTTTCCGGCCGCCATCAAGGGCCGCGCTGTTGCTCACTTGGCGACGCTTTGCTGTTCGCGGCGGATCGCATCGATTGCGCCCTTGGCGGAACGGGTGTCGACTTCAACCTCGAGGCTGAGGCCGGGAACGAGGATACGGCGCGATTCCGGCCCTGCATTCAACTTGATCCGCACCGGCACGCGCTGCACGATCTTGGTGAAGTTGCCGGTCGCATTTTGCGGCGGCACCAGCGAGAAATTCGCGCCCGTCCCCGGCGTGATGCTTTCAACCGTGCCGTGGAAATCGACATCGGGGAGCGCATCGACATGGATGATCACCGGCTGACCCGGGCGCATCAGGCCGATCTGCGTTTCCTTGAAATTGGCTTCGACATAAAGATCCCCGGTCGGGACAATCGTCATCAGCCGCTGGCCCGGCTGGACGAACTGGCCGACGCGCACCGTCGAGTTACCGACGCGGCCTGCGACCGGCGCGGTGAGGCGCGTGGCGTTAAGGTCATTGGCGGCGGCGCGGCGTTGCACTTGGGCTGCTTGCGCCTGCGCTGCCGATTGCCCGCTTTGCGAGCGGATCGAGGCGATACGCCGCTGTGCCGCGACGACCCCCGCCTGCTTGGCCTCAACGTCGGCAAGCGCTTTGTCGCGGTTGGCGATCAGCTGGTCGAGCGCCATTTTGGGTTCGGCCCCGCTCGCCACCAGCGGACGGTAGCGCGCAATCTCGCCGTTGAGGAATGTGACATCGCGCCGCGCGGCAGCAACCCCGGCTTCGGCCTGGGTGATCGCGGCTTGGGCTTCACCAATGTTGGAAAGCGTCGCGGCTTCGCTCGCGCGCGCCACGTCGATCTGTGCATTGGCCTGATCGATCCGCGCCTGATAGTCGGTCGGGTCAACCTCGACCAGCAACGATCCCGCCTCGACGCGTTCATTGTCGGCGACATTGACCGTGCGGACATAGCCGCCAAGCTTGGACGCGACCGCAACCCCGTCGGCGCGCACATAGGCATCGTTGGTCGTTTCCATATATTGGCCGACATTGCGATAATCGATGTAGCGATAACCGCCATAGGCAAGGCCGGCGAGCAGCAATCCGATCAGCAGCGGCCCGAGCCACGGGCGCTTTTTACCCGTGCGTTCGCTGGAGCCCGTATCGTCGCTATCGTCATCCTCATAATCGTCGTCATCTTCATACTCATCGGCATCATCGTCGATGGGCGTCGGATCGATGGCGGCGGGCGCCTGCGTTTCGGCGGCAGGCACGGGCGATTGCGCGTCGTCGCTGCGATTATTTTCGTTAGCCATAAAAATCCCTGAATGAAAATTGCGCCGTTGAGTGTCCGACTCGGCGAAACGAAACGGTATCGTTCTATTAAACGACGCGCATATGGCGATCCATGCGCGACCGGTCAACTGCAAAATATGCAACGGGATATTGCGGGGATTGAAATAGGGTCGCGGGTCCGACGGCGTGGAAATGATTTTATGCTATCGCCGACCATCCGCCGCGATTGCTTGTGATCTTCGGCTAGCCATTCTTGGTTGCGGACATTTGCAAGGCGCAGCCTTGTTCGCACGGCGCGAAGATATCCATTTCGGCTACACAGAATTGTCCTGCGCCTGCAATCAGGCGGTGCTCCGTCACTTGGCCGGATGTTCCGTGAATATGTTGAGCCTTACCAAGACGCTGGCCATCACCGGGCCGAGGGGACGTTCCCGGGGATAAATCGCGAATACCCACAGCATCTCTCGCGAGGGAGGGTGCAAGGGCTTCACTCCCCGCGCACGGCAGGTTTTGTGCTGAACGGCTTGACCCCGAATGCGGGATAGGCTTCGGACGGATAGTAAATCACCCCGTCTTTGGCGACCATACGGATCGCTTTGATGGTTTTCAAATCCTTGGTCGGATCGCCGGGGACGAGGAAGAAGTCGGCATATTTGCCCGCGGCGATGGACCCCAAATCCTTGCCTTGGCCCAGATAATCCGCCGAGCCCTGGGTTGCCATTTTGAGGATTTGCGCAGGGGTGAACCCGGCCTCAGTATAAAGCTCCAACTCGCGGTGATAGGTGAAACTGCCGCCAAGATCGGTGCCCGGCAAGATGGTGACGCCCTTGTCGTGCAGCAATTTTACCGTCGCCAATATTTTGCCGAACGCGGCGCGATAGGCTTTGTCATCTTCGGGCTTGGAGGCATCGACCATCGCTTTCAACATGCCGCGCCGCGTGCCGATAGGGAGATGTTCGATATAATCGGCGGCGCCCGGCGGCACCATGCCGTCGCGATTCTGCGTCAGCATTTCGTGGATTTCGAGCGTCGGGTCGATGGCCTTCTTGCCCTTGACCATGATGTCGATGGTCTTGGCGACCTTGGGATCATTCATGTCGAAATTTTCAAACCGCTTGAGCGCGGTCAAGCGCAGCAATTGGCGCGTATCTTCACCCGGCTGGAGCACCCAACTCAGCATGAACTGGTTGATATGCGTCATCTCGTCATAGCCGGCATTGAGCATATCGTCGGTCTTGCCGAACGCGGGGACGTGGCCGGTGACCTTTAACCCGCGTTGATGCGCACGGTTAATCATCGCGGGCACCCAGGCGGGATTGATGCTGTTATAGATTTTGATGCCCCAATAGCCGCCGCCCGGCGCATTTTTCTGGTCCGCATACCAATCGACCGCCTTGACCGCCGCTGCTTCGCTGTCGACCAATATGCCATTGTTGGAATTATAGGGGCTCTTGCCTTCGATAAAGCCTTCGCGCACGACGCGGGGCCCGGCAATCTCCCGCTTTTCTATGCGGGTGATAAGACTGTCGAGCACATCGTTGCGATTGCCCTTGTCGCGCACCGAGGTGATCCCGGCAAGGACATTGAGCATCGCATCGCCCTGACCCAGATGGCCGTGCATTTCATACATCCCAGGAACGAGCGTGCCGCCCGCGCCATCAATAATGACCTCGCCCGAGGCCTTGGCATTGGGCGGCGCGACAGCCTTGATCCGGTTGCCTTCGACCAGCACCGAAACCGGCGCGGTCAGCGTTTCGCGGACCGGATCAAACAAGCGGACATTGGTAATCCGCACCGGCTTTCGATAGTCATGGGCATAGCGTTTCTGCAAAGCGGCAAAGCGGTCGGCCTCCCACTTTTCCGCCAGGCCGCGCAGACGTTTATCCTCGCCCTCATAGCCTTCGCGCACGAGGAGGAAGCCGGGGCTCGCTATGCCGAAAAACTCGCCCTTGGCGTCGAGTAACATGGTCTGAGGCTCCATGTCGATGCCGGTCAAATCATAGGCGGTAATATCCAGCGGCCCGCCCGCGCCATTGACTTTCAGCGTTTCATTTTTGGTGAGCGTCAATGTGCCGCCGGGAAGCGCGGGCATGCTGTGGTCGGCATCTTTGAGGAGCGCGCGGGCGTACAGACCATTGGCCCAAGGGCTTGCGGATTGCGCCACATAAAGTGTCGGCTCCTTAACCTGAGCGGTTTGCGGGCCCGCCGCATCGGTCCAGCTGGCCGCGCCATTGGCGATGGCGAAATTTTCGGCAACCTTGCTGCCGAACGTGGTCGCGCCTGCGATGCTCCACGCGGTGGGGAGGCCGTTCGCATCAACGCGCAGCTCTTCCTTGATGGTCGGACCCCGGCCATTATTCTTGATGTCAAAATCAATGACCGTCCGGTCGCCCTCGGTATCGGCATTGAGATGTCCGACCTTCTTGTCCTGAATGATCACCACAAAGCGTTCGGCCTTCGGCGCGGCGAGTGTGGGCGTGGCAAGAAGGCTGGTCGAAAGCAGCGCGGCGATGAGGGCGAAGCCCCGGCGGTGAGTCTGTTGCATGGCGCGGAGTTAAGCATGGGCGCGGGAGGATGGGAAGGGTGTAAATTGTGTCGAGGTGGAATCGCATATCGCCTCCCTCTCCCCTTGTGGGAGAGGGTTGTGGAGCGTTAGCGAGGAACGAGCTTACGCGGAGCTGGGTGAGGGGTAAGCGGTCGCACCGCGACCGCGCGAGCCTTTGGCTCGCCCCCCCTCATCCAACTACGTCTAACGCCTGCGGCGTAAGACTTCGTATCCTTCTCCCACAAGGGGAGAAGGCTGCCCGTTTATTTCAACGCCGCGCACGCCCTTTGAATCCGCGTGCAGGCTTCCTTCAGTACTTTCTCCGACGTTGAATAGCTGATGCGGAAGGCGGGTGATAAACCGAATGCCGAGCCCGGAACGGCGGCGACGCGGGCGGTGTCGAGGAAATAGTCGATCAGGTCATCGTCGCTTTCGATGACCTTGCCGTCGGGCGTTTTCTTGCCGATGAGGTCGCTCGCGTCGGGATAGACGTAGAAGGCGCCTTCGGGTGTCGGGCAATGGAGGCCCGGTGCATCGTTGAGCATCGCCACCACCATGTCGCGGCGTTCGCGGAAAGCGTCGTTGCGCTCATCAAGGAAATCCTGCGGGCCATTGAGCGCCGCCAATGCGGCCGCCTGTGCAATCGAACAGGGGTTCGATGTCGATTGCGACTGGAGCTTGGCCATCGCTTTGATGATCCATTCCGGCCCGCCCGCATAACCGATCCGCCAGCCCGTCATCGCATAAGCTTTGGAGCAGCCATTGACCGTCAGGGTGCGATCGTACAGGTCAGGGCATACTTGCGCGATGGTCTTGAACGGGGTCGGCGCATACCAGACATGCTCATACATATCATCGGTCAGCACCATGACGTGCGGGTGACGCAGCAACACATCGCCGAGCGCGCGCAGTTCATGTTCTTCATAAGCGGCGCCCGACGGGTTGGAGGGCGAATTGATCATCACCCAGCGGGTCTTGGGCGTGATCGCTTCTTCCAACTGTTCAGGCAGCATCCGGTAAAGCTGGTTGGCGTTCGCTTTGACGATCACCGGGGTTGCGCCGGTATAAGCGACGATGTCGGGATAGCTCACCCAATAAGGCGCGGGGATGATGACCTCATCGCCCTTGTCACAGGTCGCAACCAGCGCGTTGAACAAGGTATGTTTGCCGCCAACATTCACCGAAATCTGGTTGCGCGTGTAGGTGAGATCATTGTCGCGCTTGAATTTGGCGATGATCGCATCCTTCAATTCAGGCGTGCCATCGACATTGGTATATTTGGTCTTGCCCGCGCGGATCGCGGCAATGGCGGCTTCCTTGACGAAATCAGGCGTGTCGAAATCCGGTTCGCCTGCCGACAGGCCAATCACATCGACGCCATTGGCTTTCAGTTCCGCCACGCGCTGGGTCATAGCGAGCGTCGGCGAAGGCTTGATCCGGTCAAGCGCGGCGGACAAATGGGCGATGGATTCAGACATTATGGCGGACCCTCTCGTGCTGCAAATGCGAGCCGTGCTTTAACGGGCAGCAATGCCAAGGGCAAGGTGCGAGGAGCCCTATATCATAGGGCAACACCACAAAAAATGTGCCGCCCCGAAGACCGGAACGGCACATTCATCACTTAGGCGCTAGCTCAAAGATAGCGGTTACGTTCATCCACGATTTCAGCATCGGTATAGGGTTGCGATGCCGGGTCATAGGAGGACCATCCCTGTTCGCGATACGCCGCGCCGCGCGCCGACGCATCAACGCCGCGATTGCCGTTGAGGATCGTGTCGACTTCATTGGCTCGCGCATCGTCAGTGCGCACAGAAACCAGCGTGCCGCCGCGGCGAACCCCTTCGGAATAGACGTTCGCTTCCTCTTCCGTATGTCCTGCATCGCGCAGAGCGCCAATCAAGCCACCGGTAGCCCCGCCAGCAACAGCGCCAATGCCCGCGCCCGCGAGCGTTGCGCCCAGCCAGCCCGCTGCAGCAAGCGGTCCGAAACCCGGAATAGCGAGCAAGCCGAGACCAGTGAGAAGACCACCAACCCCGCCAATCGTCGCACCGGCTGTAGCACCGGCCACTGCACCACCACTCGCCGTATCAGTTGGATCACCATCGCCATCATAGTCATAGCGATAATCGCCAAGACCGGTGGTATCGGCACCGCGACCCATGATGCTTATATCGCGCGACGGAATGCCAGCACTTTCCAGCGCAGATACTGCCGCGCTGGCATCGGAATAATTATCGAACAAACGTGTACGGGTTACCATTTGGAATCTCCTTAGTCCGTACCCCCAGCGTGAGAGGTTACGCAGGTCGGCTCTTTGAAGTTCCGGCGCTTAACCCAGTTTAGTTCGAATTCTGATCCGCATTGGGCCCGGTCAATCTCGCCGTCATCAATCCGCGCAAGCTATTGCCGATATAGAAACCGTCGGTGAGGTCGTCGGCGGTGAGGGATGTTTCGACTGCGCGGCCCCGGTCGATAAGCTCGCTGCGAAGCACCCCGGGAAGGAGACCGATGTCGGCGAGAGGCGGGGTCAGTAACTGGCCGTCGCGCTCGACGAACAGGCTGGTGAAGCTGCCCTCGCTAAGCGTTCCATCGGGTGCGATGAAGGCGACTTCGAAACTTTCAGCGCTCCGCCGCGCTTCATCGTAGAAGCTCCGTAGCGTGCTTTTGTGTCTCAACCGCCAATCGGACGGATCGACGGGCAGGGGAACGAGTGTGACGGAAACCGGCTCTTCCGGCGTTGCGGGCAGCGGCGTTACTTCAATCGCGACATTGCCGGCTCGCGACAACAGCATACGGATTTTCGCAGGCTCACGTAGCCGGAAGGTCGCCGCTTGCAGCTCGTTGCGGGCGCGATGATGATCGAAGGTAAAGCCCAGTTCGTTGGCGCTCGCGCGCAAACGCTTGAGATGGCGGTCGAGGCGGATCACGCCGTCTTCTGGATCAAACCGCATGGTTTCAATCAGATCGAATGCGTCAGCGCTTTCCACAAATCGTCCCTTGATCAGACATTCCTGCCACTCCGCCCCTGCCACGGAATCGGCGACGATGCCAGACCCAAGGCCGAGTTGCGCTTCTTGTTCTCCCTTACGGATAACCAGTGTCCGGATTGCGACGTTAAACGCGGCCTCACCGGGTCCGGCGATATAGCCGATAGATCCCGTATAGATGCCGCGCGGGGATTGTTCGAGCTCGCCGATGACCTCCATCGCACGAATTTTCGGGGCTCCGGTGATCGAACCGCAAGGGAAGGCTTGGCGCAGCACGTCAATTGTGGTCTTGCCCGGCGCGAGCGTTGCATGAACCGATGACACCATCTGGTGCACGGTCGGGAAATGTTCGACATGGAATAACTCGGGCACGGTGACGCTCCCGGCCTCGGCGACGCGCGACAGGTCGTTGCGGATCAGATCGACGATCATCAGATTTTCGGCGCGCTGTTTAGGGTCGGCGGCTAACATTTCTGCCTGCACATGATCATCAGATGCGGTTGCGCCCCGGCGCGCCGTGCCCTTCATCGGGCGTGCGACAAGACTTCGCCCGCGCTGGCTGAAGAAAAGCTCGGGCGAAAAACTGAGTATCCAGTGCTCCCCTGTCCAGACGATGCCGCCATAGCCAGCCCGCTGCCGTTCGCGTAGCCGCGCATAAAGCGCCAGCGGGTGTCCGCCAAAGCGCACCGTTGCCATGAAAGTCAGGTTGGCCTGATAGATATCGCCCGCATTGATATAATCGAGCACGCGGTTGATGGCCTCGTCATAAGCGGTGCGATCAATCTGCGGCGTGGCACTTGCCGACCATGCCCCGAGCGGATCGGGGAGAAGCGTGGAGACAAGGTTGGCTGCGATCCTCTCCATTGTGCTAAAGCGGGCAAACCAGCCGAGCGGGGGACCGGCTGGCACCGGATCGCCGGCCGTCAGGCGCGGTTCGAAACTTGCTCCGGCTTCATAGGACAGAAAACCGGCAAAGATGGCATCGTTACCCCTTGCCGTTTCCAGCCAATCGATGAGCCCGGGCACCTCGTCTGCTGTCTTTGCGGTGCGTATTTCGAGTGGCGCGCAAAATAGGCGCGCCGGAACCCGCCCGTCAGCGCGGGCATCGTCCAGCAGCACAAATGGACCGTCAATGTCGGACAGCCTGTTCGCGTTCACACTATCACCACAAGGAGGGGAGTTTGCGATTAGCGGACGCGCTTGACGCGGATGACGCGTCCGTCTTCAATTTTAGCAGTGTAGCCGCCCACCGCATTGCGATGCAGTTCCACCGTTGCGCCGACTTTGGGGTCGCGGCGCGGGTCGGCGGTGTCAAGTTGTTGCCACACCGCGCCGGTATCGATTGCGAAAGTCCATCCGCGCTGGACGCCGCCATAACGCGCTTCGGCGATCTTGGCGGTGATCGAGGAAACGCGCGCCGCATCGTCGGCTTCTCGGACCTGCGCTCCGCCGCCAAAATCCTTTATCGGATCATAAGGGCGCGCTGGCTTGGAGGTTATGTCCCGCCCGATACTGTCGGTGAAACGGTCATAGCAAGCAAGGCGTGCGGCTGCGTCACCGATGCCACGGCAGGTTTTGAGGCTGCGGGTTTCCTGATCATTTTGTGCATAGGCGCCGCTCGCTGCAAACAGCGTCGCCGTAAGCGCCAGCAGAAATTTTTGAGGCATGTCCGTCTCCGTCGGATCGTTTTGCTTGAGGAGCGGACGGTAGGGATAGGCGGGAAGCGAGGCAAGAGCTTGCTGATGATTGCGCGCCAGCCATCGCCATTTGGCGCAACCCGCATTTGCAGAAATAGCCCGTTTCCTTTAGGCTATCAGCCATGACGACAACCTCTGCTGCAAACCCCAACTCGCCATTGCAAACTGCCGCTACGGCTTCGGACAACGCCATTATCTGGCGGGAAAAATATCACCATCCGCGTCCCTGGGATTCGCCGATCCCGGCGATGACAGTGCCGCAGATGTTCACTGAAAGTGTTGCCCGCAACCGGTCGGCCCCGATGCTCGATTTTCTCGGACGCGGGTATGATTATGCGGCCAATGAGGCTGCCGTTCGTCGGGTCGCGCGTGGCTTGCAGCAACTGGGCGTGGTCAAGGGCACCCGGGTGGGGCTGTTCCTGCCCAACACGCCGCACTATGTCGCGGCTTATTATGGCGCGATGCTAGCGGGCGCGACTGTGGTCAATTTCTCGCCGCTTTATACGGTCGATGAACTCGCGACCCAGGTTGAGGATAGCGGTACCGAAATATTGTTTACCCTAAGCGCCAATGCGCTGCTCCCCACTGCGCTCAAGGTTCTCGACAAATCGAGCCTTAAGCAACTGGTGGTCGGATCGGTCGCAGGAGTGTTGCCGACGGTCAAAAGCGTCCTCTTCCGCATGTTTAAGCGCGCCGAGGTAACAGCCATCCCGCAAGACCCGCGCATCATCCGCTTTTCGGCGCTCATCGCCAATGACGGCAAGCCCGAACCGGTTGCGATTGATCCCGAAGATGTTGCTTTGCTCCAATATACCGGCGGCACGACAGGCACGCCCAAAGGCGCGATGCTGACGCACCGTAACCTCACCGCCAATGCGCGGCAGGTTAATCTGATCGATCCAGAGAAGGGCAAGGCCGACCGGATCATGGGGCTGCTCCCCTTCTTCCATGTCTTTGCCAATACTTGTGTGCTCAACCGGACAGTCGATAACGGCGGATCAATCATCATGCTGCCGCGCTTTGACTCGACGCAGGCGCTGGCCGCCGTCAACCGCGTTAAGCCCACGGCCATGCCGGGCGTGCCAACCATGTATCAGGCGCTGCTCGATAATGAAAAATTAGGCGAAACCGATTTCTCTTCCTTGCGCGTATGCATTTCGGGCGGGGCGCCGATGCCGGCGGAAGTCTATGATAGATTCACTGCCGCGACCGGTGCGGCGCTCGTTGAAGGCTATGGCCTTACCGAAAGTTCGGGCGTGGTTTCGGTCAATCCCTATGACGATATCAACAAGGTCGGCACAATCGGACAACCGGTGCCGGGCACCATCGTCAAGCTGGTCGACAAGGAAGACCCGACCAAGCCCGCCCCTCCGGGAGAACCTGGCGAAATCGTAATCTCGGGCCCTCAAATTATGAAAGGATACTGGAACCGGCCCGAAGCCGATGCCGAAGTATTTGTCGATGGGTTCCTGCGCACCGGCGACGTGGGCGTGATCGATGCCGATGGCTATATCGAAATTGTCGACCGGTTGAAGGACATGATCGCGGTGGGCGGCTTCAAGGTTTTCCCGAGCCAGATCGAAGACATTCTCTACAAGCATGAAGCGGTGAAGGAATGTATCGTAATCGGCATTCCCGACCCCTATCGCGGCGAAAGTCCCAAAGCGTTTGTGACCTTGCAGGACGGTGTGCAGATTAGCGGGGACGAACTCATGCAATGGCTCAACCCGCAACTTGGCAAGCATGAACGGGTGAGCGCAGTCGAGGTCCGGATTGAACTTCCTAAAACCATGATCGGTAAATTGTCGCGCAAGGAACTGGTCGCAGAAGAACGCGCCAAGGCGGAAGAGAAAGCGGCGTGATCCGGATTTTGCTGACGAGTGCGGCGGCGGTCACTATTCTGGTGGCATCGCCTGCGCAGGCGCAACGCGCAGCGAAAGTCGATCCCGAAAAGGTGGAGGATTATCGCCAACTGGCAAAAGCCGATCAGCGCGTCGCGGCGATTGGTTACCGGCTTGCGGATGCCGCCAAGGATTGGTGCCACGATAAGGTGTCCAGTGTCGGCTGGCTCCTCACCGACCGGTGGCAATATCCCGCGAAGGATCAGAGCGCCGCGGCGCTCGCCTATAATAGCGTTTGGCCGGGCAGCGGCGATATAATCATTGCCGGGATTGCCCCCGGAAGTCCTGCCGAGCGTGCCGGTTTTCATGTCGGAGAAGCGGTCATCACGATTGACGGAGAGAATCTCGCCGCCCTTGCCGCGACGTCCGACAGCAAGAAGCGGGGGACCTTCAGCCGGATGGGTTTGATAGAGCAGGCAATGGATCGCTGGCTTGCTGACGGTAAGGCGGACGTGCGCGTACAAAACGCGATGCGCGCGGGACAGGGGCTTGCGGTGCAGGCGACGGTGCCGGTCAAGCCTGCGACGATCTGCGCCACCCGCTTTGCCGTGCGCACGTCCAATGAATTGAATGCGGGCGCAGATGGCGAGCGCGTACAGGTGACGAGCGCGCTGGTCGACTATGCGCAAAATGACGAGGATCTTGCCGCCGTCATGGCGCATGAATTTGCGCATAACATCCTGAAGCATCGCGTTGCGCTCAATGAAGCAGGGGTGCAACGCGGCCTGTTCCAGCAATTCGGCAAAAACGCACGCCTTACCCGCGAAACCGAAGATGAAGCCGACCGGCTTTCGGTCTGGTTGCTCGCCAAAGCGGGCTACAACCCCTTTGCCGCCGCACGGCTGTGGGAGCGGTTCGGACCGGAACATGATGGCGGTATCCTGCGTTCATCTACACATTCGAACTGGAAGACCCGGCGTGATGTGATGCGCACGGAGGCGGACCATGTTCTGGCTGCATTTGCAGCCAACCCTAGTGCCCGCCCGCCCTTGGTGAGCGCAATTGGAGGCAAGATAAAATGACGACAGAAACGGCAACGCTCGCTGGCGGTTGCTTCTGGTGTACCGAAGCGGTTTTCAATAACCTCGCCGGGGTAGAATCGGTTGAGAGCGGCTATATCGGCGGCACCCTCGAAAATCCGAGCTATAAGGATGTGTGCCGCGGCGATACCGGCCATGCCGAGGCCATCCGCATCACTTATGACCCGACCAAAATCAGCTATGACGATTTGCTCGATGTGCTGTTCGCGACGCATGATCCGACCCAGCTTAACCGCCAGGGTAATGACATCGGCACGCAATATCGTAGCGCAATCTTTCCGCATAGCGCCGACCAGGAAGAAGCCGCCAAGGCTGCAATAGAGCGCGCCGCGGCCGATTGGCCCGCACCAATCGTGACGACAATCGAGCCGCTTACCACCTGGTTCCCGGCGGAAGATTATCATCAGGATTATTGGTCCGGCGAAGGCCAACGCAATCCCTATTGCCTTGCGTCGATCCCGCCCAAACTTGCCAAGCTCAAAAAGGGATTTGGCGACAAAATGGCAGGATAAGGTGGGTCTCTTTCAGGACCCGATTTGACCGACTGGTCAAGCGGAAAACTTCGCGCTATCGCTGCGCGCATGACTGCATCTCCTCGTCCGATCCGCAAGGCGGTTTTCCCTGTAGCGGGCCTTGGCACCCGCTTTCTTCCTGCGACCAAGGCCATCCCCAAAGAGATGTTGCCGGTGGTCGACCGCCCGCTCATCCAATATGCGGTGGACGAAGCGCGCGAGGCTGGGATCGAGCAGATGATCTTCGTCACGGGGCGCGGCAAGAGCGCCATCGAGGATCATTTCGACATCGCCTTCGAGCTTGAAAAAACCATGGCAGAGCGCGGTAAATCGCTGGCGGTGCTCGACCCGACGCGGCTTGGCCCCGGCAATTGTGCCTATGTGCGCCAGCAGGAACCGCTCGGCCTTGGTCACGCCATCTGGTGCGCGCGCGATATTGTCGGTGATGAACCGTTCGCGATTTTTCTCCCCGACGAATTCATGGTGGCTAAAGCGGATGGATCGGGCTGCATGAAGCAGATGGTCGATGCGTATCACCAGATCGGCGGCGGTAATCTCATCTCCGTGCTCGAAGTCGCACCGGAAGAAACCCCAAGCTATGGGGTGATCGCGCCCGGTCGGAAGGATGGCGCGATCACCGAAGTTACGGGTCTGGTTGAAAAACCTGCGGCGGGGACCGCGCCCTCCAACCTCATCATTTCGGGGCGCTATATTCTACAGCCCGAAGTCATGCGGACGCTGGAAAATCAGGAGGCAGGTGCGGGCGGCGAAATCCAGCTGACCGACGCGATGGCCCAGATGATCGGCAACCAGCCCTTCCATGCAGTGACCTTTGATGGCCGCCGTTTTGATTGCGGATCGAAGGCAGGCTTCGCCGCCGCCAATTTCGCGCTCGCGCTGGAGCGGCCTGATATCGGGCCGGAATTGAAGGCGTTTGCGCTGAACTTACTCGGATAGAAAAAGGGCCGGATGATACCGGCCCTTTCTATTTACCATGGCGACCTTGGCTCACTCGCCCTTGATGTCGGGTTTGTGATAGCTGTCGGCACCCATGACTTTGTACAGGAAACCGCCGAGCATCCCGCCGACAATCGGCGCGACCCAGAACAGCCATAATTGCTGTAGCGCAAGGCCACCTACGATCAGTGCGGGCCCGGTGCTACGCGCCGGGTTCACAGAGGTGTTGGTTACGGGAATAGAAATCAGGTGGATCAGCGTCAGCCCAAGGCCGATGGCAATCGGCGCGAAGCCTTTAGGTGCGCGTCCATCGGTCGATCCCATGATGATGATCAGGAAGAATGCCGTTAGCAGCACCTCGATGATCAAGGCTGCGGCCATCGAATATTTGCCCGGCGATCCGGCTTCAAAGCCGTTTGCCGCAAGGCCGTTGACCGCGAGGTCATAGGTCGGGTTGCCGGTTGCGATGGTGTAGAGCACAAATGCGGCAACAATCGCGCCGATCACCTGCGCGATAATATAGGTCGGAATATCCTTCGCGGGAAAACGACCACCGGCCCACAAACCTACGGTGACCGCCGGATTGAAATGCGCGCCGCTGATATGGCCAACGGCATAGGCCATGGTCAGAACAGTAAGACCGAATGCGAGCGCAACCCCCAAGAGGCCGATACCGACCTCAGGAAAAGCAGCCGCGATGACCGCGCTGCCGCAGCCGCCGAATACGAGCCAGAAAGTGCCGAAAAATTCGGCCAAAGCTTTTTGCATAGTGGACATAAATCCTCCCTCCAATTGGGCTGACGCGAAGGAGCAAGCTGTTGGCTCCCCGCAACAAGCGACCTGTTCATATCAACTTTCTGTTAAATAGCAGCGTAAAATCTTGATGTTCGGTCAGTTCACCGCAAAGCTGCCAGCGCACCAAGAAAAATTCAGGTGACGATCAGCTTTCTTTGCTAAGCGCTTCGGTATGAATAATTTTGCATCTCTTTTCATTGCCGCGCCTGCCCTGATGCTTGGCGGGTGCGTCAGCACCGTGACAGGTCTTGCAACCGCGCCCTTCAAGGTTGTCGGCCAAGCCGCCGATTGGGCGACGACCAGTCAGGACGAAGCCGACCGCAATCTGGGCCGCAAGGTCCGGAAGCAGCAGGAAGAAGAAGGCAAGGCTATCCGCCGCTGCCAGAAAGACCCGGCGCGCGAGGAATGCACGGCGCTCAGGGAGCAGGGGTTACTCCAAGCGCAGGAGCGCCGTGCTCAATAGCCCTCTCCCCTTGTGGGAGAGGGTTGTGCAGACTTAACGAACGAAGTGAGTTTAGTCGGAGCTGGGAGAGGGGTTGCGGTAGCTTCGCGACCGCGCGGGCCTGAAGGCCCGCACCCCTCATCCAACTCCAGCTAAGCCCTTACGGGCTAAGCTTTCGTATCCTTCTCCCACAAGGGGAGAAGGCTTTATTGTACCGCAGCCCTGTTCAGGCGGTCGTTAATGGCAATCCCCAAGCCTATAGCGCGAACCGGCGCGACGTGGATTTCTGCTGCCCCGCTTGCATCCGCGCTATGAAGTGCGTCGAACAGCCGCGCTGCCGCTTCGGTAAGATCGCCCGCCGCGCTCAGATTAAAATCACCCGCCACATCACCGAAGCCGATCAGAAAAGCGCCCTCTGCCCTTTCCGTCACATTCAGCCGCACCGGCTTTGACGGCGCATAGTGGCTCGCCAATTGCCCGGGCGCAGTGATTTTATCACTGCTATCGGCGATGACGCGAACGCCGCTCGCCGCCTCGAGCATTTCGCCGGTCACCGGTCCGGGGCGTAGCAAGCGGATGGCATCAGTGCCGGGCGCGATGATGGTCGATTCGAGCCCCGCCGCGCATGGTCCGGCATCAAGGATGAGCGGGATGAGTCCGTCGAGACTCGCGCGGACATGGGCCGCCGTGGTCGGACTGATGCGTCCGCTGGCATTGGCCGAGGGCGCTGCGAGCGGCTTTTCCGTTGCTTCGATAAGATCGCGCATCGCGGGATGCGCGGGCATGCGGATGGCGATGGTGGAAAGACCGGCCGTCGCAATGCTCGCCACCGGACAATCATCGCGTTTGGGAAGCACCAGGGTCAGTGGCCCCGGCCAGAAATGATCGGCAAGCGTCTGCGCCAGCTGGTCAAATTGCGCCAAGCTTTGCGCCATCGCGCGGCTCGCCACATGGACGATCAGCGGATTGAAACTGGGCCGCCCCTTGGCCTCATATATCCGCGCCACCGCTTCGGCATTGGTCGAATCAGCCGCGAGCCCATAGACCGTTTCGGTCGGCACCGCGACGGGTTCTCCCGCCAGTATAAGCCGCGCCGCTTCGGCCACAGCTTCGCTGCCGTAAGGTAAGATCGGGGTCGAAAAAGGAGGGTTTGAGCCGCTGGCCATGCCGCGCTATAGCCTCAAAAAACTTGTCCCTTCCAACAAAAAGTGTTGCGATCCATGAGCTATACCCCGCCCGTCACCGAACAGCGTTTTCTTCTCGACCATATTGTCCGCATTGATGAGCTGGCAGCGCATGACCGCTTCGCCGATGCCTCGCCTGACATGGTCGATGCAATCCTTGGCGGGATCGGCGACTTTGCGGCGCAAGAATATGCTCCATTGAACCGCGTGGGCGATGTCAACAATCCTAAATGGAATGACGGCACTGTCACCATGCCGCCTGGCTTCAAGACGGCCTATCAGAATTTTGTCGCTAATGGTTGGGGCGGCCTCAATGGTCCGGTGGATTTTGGCGGGCAGGGCTTGCCCTATGCGCTTTACACCGCGCTGATCGAGGATTTGGGCACCGCCAATATGGGCTTCACGCTCATCAATATCCTCACCCCCGGCGCGATTGAAAGCCTGATCCACCACGGCACGGCTGAGCAACAGGAGAAATGGCTGCCGAAGCTGGTGTCGGGCGAATGGAACGGCACGATGAACCTCACCGAACCGCAGGCGGGGTCGGATGTCGGCGCGCTCAAGACCACCGCCATTCCGATCACCGAAGGCGAGCATGCGGGCAAGTATAAGATCAAGGGCACCAAGATCTTCATCACCTTTGGCGAGCATGACCTCACCGACAATATCGTCCATCTGGTGCTCGCCCGCACACCCGGCGCGCCCGAAGGGACGCGCGGCATTTCGCTGTTCATTGTCCCCAAATTCCATGTGAATGACGATGGCAGCATCGGCGCGCGTAATGATGTGCGCTGCGTGTCGATCGAACATAAGCTTGGCATCCACGGATCGCCGACCTGTGTCATGTCCTATGGTGACAATGACGATTGCATCGGCGAACTGATCGGTGGCGAGATGGGCGGCATCAAGGCGATGTTCACGATGATGAACAATGCGCGACTGAATGTCGGTAATCAAGGCGTGCAGATCGCTGAAGCCGCGACGCAAAAGGCGGTGGCTTATGCCAAAGAACGCATCCAAAGCCCGCGCGCGGGGAGCCCCGACAAGGCTCCGGTTGCAATCATCGAGCATCCGGATGTGCGGCGCATGCTGCTGCGCATGAAAGCACAGACGGAAGCGGCGCGTGCGCTCATCTATTATGCTTCGGGACAGGTCGACCGCGCGACGCTCGGGCTTGACGGTGCGCAAAGCCGCCTCGATGTGCTGATCCCGCTTGCCAAGGCCCACGCGACGGACATTGGCTGCGAGGTCGCCTCGATCGGCGTTCAGGTGCACGGTGGCATGGGCTTCATCGAGGAAACCGGCGCGGCTCAGTTCTATCGCGATGCGCGGATTGCGCCGATCTATGAAGGCACCAACGGCATTCAGGCAGCGGACCTGGTTGGGCGCAAGATGAGCATGGATAATGGTGCGGCGCTGGACGGCCTCATTGCCGACATCAAGGCTGGGGCGACGCAGGAAGCAGGGTTGATGGCGCTCGCCGAAGCGGTGACCCACACGGTTGATTGGATGCGCTCCGCCAGCGTCGATGACAAGCTGGCGGGAAGCTATGCGCTCCTCACCATGCTTTCGGTGGCAACCTGCGGCTGGCTGATGGTGAACCAGGCCAAGGCGGCGGAAGCGGCGTTGGCGAATGATCCGGATAACGCCTTCCTCAAAGCCAAGCTGGTGACGACGCGCTTCTATCTCGACCGGATTGTGCCGGAAGCTTTGGGGTTATCCTCGCAAGCAGTCGGCGGCGCGGATCTCCTTTACGCCATGGATGCGGATAAGCTGTTCGGGTGAGCACCTGATTTTCCATTTTCGTCATTCCCCGGCTTGACCGGGGAATCCATCACCCGAAAGTGCGGTTTACGCGGACCGTTTCGGTGATGGATTCCCGCTTTCGCGGGAATGACGAGCTTTGTGGTATCCTAACCCTCCCTAGCGAGGGAGGGTGGGGTGTAGCGCTTCGCCTCGTGTGTTATCTCAACACCGCCCTTATCACCAACCCCACCACCGCCAGCGCGCCCACGCTCAACGCCCAGATCAACGCCATCCAGCCGAACTGTTTTACGCGCGGGTTCAATGATAGCCGCCTTCGCCGACCTTGCCGCGGAACACCCAATAGGCCCATCCGGTATAGCCGAGGATGATCGGGAACATGATGGCCGCGCCGACCAGCATGAAGCTGAGGCTCACGTCAGGCGCGGCGGCTTGCCAGATGCTGATGCGGCCTGGCACCACATCGGGCCAGATCGACACGCCCAGCCCGGCAAGGCACAGGCCGAAGATCGCGAGCGCGGAAAAGAAGGGCGTGCGCTCCTGCTTTTTTACGAGCGCGCGCAGGAAGATCAGGATGGCAATGGCGGTGAGGAACGGCACCGGCGCGGTTGCTATAATCCCGGGATAGGAAAACCAGCGCTGCCAATATTGGCCTTCAAGGAACGGTGTCGCCAAGCTGACCGCGCCGACCGCCACGATCAGCGCGATCCCCAGCGGGCGCGCATATCGGAACATCTGCTCCTGAAGCGCACCTTCGGTTTTCCAGATGAGCCAGCAGGCACCAAGGAGGGCATAGGCGATGACAACGCTCGCGCCCGTCAGCAGGCTGAACGGCGTCAGCCAATCCCACCAGCCCCCCGCATAGGCGCGACCCTCGACCGCTATTCCTTGTAACAAGGCGCCGAGCGTGATGCCCTGTGCTAGCGCTGCGACCAAGGAACCGATGAAAAAAGCGCTATCCCAGGTCGCGCGATGCGCCGGATCGCGCCAGCGAAACTCGAACGCAACGCCGCGCAAGACCAGCCCCAGCAACATCGCGATCAGGGGTGCATAAAGCGCAGGCAGAATGATCGCATAGGCCAGCGGAAATGCGGCGAGCAATCCCCCGCCGCCCAGCACCAGCCAGGTTTCATTGCCATCCCATACCGGCGCGACACTGTTCATTGCGGTATCGCGCTCGGAGCCGACCTTGAAGCGCGGAAACAAGATGCCGATGCCAAGGTCGAACCCGTCCATCACCACATACATGGCGACAGCAAAGGCGATAAGGATCGCCCAGATGACCGGAAGGTCAAAGTTCATTGCCCTTCCTCTCCATATTGGATCGCCGATGCAGGCGTGATTCCGGCCGCATGGCTTGGATCATTTTCGGGGAGCGGTTCGTCGAACTGCGGCGCTTTCGCCATCAAGCGGCTGATATACCAGATACCTGCACCAAAAACCGTGAAATAGACGATGATGAATGCGATCAGCGAGGTTGCGACCGCAGGCGCGTCGAGCGGGGAAGCAGACTGGCTGGTGCGCAACAGGCCATAAACCGTATAGGGCTGGCGACCGACTTCGGTGGTGACCCATCCCGCGATCACGGCCACAAAGCCGGACGGGCCGAGCAGGATTGCCGCCTTATGGAGCAGCGGCCAATCATAGAGGCGCCCGCGCATCCTCGCGACCAAACTCCACAGCCCCAGCGCCAGCATCGCAACGCCAAGCCCGACCATGATACGGAACGCCCAAAACACAATCCCGACCGGCGGCTGGTCAGCCAGCGGCACGGTGTCTAACCCTTTCAACGGAGCGTTCCAATCATGCTTCAAAATGAGCGAGGAAAGTTTCGGCACGGATATCGCATAATCGACCCGTTGTTCCGCTTGATTGGGAATGCCGAACAGAATCAGCGGCGCGCCATCGGGATGGCTTTCAAAATGGCCTTCCATCGCCATCACCTTGACCGGCTGATGCTCAAGCGTGTTGAGGCCATGCTGGTCGCCGAGGAAAACCTGCACCGGCGTCACCAAAGCCGCCATCCACATCGCCATTGAAAACATTTTGCGCGCGCCCGCATTGCTTTTGTCCTTGAGCAAATGCCACGCGCCGACGCCGCCGACCGCAAAGGCGGTGGTGAGATAGGCGGCTGTCACCGTGTGCGTGAGGCGATAAGGGAAGCTCGGGTTCCAGATGATATCCCACCAGCCATCCTTGGGCACGAACTGACCCGCCTCGTTCAGCGCATAGGCCACTGGCGTTTGCATCCAGCTATTCGCAGACAAGATCCAGAAAGAGGAAATCAGCGTGCCGATAGCGACCATCAGCGTTGCAAAGAAATGAAGCCCCTTGCCGACCTTTTCCTTGCCGAACAGCATTACGCCCAGAAATCCGGCTTCGAGGAAGAAGGCGGTCAGAACCTCATAGGCCATCAGCGGACCGACCACTGGCCCCGTTTTATCGGAGAATACCGACCAGTTGGTGCCGATCTGGTAGGAAAGGACAATCCCCGAAACCACGCCCATGCCGAACACAATCGCGAAAATCTTGATCCAATAGCGATAGAGGCTGTCATAAACCTGTTCGCCGGTCTTGAGCCACAAAGCTTCCAGCACCGCGAGATAACTCGCCAGCCCGATGGTGAAGGCAGGGAAGAGAAAATGGAAGCTGATCGTGAACGCGAACTGGATGCGCGCGAGCAGCAGAGCTGTTTCCGACTCGAGCATGGTTACCCGCATAGGCCTTTGCGTGTCATTTTACACATGCAATTCGTGCAAACAGGGTGTTGCCTTGGCGCAAGCTTGCGCTATGCCTTTCACTTATGGAGCAAAAGCTGTCCAACCATGATGTGCTCGAGGATTGGGGCCTTCCGGCCTGGACTTATCGTGATGCCGATTTTTATGCGCTCGAAAAGGAGCGCATTTTCCGCCCATCGTGGCAGGTGGTGTGCCATGACAGCGATATCCCCAATGCTGGTGACTGGTTCACGCTCGATTATATCGGCGAAAGCGTGCTCGTCATTCGCGGCGATGACGGAGCGGTCCGTGCTTTCACCAATGTTTGCCGCCATCGCGGATCGCGGCTGGTGGATGGGGCACAAGGCTGCGCCAAGAAGCTGGTCTGCCCCTATCATGCCTGGGTCTATGAAAAGGACGGGCGCTTGTCGGGGGTGCCGTTCAAGGCGGATTACCCGTCGCTCAAGATGGAAGAGCAGGGCCTCGCCGCGGTGGACCATGAGCATTGGAACGGCTTTCATTTCGTCCGCCTGAAAGACGATGGCGGGCCATCGGTCGCCGAGATGATGGCACCGTATGACGCGATGATCGCGCCGCATAAGTTTGAAGATTTGCGCGCGGTCGGTCGCGTCACCATCCGGCCCCGTCAGGTCAACTGGAAGAATGTCGGCGATAATTATGCTGATGCGCTCCATATCCCGGTCGCGCATCCCGGACTGACACGGTTGTTCGCCAAAAGCTATGGTATAGAAACCACGGGGCAGGTCGATCGCATGTGGGGCGATATGGTCGATGGCGAATCTGCCAATTTGTCTGAACGCGCTTACCAGAAATTTCTGCCCGAAGCCGAGCATTTGCCCGCCGACAAGCGCCGCCACTGGCTCTATTTCCGGCTGTGGCCCAATGTCGCATTCGATATCTATCCCGATCAGGTCGATTTCATGCAGTGGCTTCCGACGGGGCCGGAAACCTGCGTCATCCGCGAAATCAGCTATGCGCTCCCCGATGATCGCCGCGAAATGCAGGCGGCGCGCTATTTGAACTGGCGCATCAACCGTCAGGTTAACCTGGAGGACACCGCGCTCATCACCCGCGTGCAGGAAGGCATGGGGAGCGCAAGCTTCTCCGCCGGACCCTTGGGTGCGAGTGAGGTATGCCTGCGCAACTTTGCGCGCCGTGTGCGGGCGTTGATCCCGGAAGCGCGGGAGCGGGAGAAGCCGGATAGCTTGACTAAGAAACCGTCACCCTGAACTTGTTTCAGGGTCCATAGTCCTGCACTATCGAGAGTAGGGGGCGTATGGATGCTGAAACAAGTTCAGCATGACGGATGTGGAAAATGATCGGGGATAGCATGACCTACGACGCACTCATCATCGGCGGCGGCCATAATGGCCTTGTGTGCGCTTTCTATCTTGCGCGGGCGGGGATGAAGGTGCGGATCCTGGAGGCGCGCGGCGTTCCCGGCGGCGCGGCGGTGACCGAGGAGTTCCACCCCGGTTTCCGCAACTCGGTCGCAAGCTATACGGTGAGCCTGCTTCAGCCCAAGGTGATCGCGGACATGAAGCTCGCCGATCATGGCTATCGCGTGATCGAGCGCCCTATTTCCAACTTTCTGCCGCAGGAAGACGGCGGCTATCTGAAGCTCGGCGGGGGCCTTGAAAAAACACAGGCGGAGTTCCGCCGCTTTTCGGTCAAGGACGCCGAAACCCTGCCGCGTTATTATGATATGCTCGAAAATGTCGCAGAGGTGTTGCGCGGTCTTGCGCTTCAAATCCCCCCCAATGTCGGTGATGGTCTGCGCACGCTTCTATCCGGCGCGCAGCAGGGGCGCATGTTGGCGAAATTACCGCTCGAACAGCAACGCGACGTACTCGATCTCTTCACCAAATCGGCGCGCGATTTCCTCGACCAATGGTTTGAAAGCGAAGCGGTCAAGGCCGCGTTCGGCTTTGACGCGGTGGTCGGTAACTATGCCTCGCCCGATACGCCGGGGAGTGCTTATGTGCTGCTCCACCACGTTTTTGGCGAGGTCAACGGCAAGAAGGGCGCGTGGGGTCACAGCGTCGGTGGCATGGGCAAGATCACCGAGATCATGGCCAAGGTTTGCCGCGATGCGGGCGTGGAAATCAGCCTCGACGCGCCCGTCGCCAAAGTGCTGGTCGATGGCGGCGCCAAAGGTAATAGGGCAGTCGGGGTCAAGCTCGCCAGCGGCGAGGAAATTATCGGTCGCCGCGTGATCGCCAATGTCGGACCGAAACTGCTCTACGAACGCTTGATGGATGCAGGCGATTTGCCCGCCGACTTCAACCACCGCATCAAGGGGTATAAGTCGGGATCGGGGACCTTCCGGATGAATGTCGCGCTCAGCGAACTGCCGCGCTTCACCTGTTTGCCGGAACCGGGTGAGCATCACCAGTCCGGCATCATTATCGCGCCCACGCTCGATTATATGGACCGCGCCTTTACCGATGCGAAACGCGATGGCTGGTCGAAAGCGCCGATCGTGGAAATGCTGATCCCTTCGACGGTGGACGATAGCCTCGCGCCGCCGGGGCAGCATGTGGCGAGCCTCTTCTGCCAACAGTTCGCCCCCCATTTGCCTGACGGGAAAGACTGGGACGACCACGAGCAAGCCGCTGCAGATACAATCATCGACACGGTGGAACATTATGCACCGGGTTTCCGCGCCTCGATCCTCGGCCGCATGATCCTGTCCCCCAAGGGTCTCGAGCGCAAATTCGGCCTTGTTAATGGCGACATCATGCACGGCAATTTAAGCCTCGATCAAATGTGGGCGGCGCGGCCCGTGCTGGGCCATGGTAGCTACAAGGGACCGCTCAAGGGCCTCTATATGTGCGGCTCCGGCACCCACCCCGGCGGCGGGGTGACCGGCGCGCCCGGGCATAATTGCGCCAAGGCGGTGATCCGCGAAGCCGGCCCGATTTCGCGGCTGTTCGCGTGACGCGGCCTTAACCTGATTGCAAGAGAATAGGACTATGCTGCCCCTATGAGGGGGCGGATTATGCAGGACGATAATGCGATCAAGGTGCAAGAAGCATCGCCTGCCGTGCGCCGGAAAAAAATAGCCTATCATCCGAAAAATTTGACAGCGCGACGACGCGATCCTGTAAGCGCTATGCAATTTCCGCGTCGGACCGATCCGGCTGAGGCATCCTATGTTGTCTCGACACCTTTCAAGTCAGCGCTGGCCCGTATTCTGGTTGTGGCCGTGCTCGCCGTCGGAATGCTGGCCGTTTTGCCCATTATGGTCGAAGCTGAGGTGGGGGTCTTGTGGCAGTTTTTGCCCTATTTTCTGGTTATAGCCTATCTTGGACTTTATAACCCGCTGTCGAACCTTTGGCCGGATGAACCGCGACTGTGGACTGACGATATCGGGCTTCACCAGCGCTTCCGGCCATCTCTGAGGTGGACAGATATTGTCCAGATCGATCAGCATTGGAAAACAGTAAGCGGCGGGGGAGGACAGTTTGTCGATCGCATCTATGTCATGGCAAAAATAGGCGGTCGTGTCCGGCGCTTTCCTATTCGGTTCGGCTTCATGAATCCGATGGACTATGAAGGAATTTGTGAAATTTTGCGTACCGAGGCTATGGCCCGCGGGCTCGTTTTGCCGCCGCTGACCGCGAAGGCGTAAAGGACAAGGGGGCCGTCCCCTATATTGCCAACTGTCCGACGGAGCAGTTGAAGCCGTTTGATTCTTGGCTTAGCATCCGCTCCAACCCATGTGGAGGATTGTCGTCATCATGAAGAAGCCTGTTGTCATAGTCTCCATGGTTACTTCGTTACTGATGCCCGCCGCTACCCTCGCCAGCGGACAGTTGCCGCCTATGCCTCTTCCGGAGCAGCAGTTCGACAATTTCAAAACTTGCGTCGCGCACCTCGAGGCAAAGGTAGCCGAAGATCGCAAGCAGGCGGATCCCGATCCGGTCATGCAGACCGACGGCTCCAACCGCCAGACGCTGGTTTACAGCGATGGTGTTAAACGCGAAGGCCGCAATAAGGCGAGCTATGCGGTCGAGGTCGGCTATCAGGTTCGTGTGCCGGTTCCGGAGGACAAGGTCATCCGCACGAGCTATTCCTATGAACGCACCAGCCTGCGCTGCAAGGGGCGCGTGCTTACGGGCGAGCAGGTCAACGGCTATGCGCTCGAAGGTTATGCGCCGCTGGAAGAGCCTCCCTCGCCCAAATAGAAGCGCTTGCGCCGCGCCCACCAATAGAGCGGCAATCCGGCAAGGCTGAGCAGCACCGACAGGAGCGAAACCATCAGCCCCGCGCCCCACAGGCTCCACAGGCAGAAGGGAAGGCCGATCAGCGCGGTCGGCAACGCGATGCGGTGCTTTAGTGCGGCGATAGTGCAAGCAAGATAGAGCCACAGCGTCGCCGAGGTTGAGAGTAGCGCCATGAACGAAAATAATCCCGCAGTGGATTTGCTGCTGTTGGCGATGACGAGCAGGCTTGCAAACAGGCTGGAGACGATCAGCGCGCGCACCGGCGTTCCCGACGCATCGGTATGCGCAAACCAGTCCGGGAGCAGGCGGCGGCGCGCCATATCCAGCGGGACTTCGCCTTGCACAAGAATCCAGCCATTGGTTGCCCCGAACGCGCTGATCGCGGCAAAGAGTGCAATCCACGGACCCACCGAAGGCGACCAGAAGGTGCGGACGAACAGTTCGAACGGCGCGGGCGATTGTTCGACGGCGCTCGCGGGAAGCATCAACGCGATCCCCGAACAGACGATGAGGTAGATCACTCCGGTCAGCAATGCGCCCCAAAATGTTGCGCGCGGGATATTGATTTCGGGCTTGTCGACCTTGTCCGCGACCGCGCCGGCGGCTTCAAACCCGATCATCGCCCATAAGGTGAGCGCGGCCGCCGCATTGACCGCTGGAAGCGACAAGCCTTCATCGGGAAACGGCGCGAGTGACGCTGTCCCATCGCGTGCCAAAACCACAAAGATGAGCCAGGCGACCACGGCAAGCGGGACCAATTTGAGCAAGGTTGTTACCGATTGGAGCCAGCCTGCCGCGCTGACTCCGCGCATGTTGATGAGCGTCAAGGTCCAGATCACCGCGAGCACGGTGAGCGTGCCATGTTGGGCCACGAACGGCACGAGGCTTGATAGGTAGCTTACTCCGCCCACCGCGATGGTGACGACACCCGTCCACACCGACACCCAGTAACTGAAGGCGATGAGAGTGCCGGGGATCGGCCCCAGGCTTTCTGTGATGAGCCCCGACAGTCCGCGCGCCTCGGTAAAATGCGCGGTCAAGCGCGCCAGCACATGGGCAAGGCAGAGCGCGCCCGCAATGGTAACCACCCATCCGGCAACCCCGTTCCAGCCGAAGGGGGCGAGGCTGGCAGGGAGCAGGAACACGCCCGAGCCGATCATATTGCCCATCACCACCGCGAGGCACATCCAGAAACCAAGCTTGCGGATTGGTACAGCGGTAGCTGGCGGGCGCACTGGCAAGGGGTCCTTCTATCCCGAAACAAAAAGGCCGGGGCGTTTAACCCCAGCCTTTTCGTTTAATCGCTTATGCGGTCGAGCGCGATCAGAATTTCGTTCCGAATTTAAGACCGAAGGTTCTGGGCTGGATCACATAATAATAGATTTTGCCGCCGATGGCCGTGAGGTTATTCGGATCACCGCACACGCTTTCGAGACATTGGATTGAATTGCCCATGATCCCGCGCTTGTCGAGCATGTTACGGACATAGAATTCGAGGCTCCAACGGTCGTTCGACAAGCCGAGCGCACCATCCACCGACGTATAGGCCGGAAGATTGCCCTGAATATTATTTTCATGGGTGCGCAGGTCAGAACGGCGTTTGCCTTCATAGACCGCTGCCAGCTGGATATGCCCATTGTTGCTGCCGATGGGATATTCATAGCGGGCAACGGCATTGCCCTTAAACTTGGCCGTGATGGGAAGTTGTGTGCCTTTGGGGGCAAGCAAATTGGTACCGGTGCATGCGATAGCGGTATTGTTACAATAATCCTTGCTCAACTTGGCATCATTGTAGCTTGCGCCGATATTGAAAGACAGCCCGCCCGTGCGATAGCCCGCGTCGACTTCGATGCCGCGGATGCGCGCATCGCCACCACTCCGAATCTCGGTGAGGCCGTTCTGGCCAAGGAAGGAAAGCTGCACATCCTTCCAATCCTCCTGATAGATCGCCCCGTTGAAGCGGAAACCCGGCGCGGGGGTCGTCTTCCAGCCAATTTCATAGTTGGTGAGGAAGTCGGGCTTATACGGGTCAAGCGTGCCGCGTCGGTTAATCCCGCCCGGACGGAAGCCCTTGGACCAGGTTGCGTAAACCATGAAATCATTGTTCGGCTTATAGGTCAGGTTGAGCTTGTGGATGAAGCCCGTATCCTTGGTACGCTTATCGACATTAGTACAGGGTGCGCCATCGACTGTCGGCGGGGCCAAAGTGCCGGTCGGGTTCTGGTTCCACGGCTGCCCCGTCGTGGTAAAACACGCCGCCACGCCAGTCTTTGACGAATAGCCACGACTATAGCCAAAAAACCCTTCAAGCGAGTTGTCATATTTATAATAACGCCCTCCCCCCGTCAGCGACAGCGTCGGGGTGATATCGAACGTGAGCTCACCAAAAGCGGCATAATCGCGGTCGATACGGATTTGTTTGGTGAACCAGATATTGGAACGCGTGCCCGGCACAACCAGCTTATCTGCTATGCCATCAATGATATAATTCTGCTCAATATTATGCGTTTGCTTCTGATAAAAAAGCCCGCCGATAAAGCGCAGCCGCGCATCCTGCGGCGAGGTAAAGCGCAGTTCGTGGCTCTGCTTGTTGAAGCGGTCTGGCGCGTGAATATATTGGTTCGGATTCACTGGGACGCCACTATTGTCATAAAAATAGGCACCATATCCGGCCAGCGCATCATAGAAATAGCTATAATCCGAATAGTCGCTGTCAGTATCCACACGGCGTTTCAGCAGGGCGCCTGCATAGGTCACATCCCATTTGCCAATCTTGCCTTCAACCGTCAGCGCGGCCTGAGCCCAGCGGTCATCCGAGCGTTCCTTGTTGAATTGCATCGTCTGGAGATCGCCCAGCCCACGTTCCTGTGCGAAGCTACCATGGCTCAACTGACGCTGCGCAATGACTGACGGGGTCACCGTCCAATCATCGTCCAGTTCAACGCCGAGCGCCATACGTCCGCCGACCGTATCGACATCATTATAATTTTTCTTGACGTATGGCGCGTTGGTCATGGTCACGCCCGAGGTCGGGAAACGGAGGCTGCCCGGTATATTGTCAATGTAGCCCGCCGCATGATCATAATAGCCGACGACGCGGAGCGCGACGCGGTCATTCATCGCGATATTGACGAAGCCTTCGGCAATATGCCCCCAACCGCCATGCGCAACCTTGTTGACCTCGAAATCAACCGCGCCATAAGTGGAGCCCTGATCCGGTTTGTTGGTGATCATTTTGATCGTACCGGCCTGACTTGATGCGCCATAAAGCGTGCCTTGCGGACCGGCCAGCGCTTCGACGCGCGCCATATCATAGACGTGAATATCGAGCGCGCCCTGAATGGTCGTGATCGGCTGTTCGTCAAGATAGGTACCGACCGAAGGGAGCGAGCCCGAATGGTTGCCATCGCCGCCCGAGGCTACGCCGCGAAAATAGACGTTGGAAAAACCGGGACCCGCCGACTGGATCGAGACAGACGGAAGGAATTTTGTGAAATCGGTCAGTTCGGTCACTTGCAGATCGTCGAGCTTCTTGTCGCCCAGCGCCTGCACCGACATCGGCACATCCTGAAGATTTTGTTCGCGCTTCGAAGCGGTCACAACGATTTCGTCGGTGTCATTTTGCGCCGTGGCCGTCTCCTGGGTCTGGGCCAGCGCCGGCATCGCGGTTGCGAGCATCGTGCCCCCCAGCAACAAGGCAAGGCCTTTGCCGCGGAACATGATTTTGGTGGGATGGTTCATCTTTTATATCTCCCCGCTTTTATCTTCTGCCGGGAGATATATTCTCCCCGCTAACGGGAAAATCTGAATAGAAACGGGGGTTCGGTCAATCGGCTTTTGATTGTTACCGAAGTTAATTTAGACAAAGAGATATCATCTGTGACCAATATGTCACGATGCGCGAAATATTATTGCGCAGGAAAGACTTAACGCGGCACGTCGGGGTAGGCCGTCAGCACATCACCCAGCGCGGTTTCAAGCGGGCCAAGCCATGCTGCATAATCCTGCCAGCGGTCCATCCCGTCGCGATTGATCGGGCGGCGCACCTGCTCGCTGCTCGCCGTGCGCACCGCGCGTTCATTTTCATGGAATCGCAGGCAGGCTTCCTCGAACGGGAGGCCAAGAAAGGCGAGCAAGCGGCGCACTTCGCCTTCGAGGTCGGCGACAATCGCTTCATGGATGACACGGTGCACCTTGCCCGGCAGCGCAACGTCGACTGCGCGCATGAGATGGACATAGTCGCGATAATAATGCCCCATATCTTCGAGGCTGTAGGAGAAATTCTGCCCGCGCGCATAATGCTGGCGGAAATTGGAAAAACAGCAATCCATCGGATGCCGCCGCGCGTCGATAATCTTCGCATTGGGCAAAATGCGGTGGATCAGCGGCAGGTGCAGCCAGTTATTGGGCAGCTTGTCGATAAAATAGGGCTTGTCGGTTTTGCGCTGGATCCGCGTCGCGTCGAGATAGCGGGTGCCGAGCGCCATCAGTTCGTCATCGCCGAGGTCACCCAGCAGGCCAGGATAAGCGTTGACGCCAGCATCGCCTTCACCGAAGCGCCGCTGCAAGTCCTGCGCAATCGCGGGAATTTCGCCCAGTTCCTGCGTGCCCTCGACCTGGCTGTGGCTCGCCAATATCTGCTCGATTAGCGTCGATCCGGCGCGCGGCATGCCGAGGATGAAGATGACATCATCACGGAGGTCGCCAAACGCCGGGCCGTTCAACGCGCCACTTTCCAGCATGGCGATACTGCGCCCGACCATCGCGCTGATGCGTTCGGGGCGATAGCCGATTTCCTCGCGCCTCAGCGCATTGCCTTCGCGATAATGGGCAAAGCTGCGTTCGGCGCGCTCCGGGCCGGCCGGTGCGTCCTCCCATGCCTTGCCGAGCGAGAAATGAAGATGGAAACGATCCTCGGCGCTGAGATCGGCACGCTCCAGCGCAGCCTCCATTGCGGCCCTGTCCGCCTCGTCAAACTGGACGGTTTTGAGATTGGCGAGGCTCCACCATGCTTCGCCAAAACCCGGCTCCAGCGCGATGGCGCGGCGATAGGCGGCGATGCCATCGTCTTGCCGCCCCACGGTTTTCAACACATGGCCATAGCTCATCCACAGCTTGGCATTATCGGGGAGAAGCGCGACCATTTCTTCGTAAATCGCAATCGCTTCATCAAAGCCGCCGACCCGCACCAGTGCCGCTGCCTTCAAATTTTTGTGACCGGGATTGTCGGGGTCCACCGCAAGCACCTGTTGCAGCACCTCGATCGCTTCGCCCGAGCGCGCCTGACGGTGGAGGATCATCGCCAGATTGGCGCGCGCCGCGACGAAATCGGGGGCGAGTTCGAGCGCACGGCGGAGCAGTTTTTCTGCGGCCTCGACGCGGCCCACCCGCGCGGCGACCTCGGCAAACATACGGATTGCGGCGACGTCGAACGGATTTTCCTTGAGCCGCTCGCGCAGCAGATGCTCGGCCTTGGGGATGTCATTATCAACCAGCGCGAGCCCTGCCTCCATCAACAAAGGATCGGATTTGGCGGCATGGATGGCGTTAAGTTCCGCCGCGCTCGCTGTCTCCGCATCCTCCGTTTCGCGCAAGCCCCGCGCGAGCGCGCGCCACGCTTCGGCATCCTCAGGGTTGTGACGGGTGCGGGCTTCGAGCCCGGCAATATCGGCGCTGGTCATCGTCCGCACTTGTGGCAAGCCCGCCCCGCTTTGGCAATTCGCATTTGGCTGCGAAGATAGAGCAAACTCACCCGATCTCGTCCGCATCCCACGGAAAGAAGGGCGGCAGCGCCGATGCCTTGCCCGCAAAATCCGCGGCGCGCTTCTCGCGAAACGCCGCAACCCCCTCCTTGCCATCCGCAAGGCTGGTGTAGAACATCGCGAGCGATTCAACATCATGCGCGGCGCGGGGATGCGGGGCGGCGCTATTGGCCAGCACCATCTGCCGGATCAGCGCCATGCTCACCGGCGACCGGTTGGCGATGAGGCTTCGCGCAAAATCGCTTGCGACCTCGATTAGCCGGTCGGCCTCGACCACTTCGCGCACCAGCCCAATCTCGCGGGCTTCCTCGGCCGACAAAATATCCGCGCGGTAAAATAGCTCGAGCGTCTTTTCATGGCCGACAATGCGCGGGAGGAACCAGGTTGAACAAGCCTCGGGCGTCACACCAAGGCGGCCAAAAACAAAGCCGATCCGCGCCTTGTCCGAGGCAAAGCGGAAATCCATCGGCAGCGTCATGGTCGCACCGATGCCGACCGCCGCACCATTGATCGCGCCGATGACCGGCTTGGTACAGGCGTACATCGCCAGCGCGACGCGGCCTCCGGTATCGCGCACCCCGCGCTCGATTTCGGGCTGCACCGGTCGTTCGGCCATATCCGCCAGCGTCGGGCGAAGCGTCTCGTCGAGCCCGAACACATTGCCCTCTCCGGCCAAGTCCATCCCGGCACAAAAAGCCCGCCCTGCGCCCGTCACCAACACCGCCCGCACGGCGTCATCGCTACTCGCCCGGCGATAGGCATCGACCAGCTCGTCGGCCATGGTGACGGTAAAAGCATTAAGCTGCTCCGGCCGGTTCAGCGTCAACCGCAACAGGCCATCGTCGATGTCGTAAAGAATGGTTTGGTATTGGGTCATAGTTGGTTCTCCGGATGCGATCGGCGGACGAAGCTTTGCCCTGATGGAGAGGCGTGCGCAACAGATCTTGAGCGAGTAGGTGCAACGCTGAAAAGTTGTTGGCGGATGCCTTCCCAGCATTCGCCCGAAATGCCCCTACGCTGGTGAAGCGTGATGCTCGTGGGCTAGACGGGGAGCGCCGCGTGACACAGCGCCGCCCATGCCTGAGATGCCGCCGGGCTTTCGACAGCCACGGCCCCGGCAACCGTATGTGTTTGGCGTGTCGCGACAAGGTGGGCGATGCGAGTCCTTATGCGATGTAATCGGCGTTGGCGCGCCCCGTCGCCCGCGCTTGTCCTGAGCAAAAAATTGTGGCTTAAAGTACGCCTCGGGCAGCGGGGGAGACTTCCTTGGAACATCATATTGATCGGCGGGTCGTCTTAAGTCAGGACTCTGAATACAAAAACCTATATGCGTGGTCTCTTGTAGAATTCGATGCTGAAGGAAATAAGGTCGGTAGAGACCAGATTCCGTGGGGCTCGACACTCTATTTTTCCGCCACCGAACTGACCCTCCGAGATACGCTAAATATCAGGCCCGAATACCGAACCGATGACAAGAGTAAGGTTGAGGTTCGAGAGCGCCAGTTCATCCGCGCTAGGCTCTCGCCCCAAGACGGTGGGGGGCGCGGCAGGTTTCGTGACACCGCGTATTCGATGTTCGGGACGGATAGGACTATATCGTCTTTTGAATTACAAATAGAGCAACTTGAGGGAGATGACGAGCAAGCGCGATGCACCTCATGGGGCATAGTCAGCTACACTAGCGAGGTGGACTTTGTTGACGAAACCACCGATGATATAGTCGCCTTCTGCCTTTATGTAACCCCGGCGACCTTTGCTCGATACGCTGCAAAGATTGCAGCAGCCGAGATCGATGAAGCAACGTTGCGTGTGGGCGGGGTTGCGGGCTTCTATTCGGATTGGTCCCCCTCCATTTCAACCGATAGCGTGAAGGTTCTGACGAGCTATAAGGAGCACGAAGTCGAGACGCCGGAAGGATGTGAAATCATCCCACCTCGGTTGGGCTCAGTTGACGAGGCCGAATTTTATCTTGGCCGAGTACGAAATCTTGAAATCGCAAAGCGCGACCCCGACGACGAAAACCCTTTGTCCGACGACGGCCATGACGGATTGCCGACTGACCAAAAGCAGGGTGATTATGAGAGACAATCCCGTCTAGCGACGCATGCTACGAACAATCGGGCGGTTGGACTGCTATCGAATTTGCGCGTTGCTGCTTGGTTAATTGTGGCCCTGCTTGTTCTCCTCTTTCTGAAATAGGGCTGAAGCAATTTGATGCAGTCGCCTTGAGTTTGCGGCCACAGTTAGATTACCTCGGAGATAACCTCAGGGCCGTCCCTGAGGGGCCGAAAGTGTCAAAAGTCTCGGAAATCTGGAGCGGGCGAAGGGATTCGAACCCTCGACCCCAACCTTGGCAAGGTTGTGCTCTACCCCTGAGCTACGCCCGCTCTGGCGCCTGACCGGACCGGCTGGTGGACAGCCGCATCGGTGGGTGAGGGCGCGCGACTAGCAATGATTCTTGAAGACAGCAAGCCCCTTATTGGGGTTTACGCAAGATTCTTTCATCTGCCCGCTTGGATGTTACGCGCTTAAGGCTTGGCATTCGCGCAATTTGCCCCACATAAGGGATGCGTTTATACATATTCAGCCAAACGATAAGGAGCCGCCCGTGGCATCATTGGGTCTTTCACCGGACGAACAGCAAGCCGTCGAACAATTCCGCAAGGATGTGGTCGAACCGTCGATGACGAGTCTCGTCATCCTTGATTTCTGGGCCGAATGGTGCGGGCCGTGCAAGGCCTTGTCGCCGGTGCTGGAAAAGGTCGCGGCGGATTATGCCAAGAAGGGCGTCACGCTCGTCAAAATCAACGTCGATGAAAATGCGTTTATCTCGGCGCAATTCCAGGTGCGTTCGATCCCGACCGTCTATGCGATCTTCAAGGGTCAGCCGGTTGCGGACCTCACCAATGCGCGCACCGAAAGCCAGCTTTCGCAGATGCTCGACCAGATTTTGCGGCAACTGCCGGTGGAAGGCGATGCGCAGCGCGAGGCGGCTGATATCGCGCCGCTCCTGTCGATGGGCGAAGAGGTGCTGCATGATGGCGATGCCCCGCGTGCGATCTCGATCTTTTCGCAGATCGTCGAAATGGCCCCCGACAATGCCGATGCGCAAGCAGGACTGGTGCGCGCACTCGCCGCATCGGGCGATGCCGAGGCGGCCGAGCAGATCATGGCGGCGCTCCCCGACGAGCTGACCAAGGATGCTGCGTTTGAACGGGCCCGTGCGGCGATTGGCCTCGCCAAGGATGCGCCCAAGGGTGAAGAACTTGGAGCAGCACTGGCGGAGGCTGAAGCAAAGCTGGCGGCCAATCCGGCGGATCATCAGGCGCGCTATGATTATGCGACCACTGCCTTTGCGGCGGGCGAGCGGGACAAGGCCGCCGATGCGCTGCTCGCCAGTATCGCGGAGGACCGCGAATGGAACGAGGGCGCGGCGCGCGCGAAACTCCTTTCTCTGTTCGAAGTAGTGGGTCTGGAAGACCCGTGGGTCGCCGCGCAGCGCCGCCGCCTGTCGGCCATCCTGTTCGGCTGATGGCCGCGCTCGACCGCTCGGTGACGGAAAAGCGGCTGTCGATCTTTCCGCTGGCAGGGGCAGTGCTGTTTCCCGGCATGCAGTTGCCGCTGCATATTTTCGAGCCCCGCTACCGGGCGCTGGTGAGTGCGGCGCTGGCGGGTGACCGGCTGATCGGCATGATCCAGCCGCGCACGCTGCGGACGCGCGCCGATGCGGACGAAGAACCGGCTCTGTTCGATGTCGGGTGCTTGGGGCGGATCACCGATGTCGAGGCGCTTGATGACGGGCGGTATAATATCCTGCTCGAAGGCGTGGCGCGCTTCCGGTGCTTGCGCGAACTGGAGGTCGAAACCCCCTTCCGCCAGATTTCGGCAATGGTCGAAAGCGCGGATGCAAGCGGCGAAGCGGCCAGCTTTCTTGCCAGCGCCGAACGCGCTGCGCTTGAACGCGAAGCGCGCCGCTTTGCCGAGCGCCAAGGCTATATGGTCGATTGGGGCGCGGTGAGCCAGCTTGACGATGCTGCCTTCGTCAACGGGATCGCGCAGGTCGCGCCGTTCGATGCGGCGGCGAAGCAGGCGATGCTCGAAGCCGACGGCCTCAGCGCGCGGGCCGAACTCATCATGCAACTCATGCAGTTTTTCGGTCGCCGCGACAGCGACGATGATGTGGTGACGTTGCAGTAACGCCGCCCCGTAACGCGGCCCAGTAACGTCGCTACGTCGCGCCAAGCCTTATTCGTGGCTGTGCGCTTCCGGGGGGCGATGGCGTCGAGCTCGCTTCACCCCCTTTCCGCGCCTTCGCGTGAACCAATTAAGCATTGCGGCCCCGAAATTTAGTGTTCCCGGAATTGTTGTCGCGTCGCCGCGTTGGGCCGGGGAGGCTCGCCCGGAAGAAGGTTCACGCGGAGGCGCGAAGGCGCGGAGCTTGTGCGTTCAACACAGGCGGCGCGCATGATCGACAGGGTCAGCTTACCCATCCGTCATCCCCGCGAAAGCGGGGATCCATTACCGGACGTTGAGGCCGCCGCCCCATCAGATGGATTCCCGCCTACGCGGGAATGACGAGCGTGGGTGCGTGGCGCTGGCAAAGATATTTCGCGCAGAGGTCGCAGAGGAAGCAGAGGCGCAGAGAGGGTGCGATGGCATCGGCCTTGCTCTATGCCCTCTGCGCTCTCTGCTCCTCTGCGTGAACAAAGCGCAGAGGGAGAGAAATGCAGAGAGGGGAGAGCGATCTCCGCGCCTTCGCGCCTCCGCGTGAACTAATAATTCGTTGATGGCGAATGTGGTGACATCAGAGTTTAGGGGTTTTCGCACCTGTCACCGTAAATTCACCGTAAATTGTCACCGTAAATGTCCTGTCACCGTAAATGTCTGTCACCGTAAATTAGGGAACTTGCTCCCATTCTAGTAACGGATGCTTGTCATTAGGGTCGGCCTTATCGATCCGCTCAATCAGCACGGAACAGGGGTGACCGCCCAGATGGCCGTAAGTGCCGTTGCGGACTGACACTCTGCCTCGGCCTTCAATCCACAGCTCGTTGCCAGTATTTTGAATGGCGGGAAGCTTTTGGTAAGTTTCCAAGGCCTTGCGACCAAGAACGAGATCGCAAGACTTGGTGTAGAAAGTTTTACCGCATCTGGCCGGATCATCGCCGCATAACGCGAAAAATCGATCCTCCCAGTTAGATGCGACCGCTCCCTTAATGGTTGTGGGCGGGCCATAGGTTACGCCGTTCACGATAATAGTTTGGTCTGCAGGCGAGCAGGCCGACATCGTGACACAGAGCAGCAAGGTTGCATAGCGCTTCAAACCTCCATCCCCGCCAGTAGCTTGGGCAAATCGCCACCCTCTCCGCGAGCCTCCTTCATGAAGAAGGCTTTGAGGGGGCCGGAGCGTTGTACGGCGCCCAAGCCGAAGCGCCGCACGGCGGACACGGCTTTTCCCGGCACGCCGAACAGTTTGACCAGCGCGTCGGTGGTGCCCATCGTCACAACGCTGTCCATGCTGCGCCAGCGTTCGTAGCGTTCGAGCAATTGCGCGTCGCCAAGGTCGAGGCCTATCCGCGCGCCTTCGACCAATAGTTCAGTGAGCGCGGCGACGTCGCGATAGCCTAGGTTGAGGCCCTGGCCTGCAATCGGGTGCATGCCGTGCGCGGTATCGCCGATGAGGACGAGCCGTTCGCGGATCACCTTGGCGGTGTGGAGGAAACCGAGCGGGTAGCTCATGCGGGGCGCGGCGAGCGCAATCTCGCCGAACATCCCGCCGGTATGTTTATAGAGCGACGCGAGGAAACCGCGGTCGCCGAGTTTCTTGTACGCCGCGGCCTTTTCCTTAGGGACAGTGAAGACATAAGCCGAGCGGTGCTTGCCCTCGAGGTCTTCCATCGGCAGGATCGCAAACGGGCCATCGGGCTGAAAGATTTCATAAGCGACATTGTCGTGCGGCAGCGTGTGGGTGATCTGCCCGACCAGCGCGACATGGTGATAATCCCATGACGCCAGCCCGAATTGTTCGGCCTCGCGCGTCGGCGAAAAGCGGCCTTCGGCGATGATGAGGAGCGGTGCTTCGAGAATTTCGCCGGTGTCGAGCGTCACCCGCGCCCGGTGCATGTCGCGGTCAATCTCCACCGCTTTGGCCGGCATATGGAGGCGGATGCGGTCGGGATGCCGCGCCACCGCCTGTTGCAAGGCGAGCCGCATATGGCGGTTCTGCACCATATAACCGAGCGGCCCGCCGCCTTTTTCAGGGACGAAATCAAGCTCGCCGGGCTGCAATCCATCGGACACCCAGATCTGCTCGATCGGGCAGGCTTCGGCAATGCCTTGGGTGATGCCGATCACCTCGAGCATTTTCCAGCTGCCGCTCGCAATCGAGGCGACGCGGCCATCGGCACCGGGGGCGGCTTGCGCATGCTGGTCGACCGGATCGATCACCGCTGCGCTGAGACCATGATGCGCGAGCGCCACCGCCAGCGCCTGCCCGACAAGGCCGCCGCCGGAAATGATTACGTCGCTGGTTAAAGGGGCGGGGGTCTGCTTTGGCATCGGGGTCATCCTCATCTTTCTGCCCCGCTATAGCGTATCGCTCGGGCTTGTCGAAGGGGCAGATAAAACCGCTTTCACACGCAGGACTCTTGACGCCGAGTCCCGCCTGATTCAAAGCTTTCCTTTAACAAAACTGGCGCGGCGGCTTCGCCTGTGCTATGATATTAATACAGTTAATCCAGCGGGTGGGAGCATGACGACAATGGCGAGCCGGAAACCGGCAGCGAAAAATAGCGACTGGCGCAATGTGATGCGGCAGACGCTGGCGCGTTCCGGCACGCTGATCGGCGCGGTGTTGCTGAGCCTTGCAACGCTAGCACTGGCACTCGCGCTCATCACCTATCATCCGAGCGATCCTTCGTTCAGCACGGCTGCAGGCGGGCCGCCGAAGAACCTGTTGGGTAGCGCGGGCGCCTGGGTTGCTGACATATTGATGCAGGCCTGGGGCCCGCCGATTGCGCTGGTGCTGGCGCTGCTCCTCACCTTTGCCGCGCGGATGTGGCGTCATGACGCCCAGCCCGACTGGAAGGGCCAGCTCATCAAATGCCTGATCGGGGTGAGCCTCGTCGGCGTGGCGCTGACCTTGCTCCAGCCCGATCCGTGGATTGCGCTTCCCGCAGGATGGGGTGGGCTTATCGGCTTTGGCGGCGCGACCGGGATCGGTGCGCTCGCGGCCCTTGCGGGGGATCAGGCGGCGCGCATCATCGGCTGGGTGGCGGCATTGATCCTTGGCTTTGTCGGCCTGTCGCTTGCCTGGAAGAGCCTGCGCCTCGACCGTCCGCTGCTACCGAATTTCTCGGGGTTCGGCAAAAAGGCGGACGCGACGCTCCCGGTTATTCCCGACCCCAATGCCGAAGCGCGCGAGGCGGCAACGCCGCGCCGTGCCGTTCAGCCGCGCCCCGATGTGACGCCCGAAGACCGCGCGCCGCCGACTATCGCGGAAGCGCCGCGCCCGATTGCGATTGCGCAGCCCAAGCCCGCCACCCCGCGTCAGGCGGAAATGTTCGGCAGCTTCTCACTCCCCTCGCTCGACCTCCTCGAACCCGCGCCGCCAAGCACGGGGCCGACCATCGACAAAGCAGGGCTGGAGAAAAATGCGCGCCTGCTTGAATCCGTGCTCGAGGATTTCTCGGTCAAGGGGCAGATTACGGCGGTGCGTCCGGGGCCGGTCGTCACCATGTATGAACTCGAACCCGCGCCCGGCACCAAGGCGAGCCGCGTTTCCAACCTTGCTGAAGATATTGCCCGCAATATGAGCGCGATGTCGGCGCGTATTGCCCCTATCCCGGGCCGCACCGTGATCGGCATCGAGCTTCCCAACGCCAAGCGCGAATCCGTGGTGCTGCATGAAATGATCGGCAGCGAAGAATTTGCCGACCAGACCGCGCAGCTCCCCATTGTGCTCGGCAAGAATATTTTCGGCGATCCGGTGGTCACCGATTTGGCACCCATGCCGCACTTGCTGGTTGCAGGGACCACCGGCTCGGGTAAGTCGGTGGGGCTCAATTGCATGATCCTGTCGCTGCTCTATCGCCTGACGCCCGACGAATGCCGCATGATCATGATCGACCCCAAGATGCTTGAATTGTCGATCTATGACGATATTCCGCATCTCTTGTCGCCGGTTGTGACCGAGCCGCAAAAGGCGGTGCGCGCATTGAAATGGGCGGTCGAGCAGATGGAGGACCGCTATCGCATGATGTCCTCGCTCTCGGTGCGGAACCTTGCCAATTATAATGAAAAGGTGAAGGTTGCGATCACCAAGGGCAAGCCTTTGGGCCGCCGCGTCCAGACCGGCTATGATGGCGAAACCGGCCAGCCTATTTATGAGGAAGAACAGCTCGATTATCAGCCGCTGCCGCAGATTGTGGTGGTGGTCGACGAGCTTGCCGACCTCATGATGACCGCGGGCAAGGAGGTGGAATTTTTGATCCAGCGGCTCGCGCAAAAGGCGCGCGCGGCGGGCATCCACCTCATCATGGCGACACAGCGCCCCTCGGTCGACGTCATCACCGGCGTGATCAAGGCGAACTTGCCCACGCGCATCAGCTTTGCGGTGACCTCCAAGATCGACAGCCGCACCATCTTGGGCGAACAGGGCGCGGAGCAACTGCTCGGCAAGGGCGACATGCTGTATATGCCGGGCGGCAAGGGGCTGCAGCGCGTCCACGGGCCGTTCGTCTCCGACGATGAAGTCCGCGCGGTCGCCGACCATTGGCGCGCGCAAGGCTCGCCCGAATATGTCCAGTCGGTCACCGAAGAACCTGAAGATGGCGGCTTTGCGCTGGAGGGCGCACCGACCGGCGAGGACAGCGCGGAAGACCGCATGTACCGCAAGGCCTGCCAGATCGTCATCGACAGCCAGAAAGCCTCGACCAGCTGGCTCCAGCGCCAACTGCGCATCGGCTATAACAGCGCCGCGCGGCTGATCGAGCGGATGGAAGAAGAAGGCGTCGTCTCAGCGCCCAACCATGTGGGCCGGCGCGACGTGATGATCGACCAGCACGGGCAGCCGCGGTAGAGGTAAAGCCCTCTCCCCCTGTGGGAGAGGGTTGTGCAGACTTGGCAGCTTGCTGCCTAGTCGTAGCTGGGAGAGGGGTAAGCGATTGTCTTTGACAATCGCGCGAGCCCCTTGGGCTCGCACCCCTCATCCAACTGCGCCTAATTCGCTTACGCTCATAAGGCTCCATATCCTTCTCCCACAGGGGGAGAAGGCTGCTCGCGGCGCCAGTCCCGCCTTTCATTTGCATCCGCATCGCCCCTCCCCTATGTCGCGCACGCCCTGCGACACTTTTGCCAAATAGCTGAACCACAGGGAACCGGTCGCGTCAGGGCGGGTTCATGGCGGGATGGCTAAACCGCCGCGATAAGAAGAATTAAAAGAAGGAATGACGATGAACAAATATGCTCTTGCTCTGCTCGGTGCGCCGCTTGGGCTCGCGGCGCTGGCCGTGCCGCAGGCGATGGCCCAGAGCGGAACCGCTGCTGATTTGAGCGCGGTGCAGGCGCATCTGCGCGCGGTCGATACGATGACCGCAGGCTTTGTCCAGACCGACCGCAACAACCAGTCGCTGACGGGGACGCTCACCTTGAAGCGCCCCGGCAAGATCCGCTTCCAATATCAAAAGGGCGTGCCCATGCTGATCGTGTCGGACGGCAAGGCGCTGACGCTGATCGATTATGAGGTGAAGCAGGTCCAGCGCTGGCCGATTGCCAATTCGCCGCTCGGCGCGCTGCTCAATCCGGATATGGACATGAGCAAATATGGCAAGGTCGTCCAGACCGGCGATCCGCGTGTGCTTTCGGTAGAAGTGCGCGACCCCAAGCGCCCCGAATATGGCACCATCACCATGGTATTTGTCCGCGAAGCGGGGGCGCCTGCGGGCCTCAGGCTCTCCGGTTGGGTTGCGCTTGATGCGCAGAACAAGCGCACCTCGATTAAACTGCGTGACCAGAAATTCAATGTAGCGGTCGCCGATAATGCGTTTGCGTGGAGCGATCCGCGTCCCGCAGGCAAGCGTAGATAAGCGCCGCATTTGCAAGTTAAAAAAGGGAGGCATTTGCCTCCCTTTTTTATTTCAGCGGGCGGCGGAACGCACTGCGCGGCGATAGAGATGCCAAGTCGCGTGCGCCAGCACCGGCAGCACGATCAACAGCCCGAGGAAAAAGGGCAGCATCGCGGCGAACAAGGACAGCGCAACAATCACCGCCCAGGCGAACATCACCCGTGTGTTGGAGCGCACTGTTGCGAGGCTCGTAATGATCGCGGTGACAAAATCGACATCGCGGTCGACCAGCATGGGGAGGCTCACCACCATGGTCGAAAAGAAGGCCAGCGCCATCAGCGCGCCGACGATGGAGCCGACCAGCATCATCAGGATGCCCGGCGTTGTCAGGAACACGCCGAGCGATCCCGACCCGACGCCGGAATCGGCAAGGAAGATCGAGAAAATCGCATGGGCGATCCCCAGCCAGAAGCCGAAGATGATGAACACCACCATGCCCATCACGGCAAGCTGGCCATGACCGCGCGTGACAATCGCGCCGAGGATATTGGCCCAACTCATTGGGAGGCCCGCTTCGCGCCTGCGGCTCACTTCATAAAGCCCGACCGCGACAAACGGGGCGAGTAGCGGAAAGCCGGCTGCGGCTGGCACCAGCCAGGCAATCTCGCCGCGCGAAAATAAAGCGAAATATAAGAACAGTCCGGCGGCCACATAAATGCCGGCAAAGAACAGGCCGAACAGCGGACGCGCCATAAAATCCCGCCACCCCGCCGCCAGTGCCGCGCGAAGGTCGCCCATCGTCAGATCCTTCGCCACCGTCACCGGCGCAACCGGTGCCTGCGCCTCGGTCTGCGTTTGAACCATCATCGCCTCATCCCTCCCTCTGACGCGCGCGGACGTTTCGGTGGTGTCCGCATCGACGTTGTCGGAAAATATGTTATCGAGGATCGCAGGCGATGTCACGGGGGTAGCGGTGGGAGATGTGCGGTAGCGGCCCGTCTGCGATAAAGAGGTGCCGACCCGAGAAGGCGCTCTGGGTGGATGCCAGGAGAAGTTGGTCATCCGTTAAGCGTGAACGTCACCTTCAATCGTCATATTCAACGTCAAACTTAAACTTGCCGTCTGGAAAAAGCGTGAAGGTGCAACGCGACCAAGGCTCTTCTCCGGCGATGGCCATGGATTTGCGTAACTCTGCTAAAGATTTTGAAATATTAAAGGCTTGCATCCCGCCAACCCGCGGCTTCGAAATATCACCAGATGATGCACATTTCAGTCGAATACCAACAACACCATCTTCACTCAGGTCGCCAGAAAGCTGCGCTTGATCGAAGTTCGCTGGACAAAGGCTAACTATTTCCTGAGCGATAACCTGATAATTATCGACCGTCATTGTGAGCCTCCCGGCTTGTTGAAAAAGACCTTGGTATCAGGAACACCGTCAATTACGTAATCTACAACAAACCCATCGGGTCGCAAGCTATCCCCGGAGTGGATCACGTCGATTTTTACATCGACCTTTTTGCCCGCTTTGAGCGCATCGGCAAGGGTGTTTTCTAACTGTTTGAATGCGCTTTTGTTAAAGTTGCCATCCATCGCCTTGAGGTTGATCGCCTCGCCGGGGCCGTTGAAGATCGACGCGATGAGGTGGCCGCCTTCATCATCGGGGAGGCGGTCTTTGCCGCCCGCTTTAGCCTGTCGAATATCTTGTAAGATTGAGGCCGATTAACGGCCAAGGGTTGCCCTCAATCGTCATATTCGACGTCAAACTTAAACTTGCCGTCTGGAAAAAGCGTGAAGGTGCAACGCGACCATGGTTGTTCGCCGGGAATGGTCATGGATTTGCGGATGCTATGGAGAGCGTCGTCAACTTTCCAGTCTGTTTCAGCCGGGATAGACAGGCCTTTGGTCCAGTCTCCGCCGATTTTACAAATATATGTTGTTTTTGACCAATCGTTTTTAAGATGTGCCTCAATCCTCATGTCAGTTGCTGAAGAAGGACATGCCGAAAGTAAAGCTTGAGCCAACACCATATATAATGTTTCAACGCCCATTACTTTCCTCCAGGGGTATTTATAAATTTCTCGCTCTGTGCTGAGCCATCAACAGTATATTCAACGCGGAACCCATCTGGCCGCAAACTATCGCCGGAGTGGATCACGTCGATTTTCACATCGACCTTTTTGCCCGCTTTGGCCTGTGAATGTCTCGTACGATCAAGCTGGATTAACGGCCCGCGCTACCGTCAATCGTCATATTCGACGTCAAATTTAAACTTGCCGTCGGGAAAAAGCGTAAAGGTGCAGCGCGACCATGGTTGCTCGCCGGGAATGGTCATGGATGATTGCAGTGCGGTCAGATGTTCACCCAATTGATACTGCTTAAGCGCATCGATGTCAGGTTGCTCCTTCTTTCCTTCATGCTCACACCACAAGCGCTGTTTATTCCAATCCGGTTTCACTTCAGCTTCAACCCAAGCTCTTGAGTATCCCGCGGGGCAGGTACTATTGAGGATTTGAGCTATTTTTTGATAATCAGCATCCATCATTTGCCCCCGGCGACGTTTTTGAAAAATTCTGCATCTTTTATTCCATCAATACTATATTGTACTCGGAAACTATCCGGTCGCAAGCTGTCGCCGGAGTGGATCACGTCGATTTTCACATCGACCTTTTTGCCCGCTTTGAGCGCATCGGCAAGGGTGTTTTCTAACTGTTTAAATGCGCTTTTGTTAAAGTTGCCATCCATCGCCTTGAGGTTGATCGCCTCGCCGGGGCCGTTGAAGATCGACGCGATGAGGTGGCCGCCTTCATCATCGGGCAGCCGATCTTTACCGCCCGCTTTGACCTGTTGATAACCGTTGCGCTCGGCCTTCTCCAGCGTGAGTTGGCCCTCCACGCTCTCGACGCGCCCCTTTGCGTCAGTGCTGAATTTATAGCCATTGACGTGATAATCGGTATCAGGCTGCAGCTTGACGTTAATGTCCTTGCGCCAAGCGCCTTTGGTGCCTGCGCCATCGACATAATATTGCGGACGTCCATCGACGACGGCTGGGCGGTTAGGAAGGTTGGTCTTACCGAGTAGATCATCCAACCTGGTTTTGATGCCGCCCAGCATGGAGCGCATGCTATCCGGCATATTTTTCCAAACCGTTTCGGGAATGGAATGCAACGTGGATTGAAGCTGCTTTAGCGTCGGCTCAAGCATCTTGCGGGTAGCCGGATTATTCGCTGCAGCATCGACTGCCTTGTTCACGGTGGAGGCCCACTTGCCCAGTTTCCCCGCTTTGGCCAGATCGCCGACAAAGGGAATGATCGATACGGCGGAAAGCCCCGCGCCGACCCAGTCACCGCGGCCGGCGGAAATAAGCGCATTGGCCCCGTCGGAAATACCAGTTGGGTCGAAAATGCCGACAATATCGAGCGTCATTTGTGTGAGATCGGCAGCCAACTCGGCGTTAGCGTTAGCACTATCCGGCCGCTTGGCGGCTGCAAGCTGCGCCGGAGACGCGCCCTGACGCGCGGCGTCCTCCATGAAGCTCTTGATCGCCTGATTATCATGGCTACCCGCGGCTTTGGCGAGCTGCGCATATTCCGCCGTGCCAGCGCGGCGTTCCATGTTGATCCAGCGGTCAAGGTCAATCCCGTCGCTGGTCGTCCGCACGGTTTTTCCGTTGCCGATATCGAGCGTTTGGCCAGGTGCGTTGCGCTGAAGCTGACCTTTGTCGACCGCGCTCAAGCCGGGCGATGCCATGATTTCGCGGCGCACATTGGCGGCAAGCTTAGTGTCGCTTTGCTGGATCGTGTCGAGCCGCGCTTCGATCTGGCCGAGACGGTCGTAGCCCGCACCTTTGCCACCGGTTTCGGCCAAGATTTGCGCGGCGACAGCCTTGGGATCACCGCCGTCTCCATGGGGCAAACCCCGCGCCGCCGGGCTCTGTGCGCCCTGAACTGCTCCCACCATGCTTGCCTACTCCTCGCTTTGCATAGGTCGGATTTTAGCAAGGCGATGCGGCATCGTCTCTCAGCGATTCGTTTAGATGTAACCCCTTGCCCCCGGCCCCCACACGGCACATATAGCGAACATGGCTGAACTCATCATACGCCGGGGCCTGGATGAACCCGAAACGGACGGCGCGTTTGTGCCGCATCGGCCCGAGCGCCCGCCCAAGGCGGAAGGGGGGAAGGCGTTCAAGCTGGTGTCGGACTATCAGCCTGCGGGCGACCAACCGACCGCCATTGCCGAGCTGGTCGAAGCCGCGCGCGGAGGCGAGCAGGATCAGGTGCTGCTGGGCGTCACCGGATCGGGCAAGACATTTACCATGGCGAAGGTGATCGAGGCGTTGCAACGCCCCGCGCTCATCCTTGCGCCCAACAAGATCCTCGCAGCCCAGCTTTACGGCGAATTCAAAAGCTTTTTCCCGGAAAATGCGGTCGAATATTTCGTCAGCTATTATGATTATTACCAGCCCGAAGCCTATGTGCCGCGCTCGGACACCTATATCGAAAAGGAATCCTCGGTAAACGAGGCGATCGACCGGATGCGCCATTCGGCGACCCGCGCGCTCCTTGAACGCGATGATGTGATTATCGTCGCCTCGGTATCGTGCCTTTATGGTATCGGCTCGGTCGAGACTTATTCGGCGATGATCTTTGATCTTAAAAAAGGGCAGACGGTCGACCAGCGCGAGATTATCAGGAAGCTCGTCGCGCTCCAGTACAAGCGCAATGATGCAGCGTTTGCGCGCGGCAATTTCCGGGTGCGCGGCGATAATCTCGAAATCTTCCCCTCGCACTATGAAGACACCGCCTGGCGCATCAGCTTTTTTGGCGATGAGGTTGAGGAGATTACCGAGTTCGACCCGCTGACGGGGAAGAAGGTCGCCAATCTCAATGCCATCCGCGTCTATGCCAATTCGCACTATGTGACGCCGGGACCGACGCTCAAACAGGCGGGCGAGGCAATCCGTTTCGAGCTAGCGGAACGGTTGAAGGAATTGGAAGCGGAAGGGCGTTTGCTCGAAGCGCAGCGGTTAGAGCAGCGCACCAATTTCGACCTTGAGATGATCGCAGCGACGGGGAGCTGCGCTGGGATTGAGAATTATTCCCGCTTCCTCACGGGTCGTCTGCCGGGCGAGCCGCCGCCAACCTTGTTTGAATATCTCCCCGAAAATGCGCTGTTGTTTGTCGATGAAAGCCATCAGACGATCCCCCAGATCGGGGCCATGGCGCGCGGCGACCATCGCCGCAAGATCACGCTTGCAGAATATGGTTTTCGCTTGCCCAGTTGTATCGATAACCGCCCGTTGCGCTTCAATGAGTGGGACGTGATGCGCCCGCAGACGGTGTCGGTCTCCGCAACGCCGGGGCCGTGGGAAATGGAGCGGACGCAAGGCGTGTTTTCCGAACAGGTGATCCGCCCCACCGGTCTCATCGACCCGCCGGTCGAAATCAAGCCGGTCGAAGATCAGGTGCAGGATTGCATCAACGAATGTCGCAAAACCGCCGAGGCCGGATATCGCACGCTGGTGACGACGCTCACCAAGCGCATGGCCGAGGATTTGACCGAGTTCATGCACGAAGCGGGCCTCAGGGTGCGCTATATGCACTCCGATGTTGAGACGCTCGAACGCATCGAGCTGATCCGCGATTTGCGGCTGGGTGTGTACGACGTGCTGGTCGGCATCAATTTGCTGCGCGAGGGGTTGGACATTCCGGAGTGCGGCCTCGTGTGCATTTTGGATGCCGACAAGGAAGGCTTCTTGCGCTCGGAAACCTCGCTGATCCAGACCATCGGTCGCGCGGCGCGCAACGTCGATGGCCGCGTCATCCTCTACGCCGACCGCATCACCGGCAGCATGGAACGCGCCATGCGCGAAACCGACCGTAGGCGGGAAAAGCAGCGCGAATATAATGACGCGCACGGCATTACGCCCACCACGATCAAGCGCAACATCGGCGATATCATCGCGCATGTGACCTCGCAGGATCAGGTCACGGTCGATATTGACGAGCACACCCCCCATCTGGTCGGCAGCAACTTGCGTGCGCATATCGAACATCTCGAAAAAGAAATGCGCGAGGCGGCGAGCAATCTCGAGTTTGAAAAGGCCGCACGCCTGCGCGACGAAATCCGCGAACTCGAACAAGACGAACTCGGCATCGGCCCGGCAGGCCCGGGCGATTATGCGCGGGCGTCAAGGCATGTTGTCGGCCGGAGTAACGAGGGGAAGCCGGGGACCCGCAAAACCCGCTTTGGCAAGAGCCAGAAGTTCAAGAGCAGCCGGGGGCGGTAGTTGACGCGACAGGCCTTCTCCCCTTGTGGGAGAAGGATATGGAGCCTTATCGCTTTAGCGATTAGGCGCAGTTGGATGAGGGGTGCGAGCCTTTCGGGCTCGCGCGATTGTCAGAGACAATCGCTTACCCCTCTCCCAGCTTCGACTAAACTCGCTACGCTCGTTAAGTCTGCGCAACCCTCTCCCACAAGGGGAGAGGGGATATAACTGCCCGCAAATCCTCGTCATTCAACCCAAGGGCAAAGACGCAAAACACTATCAAGTGCGACAGTTTCTTGATATGGTTGAAGAGTTCGGGCTTACACTGGAAGAATGATGGCGCATCATTATCACATCAATGTTTTCTGGTCGAAAGAAGACCAATGCTGGATTGCGGATGTCCCCGATTTTAAACCTTGTTCGGCGCATGGTGATACGCCTTCTGAAGCAATTGCCGAGGCTGAAATCGCTATCGAACTTTGGCTTGAAACAGCGCAGGATAAGGGCTTCCCCATTCCCGAACCACGCTATCGTCCGGCCATTTACGCTGCCGGGTGAGTTATGGCGCGCTTCTATCGTAAGACACCCATTTTCGGGATAACCACAGCCGCAAGTGATGCCGCTTGGAAAGCCAAGGCTGCGCGCCGGTTCCGGCATGTTACGCGCATGGAGCTCGCTGCGCAGACCGATAGCGATCTGCTTCCCGTAAAACGCTGGTCGGTGGTTGATCCGTGGTCGGCACCGAAAGACGGCAAAAGTTGGTGGCGAGGCGCAACCAAGCGCCATTTGACTAAATGACCTAGGTATCGAAGTCTGCTCAGTCGCGGCTGATTCTTCGAAAATCCGGCGGACGCTGGCACTCCGACCCACCCGATTCTCCTCTCCACCCCCAAACGCTTCGTCGCAGCTTTTGCTCGCGTTAACCATCTCTCGAACGGTCGGGGGCGGGCTGTTCATCTAGCCGCAAGGTTATCCCGAACAGGCAGAATGGCGTTCATGGCGCGCGGTCAGCCGCCATGATGCGTGGGTCAAAAACAAGGGGGCAGTGACACACCGGATACGCATGACAGGGGGCGGTCCGGATATGGGAGAAACTTAGATGCGATTAAACTCGACCACCCCGAAAATCCTCTGTGCTTTAGGTCTGCTTGCCCTCCCGGTCGCGGGCAGCGTTTCGGCTCAGCAGCAGGATGCAACTGATGCTGCACCCGCTGCGACGCAGGGCGATGCGATGACCGTGATCGGCAATCCGCCCGATGATCTGACGGGCTTGCCCGAAGGTCCGGATGTCGAAGGCCATATCTCGGCGCGGCGTGGCAATAACCTCCAGATTACCGGTGCCGATGGCGCGCGCACGCCGCTTTATATCAGCGAGGCAACCAAAGTGCGCGCCAAGAGCGGCTTCCTCGGCCTTGGCCGCAGCAAGCTTGCATCGGATGCGCTCCTCAACGGTCTTCCGGTCACGGCCAAGACGGTCCAGTGGGGCGGGGGTCTGATTGCGAGCCAGATCAGGTTCAAGAATGACGACCTTAAGACCGCGGGCATGATCCGCAACGGCACCGCGCAAGGCTTTGCCGAGCAGACCGCGGCCACCGAGGCGCTGCGCGGCCGCCTTGCCGACATCGACAAATATAATATCAAGAACACCGTCAACGTGAATTTCGACACGGGTCAATCGACCTTGTCGGCGCAGGCCAAGGCTGATCTGTGCGCCACCGCCGCCGAAGCGCAGACGACCGAAAATGCGCTGATGCTGGTGGTCGGCTACACCGATTCCACCGGGAGCGAAGAGGTCAATCAGGCGTTGAGCGAAAAGCGGGCCAGCCGCGTGGTCAATTATCTGCAACAAGCGTGCGGGTGGAAACCCTATCGCATGCTGACGCCGACCGGCATGGCCGAAGCCGACCCGCTTGCCAGCAATGACACCGCGATGGGCAAGGCGCAGAACCGCCGCGTGTCGGTCAATATCCTCGTCAGCAAGAGCGTGGATAATCTGTAATCAGGAAGAGGAGAGGGCGGGGGTGTGTTCGGGCTGCTAGAGGCGGAGACGCCGCCCGCTCGGCTATCGCCTCGCGGCCCCTCCACCATCCGCCCTTCGCCAAGCTCAGGTCGGACGGTCCCCCTCCCCATTGCTACGCAACGGGGAGGATTTGGGCGGGATAAAAAAGCTCCTCCCCGTTCGCTGCCAGCGAATGGGGAGGTGGCGCGCACCGCAGGTGCGTGACGGAGGGGTCGTCCGCGACCAGTGGACGGAAGGGTTTGAACCGAGTGCGGAGGCGCGGGCAAGCTCTGCCCCGCCTTTTGTCAAGCCGGACGCGTTCGCCCGCTCACGGATGCCCGCCGCCGCCTGCTGCGCCATAGCATTGGCCGGTGATGTAGCTCGCTTCATCGGACGCGAGCAGCACATAGACCGGCGCGATTTCCGCAGGCTGACCCGGACGCCCGAGCGGACGATCTCCGCCAAATTCGACCAGATCCTTCTGCGGCTGCCCGCCCGAAGGCTGGAGCGCCGTCCAATATGGGCCGGGTGCAACCGAATTGACGCGGATCCCTTTGGGGGCAAGCTGCTTGGCAAGACTGCGCGCAAAGGCGACATTGGCCGCTTTGGTCTGGGCATAATCGAACAAATCTTGGGACGGATCAAACGCCTGCACCGATGCGGTGATGATGATCGACGCGCCGCGCTTCAAATGCGGCAGCGCCGCACGCGTAATCCAGAAGGGCGCATAGATATTGACCTTCATCGTCGTATCGAATTGCTCGGAGCTAAGGTCGGTAAGCTTGGCGCAAGCCTTTTGATGCCCGGCATTGTTGACGAGAATGTCAATCCCGCCCAGCCCCGCCACCGTGTCAGCCACAAGCTTTTCGCACGCCCGTTCGCTGGTAAGGTCACCGGGCAGCGCGAGGGCCGTCCGTCCTTCCGCTTCGATGAGCGCGATCACCTCGCGCGCATCGCTTTCCTCGGCGGGGAGATAGGCGATGGCGACGTCTGCACCCTCGCGCGCAAAGGCAATCGCTGCCGCCCTGCCAAGGCCGCTGTCGCCGCCCGTAACGAGCGCGCGCTTGCCCGCAAGGCGGCCATGGCCGACATAGCTTTCCTCGCCATGGTCGGGCACCGGCTTCATCTTGGCGGCAAGCCCGGGATGGGGTTGCGGCTGTTTGACAAACGGCGGTTTGGGATAGGCATCGGGCGAGGGTGCGTCCGCCGCCTTTTTCATCGGTTGCCTGGTGTCGGAGCCGGTCTTTTTGGCGGCCATAAATATCCTTTCATCGTCCCGCGCTCCACTAAGGAACGGCAGGTGGAGCGGATCGTTCCGGCAGCTTAACCCAGGTGAAGGCGTATCTGGCGCGCTTCACGCAACCCTGACCCAGCGTGCCGCGTTGGTCGGCGGATGAAGGAGATATTGCCGATGAACCGCCTCGCCACAATCGCAACGACGATGTCAGCGCTTGGTCTTGTTGCGTGTCAGGAGGTGCCGGTGGATCAACAAGATAAGGCCGCCAATGAAAGCGGATCGAGCGTCACCCCCGCGAGCGAAAAGGCTGCGGTTGATGCAGGGATGGCGTCGCCGCAGCCTGATGCGGATAAGAAGCCGGCAAACCAACCGCCGGTCCCGCCCGCGCGCGCCGGGATGGTGTGGAAATATGACGCCGAGCGCCGCGCCGCCATTTATCGCCCGCCCGACAGCGAGGCTATATTCTGGGTCGCCTGTCACGGCTCGCCCGATGGCCGCACGCTCTATGTGATGAAACCCGGTCGCGAGGCGCCGGCAGGCAAGGCCATGCTTGAGGTCGTAGCGGGATCGCTCAAGGCGACGATGCCGGTTACTTCGGTCGAAGCTATGGGTGACGGGCTCAGTTGGTCAGGCGAGGTTGCGCTTGATACGCCGATGGCGACGCTGTTGAGGCTGGCACCGCCGGACCGCGCCTTGCGCGTCACCATAAATGGCAAGGACGCGGAAACCATCCCCAACCATGACGCAATCCGCCGCGCTGTCGAAACTTGTTACCGTTGATACATTTTACCCAATGTTACGTTAAACATATCGTAAACTATTTGCCTTAATCCTTGGCCTTCACCGTTGGGCGGGGGCTAAGGCGTGAATGTCGTTGAAATTAGGTAACTATCGAAATTTAATCGTTATTTTAACGATCAGTTTGCTCATGGGTTTCAGTGGAATCGGGCGACCCTTTGACCAGATTCTTGGCACCGGTCGTTATTGGGTTGATCCGATCAAAGCATCAGGCGACATTGTGATCGTCGGCATCGATAAAAAATCGGTGGACCGGATCGGTGCCATGCCCTGGTCGCGCGGCACCTATGCGGCGATGATCGACAAGCTCTACGCGGCAGGTGCCAAGCGGGTCGCGTTCGACGTTGATTTTTCCGGTCCCGCGCCGGCGGCAGACGACGCCGCCTTGCGGACGGCGCTGATCCGCAATCCGCAGGATACATGGCTGACGGTGTTACCCCAGCAAGGCTCGGGCGACCGTATCCTTGCCTCGTCGGACCTCGCGGATCACGCGCATTTTGCGAGTGTGAACGCGCGCGTCATCGCCAACATCATCCGCTATTACCAAGCTGACCAAGTGGGCGGGAAAAATCTTCCGCCGCTTCCCGCGGTTCTTGCTGGTCGTGAAGCCGACCCCAATCTGCCAACCAATATTCCCGTCAATTATGCGATGGATGCGGCGTCTTTCCCTTACATGAGTGCAAGCGATATATTGACCGCTCCCGCCGCAACCAGCGTGCGTGGAAAAACGGTCGTGATCGGTCTCAATTATGGCATCCTCGGCGACAGCTACCGCATCTATGGCCAGAATAGCTATGGCGGCGTATTTATCGCGGGCATGGCAGCCGAAGGATTGAAGCGGGGAGCAGGCGTCCCGTTCGGCTGGCTCCTGCCCTTATTGCTGGCCGGAATTTTTGCCTATGGTTTGAGCTGCGTGCAAAGCGGGCGGGTGCGCCTTGTGGGTGTCGCGGCGGTCATTGCAACGCTGTTGGCGCTGCCAACGCTGGTGACCTATATTCCGGCCACGATTGAGGTCGTGCCCGCGCTGGTTTCTTTCGCCTTGCTGATGACCGCCAACAGCTTCCGCCGCATTACCAGACAAGCGCATGAGGATGAAATTGAAGGCTTGGGCAGCGTCGTGCTGGCGGAGGAACGCGGGATTGAAGCTGCGCCCGCGATCATCTGTCTGGTCATCAGCAATGATGCGCAAATCCGCGCCACCTTGTCGCTCGCCGATCAGCGCGCCGTTTGGCAAAGCCTGTATCGCCGTATCTCCTTTGCCATGGGTAGCATACCAGTTTACCGGCAGGGCAATTGCCTGTTCTGGGCTGAGGAAGAAGGCAAATTCGCCGATCTGAAGGACCGGTTGAACGGACTTCATTCGGTCGTCAGGATGCCGAACTGGATTGGCGACAATGAAGTGCAGGTTGATGGCTTTTTCGGCGTCGATATGCAGCCGCAATTGCCGCTACGTGCGCGTCTTGCGGGCGCGATTGCGGCGGTCGCGGGCGGGAGCGGGCTGCGCGTTGTGCTTAACGACCCGGTGGACAAAAGAGCGGCCTTGTGGGCGCTCACTGTTTCCAGCGAGATTGGCAAGGGCATGGAGCGTGGCGATTTCTGGGTCGCTTACCAGCCGCAGGTTGATTGCGATTCAGGCGCACTGGTCGGCGCTGAAGCCTTGATCCGCTGGCAGCATCCCGAAAAAGGCTTTCTCGATCCTGCCATGTTCATCGCAGCGGCCGAGAAGAGCGGCGAAATCGGCATCATCACGGATTTTGTGCTAGGTGAGGTTGCGCGCGACATGCGCCGCCTCGCCAGCATCGGTGCGCGCATCCAGCTTAGCGTCAATGTCTCTCCGCTCCAGTTGGAGGATAGCTCGGTCAGTGACGCGATCACCCGCGTGTTCGTGGCACGGGGAGGGGATTGCAGCCGGTTGACGCTTGAACTTACGGAAACGGCGAGCCTTGCGAACGTCCATCAAGCCGCCAATGAATTGCTCAAATTACGTCGCCTCGGGATTACGCTATCCGCCGATGATTATGGCAGCGGCGCATCGACCCTCGAAAATCTCAAAGCCTCGCCGGTGCGCGAATTGAAGATCGACAAACAGTTCATTCAAGGCATGCGCGATGGCAATCCCGAATATCATATGGTGCGGTCGACCGTGATGATGGCCCACGCACTCAACCTGCATGTCGTGGCCGAAGGGGTTGAAGATCTTGAGACATTCGAGCTGCTGCGCCGCATTCACTGCGATTATGCGCAGGGCTATTATCTCGCCAAGCCCATGAAATTCTATGATTTAATTAAATTAGTGAGCGGCAAACAGAAAGCTGCGTAAAATTTTAGTTAATATCTTGCTAACTATTTTTAATCCCACTATCGTTAGGGCCACAGCCACTCGGCTGTGATACATATAACGGAGGGTCATATGTGGGATTTCTGGGATTGGATTTCGGGCTATACGCGCGGAACCGGCAGCCGGGCGTAAGCCTTAGCCTCAAGCTTTAATTTACCCGAACGGGTCTGGAAAAATTTCCAGGCCCGTTTTTCGTTGGGTTGACTTTTTGCTGTCAAAGCGCGGATGCGCGGGGTAGCGCCGCGCTAACCCGCGGGGGTTTCCTTGACTTTACCCGCAGCCTTGAGGTCCGCTTTGGTGATATGCCATTGCAATTGCTCGGGCGTCGCGCCGGGGACATCATTGACGCGGCGCAGCGTCACCGGGCCGATCATATTGAACGTGCCGCCAGCTTTCAGACGTCCGTACAGCTGGAGCGGAACCTTGACGTAGGATGATCCCGCCGCGCCCTCCATGTCGAACGGCGCGCCGACCATCGCGTGAACTTCGCTATATTTGGCAAAGCTGTCGATGAACGCCTGACGGCTCATCCCGCTTGCCTTGCCGCCATTCGACCACAGCTCAAAGGCCTCGCCATATTTGCCCTGGTTGAGGAGGCTTGCATAGCGTTCGACCTGCTGTGCTGCGCCTTGGCCGGATTTGGGATCAATCGGCCCTTCGTTAAGCGGCGTGCGGTCGTCGGGAAGCCCGCCCGGCTCGCCCGGCGCGGGCGGGGTGAGGTTGGTCTGGGGTTGCGGCTTGGGCGGATCGACCGGCACATCGACCGGCGGGGTCAGCGCAGGGTTGCTGGCGACCGGGCCAGCCGGAGGCGTTGCGGCATCGGCGGTGACGGTATCGCTTGTCGGCGGGGTAGAGGGCTGCTGGCATCCGGCAAGAACGAGCGGCACCAAAATAAGAGACGTAGCGGTGATCAAGCGGGTGCGGATACGAGCGTGCATCGAAAGCTCCTTTGCTGGCCGCCCCTCTCTCACAGGTGCGGATGGTCAGCAGAAGTAACGCGGGGCACGGCCTTGCGGTTCCTCGCCTGCCGTTTGGGGGGGGCGGGCGAAGGCGGCTCAAACCAGCCGCAGCATCACCGCAATATGATCGCCTTCGCCGATCGCCTCCTTCTTGCGCACCGCGGCCTTTAACGGGAGGAAAAAGCCCTGATTGCCCTTGGTCGGGAAGAGCGATGTGACCCAGCGCGAGCGGCCATATTCGATCTCGACCTTGACCGACCCCCAACCGCCGGTGCGCCCCGCGCTCGCGCCGCGAATAGCCTCGGCGTCGGGGCCGGTGACCGAAAGGAAATACCAGCTCCCCTTGGCCGGTTCCCCCTCCGCCGCCCCGGTCCAGATGAGGACGGGCCCGCTGACCTCGCGCTCGAATGACACAGCGGCGGGCGCATCGCCCAACTCATCGCGGAGGAACTGGGCAAGATCAGGCGGGAGCGGGCCGGAGGACATGGGGTGAGGATAAGCGTAAGACGTGCGGTGTGTCGAGAGCCGCCAACAAAATCCTCCCCATTCGCTTTCAGCGAACAGGGAGGAGCTTATCGTTGCGCCAAGATCCTCCCCGTTGCGCAGCAATGGGGAGGGGGACCGCCAGCGGCAGGCTGGTGGTGGAGGGGTCGCGAGGCGATAGC
>JAEXAW010000097.1 GCA_023458055.1 Pseudomonadota bacterium
CCCCTGCCCCAGCACCGACGCCCCAAGCACGCCTGCGCGGCGGGCGATCTGGATCGCATCGTTCATCGCGCGGATCGCGTCGGGGTATTCGCTGCGGATATAGACATAGCCCTGCGTCGCACCGACCGCGATGCCAGCAATGGCCATACCCTCGATCAGCACGAAGGGGTCGCCTTCCATGATCATCCGGTCAGCAAATGTGCCGCTGTCGCCTTCATCCGCGTTGCAGACGATATATTTGCGGTCGGCTGCCGCCTTGGCCACGGTCGCCCATTTGATGCCGGTCGGGAAGCCCGCACCGCCACGACCACGCAGACCGGAATCCGTGACTTCGGTCAGGATGCGATCCGGCGCGGCAACTGCTGCGCGCAGACCGGCAAGGCCGCCATGAGCCTCGTATTCCTCAAGCGAAAGCGGGTCGATAACGCCGCAGCGCGCAAAGGTCAGCCGCGTTTGCGCTTTGAACCACGGCAGCTCTTCGACCGGGCCAAGCGCCTTGGGATGGGCAAGCGGATCGGCAAGCAGCGCCGCGACCTCGTCAGCCTCGATCGGGCCAAAGCCTTGGCGCACGCCGTCAATCTCGATCTCGACCAGCGGCTCTAGCCAGATCATCCCGCGAGAGCCATTGCGCGTGACTGTCGCGTCAGGCGCATGCTGGCGGACTGCAACGGCGACCTCATCCGCGCCCAGGGCGCGGGCAGCGGCGTCGATGGGAACCCAAATACGCATCAGGCTGCCTCCCCTGCAAGCTTGACGACCTTGGCAACCGTCGCGCGGCCAACCAGCTTGTCGTCCATCTGCGCCGAGGGCGCGCAGGCACAAAGGCCAAGGCAAAAGACCGGCTCGAGCGTCAGCCGCCCGTCCGGCGTCGTTTCGTGCCAGTCGAGCCCCAGCACCGAGCGGATCTGATCATGCAGAGCGTCCGCGCCCATCGACTGACAGGCCTCTGCCCGGCACAGCCGCAGGACATGCCGCCCCGTCGGCTCTTCGCGGAAGTCGTGGTAAAAGCTAACGACGCCGTAAACTTCGGCGCGGCTGAGGCCTAGCGCCTGCCCGATAACCGGCTGCGCGGCCTCGGGGATCATGCCGAATTCGGCTTGAACATCGTGAAGGATCGGCAGCAGCGGCCCCTCGCGCCCGATATGCCGCGCAAGAATGGCGTCAATCCGCTCGGCAGTCGCCTCATCCATCGGCGGCACAGGCGAAATATTCGCCTTTGGATCAGGCAGCGCGTCGGACAGCGGGGTTAACGGGGGGCGTTTTGACATGGCGGGGATCGATCCGAGCTTTGTTTCGGATCAATCGTGACATGTTAACGATAGGTCATTCAATACTGAAGTGTCGTTTAATGATAGACACTATCTATCAATCCGATGCGCAATATCCAGCAATGCCGCGACAGCCGGCGGGTGGGGTTCGCGCGCAGGAACCACCAGTCCAACCATGTGCCCCTCGGCCCCGGCGAGCGGCCTGCGACCAACCCCGTTTGGCAGCGGAACGCCATCAGCAACGGCCTGCGGCAAAATCGCCGCCCAACCGCCAGTGGCTACATGCGACAAGATTGCGAGCATTGAAGTCGACTCGACCCGGGGCGAGTCCGCAGCCCCGGCTTCGGCCAGATGCCGCGCGACGATGCGGCGATTCTGCATATCGGGTGTCAGAAGGCACAACGGCCGCGTCGCCGCCTCGGCCCATCCGACCGGATCAGTTCGATCCGTGCGGTCGATCAGGCAATAGGTTTCGCGATACAGCGGCAGTTGCTGCACCTTCCCCAAAGGCTCGTTGTCCAGATAGGTCACGCCAGCGTCGAGCTCTAACGCGGTGATCTGGTCGCGGATTTCATCCGAGGATCGAGACAAGATCGTGACGCCCATCGCCGGATGCCGCTCCATATAGGGCGCGGTCAGTTCGGCAATTCGCGGCATCGCCGTGGGGATTACGCCGATCCGCAGCCGCCCACTGATACCCGAACGCATGGCCCGCATTTCGTCCTGCATGGCCCGCGCATCGCCGACAATTCGGCGGGCCCAGTCCAGCACCCGATCACCCTCAGGCGTTAGGCCACCATAGCGTGAGCCACGACGGACCAGCTGGACACCCAACTGATCCTCAAGCGCTTTCAGCGAGGATGACAGCGAGGGCTGGGTAATGCCCAACGCCTCGGCGGCACGGCCAAAGTGACGCTCGCGCGCAAGCACCATGAAGGCGTTGAGGCGATCAATCATGCCCTAACGCCCCATGCGAGCCCCCGATCAGAGGATCTCGACCTTCCAGCTTTCGATGACCGTATTGGCCAAAAGCTGTTCGCACATGCGGCCCACCTCAGCCTCTGCGGCAGAGACATCGGTGGCGGCCAGGTCAAGCTCGATCACCTTGCCCTGACGCACGCCGTTGACGCCCTGAAACCCAAGGCTGCCGAGCGCGTGGCGGATCGCCTCACCCTGCGGGTCCAGAACGCCATTTTTCAGCATGACGGTGACGCTGGCTTTCATCAGAGCAATCCTTTAGTTGATCAGCGTAGGCTTGACGGGGGTCGCTGCGGGCAGCACGCCCAGACGGCGCGCGACCTCGGTATAGGCATCGGTCAGATTGCCCAAATCGCGACGGAACACGTCCTTGTCCAGCTTTTGATTCGTTTTCATGTCCCACAGACGACAG
>JAEXAW010000021.1 GCA_023458055.1 Pseudomonadota bacterium
CATTCATTCCATAAGCATCGAAAATATCAATAATTTCCGAAAGCACTACCTGTCCGCGCGGTGTTTCTACATTTAACTTATCAATCAACTTATCTACAGCAACAGTAACATTGGCATTACCTGCTGAATTGAGATAATCTAATAATATTGGTCGTAATAAAGATGATGATTCCAACATATCTCCAGATTTTTCGATGTATGAAATCACATCATCCTGAGATACCTTTGGTTTAGAATCACCCTTAGTTAGAAATTTATTGGACCCATTGTTATAAAAACTGATAAACGGATGTTTCGCAGGATCAACTGCCGACAAATTAGTATTTAATCTTTGGATTTCCGCTGTTAGAGCCTTTGAAAAATCTGTGTTATCTTTATAATAATCTTTAATTTGATTAAGCGCTGGTAGAATCAATTCCTGTTTTTGAGAAAGATCTTGAATTTGGTTCATGAGATTATTAGCCTCATCCATGTACAGAATGTTTGATACCTTACCTTTACCGTTAGACTCTAGCTTGATATTGACATCTTTATTTTCAGAGATAAAATTAATATTATTGTTGGAGTTAGGTAAATAAAGTTTCATCATTCCTAAATATCTTGTTGGATATTTTATTTTTAAGGAATTACCTGTCACTGTGCCCTTAGCGCTTGCAACATCTTTTGAACCGTTCAAGGTGTAGAGTATAGCCTCCTTCTCATTAAAATCCTGAGGAATTTGAACCGTAATACTAAACTGCGCAGATAAAAATCCCGAAGCAATACAACTGGAAACTAAAAATATTTTTTTCATAATGTAAAAATAAAAAAACTCTTCAATAAAGTTTGAAGAGTTTGTCTTATAAATTTATTAAAAATTATAATTTTTGTGTTTTGTACTTTCTAGCAAAATACACGATCATTAAGATTGCAACAATTACTAATAGGAAAACCTGCATATCTATAGAAGATGCGGGTGCTCCAGGAGTTCCAGTATCACCTCCGCCACCTCCTGGTCTAGAGGTAGGTGCTGGTGGTTCAACTCCAATATTAGCGTAAATTAACCCACTAAAACATACGAGCGTCAAAATGAATAAGTGTAATATATTTTTTTTCATAGGAATCATATTTGTGTTTATTATCTTGTGATTTTGGATTGAACGACAGTTCCATTATCAGAAACAACTTTAATTAGATAAACAGCCTTCAACTTCTTTTCCAAGTGAATGGTAAAGTCTGAAGAAGCATCAACATTTGCTTCTGAGACAATAAGTTTGCCACTCATATCAAAAACTTGTATACTTGCTTTTTTCCAATTTTTGTCAAATCTTACAATGTAATCATCAATGTTAGGGTTATATACAATCACAGTTCTAGATGCTACATTATTCTCGAGCGTTCCTAATGTTCCTGTATTCGGTTGTCCATAATATAAGTCATATTCCTGTTCAACATTACCAGTTGCAGGCAAAATTTGATTTTGTGCCAGAGACATTACCGCACCGTTAGGACCCTTAAAATAGAAACCAATGCCACTGGATAAACTATGTACCCCATCATTAATGTCCGCTCCATTTTCTTTAATAATAAATTTAAAGTTTTTAATATCAGAAGTATATTTAACCATTTTAATGCTCTTGCCAATAAAATCATCTTTTGCTTCGTTAATATATAACCAATAGCTATTTTGATAATTTTGATCATATCCCCCGCTTATTGGATTTTCCTCATATGTACCTAAATCATAAGTGTTACTATTTGCCACTTGAGTGATAGCATTAGGAGAGTATCCTGTAATACTATTCGGCGAAAGCACATAATATGTTCTTGCCAATTCATTTCCATTAGCATCAAGGCCTACAACTGCTAACTGCTTCACAGTACCTCCTGATGTTGTTCCATTTACAACTTTGTTAGCATTGGGACTGTAAGAAGTTCCGCTAGGTCTTGGATAATAATTAAATCTTCTAAGATTAGCAAAATTGATAGTTGGTGCTGGGTTAGCTAGGTTATCATTTAATTTAATGACGAAAGTACCCATTGGTCTTACCATAAGATAATTATCATCACCGGTCCATATAGCGTTTCCAGATCCATCAACTGCTTTCGTTACATATTTAAAACCCGTCATATTTCCCCCTGATCCTTGTTGGTAGACAACTCCTCCAGGAGTAGGTTCAAATCTTATTCCATAAAGTTTATTTAAAAAATCTTGATCTCCACTGGTCTTTAAATTGTTCAAATCCAAATTTGTAAGGTATGGATTACTAAAGAAATAAAGATTTTTTCCAAAGTCTACACCGTCCCAAACATGATTTCTTGAATAGGCAAAGAAATCACCTAAGTAAGAATTGTATTTTTCATTATACTGGTTTACTGTACCTCCTCCAGCTCCATAGTTAACCGTAGAACCTGCCCCTGCTAATGTAACTTGGTAATTATCAATATCTGTTACTGGCGTCCCAATCAACGTTCGCGTACTTGCTAAACCATTTGAACGCCATGTCGATCCGCTTCCTCCAGCTCCTAAAATATAATACGAATAAGCTGGTTTAGCAGTGGTACCAATAGTGGTAGAAGGTAAATTATCGAAAACTGTCTTAGCATTATTCCAAACCAGACCTTCATTTTCAGAGAATCTAGTTAAATTAAATGATTTTCCTAATTCAGATAGTGTGAAATAATCTTTATTCCAAAATGGTATACCAATTTGCTGATATGCACCGTGATTTACAGAACGGAATTCTTGATTAACTACTCCAGTAATATTAGATTGCGCTAATCCTGAAATATATAATTGACCGTAAGTATAAATTGGATCACCATTGCTCGTAGTTGGGTTTCTCGATTGATAAGCTGTGGGCTCATTCAATTTATTTACAAAATTGCCTCCCAAGTTGTTACTTGTAATAACACCTCCACTAGAATCTAAGTTTCTATAGACATCTCCAGTGGTTCCAACCACCATAAAATTTCCATGATTTTCTATGACTCCTGATGAAATAGCACCAGACCCATTTTTTGTTTGTAAACCTCCTCCATTATAAACCAATGCACCTTTACCTACATATAGTAATGCTGATTGGTCAACGTGCATCAACGGAGCATTTTGTGCGCTTATAAATACTGCGGTTGCAAGATAAGCAACAGTTAATAAACTTTTTTTCATTTTTATATCAATTTTTGTGTTGAGAGATTTATACGCAACAAAGATATACTTTTTTTTTAAATCTAAATTAAAATATTTAGACAAGTATATTATTTTCAGTTAATTC